>JAGBFX010000059.1 GCA_017936265.1 Bacteroidaceae bacterium | reverse complement strand
TTCGACCAAAAGAATTGCCAGAATTGCATTTGGTGCCCCTTTTCTATTTTTGATAAACAATGAATGAATACATCATTCTTTTCTTGCATTGTGTCGTGTAATAATGTTTGCAGATAGTTAGGGGCGTCTGCATCAAGCGACTAAAATAAAGACTATTCGCTCAAGTAGTGTATTCTTCTTTTTGAGTGTTTGTTACGGTAGTTTTCTGGGTCTTCATCCATAATCCAACGTTCAATCCAATTACCCTGATTATCGTACTTGTATCTTATTTTTATATTTGTCCAGTCGCCGCTGTCCCATGGAAAGTTCTCACTTTCTTCTATAACATTTCCATTTTTATCCCTTTCCCTTTTTGTGATTGAGTAAATTTCGCCGGTTACAGCCAAATGGCACTCCTCTGTTTCTGTTCCATCATCATTGTAGTTATAATGATATTTGTATGGCGGTATTCCATCGCAATGGTATTCAAAAGAATTGTCTAATCGATTGTTTTCGTTGTAAGAATTCTGCATCATATACAACAAAAACATTTTGGTGGTATCAGGATATATATAGCCATAATCTCGGTACAGGGTTACATTTTTGTTGTCATCAAATTCAACAATACTATAAGATGTCTCCTTTTGGTTGCTATCGTAGTAATGCAGATCTATTCTGTTGGAACCATTATAATCGTATTTACAGTAGCCATTTTCCTCTTCGTTCGTGTAATAAATAGTCTTCACAAGATGCTGTTTATTATTGTACACAAACAATGTTGAATCATACCCTTGTTCATCATCATAAACGATAGAAGATACTTTGCCTTTTAAAAAACTTGTTCCGTGCAAAGTAACAATTTCAGATGAGCGCATAATGGGTTCATCTATTTTCTTGTCGCTGCAAGAAAATAAAATAAGAACAAAGATGTAAAGTGGCGTGCTGGCTATAAAAGTTTTGTTCATGTATTTAGAAACTGTATTAAATTTATAATAAAAGTTTTTCTTACATTGGAAGCCATTATTTCGCAAAGCAACAGATAAAAATTTGAACAACTTCTAATTATTTGAAATCAATATTTATCTTAATTCCATTTCCTCCATATTGTTTGAAGAAATTAAAAAGTTCATTCTTTTTTAACGGAGAGTTTTTTATTGTATAATCTTGGGCGTCTTCATTGTATTCAAGAGTGTCGCCCGGTAATAGACAGCCCGAGGTGTGATCTCCATTTTTGCCTCCATGAATAGCGATTCCACTTCGCCCCGGTACGTTATCTACATACCAGTCAAACCTAAGATTTACATCCTTTTCTCCCCTTTCTCTTCGTTGTTTATTAATTCTCTTTTCAAGTTCAGCTTTGGAAACAACATTATATGTTCCGTACATAATTGCTTTATCACTGTTTGCAATCTTGGCACTATCGTAATTAACATGCGGTTCTAAAAGATAGCCCTTCATTGAATCAATCTTATTGCCTTGTTCATCGTATGCTGTTGCAATAAAAGTGCTAACCGTACTATTCTTTCCATACCACTCTCTGGTGCTGTTTACCACAACATTTGTTTTTGGCCTTTGTTGTTGAACACAGCCTTCATTACCGTCTTCATACGCTCTTGCTCTCTCAAAAATATTTGGCATTCTCTGGCCGTTGTTAAAAAAGTTACCCATAATTATTGCACTTTAAAATTAGAATGCAAAATTATAGTATGACCTTTTCTGCAAGGTTGCTGATTTGCCACTTTGAGTCCACTTTCAAAAGCAAATATAGGAAGAAACGAGCGAGAAATATCAAGCTTACTTGAATAGTTTTCACAGCGAGTGCCTAAATATATCAGCCGTAAGGCGAATATACAAAACGAAGAAGCCGATGTCAATAGTTATTGGTGTAAATCTTTTTATGTTTCACTTTATTTTGCAAAAAAGAGGAGGCTAAATAACGTCAGTTCGATATAAACCCGTTCAAACCGCGAACCGGTCATTTCGAACGTATGTGAGACGTGTTGTTGAGGGCTTTGCCCGAAAAAATCTCTGTGGACGTATTGCTCTGTCGGGACAGGTTCATTGTTTTTTAGATGCTTCGCTCCGCTCCAGCATGACACGTGCTACGGCTTAGAAATCCTGTTCATTATGACATTGCTGCTGTGTTCTTAACCCCTCAGTACTTTGTTACAAAGGGGCTGACCCAAAAGCCATATTTTTGAACGAGCAATCCCCGCTAGAGCACACTCTAACGGGAATTGCATTCCTTGAAAAATGACTTTTGAGTCATCCTCTTTTAAATGAGGAACACTTTTGCCTTTAATTCTTACTGCTCCATCAGCTTGTCAAAATCGGCATCGATGTCGCAGTTGTTGTTGAAGTCCCACAGGGTAATGCTCCTTATCTTGTAATAGTAGTACCAGTAGTTCTGCAACTCGTATATGTGGCTACGGCGGGCCTGGTCCTTGCTTACCTGTGCGTCATTGAGGTCAAGAGTGCTTATCTTTCCAATAAGGAATGTCTCCATGTTTGTGTTGTAACGCTGCTGGGCAATGCGGTCGGCCTCTCCGGCTATCTCAAGCTGTCTCTGCTGGTTGTTGAACTGCTCCACAAGTACAAAGAGGTCGTTCTTGAAATTGCGCATCTCCTGTTTTACTCTGTTCTTCGTTATCTCCCTGTTGCTCTCGGCCATCTTGACGTTGCCGCGGCGCTTGCCCCAGTCGAGGATGGGTATGCTCACGCCCACGTTCACAATCTGGTTGTTGTTGAGACGGTTGTATGCGGTGTTCAAATCCTTGTCTGTGCCGCTGTAGCCTATCTGTGCCGTCAGGTTTATCTGCCTCATGTTGCCCTTGGCACTTGCCACGTTGTAGTCGGCCTGCAACAGGCGGCGTTCGATATTTTTCATCAGCGGGTTGTTGGCCAGTGACCTGTCAAGCACATCGCTGTATGCAAGGTTCATGTTCGTGATGTCGGTCGGCAGTATCGGGATTATCTCGGTCGCGTCATCTATGTTGAGGAAGGTGCACAGTGTGAATTGCGCGCTGCGCATCGAGCTCTCGTAGCTTGTGAGGTCCGACTCTGCATTGAGCACGTTCAGACGCAGCTGCAACACATCGTTCTTGCTTATCTTTCCCATCTCGCGCTTTGTCAGTGCGACATCGTAGAGCATCCTGGCGTTATGCAGGTTCTGCCGCGCGATATTCACATTCTCAATGGCTATCAGCAGCCCGAAGAAACGGTTTATACAATCCATCGTCAGCTCCTCGGTGCGGCTCAGGAACTCGGCCTTTGCCTCGGCATAGCGCACAGGCTCAATGCGGCGGTTCCACTTGAGGTAGTTGACTCCGAAGAGCGGCTGGCTGAGGCTCAGTGTTACCGGGGTGCTCATATAACGCTCGTTCCTGTCGCCGGTGAGTGTCTTTAGGTAGTCGAGTGAGCTGCTCAGCGATACCGTTCCGCCGGTAAGCCATATATTCTGTCTGATGTTTATCCTGCCGTTCATCTGAAGGTAGTTGTTGCGCACGAATGTGTATGAGCCGTCGCTGTTCTGGTAGCTGTTGTAGCTGCGGCTCAGGTAGGGCAGTGTGGCGTTGAGGCTCACCTCGGGCAACAGGTCGGCCTTGTGGCTGCGGTACTGCCAGTAGGCAGAGCGCAGCTCATCAAGAGCAACGGCGGCATCAAGGCTGCGTGTGCGTGACATCACTATTGCGTCATCAAGTGTAAGGCGCAACGTGTCATTGGCATGTCCTGCCTGCGACAGGACTATGCATAGCATGGTTATATATAGCACTCTCCTCATGATAGTCTCTTTAGCGTATTAGTTGTTATAATGCAAAGGCGCCCTTTTACCGGCGCGCCCCTGCTACGTTATAAAGAAAAATTTCTATTCCACCTGACGGCCGTCGAAGAAACGTATTGTGCGTGAGGTCTGCTTTGCCTGCTCCTCGTTGTGGGTCACCATCACTATCGTGCGCCCGTCCTCCTTGTTCAGCTTGTGCAGAATCTCCATAATCTCCGCTCCCATCTTCGAGTCGAGGTTACCGGTAGGCTCATCGGCAAGGATAATCTCGGGATTGCCTATTATGGCACGTGCAATGGCAACGCGCTGGCACTGTCCGCCCGACAGCTGCGACGGCATGTGGTACATCCTGTGGCTCAGCCCCACGCGCTCAAGCATCTCCTTGGCAAGCCGGCGACGTTCGCTGCGCTTTACACCGCGGTACAGCAACGGCAGCTCCACATTGTCAATGACATTGAGCGAACCTATCAGGTGGAAACTCTGGAACACGAAACCGAGTGTACGGTTACGGAACTCAGCCATCTCCTTGTCCTTCATTCCTGTGGTGTCGCATCCTGCAATCTCCACAGTTCCGGCTGTGGGCTCATCAAGCAGTCCTATGATATTGAGCAGAGTGGATTTTCCACAACCCGAAGGGCCCATGATGCTTACGAACTCTCCTTTCTTTACCTCGATGTTCACATTCTCCAGAGCCTGTGTCTCAATGGTGTCTGTACGATAAATTTTGTTGATTCCTGTCAGTTTAATCATAATGTTTATATTTTATTGGTTTCTTAATCTTTCAGTGCCTCGGCAGGGGACTGCCCTATTACCTTGTTCACCGCTATAAATGTTCCAATGAGTGCGGTGGAGAGTATTATTATGTAGTTGCACCCTGTGTGCATAATGAAATGGGGAATCTTCTCAAGGTAAAAACTTATGATATATCCCATCTCATACGCCTTGTCGTAGTACAACGACTCTTTGGCTGTTTCAATGAGGAACGGCGCCACCACAATATAGGCAAGCGTTACAAGTATGGCAGCCTCGGCAAGGAACTGCGCAATAACCCTTTTGCGGCTTGCTCCTACGCTACGCATAAGGGCCACCTCGCTGCGACGGGCATTTGCCCTTATCCAGAAGCAACCAACCATACCAAGGAACACGCAGCCAAGTGCAAAGAGCGACAGCGCAATGTTCATCTTCATATCCCCCTCGCCACCGGTCATTTTCATAAGCTCATTTTGTATATCGCTCACCTTTTTTATTCCGTGGCAACGGAAATAACCATAGCGCAGGGTGGGGGCAATCTCCTCGTTAAAGCGTTTCTCAAATGCAGCGCGATTAACCCCCTCCTTAAGTCTTATGACCAAGTGATATCTGTCTTCAATGTCCTGATAGGCATCGCCCGCAGTACTCATTTCGGGTGTAAACGTAATGACGGAGTGCTCCAATGGGGTGTAATATTTGTTGCTTGTCTTGTAGTCCTTATATACTCCTGCTATTATGTGCTTTGAACCGAATTCCACCTCTCTCCCTTTTACCTGCGCAGTGCCATAGAGGGCTTTTGCATACTCCTCCGATACGTATATATCGTTGTTTCCTCTTGCCGGGGGCAAAACAATGGTTTCCCCTGTTGCAGCATCTTCTATTCCAAAGGTGGCAAAGGGTTGCTCGTCGCCCAACTCGGGCAGTGAAACAAAGGTTATCCAGTCGGCAAGCTCGCTCTTGAGCTCCAATGCTCCCTTGTCGGTGCTGAAACTGCTGCCGGGTATCGAGTTCTTTGCTGCTATGCAGTAGTGGGCAACCTCGGGCAGGCTGCGCACGGCCTTCACAATATCTATGTAGTTGGCACGGCGCATTTCAGGAGTCTGCCTGATGTAGGTATCACCCTCACCTAATATTATACCATAATCCACGTCCACCACATAACACTCGTGAGCGGTGTGTCCGTCGGGGGTAAGGTAGTTGCCGGTGTAGAAATAGAGGCTGTCCGTAACACTCCACAGGAAATATGCCGCCAACACAAGTTCTATGAATATCCACGCATTGGCACGGCGTTTGTTCCACAGCTGTTTTATAATTGTTGTAATCATTCTTTATCTCTTACTGTTTAATGAATATACTATAGGGTTCTTAAGTGCCCACAGCGCAGGCACAAGTGCCGATATAAGGTTGAGCACCACGCACAGCAGGAATATGGTCAATACAAGCGGTATGTTAAAGAGCATTTCGGGTGTTATGTATTGCCCATACCCGCTATCTATGTTAGGGGCTATGCTTATTACCTGGAATATCCAATCGTTGGCATTGCACACAACTATATATGATATCACAATGCCAGCAAGGCCTCCCACACAGGTTAGAAAAAGGTTTTCGCAAAGAATCTGTTTCACTAATTGCCAACTGCTTGCACCGTATGCCTTGCGCACGCCGAATTCTGCAATTCTCTCATCCATTCGCGACGAAATGAGCGCGCATAGGTTCAACGCCGGTATAACGAGCAGAAAAAGGAGGCGTTTCACAATATCCCATACATTGTTTTCGAGGTCATCCATCTTGAATGAGTAGTTGCCCAATGCATAGTGTGTGTAGCTGTGGGGCTGCCCGTACAGTTCGTAATCCTTATTTTCCAAATCGGCTTGGTCGTAACGTGCCACAAGGTCGGCCACCTCGCTCTTGAGCGATTCGGGATTGTCAGTGGTGATAAACATTTGCTCGCCACCGTAATAACCGGTAAGGCTCTCCCCCTCTTCAAAATTTTGCAAGGGCATATATATATCGGCAGCGGTGGCACTCATCACACCCGACACATCTTTAACCACACCGCATATTCTGCCTGCTTTGAGTGCGCGAATATATAAATCCCTGCCCACCACATCGGTAGTGCCATAGAGTTTTTTTGCAAAACTCTCCGATATCACGCACATACCCTCATCTGCGGTTAGTTTTTCTCCATTTGTGAGCATTGGTGCACCGGCTATAAACTCAAAATCGAATATCTGCCAAAATTCATCGCTCACATTAAGCCCTAAAACCGCAGTTTCCATACCGAGGCCATCGCCTGTAGCCGAAAACGGCACATTCCTCTCTTCGTCTCTTACCACAAGGCAGGCTTTGTCGCAGCTTGGCAGTTCCTTTATGAGGCGCAGTGTGTTGAAACCGGGGTAGCCTCCTGTGTAAACTTCCCAAGTGGTGTTGTCGAGCTTCATAGATATGTAGTCGAGCACCATAGTGCGCGGGCGGTTATACTCGGGGTAGATTGGTGCAATTTTTATGTAATAGAGGATAAACAGCACCATAGTAAATGATATGGCAAGTGCTGTGCCTGCAATGTATATGCCGGTGAACAGCTTGTGCTGCCGCATCATTGTAATTGCTTGGGTAATGTAGTTCCTTATCATTTTATTGTTGTTTTATTCTTCGTGTAGTGCATCGGCAATGCCTGTCTTGCAGGCTCTTGCCGCGGGGATAATTGCCGCAGCTGCTGCCGTTGCCGCAATTATCAGGTATGTAATCACTGTTATCACCGCAAAGCGCGGTGCCGTGGCAAATGCTTCGCTGTACCGGGCAAGCTGCTCGTTTGTAATACTGTTTGTAGGTTGTGCAAAGTCGTTGGCAATAACGAGGTGGGCTATCAATGGCAGTGCAACGGCAAATGCCATTGTTACCAGCAGCAGCGCCTCGGTCACTAATTGCCCTATTATGCGACGGCGGCTGGCTCCCACGCTGCGCATTATGCCAATCTCGCCCCTGCGGTCGTTGGTACGTATCCAGAATGTGCTCACAATGCCCAGGAAAGCGCAGAACAGCGCAAAGAACGAGATGAAAAGCTGGAAGCGGTTCTTGCTCTCATGAGTCACGTTGTACATATTCTCTTCTATTACAAATTCAAGGTCGACCATGGTGCCTGCATAGCGGTTCCCCACCCTTAATGTGGGCCGCAGCTCCTCGTTGAACCGCTTTATGAAGCTATCCCGGTCAACGCCCTCCTTCAGCCTCAGATATATAAATTCAGGTGGATTATCTGCATAATTGGCCACAACAGTCGGTTCCGGTATCATATATGGGTTTGTCTGGAAATCCTCATAGACTCCTGTTATCTTCAGTTTACGTATTCCGTGTTCATTTTCAACCTCCCGTCCTATGCAGTCTGTGGTGCCGAAAAGTTCCATGGCTGCCGAGCGTGATAATTGTATCTCCCCTTTTTGGGGCTGTGCAGGGTATTGCCCTGTTTTTATATCTTTTATATGAAGAACTTGGAAAAACTCTCCTCTGTCCACTGGATAGTAGTAAGGCTCAATCTCCTTTCTCCCTTCCCCATTGTCTTCTTCTCCGTTCTCGTTGTAGTATAAATGAATAGTTGTTAAGATTCCATCATATGGTATACCGAACCCGCCGTAGTAACTCTCGATCTCGGGCAATGATACAATGTTGTTGAAGATTGATGTAATGGACGCGTATTGTGTCTCACAGCTCTCATCAACGCTCGCATCATACTCCTTGTCCGATTTGTAATATTTGTGTATATATACACGGCAGATATTCTCGGGATTGAATCCTTTGGGGATGTTCTTGACTCTGTTCAGGGTGTACAACGGGTCGATAGCCTGCCACAGGAATATGGCAATTATCACAAGTTCGGCAAAGAGCCACACATTGTCGCCTCTCTCCTTCCATAATTGTTTTACTGTTCTTATTATCATCGTGCGATATTTAGCGTTTGTTGTAAAGCGAGTGTACAATATTTTTCCTCAGCGCAATCACGGCCGGCAACAGTGCCGATACTATGTTGAGTACAAAGCAGAGTAGCAGCGTTGTCACAAACACACGTGGCGAGTAGAGCAGGGCGGCGCTGTATTCGCACTCATCTATCCATCCTTGGTGCATGGCAATGATTTCCTTAATGAAGAGGTCGGAAAGCAAATATGAGAGCACGAGTCCTATAAGCGCGCCCAGGAACGTCAGGAAGAGGTTCTCCCATAACACTTGCCACAGGATTCGGGCACTTGTGGCGCCGTATGCCTTGCGGACGCCAATCTCGCTAAGGCGGCTCTTCATGCGCGATGAAATCATTCCGCTAAGGTTCAGCGCGGGTATGAACAGCAGCGCAAGGAATACATAAAAGTAGTTCTTGAATACATCCCACACCGTGTCACCGGGTTCGCAGTTGAAGACATTCTGCCAATGCGAGTATATATGGGCTGTGTATTTGAAATCCTTGTAGTTGTGGCGGTTAACGACTTCGTTGCTGTAGCGTGCGTACCTCTCATCAAGCTCCTTCTTGACGCGTTCAACTGAACCCATATCTTCTGCCTCTATGATGATCTGGTTCTGCCCGATGAACTCAAATGGCGTATCAATATGGTTATGCTTGTTATTGTTCGTGTATAGCGTGAAGAATACCTCTTTTGTAGTATATGTCATGCATTCATGGGCATCCTCTACCACTCCGGTGATGGTAAACTCTTTCATCTCGGTAGAGTTCCCTTTACCGTCCAGGTTGAAAGTCACTCTCTTCCCTACAACGTCTGTGCGGGCAAAAAGAGTGTTGGCCGTTGATGCGGTGATGATTATTTTTGCGTCGTGGAGCTCATCCTTGCCGAAAGGTGTGCCATGGATGAAATTGAAGTCAAATATTTCCCAGAATTTCTCATCGACACATGAGCAGTAGAAGCTCGCATCCTCCAGCCACTGCCCGTCTACACGGGTCTGGTTTATTGACATTCTGCGGGTAACCGAAAGGTGCTTTATCCCTTCAATATCTTCTGCATAAGGAATGAACTCATCGGGCAGTTCTCCTCCTGTCCTCAAATGTTCGTATGGGCCGCCTGTGAAGTCGTCGCATACGACTGTGGGGAAATATATGAGCCTGTCGCGGCAATATTCGGGGTAGGCAGGCGCCAGCTGCACGTTGAATGCAATGAAGAGTGCCATTGCAAGGGCAAGGGATATTGCCGTGCCGCCTATGTAGATGCCGCTGAACAGCTTGTGCTGCCGCATCATTGTTATTGCTTGTGTAATGTAGTTCCTTATCATCTTGTTTTATCCATTATGTGGTGTTGTCTCTTCAAAATTATACCCAATGTCTCTCCTATGAAAAAAATGGGAGCTTTTTAACTACTTCAACTTGATTTCTCTCCTGCCTTTATAGCTATCCATGTCGTTAACGACTACCTTGTCACCCAAGGCGAGTCCTTCGGTCACTTCAACATAATTGTAGTTGCTGTTGCCCAGCTGCACTGTGCGGCGTACAATCATGTCACCCTCTTTCACAAACATGCTGTATTCGCCTGCTCCCTTGTAGAAACTGCCGTTCTTTATGCGTAGCACATCCTCGCGTATGCGGTGCAGGATATACACATCGGCGCGCAGGCCATGACGCAGCTTGGGGTGTGAAGGCTCTTCAAGGGAGATGTCAAAGGCGATGTTGCCGCCCTCGCTCTTGGCCCCGATATTGCTTATCTTGCCCTTGAGTGTCTCCTTGCCAATCTTTACGATGACATCCTTGCCTGTCTCAAGGTTTTCGGCAAGGTTCTCGCCCACCTGTGCGTTTATCTTGAATGAGGAGAGGTCCGAGAGGGTCGCAATGTGGCTGCCTGCCGACACCAGCGCGCCCTTGCTGTCGTTTATGAAGGTGACGGTGCCGCTCTGCGGGGCGGGCATATACGCCTCGTCAAGACGTTTGCGGCTGGCCTCAAGCTGCTCAAGGAATATGTTGAACTGCAGTTCGCTCACCCGTAGGCCCGACTGGCGTATCTCCCTCTCGCGGCGCAGCTGTTCCTGGCTCTGCTCCAGCTTCAGGCGTGCCGTGGTCACTGCCATCTCGCATTGGCGCACCTTCTCTGTGGTGCCCGAGCCTATGCTGTCGAGGTGACGCTCGTTGAGCAGTTCCGACTGCAGACGGTTGAACTCCATCTGGCTAATCTCGATGTTTGTCTGCATGTTGGCAAGGTATGTCTCATCATTGAGCTTCTGTTGCAGCAGTTGCTGTTGTCTTATCTCTTTCTCATCAAGCAGTTTCTGATATTCGGTCTCGGTTTCCTTCAGGTCGAGCTGCAGCAGCCTTGTCCCTGCGGAAATGGAGTCGCCGTTCTTGCAGAAGACATCAATTATACGGCTGCTTATGGGCGCATTTATCATAAGCTCCGACGATGAGAGCACGTTGCCGCTTGCGCTGATGGTGGTCTCTATTGTCCCTTTGTCTATGGTGGCAAAGGAGAGTGACTCTTCGCTTATCCTTGCGCGTGATATCTCAATAATGGATATTATCACGGCGCCCAGCAGTGCAATGCAGGCGATAATCTTGCCAACGCTCTTGAGCATACGCAGATTTCTCTCTTTCTTTGGTATCGGCTTGTCCATCTGTCCCGTTTTTTTTAGGTCTTTTATGTTCTTTACCGGAATACTATCAAAATCTGTGCCAAACTTTTAAGTCTGTTATAATCAATGTTTTATGCATTTTACAGGGTGTCCGTTTACGGACACCCTGTCCGCTTTTGCGTGCTCTTTTGCCCCTGTTCTCTAATTACTCTTAAAAAATGGCGCCATATTTTAATATTCTTGATTAAAGGGTTATCTTCGCAGACATAAGAAGTTATGCGATATGATATTGGTAATCGATGATAATGAGGCTGTCAGGACTTCTCTCTCATTCATGTTGCGCCGTGCAAAGTATGAGGTAGAGGTCGCTTCATCGCCGGCCGAGGCCATACAGGTAGTGCGCGCACGTGAACCGCACCTTATACTCATGGATATGAACTACTCCCTCTCAACCGACGGAGAAGAGGGCATTATGCTGTTGCGTCAGGTCAAGGTCTTCTGCCCTCAGGTCCCGGTCATCCTCATGACTGCTTGGGGAAGCATTGACCTTGCCGTCAAGGGCATGCAGGCCGGGGCGTTCGATTTTGTGACAAAACCATGGAACAACATGGCTCTTATGCAAAGGATTGAGACGGCTCTTGAACTCACAAGGAAAGCCCCGGCTGTCAGTGAGGAAAAGGAAGATACGGCGTTCGATGCATGCGGCATAGTGGGGCGGAGCAAGGCACTGAAGGATATACTTGCTACAGTGGAGCGTGTGGCAAAGACCAATGCGTCGGTGCTGATAACGGGCGAGAGCGGCACAGGTAAGGAACTGATTGCGGAGGCCCTGCACCGTAACAGCCGCAGGAACGGGAAACCGTTTGTAAAGGTAAACCTCGGCGGGATATCGCAGTCGCTCTTTGAAAGTGAGATGTTCGGGCACAAACGCGGTGCCTTTACCGATGCCTCTGCCGACAGGGTAGGACGCTTTGCAATGGCCGACGGCGGCACAATATTCCTTGATGAGATTGGAGAACTTGACCTTGCCTGTCAGGTGAAACTGTTGCGTGTGTTGCAGGACCGTACCTTTGAGGTACTCGGCGACAGCAAACCGCGTAATGTGGATGTCCGTGTGGTGTGTGCCACAAACCGCAATCTGCAACAGATGGTGCGAGAGGGCACATTCCGCGAGGACCTCTTCTACCGCATAAACCTCATTCCTCTTCATCTGCCGCCCCTGCGCGAGCGCAGGGAGGATATACCGCTTCTTGTGCGTCACTTTGCCGCCTCATATACGTCGCTCAATAGTCTGCAGCCGGTGGAGTTTGCCCCCGACACGCTCGGTTACCTTGCATCGTTGCCTTTCATGGGCAACGTGCGTGAACTCAAGAATCTTGTAGAGCGTACAATTCTTATCAACGGCAACAGCCGTCTGTCGCCTGCCGACTTTGAGGCCCAGTACAATGGCGATGCTGTCTGTGAAGATGAGGCAAGTACGCAGGGACTTACGCTCGATGAGGTAGAGAAACTCTCGATAAAAGCCGCCATAAACAAGTATGGCGGTAATCTTACACAAGTGGCGCTTGCCCTTGGCATAAGTCGCCAGTCGCTCTATCGCCGCATGGAGAAGTATGGACTGAAATATTGATAACCTATGAGACTGCGCTATCTGTTCATCATACTTGCATTGCTTGTGATTGTGCCGACACTGCTTCTTCTCTTCTTTTCGGCTGGGGAGGGCGGTGCTCTCATGTACATTGCCAATGTGCTTGCGGTAGTTGCGGTATTGTTCCTCATCTTCTTTTACAGGAGGGTGCTGAAACCGCTTGACACCATTGCCGATGGCATGGACCTGCTTTCGGCACAGGATTTCAGCAGCCGTCTTTCGCCCGTGGGGCAGATGGAGGCCGACAGGATAGTGCTGCTGTTCAACCGTCTTATGGACAGGATAAAAGAGGAGCGTCTGACACTCTTGGAACAGAACGGTTTCCTCTCGTTGCTCATCGAGGAGTCGCCGATGGGTGTGATACTGCTTGACTTTGATAACCGTATAACGCTGATGAACACCTCGGCAAGGCGTTTCCTTGAGGTGGATGATGAGTGCACGGGGTGCGGGCTGCACTCGCTTCCCTCGCCCTTGGCTGGCGACATCCTGAGTCTCGGCGACGGCGAGAGAAGGACTATAAGAGTCAATGGTGCTGCAATCTACAGCTGCTCGCGTCTCTCGTTCATGAGCAAGGGCTTTAGGCGTCCGTTTATCGTAATTGAGGCAATGACCGATGAAATCTTCAAGGCCGAGAAGAGTGCCTACGAAAAGGTAATACGTATGATTGCCCATGAGGTAAACAACTCTGTGGCAGGCATGGTGTCGGCCCTCGGGTCACTGGATGACGTATTGTCAAGTACAACGGCAGAGAGCATTGCCGATGACATACAGGATGTACGCACCCTCATCAAGGTGTGCGAGGAACGAGGTTACAAGATGAGCCGTTTCATCGGCGACTTTGCCAACGTGGTCAAGATTCCCTCCCCGCAGCTGCGTGCAATACCGCTGAACGATTGTGTTACCCAATGCATATACTTCATGAGGAATATGTGCAGCGAGCGTAACATAACCCTTGAGACATCGCTTGCTGCCGAGGCACCGCATGTGCAGGCCGATATAACCCTCTTTGAACAGGTTATGCTGAATATCATGAAGAACTCAATCGAGAGCATAGGTGAGAACGGAAAGATTGTTGTTGAGACAGCGGCTTCTCCTGCGCGTATTGTGATAACGGACAATGGAGCAGGTATCTCGCCCGATGACAAAGAGCGTCTCTTCTCGCCGTTTTTTTCCACGAAGGCCAACGGTCAGGGCTTGGGCCTTATGTTCGTGAGGGAAATTCTGCTGAAGCATAATTGCCGTTTTTCCCTGTTGACAGGCAATGACGGCCTCACACGATTCGAGATAGTATTCCCTTAAAGACCTCTCAGTCATTGGACTTGTCCGTGGTTGTTTCTCCTCTGTTCATAGGAGGAGGTGCCCGTTAGGGCGGATGAGTTTTGTCATTCTATATTTGCACTGTCATTGACTCGTTTTGCTTTTCGCAACCCAAACGGCATAACCTACGGCTATGCTACGTTTGACCTGTTGCTGCAAAACTCGCCGATAACAAAACAAAAGAGCATTGGTTCGTTCATTGTTACACTAATGAACTCACCGA
>JAGBFX010000058.1 GCA_017936265.1 Bacteroidaceae bacterium | reverse complement strand
TTATCTTTCTCATCCAGACAGTCAAACAAACCACCGTTGAGGAATGGGACTGTGCGATTAGCAAGATCAACAAAAAGTTGAGGATTCTTAAACATATTCTCATAGCGCATCAACTTGTTGTTGTCGAAGTCACCACGACCTTTCCTAAAATGACGCTCAGTAAGAGTATCCTTGCCCTCAGGTGTTATAGGGCTATTAAGCATTGCAAAGAAAAGATTCTGCAGAATAGCTTTATAGTACTTACTCTCCTTTGATTTGCCGAATAGGTCAGCCATCGCATGAGGATTAAATCCATCTATGAGATTATCCGAAATGTATTTTTCATCAAAGAACTCTTCTGGTATCAGATGGCGTTGCTTCAAAAACCAAACAAAGATAAGACGGGTAATCAATCTAATTGCACCCTCATGATTAAACTTTGCATCGTCATTATCATTGTTTATATCATTGGGAAAGCGTATTTCTTTAATAGCCCAAGCATGCCAGTCTGAAAGTTCCTGATAAAATGCCTTCGTAAGTACCTCCACAGAGAAACGATTGTGCAAATCCTGAGTGTCAGATACTCGACCAAGTTCATTTAGATACTTATTCGGAGTATAATAGGCAATTCCTTCTCCCAGATAATAGGAATAACGGCGAGGATTAGAATATACCCTTTGTTGTTTGCCCTCTTCCGTTTCGTTCAAGTCAATGGTAATCAGTGAAAATCTGTAGTTAGTATCATTACCTTCAGGAACGAATAATACCAAAGCCTTGCTCTCCCACTCATCGGCAAGGAAGCGGAATGCCTCTTTCGATAACCCAACGCGAGCATCATGAGTAGAAGTATGACGAATCTCATAAACAACTAAATCCAATGATTCGCTTGAACCTAACTTATTTACACTGCGAATATACTTTGTTTGTCTTTCTATATCTATGACTGTAGTTTCTGCTACAAAATCTTCAGGCAAGAACTTATGTTGCAAAAAGTTAATAAACTCTGAACGGCTATATCTTTTATTAAATTCCATATTCTTAATTATTTAATTTGTTCTGCAAGGATTAGAGTTTCATCTCCCTCTTCTACCTTATTCATTTTCTCTACAATGCGGTTAAGATAATCTTGTGTAATCTTTTCCAGCACCTTGTTGGCAGTTTTGCTTGTTTGCTTATTTATAAAGCGAACCTCCTCTCCTGTTAAGCCATCGTTCTGTATTATCAAAAGTAGATCTGTAAGGTAATCCTTAGGTAAAACTTTAGTCTTACCCCATAACTTTAGTTTATCAACAGCTTCAAGACGAGATTTTTCATTCTCATCCTTAGCAATACTGCGGTAGAGATGCGTCTTTACATGTTGGTATAGTTTATCGAACTGCTTATCTACAGCAACAGTTTCTTCGGTTTCTACAGCCTCGAATAGGTTCAACGCTTGTTCTGATGTAAGCATCATCGGGGCATTCTCGGTGTTGTCTCCTATTTTAAATACAAAGTCATTACCTTTTTTACCAAACAATAACACACCTTTGCATGGTTTTTCTACTTCTCTACCTGTTCTTGCACGATGTGGAATCTGAAGAGCAAGTGAATGTATATCAGAACCTTTTAACTGATTCAAAAGGTTGCGATATTTTGTATCCCAAGAACGCTCTTCACTCTTTGCAAGTTCAGCCTGATATCGTTCCTTAAAAAACGCATTCAGTTGTTCCTCATCGGTAAGAGCTTTTGTGTCTTCACCCATAATGGCATGAATCATAGCCATCTTAAGGGTTGAGATTTGTTTAGTGCGTGTTTCTGCCTCTCCTATGTCTGTAGGGAAATAATTGTAGATATAGAGCTTTTCGAACATCTTTTTGTTGATACGATTGATACGCCCGATTCGCTGAATAACTCTTGTCGGGTTATACGGTATATCGTAATTGAATATTGTTCCTGCACGATGTAAATTATATCCCTCTGATATAGCGTCAGTCGCAATCAATATCTGATAGTCGTCTTTTTGGAACTGAGGTTTCAAACCAGCATCAAAGTTAGCACGAATGGTTGATTTGTTAGCAGCAGATGCTTCTTTTGAAGTATATTTGAAAATACCCAATCCATCATCAGCCAATGCCTCTCCGAGATAATTTGCAGTATCGGCATACTCGGTAAAGACGATTATCTTACGAGACGGATCTTTTGCACGCTGTTCTTTTAATAATTTACGGAATGCATCAAGTTTGTAGTCAAACTTTATTCCGTAAGTTATAACAGACTTGCCTCTAATGTTTTCTTCTTTTGTTACAAACCATTCACTACGTATATCTTTGAGCAATTGTAAATCAGCTCGGATGGCTAACAAGAATTCGTCTCGCTTGATATATTTCATATCAATTTCAAAGAATCCTCGCTCTTGATATTTTTCAAAAGCTTCAGCAATTTCCTCGCTAAGATCATCATCTGTTGTTTCATAAAACTCCTCTACATCAGGCAATGTGCCCTTTTTATATACAGGAACTTTATCTCGTTTCTCAATCCATTTGAGAATATGCTCCGAAGAATCAATCATAGAGTTGAGAGAATCACGGAACGCAGCGACAGAACTTTCATAACGACGTACTAGCATACGACGCATAAAGAGAGATACATTGACTTGTCGTCCAATCAACATACCTAAATCAGTACCCATTTTTTCTTCAAGTTCTTTGTCGAGCTCTTTTTTCAGTTTTTCATCATCAACTATATATCTTGTTGGTTTGTATCGGGCTCCCTCGTAATAGTGAGTGCCAGGATTTTTATCCTTCTCCTCGTCTGTAGGCGAGATGAGATTAAGTGTACGAAGATAAAGGTCTCTAATATCACCCAAATAATAACCCAATTGTACAGGAGGTTCAGGAATAACCGGATTTATTTTCTGACATTTCAAATCTTCCTTATATTCTGGAATCTCTTCCAAATCAAGACGTGAACGACGTACTACTAAAGGCGAAATGATGGAACGAATACTTTTTGCAATAGCATCTGCTTCCTCCTTTATTTCAGCTTTGGTCAGTGTGTTCTTGCGTTGTCCTTCTGCCAAATCATTGTAACGTGATATCAACTCCTTAAATGCTGCACCTAAATTTTCTACAGTCTTTAATGTAGACTTACTTGGAATCTGGAAGAGTTTCAACATTGAGTAAATATCCTCAGGACGGTTATTAAATGGAGTTGCTGTAAGCAACATAACCTTATTACCCATACATAAGTCATGCAGGGTGCTGTAATCCTGTATAAACTCGTTTTTGTATTTATGAGCCTCGTCTACAATGATAAGAAACTTTTCATCTGTACGCATTATTTGCCTGTAATGCTCCAATGCTGCATCAATCTTACCAGCACTAAATACCGATGCTGTAAAGCCAAATTCATCCTTATACTCATCCCATTGCGTTTTCAAGTGGGGCGGACAAATTATAATGGTGCGTAGATGCAGGTTGCGAGCGACAGTAGAAGCTATAATACTCTTACCCAATCCCACAACATCAGAGATTATTACTCCTTCATGGTTTTTTATGGAGTTTAGGGCTAATTGTACGGCATCCGTTTGATATTTAAGATTGGAATATGTACCATCCGTAATATCGCTTGGGGTTAAAATATTCTCGTCAGTTGGAATATTAAAATATTCATGCAGAACACGAACAAACATAGTGTATGGCGAGTATAGTTTTTCAAACCATATATGCTTGATGACTTTCTCCTTAAATTCTGTTATATGCTCAGTATCTACAACAGCGACAGATGTTTCCCACAATTCATCAAATACAGCTTTGCCCTCAATGTAACTTGGCTTATCACGAAGAATTACATTTAATTCCAGGCGATTCTTAAGTCCTGTTACAGAAAGGTTGCTCGAGCCGGTTATCATCGTACCAGGGAATGTCCCACAGATATTTTCCTCTTCTTTGTTTTGGAATAGATATAGTTTGGCATGGTTCGGATCAAGCGTTTTACGAACTTCTAATGTGCCATTCTCTAATTTTTCCAAGAACAACTTGAACTTCTCTATTTGCTCTTCCGAATCAAAGAAATCAGTGTTATTAAATATATCAACAAGGC
Source organism: Bacteroidaceae bacterium (assembly GCA_017936265.1). Lineage (GTDB taxonomy): Bacteria > Bacteroidota > Bacteroidia > Bacteroidales > Bacteroidaceae > HGM04593. Next base: position 46,976 of record JAGBFX010000058.1, on the reverse strand, counting down.
TTTTATAGAAGTCTTCACGTAATTGACCACGGGTTTTGTTCGTAGTCGCAAAGTTCTCAACTTCTTTAATGCTGTTGACTATATTACGTTCAACTTCAAGTCCAACAAGAACCTTAAGATTTACATCTTTGAGTTTGTCACACAATTCTGCAAATCCAGAGAAATAAAAGTATCCGACCAAAAAATATGCATTATCACATTTAGGTAAAATAGAATTGATAATGTCAGATAATATTAGTTCCTTATTTGTTATAAATTGACCGTCCATAACCACCTATGCTAAATTCCAATTCTACTATATCCGCAAATTTAACAATTTCTTTGGATTATACACCGCAATTGGTAGGAAATAAGAATGATAGGGGCATTGAAAATGGTATTTCAACAAGTATTACAAGGATGTGACCGTTGATTAAGAAGTGATTCCCCGATTCCCCGCAAATTTAAAACCATCAATTCTCCGATTTCCCGCAAATTCAAAACTTAACAACGGTATGCGAAAAAGTAAAGACAGAAGTACAAGAGAAGTCCACAAGGACTCGACAGCGACATCAGCAAAAGGTCAAACGTTGTATGGCCACAGGTCATACCGTTTGGGTTGCGAAAAGATAACGCTGTCAACAAAAGAAAATCTCAGGGCTGTTATACACATTTTTGTCTTCCAGATTTCGTATGAGGATGTGCCTGTTACTATCTCAATTATGAGTGATATCTATGGAAATCGCAATTTCCTGTACCTGATGGTCCGGAGGTGCAGCAATGAAAAAGTTTGTTTTTCAGTTGTTGCAGCCCTGGGCTATAAGCTGTCGCATAGATGCCTGCGACATAATCACTCTATAATTGTGATAGCCTTATGTGCTTTTAACTTTGTTAATACACGTTACACACAAAACGTTAAACATTAAACACTACACATTGCACATTTAAACTTTTACCTCTTTACATGTGTTTTCTTGCAAGAGATAAAAGTTTTTCATTATGGAGTGGATTACTGACCTTTTTCGTTCGCATCCTGAGCTGGCGATTTATCTGGTGCTTGGGGTGGGTTTTCTTGTCGGGAGAATACATATCAAGGGGTTCAGCCTGGGTATTGTCACAAGCGTGTTGCTTGTGGGTGTTGTTGTGGGGCAGCTGGATATTCCCATGACGGGGGCGCTTAAACAGACGGCGTTCCTGCTGTTCCTGTTTGCAATAGGTTACAAGGTGGGGCCGCAGTTCTTTGCAGGACTGCGCAAAGAGGGGCTTCCGCAGGTGGGTTTTGCCGCATTGATGTGCCTGTTCATCCTGTTCTCTACCTGGGGCATAGCAGCCATAATGGGCTACAACGTGGGCGAGGCGGCAGGGCTGCTGTCGGGTTCACAAACTATAAGTGCGGTAATAGGTGTTGCCGATGATACGATACGCGGGCTGGGGCTTCCGGCAGATGAGCAGAAGAAGGTGCTTGACATAATGCCTGTGGCATACGCGGTAACGTATATCTTCGGTACCGCAGGGTCGGCATGGATTCTGGCACGATTGGGACCGAAGATGCTGGGCGGCATAGAGAAGGTAAAGAGTGCGTGTCGTGACCTGGAGACGCGCATGGGCAAGGACGAGAGCGACAAGCCGGGCGTAATGGAGGCAAGGCGCGAGGTGGAGTTCCGCTGCTACTGCGTCGAGAACGAGTGGTTCAAGAAAGGACGCTCGGTGTTCGACCTGGAGCACTTCTTCGAGCGTCAGGGCAAGCGTCTGTTCGTGGAGCGCATACGCAAGGGCAAGCGGATTATCGATGATGTGACGCCTAAGGAGATTCTGCACCTTGGCGATGAGGTGGTGCTGAGCGGACGGCATGAGTACACGATAGGAGAGGAGAAATGGATTGGTGAGGAGGTTGAGGATGAGACTCTGCTTGCTTTCCCTGTGATGATGATAAAAAGCACTGTGGCGGGCAGGAGTTTCCGACGCGAGAAATCGTTCAACGGCAAGAGGGTAAGCGAACTGCGTGCACAGCCGTTCATGCATGGCGTTGTTATACAGCGCATCAGGCGCATGGGTGTGAGCATACCTGTATTACCGAAAACTATACTTGACACAGGCGATGTGATTGAGCTTGTGGGACGCAAAGTAGAGGTGCAGCTGGCGGCCAAAGAGGTGGGTTACCCCGACCCTGCTACCAATGAGAGCGATGTGGTGTTCCTGTCGATGGGCATCCTCATAGGTGCCATAATAGGCACACTGACGCTGCACATAGGCAATGTACCCATAAGCCTGAGCAGCAGCGGCGGCGCACTTATTGCGGGCCTTGTCTTCGGCTGGTGGCGTGCCCACCATCCTACCATGGGTGCTATTCCCGAGGGTGCTCTGTGGGTGTTCAACAACATGGGGCTGAACATATTCATTGCCATTGTGGGAATATCGGCGGGACCGGGCTTTGTCGAGGGTTTCCGCGAGGCGGGGCTGTCGTTGTTCCTTGCAGGAATAGTAGCCACGTCGTTGCCATTGTTCTTCGGCCTGTTCATTGCCACTAAGCTGTTCAAGTTCCACCCAGCCATAGCCTTGGGATGCTGTGCGGGAGCGCGTACCACAACGGCTGCCATAGGTGCAATACAGGAGAGCCTGGGCAGCGAGACACCGGCACTCGGCTACACGGTGACATACGCCGTGGGCAACACGTTGCTGATTCTGTGGGGTGTGTTCATAGTGCTGATGATGTAGGCGAACGGAAAGATGAAAGATGAAAGATGAAAGATGAAAGGTGAAAGTGGAAAACGGAAAGCGGAAAACGGAAAAGTGAAATGATTTGTCATCTCGACGATTGAAATGAGGAGAGATCTCTCGTCGCAATGCTCACTCGAGATGACAACTCCACGAATGAGAGAACTGTTCAAAGGATATACATATAACCTAATAACAACTTACCAAAAAACTATATGAAACAATTACTTAACGACCACAGTGAGGTAAACTCCTTTGAAAGGGAGATGGAGAGAATCAGTCCTTTTGAGCTGAAGAACAGACTGATTGAAATGGCTGATGAGAGCATACGCCGCATGATGCGCACAATGCTTAACGCGGGGCGCGGCAACCCTAACTGGGTGGCTACCCTGCCACGCGAGGCGTTCTTCATGCTCGGGCAGTTCGCTCTCATGGAGTGCCGCAGGGATTGGGAGTGCCCCGAGGGATTGGCGGGCATTCCACAGAAGGAGGGCATTGCTGCACGCCTGGGCGAGTTCCTCAAGGAACGGCACAGCGATGCGGCAGCGCAGTTCCTCGAGAAGTGTTTCCGCTACATGATTGATGAGCACTCGGTTGACGGCGATGCCATGGTGCATGAGTGGGCAGAATGTGTCATAGGCGACCAGTACCCTGTGCCCGACCGCATTCTCAAGCACACCGAGATAGCCGTGCAAGACTACATCGCACAGGAGCTGTGCGACGGCAGGCCTCCGCAAGGGACGATTGACCTGTTCGCCACCGAGGGCGGCACCGCTGCCATGTGCTACATATTCGACAGCCTGCAACAGAACCGTCTGCTGGAGCGCGGCGACACCATTGCACTGATGACGCCTGTGTTCACTCCGTACATAGAGATTCCCAAGCTCTACCGCTACAATTACAGGGTAACGGAGATTCCCGCGGGAAGGATGAGCGAGGACGGCATGCATCTGTGGCAATATGACAGCAAGGAGCTTGGCAAGCTGCGCGACCCTGAGTACAAGGCGCTGTTCATTGTCAACCCGAGCAACCCGCCGAGCTATGCCATGGCCGAGGAGACGGTCGACCTGCTTGTAGACATTGTGAACAAGTGGAACCCGAACCTGATGATTGTGACCGATGATGTATATGCGACATATGTTCCGGGATTCCAGTCACTTATGGCCAGACTGCCGCACAACACTATTTGCGTATATTCGTTCTCTAAGTATTTCGGCGCTACAGGGTGGCGCTCGGCGGTAATAGCCATGCATCGTGACAACATCTTCGACAAGCTCATCGAGCGTCTGCCACGCAAGCGCAAGACCGAACTGAAGCAACGCTACGGCAGCATAAGAAGCGACGTTGAGAACATGCGTTTCATTGACCGCATGGTGGCCGACAGCCGTCAGGTGGCACTGAACCACACAGCAGGCCTGTCGTTGCCGCAGCAGATGCAGATGACCTTGTTTGCGCTCTACTCTATCATTGACAAGCGCGAAGGCGACAGCTTCAGACTGAAGATGCACGAGATTATACAGGAGAGGCTGAAGACGCTGTGGACAAGCATGGGATTCACTCTGCTGCCCGACCCGTTGCGTGCGGGATACTACTCCGAGATTGACCTTCTTGTCTGGGCACAGCGTTTCTACGGCAAGGATTTCATTGAGTGGCTAAGGCTGAACTACAGCCCGTTGGATGTGGTGTTCCGTCTGGCTAGGGAAACGTCGCTCGTGGTGCTCAACGGCGGCGGTTTCGACGGCCCTGAATGGAGCATACGCGTGTCGCTGGCGAACCTTAAGAAGAAGGATTACGACATCATCGGCAAGAGCGTCCGCGCAATTCTGGATTCGTATGCAGCGCGCTGGAAGAAGAGTCTGCCGGTTGTGGAGAATGAATAAAAAAAACGGCTTCCTGCGTCGCAGGAAGCCGTTTTTCAATCAACAATTTACTTTCTCTTGTTCACCATTGCGTCGATGACTGCGACGGCAGTCACATTGAGAATCTCCTGCACGGAGCTCTCGAAGTCGATGAAGTGGATTGGTTTGTTCAATCCCATCTGGATGGGGCCGATAATCTCGACATCGGGACTGAGGGCCTGCAGCATCTTGTAGGATGATGTTGCCGAGTTGAGGTTGGGGAACACCAGTGTGTTGACTTCCTTGCCCTTGAGCTTGGTAAACGGATACTTCTTGTCGCGAAGCTCGCTGTTCATGGCTACATTGACCTGTATCTCGCCGTCGATGACCCAGTCGGGGTACTGCTCGTGCAGATAGGCTATCGCCTTGCGCACGCGCTCGGCGCTGCCGCCCTGGTCGCTGCCGAAGTTCGAGTATGATGCCATGGCAATGACCGGTTCATGGTTGAAGAAACGTACCGACTTCTCGGCAAGACGGGCGATGTCAATGAGTGTTCCCAACTCGGGAGCACGGTTGATGAGCGTGTCGGCAACGAAGTATGTTCCCTTCTTCGAGTTGAGGATGTGCATTGTTGCAAAGGTGCTGTAACCCTCCTGCATGCCGATAACCTCCTTGGCTACCTTGATGGTATTGGAATACTTTGTATAAAGACCTGTCACGAATGCGTCGGCATCGCCTGTCTCGACCATCATCATGCCGAAGTAGTTGCGCTCGAACATCTTGTCATTGGCTTCCTCGAATGTATAACCCTCGCGCTGACGCTTGTCGGCAAGGATATGTGCATAACGCTCGCGGCGCTCGCGCTCATCAGGATGACGCAGGTTGACAACCTCGACGCCTTCAAGGTTCAGGCCATTCTCGGCCGCTACATTGGCGATAATCTCATCGTTACCCAAAAGTACAGGATGACATATGCCCTCTTCCTTGGCCTGTATGGCAGCCTTCATCATTGAAGGGTGTGCACCCTCGGCAAAGACCACTCTCTTGGGCTCGGTACGTGCCATGTCATATATCTGCTGTGTAAGTTTTGAACTACGTCCCATGAACTCGAGCAACTGCTCTTTGTAGGCATCCCAATCGGTAATTGTCTTGCGTGCCACACCGCTCTCGATAGCAGCCTTGGCTACAGCTGTCGAGACCTCAACAAGCAGACGCGGGTCAACAGGCTTCGGTATGAAGTAGTCGCGCCCGAACGAGAGGTTGCCCACCTTGTATACCTTGTTGACAACCTCGGGTACAGGTTGCTTTGCAAGGTCGGCAATGGCATGCACAGCAGCAAGTTTCATCTCTTCGTTGATTGCAGTAGCTGCCACGTCGAGTGCTCCGCGGAAGATATACGGGAAACCGATGACGTTGTTTATCTGGTTGGGATAGTCGCTTCGGCCTGTGCTCATGAGGACGTCGGGACGGCTCTCCATTGCATCCTCGTATGTAATCTCGGGCTCGGGATTGGCAAGGGCAAAGACAATAGGGTCCTTTGACATGGAGCGGACCATATCCTTGGTGAGGACATTACCCTTTGAGAGACCGAGGAACACATCGGCATCGACAATAGCCTCCTTGAGGGTGTGGATGTCGGTACGTGTTGTGGCGAACTCCATCTTCTCGGGGGTAAGGTTGGTGCGCTCTGTACTGATGACACCGCGGCTGTCGAGCATAACGACATTCTCTTTCCTGACACCGAGGGAGATATAAAGTTTGGTACATGAGATTGCCGCGGCACCTGCTCCGTTCACGACGACTTTGACATCGGCGATATTCTTGCCGTTGACCTCGAGGGCGTTCAGAAGACCCGCCGCCGAGATGATTGCCGTACCATGCTGGTCGTCGTGCATCACAGGGATATCGAGTTCAGCCTTCAGACGACGCTCAATCTCGAAGCACTCGGGTGCCTTTATATCCTCAAGGTTGATACCGCCGAATGTGGGGGCGATAGCCTTGACTGCCTCGATGAACTTCTCGGGGTCCTCCTGGTCAACCTCTATGTCGAACACGTCGATGCCCGCATAAATCTTGAAGAGGAGACCTTTACCCTCCATGACAGGCTTACCTGCCACTGCACCGATGTTTCCCAGGCCGAGCACGGCTGTACCGTTGGAGATAACTGCGACAAGGTTGCCCTTGTCGGTATATTTATAGGCATTCTGCGGGTCGCTCTGAATCTCGAGACAAGGCTCGGCTACACCCGGAGAGTATGCCAATGAAAGGTCTGTTTGTGTGAAATATGGTTTGGTGGGAACGACCTCAATCTTACCGGGACGTTTCCCTGCGTGATAATTCAACGCATCTTCTTTGGTTATCTTTGCCATTTTTATTATCAATTAAGGGATTTAAGGGAGCTAAAGGGTACTAGGGGATACCACCCCCTTAAACATCATTGTTACATATTATCGGGCGGGCCGACCCCGCCCCTACCGTATTGTCGATGCTGCAAGCAAATTTAATCATGAATCATTCAACAAGAGTGCAGATGAACTGTTCGCCCGCCTCGCCCACACCGAATAGGGCAAAGTCGTAACGCACAGGGTCTTCGGGCGAGAGCTCACGCAGACGGGCTGTAAGTTCCTCTACCGTGCGGCGATCGTTCTGTTTGCGGCTGACAAGCCCCAGAAGACGTGCCGTACGCGCTACATGTACATCAATGGGAATCATAAGCTCAGACTGTGGCACACAATCCCATATTCCAAGGTCCACGATACCGTCCTTGCGGCATAGCCAACGCAACATCATGTGCATACGTTTGCATGCCGATGCGGGTTTGCCTTTCGAAGCGATTGGATTGCTGATGTGACGTGTGAATGCACCGCCATTTGCCGCTGCAAGTTCCTGACGCAGGTTAGCGATGCCGTCCCACACTGAACAGCCCGAAAAGAGCGGTTCCATGGAGCCAAACCTTGAGTAGATGCTCCTCAAGCCCCTGCATATATACTTGAAGTCGGAGGCGAAGAATGTGCGGTGGATATTCATGCGGTCATCAAGGCTCTCCCACTCGCCACTCATGACATATTCGTATGGACGTGAGTGCATTATCTCGTGGAACATCCTGTTGCCCGAACGCAGAATCATCTTGCGGTTGCCCCACGCTATGACAGATGCCAGCAATGCGACAATCTCAACATCCTCCTTTCGGCTGAATGAACGTGGGAAACTTATGGGGTCATCCACTATGAACTGAGGGCAGTTATACTGTGTCGCCTTCTCATCAAGAAGCGCCTTCAGACTCTCCATAGCCTCAGCCAAGGAATGTTATGGCCTGCTGAAGGTCACTGTATGTATCATCGCATGCAGGAACCAACGGCAGACGGAGGTTGTTCTCCAACATGCCAAGAATCTCCATAAGAGCCTTGATGCCGCTCGGGTTGCCGTCAACGAATATAAGCTGGAACAGCTCGTTCAGTCTGCCATGGATGTTGCGTGCATCGCCTACACGACCCTCCTGCATTGCCTGTACAAGCTTTGTCATCTGCTTGGGGAACGCATTGCCGAAGACCGAGATTACACCGACACCGCCGGCCTCCATGATATCGACAGTGAGGCCGTCATCGCCCGAGAAGACATCGAAGTGAGCAGGTTTCTTGGCAACGAGCTCCTTTACCTGGGCAAGGTTGCCTGAAGCTGCCTTGTAGCCTACGATGTTAGGGCAATCGTTGGCAAGGCGCACAACTGTAGAGGGAAGTATGTTCACTCCCGTACGACCCGGGACATTGTACATGTAGATTGGAAGTTCTGTAGCCTCTGCTATCGCCTTATAGTGCTGATAGATACCCTCCTGAACGGGTTTGTTGTAGTATGGAGCGACAGAAAGGATTGCATCGACACCTGTGAAGTCCTCGGTCTTGAGTTCCTCGACAACGGCGCGGGTGCAGTTGCCGCCCACACCCAGCATGATAGGCATGCGGCCGTCAACCTGTTTTATGATGCGCTTTCGTATTTCACGTTTCTCTTCTATCGTCAATGTCGGAGTCTCGGCAGTGGTTCCCTGCACACAGAGGAATGCTGTGCCGCAGTCGATATGCATCTGCACCAGTTTCTCCAATGTGGCATAATCAACCTCGCCTGTGCTTGTGAATGGTGTAACAAGAGCTACACCCATACCTGAAAATTTCTTTCGCATCATATTTTCTATATTTTTATTTCGGAGTGCAAAATTACATCAATTTTCGCTATTTCGGTATATATATTTTATAAAAATATACTAAAAAATATAGTCGGGGTCCACTTCACAACGAGTGGACCCCGACTATATATGACTTGAAGCCAAACATTAAACAATACATGCCGGACATTAGTCGAGCATCGCAAGGAACTCATCCTCGCTGACAAGGCGCACGCCGAGCTTGTTGGCCTTCTCGAGCTTGGCCGGGCCCATATTCTCGCCGGCGAGGATGAATGACGTGGATTTGCTAACGCTACTGACATTCTTTCCGCCGTTGTTCTCAATCATCTCCTTATACTCGTCGCGTGAATGGTGCGTGAAGACACCGCTGATGACAATACTCAGCCCTTTGAGTATCTCGGTACGTGCCTGAAGCGTCTCTTCCTCGAGTTCGAATTTGAGCCCGGCCTCCTTGAGCCTTGCCACAAGTCCACGGTTCGACTCATTGGCGAAATACGCGACAACACTCGCAGCTATGCGTTCGCCAATCTCATCGACCGCCATAAGCTGCTCCATTGTCGCAGACATGAGCGCGTCTATGTTACCGAATGCACGCGCAAGACGCTTCGCCACCGTTGCACCGACAAAACGTATACCCAAGGCAAAAAGCACTCTTTCGAAAGGTACGGCACGTGATGCTTGTGCTGCAGCAACGATATTCTCGGCCGACTTGGCACCCATGCGCGGCAGGAACATAAGGTCCTCGGCACAGAGGGTGTATATATCGGCAATATTCTTTACAAGACCATAGTTGAAAAGCAACTCAATTGTCTCGGGGCCCATGGAGTCGATGTTCATTGCATCGCGCGACACGAAATGCTCCATTTTGCCCTTGATTCGAGGAGGGCATGAGACATCGTTCGGGCAATAGCTGCCGGCCTCGCCCTCGACACGGACAAGAGGGGTTCCGCACTCGGGGCACTTGGCAATGAAGTGCACCTTCTCCCCTATCATGAAGCGGGCATCTACATCCACGCCTGTAATCTTTGGGATAATCTCGCCGCCCTTCTCCACGTAGACCATGTCGCCTATGTGAAGGTCGAGTTTTTCTATTATATCGGCATTGTGCAGCGAAGCACGCTTGACGACGGTACCCGACAACTGTACGGGGTCGAGATTGGCCACAGGAGTAACTACACCGGTGCGGCCCACCTGATAAGTGACCTCATTCAAACGCGTGAGCGCACGCTCGGCCTGGAACTTGTATGCGATAGCCCAGCGGGGTGACTTGGCCGTGTAGCCGAGATTCTTCTGCTGACGCAGGGAGTTTACCTTGAGAACGATACCGTCTGTTGCAAAAGGGAGGTTCTTGCGCTCAACATCCATGCGGTCAATGAATGCGAACACCTCATCGAGGGTGCTGCACTTGCATGTGGTATCGGAGACCTTGAAGCCCCAGCTTGCTGCCGCCTGAAGATTCTCATAATGTCCTTCGGCCGGCAACTGCTCGCCCAGCATGAAGTAGAGATAGGCATCGAGCCTGCGCTTGGCAACCACCGAGGAATCCTGCAGCTTGAGGGTACCCGACGCCGCGTTTCTGGGATTAGCGAAAAGAGGCTCGCCCGCTTGCTCACGTTCTGCATTCAACTGCTCGAACACCGCCCAAGGCATGAGTACCTCGCCACGGATTTCAAACTCGCGCGGCCAGCCTTCGCCGGCAAGCACAAGCGGAACGGTGCGTATAGTCTTTACATTGGCGGTGACATCATCGCCTTTCTCGCCGTCGCCACGGGTAACGGCACGCACAAGTTTTCCCTCCTCATAGGTAAGTGAGATTGAGGTTCCGTCGAACTTCAGTTCGCAACAGATTTCGAAATCCTCGTTAAGTCCCTTGCGCACACGCTCATAGAACTCGGCAACCTCGCTCTTGGAATATGTATTCCCGAGCGACAGCATGGGATACTTGTGCTGCACTTGCCTGAACTCCTTGGTTATGTCGCTGCCAACACGCAACGTGGGAGACGTAGCGTCGTACATCTCGGGGTGCTCATCCTCGAGCTGTTGCAGTTCCTTGAGCAACATATCAAAATCGTAGTCGCTGATAAGGGGCGAGTTAAGCACATAATACCTGTGGTTATGTTCGTGAAGTTCACGGCGCAGTTGAAGTATGCGTTCCTGTGGGGTCATAGAAGGTCACTTTAAAATTCAACGCGAAGATAATAATTACCCGCGAGAAATGGTTGCATTTTCAAAAGCTGTTTACAATTTCTTATAAAAATTAAGTGTTTCAAATATGCCATAATCTATCATAGGCATCACATTGGATGTGGGTGACCAAAAGTGAAATGGGTCACCCACTTTGTAAGGAGGGCCTCATCAGTCACCGGCAAAAAGAGGGCGGGGTCGTGAATGTGTTCTTCCTTGTGGCAGCTCTTATATTCAGTTATTTACTTACTCTTGACCTATTGGCTTATATTCTTTTTGTAGTCGTTCTATCATTGCTTTTTGACGGTCAAAAAGCAACAAAAAGCCCCGGCACACGGAAAAAGCAGTCAGGCGGCTCTTTGCTTACAAGTCGCATGCGACATTCCTCGGTCGAGCCGCCTTTGTCATTACAGCCTGTCCGTCTGTTGCATGGTGCTGCGGACCCTTGATTAGCGCGGCTATATTGAAAATAATTTATACCCGCGCTAATCTTCAAACATGCCTCGCACAATGGCCTGCAACAGATGGGGCCTCCATTGTGCTTTTTAACGGTGCCGGCTATTATTGAAATTAGTATTGCTACCCGTTGCCCGATAAAAATAACTCCAGGCACATACCCCTCACCGCTGCGCGGAGCTCCCCTACAGGGGAGCAATTATTTGCTGCGTTAAATTTCCTCCCCTGACAGGGGAGGTGGCTGACAAGCCGGAGGGGTACTGACGTTTATTGTTACTTGTAACATTGAACGTTACACACTACACATTACACACCCACAGGGGCGGGGTCAGCCCGCCCATGGGCCATATCGCGTACTTGTCATCCCGACAAAGCGCAGCGCCGAAGGATCTCTTCCACACATCTTGATTCCCTCTCTACGGGAGAGGCTCCGTAGGGGCAGAGGCAGCCCGTCCGAGAACATGAAAGCGAATGACGCAAGCATAGGGGCGAACCAGTCCTAAATGGATTGTTCCGGGGTTTGGGGTAACTCCTCGACTTGCGGCATATCCTTCTGCTGAAGTTGCGCAAGCAGTTCGGGCGGAATGCCTTCCATTGCCTGCCCCTGCGAGGCCTGCTCCTCGTTGCGCTTGATAGCCTCAAGAATCTTGGTGGCGAAGGGATAGGAACTGTTTTCGAGCATTGTCTTGACATCAATGGCATTGCTGCGGAAAAGTTCCATAAGGAACTCATTTGCGAGAAGCTGATAGGCAGGAGTGTTGTAACCGTCGGATATTGTCAGGTCGAACTCGCTGTTCTGTACCTTGTCGGGGTTGTACCACTTGGCCTCTTCGCTGTAATGTGTACCCACAATGTCAATGTAATGTCTCTCGCCGTAGAACTGCTGTATGGTCTTCATTACCTTGCCGTCCCTGCGGCGACGGAAGTTCCTGAAGCCGTCGAACAGCCCTTTGAGGTTGAGCGATGAGTTCTGTATCTGCTGCGCATAGAGCGAGGCGGGTGTTCCCGCCTTTGGCGCCTGCCCCTGCATGGCTGAATTGACGCCCGAGATTTCATTGATGAGCCTCAGCTGCAGGTTGAGCAGTTCAAAGTCACCGGCAACGGCAGCACCGCTGTTGTACTGGCGCACTACCCCGTCGATGCTCTGGCCCGGCTTGAGCTTGACAAAGAGCACACCGTTGTAACGTACATACTCATCGATGACCTCTTCGCGCGACATGCTCTCGAAAGCCTCATCATCAACGACAAGCACACCTTTGGATGAGGTGCCTCGAATGAAGTCGATGAGCGTTGCAGTGCGGTTTATGGCACGTTGCTGGTCAATGAACTGCTCCACGAAGTTACCGAGACGTCCTTGTATCAACGGGAAGAGATGCAACACATAATTGTGCTCGCCATGCCAATAGGGGCTGCGCCCCTCCTGGAGCACATCGCCATAGGGTGTCATGTATCGGTAGTACCAGTATCGTTCGGTGGCAAACTCATACTCCACAAGCAGCAGTTCATCTTCCTCCATTCCTTTCGCGGCACCCTCATCAATGCGACGGCGGTTCTCGGCATCGAGCATCGCCTTGCTCTCATCATCATAGGGCAGATAACCCCATGTTCCGTTACTGCTGTCATTCCAGCGATAGGAGTCACGCGACTCGAGTTTCCAACCGAGGATTACACGGCAGAGATTGGTGTGTGAGGGCGAATAGAACGACATGTTCTTTGACTCCTCGCCCTGCATGGCCCTGCTACCGGCAAAGACCGACTGAGACACATTGCCGTATATGTCCTTTATGCGCTGCTTCTTCTGCGGGGTTGTACCAAAGTGGGCAAGGAGGTCCTCAAGAGGCAAGTCGAACAGTTCTCCAATGCAGGTAAGGTCCCACATGCGCACATCCTCGATGTTGGTATTGAAGAAAAGACGTGACGGATTGACAGAATAGACCCACACATCGCGACGCTCCTTGGAGGGGTTGATGCCATACTCAATCCTCTGCGCTGTCATACCGCCGTTGAGCAGCATGCGCATGCAGTCTGCATCGAGTTCCTCCATCTCATTGATGTCATGCACATACTCTATGGCAACAGACATCATCTCGCCCAACTTGCTCTCGCTCTGGTCGCGGGCCACGCATACTGGGCGCATGAGGTTCTGACGCAGCTGACCGTCGATGTTTCCAAGAATAGGTGCAATCATATTGTTCTTGAGCGGAACCTTACCGTTCTTCTTTATGAGTTCGCCCTCGGTTATCTGTGCAAGGGTATCGGGGTCTGTAACATAATCGCCCCACTGGTCGCCGTAGCTGTACATGAGGCTACGGCGCAGTTTGCGCCGTGCCTCATCAAGAGCATTCCAGCAAGCAGCGCACTCTGCCAGGAACTCCACCGCAGCGGCAGTGGTGCTGTCGGGAGAGTCTCTGCGACTTTTCTTATTTGCCTTTACCCTCTTATCTAAGAATTTGTTCATTGTAACATTTTATTTAGTTAGTTCATCTTGAGCCTTTTCTTTTCAAGTTCAAGCTCGCGTTTCTTTTCCTCTTTGGTCTTCGGAACCTTTATACCGAGTTTCTCTTTTTCGGCCTTCAGTTTGGCATCCCTGATGCGTTTATACTTTTCCCACCCGGTGGGGTCACGTCGGATAGCCGGGTCAAACAGGCTGATGTCGTGAAGCAATTTCGGGAACTCATACCTGAAATAGGCTTTCTCATCGGCCTTGTCAAGAGCGCTCTTCGGAGCCACACGTTCCTCATAGTCCTTCATTGTCGCCACGCGCAACGGACCCTCGGCCTCGCCACCGCCAGCAGCATCAATGATTATCTCCACCGGTCCCCATAAGAATCTGCGATACTTCTTGATTTTACTGTCAATTTCCTCATCAACCTCCTTCCTGTACTCAGGATTATAACGTCCGCCTATGAAATGCCCCATGCTACGGGCAACCCTATAAAGCAGATAGTCATCCATATTGGGGAAGCGTCTCAGGAACTCATCGGGCATGAAACCAAACTCGTTGCGGTATGTCTCGGCAATTCTGTTGTCAGCATCAAAACCGGGAATCTCTTCGCGCACTTTGGCAAGGTTACGGGCATAGGCAACTGCATCGTTGTAACTTTTCCTGAAGCTTGAATTGAATTCGTTCAGCTGACGTTTGACCGAGTTGCGCCGTTCTTCAAAATCACGCGCCACACTCCTCAGCGCACCATCGATGTAGAATCTTGACTGAGGATAGAGATAGACTCTCCTGTCGAGGAGTATTCTGTTGTTCTTCCTGTCGTACATCACTGGTATGGACAGGTCTTTTTCAATATCAACCGGCATCATCGCCAGTTCGGGATGCTCCATAAGGAAATCCTTGTCGGTTACAATATCCTTCAGCACGAACCGTCCCACGCCGCTCTCGGCCATTCCCACAAGCGTGTTCCACAAGTCATGGTCATAGGCTTTCCAATTCTCGGACGGCAGCCCACGCAGATGTTCATAGGCATAGGCATATGTGGGGGAGTTGGCTCTCAACGACCTGTAGAACGGGTCTTCGAGCAATGGTATTCTCGCTTCGGGGTCATGGGCCGTACCACGCTCAAGCGCATCGCGCTCCAGGCTGCGGCGCTCTTCCTCACCACTTCCCTTGTAAATGTCATCGGGCAGACGATAGCGAGTTTCTTTCCCTGTTAAGTCATCGGGCAGACGGTACTTCGTATCGCTACTTGGATAATATTCAGGAAACGGTTCGCCATTCTCATCGAAATGTTTTAACACATTATATTTGGAGCCGGGCACTTCGCGTTGTATATTTGTAACATGTTTTGGTTGTGCAAGTGGATAACGGCTTAGGTGCGCGCTGCCTCCCAAAATTAGACCTCCGGATGATGGGCTGCCTGGAACCGCACCGTTCCTCTCGCCGGAGGTTGTTTTTTCTTCATCGGGCAAACGATAATGCAATTTACCATCATTGTAGTATGGGTATTGATTCTTTTCCGCTTTCCCTGTATAATCAACAAACGTTCCATTTTCAATCAGATTCACAACACCATTGAGTATAGAATTTGCAGCATCGTTCAAAGACACTTTTACCGGGTCGTATATATACTCTATGTAACCATTATGCTCTCCTCTGTTTACATGCTCTCCGTTCTTGTAGACAACAATGCTTATCTTGTCATCGGCTGGATAGTTACCCATTCTATCCCATGTTGCAGGATGAGTGGAAATACGCAAATGGAGGCTCTTCCCATCTACCATAAAGTCGCCTTCGTATAAATCTCCGTAATAAGACTGAGAACTCTTTGATTTCACAAGTTTTAAACTTTCACCAATTTTCCTAACTGCATCTTCAATCGTTTTCAAATCCACGAATCCACCTTGATTTAATTTTTTTCTTACCGAAGACTTTGTTATTTCATTATTGCTTATTAATTTTGCAACATCTTCATGTGTAGCAAGTGAATAACGGCTTAGGTGTCCGCTGCTTCCTTGAAGTAGACCTCCGGATGATGAGTTGCCTGGGATCACACCGCTCCTCTCGCCGGAGGTTGTTTTTTCTTCATCGGGCAAACGATAATGCAATTTACCATCATCGTAGTATGGGATATCATAAAAACCTCCTTCATTAATTTTTCTTCTTGCAGAGAAGTAGGAATTATCGGTATTTTTCGCTATATTTGCAACATCTTCTTGGGAAGTTAGCGCATAATGGCTTAGGTGTCCGTTGCTTACTTGAAGTAGATCTCCGGATGATGAGTTGCCTGGAATCACACCGCTCCTCTCGCCGGAGGTTGTTTTTTCCCCTCGCCTGTACATGTTTTCCTCGACAGGGTTCTGCGCAGGCTCTTCTACAATGCCGTTACGTTCACGCACTCTCTTCTGCTGCTCGGGCGGCAAGAGGTCGTAGTGGGCAAGTTCTTTTGCGTTCCTGAAGAACTTGGGCGTTGAAACAAGGAATTCTCCTTTATCTATCTGAGATTTCAGTTCGTTCCTGTACAGGGCATTGTCATAGTAGGTCTTTGCGTCGCGGTAGGATGCATTGAAGCTGCCGAACACATCTTTCCTGTAGTCATCAGGAGACTCCTTTGTCTGCAGATACTCACAATGGCGCTGCATGATATCCCTCAGTTCCGATTCACTTATCTGACGGTTGCTTCCTGTGTAGATGTTCATTCTTATGAGCAGGCTCCTTATATAGTCCTTTATCCTTACATAAAGCGAACGCTCCTGTCTTGTAAGGCCAGTACCTTCGGCAAGATAGGCAAGATACTCCTCCATCACTGTGTAGTTATCGAAGCCCCGGTACTGGTACTTTATCCTGTTGATACCGCGCAGGACCTCGGGAGATGCCTTCCTGTATACATCCTCGAGGAAATCATTAAGATGCTCGCCAAAGACATGCATCAAGCCCTTATGACCCACGACTTCATGAAGCACTGTCCTTTCCACATCCTCTATGTTCTTGGCGTTGGGAAGATTTATGAACACCCTGCCCACATTTACCCAGCCGCTTGAAACGACCTGCGCATTGTAGCGCGCCACAGCATCATAGTCTTCAGGGTCGGGACGCTCAATCTCACGCTCATCGAAGATAAAATGCGGCTTTACACCGAACTTGGCGGCAACCGCCTCGGCACGTTCCTTGTAGCGTTCAATATCCTCGCGGGTGTTCTTTGCCTCACCGTAGCTCCAGACATAGCCGGAATTGTCTTCGGGCGGTATATATATGGGACGTGGAGGAGCCGGGGCATAGGGCTCCGAGTGCAGACCGACGCGGTCGGCATCGCGCACAGCCACCCAATCATAGTACTTCTGTATCTCATCGGCCTTGACCTCATCGTTGGACATGCCGAAATAGTCGCTGTCGAGTCCCTGCTTGAGCAGTCGTACCGAACGGCGCTTGTCGGTACCGCCCTTCAGACGGTCGACCTCATCACGCAACAATGCCTCATACTCATCGAGGGAGTTGTTCTGGGCCTTGGTCAAGTGAAAGAACGGCTTATGGATATCGATGAGCATGGTGCCTTTCTCAAGGCCATGACGTTTCTCAATTTTGCGGCGCACGTTATAAAGCATCTGTACCATACCCGCCTCATCGTAGGCTGAGCGCACGAGAATATCATCGACAATCTTCTTCTCTTCGGCACTCATCTCATGGCCCGCACTTTTCTTGTACACGGCAGTTGATATCTCCTCTATGTCCATTCCGCTGCTCTTGGCATAGAGACCTGCCTGACGGATGAAATTGGCCGAGCGCAGACCATCGGTCAGTTCCATCTCGAAGAGAGCAATCCTGTTACGACGGAAATCGGCTGCCTTGACCATGAGATAGCTCTTGGCATTACCTGCGTGGTCGAAGATGTTGCGCGACACGGTCCTTCCGACCTCATCGACAGTCGTTATCTCCCACTTGCTGTCCTCTCTTTGCCTCACGGTAAAGTCGAATGGGACAGGCGGTGTAGATGTAACCTTGTTCTCGACAAGGAACAACAGCTTGGCCCTTGCCGAAGCTGACAGCGCTTCGTTGGACATGATACTGCTGTAGGTATCCTTTATATAACGCGACCTTTCGCCACCGAATGAGGGGAGCTTGAGCTCTTTCTCGATGGCATCGATGAACTGCTCTGGGTTTACATTAAGTTCCTTGAGTTCGGCCCGCTCGGAACTTGAAAGCGCGAACTTCTCCTTAAGCTTGCCATTGGCTCCAAGTTTCAGCGACGCGCCTTTGGGACGCCAGTGTGTCATCCTCATGACAAGTAGTGTCGCCGCGCTTTCGCCGAAATCCTTGACAAGGTCTATTGGTGCAATCTCGACATCGTTCTTCAGTTTTTCAAGCTCGGTACCGGCAGTGAAGACTGCCGACTCTGCCGAGAGGACACCCGATGAGGCGAGCAGTTTCTTCGCGCCGGTCAGCCCTTTGGATGCCTCGCGCAACGGTGTACCCACAACACCTAGTGCTGCACCGGTAAGAGTACCTTTGGCAAATGAGCCGGCAGCCTTGCCTGCGTCGATATCATTCTGATAGAGCATGTCATCTACAATGCTGTTCAAAGCATCGTAGTTACCCAGTGTCAGCCCCTGTGTACCCGCGCTCTGCAGCATCTTGAAGCCCAAGCGCTTGGTCACCACCCTTTCGGCCATGTTCTTTGCAGCCTCTCGTGTCATCCCCTCGCCGAATTTACGTGTAAGAATCCTACCCGCGAGCTTGGAGGTAACCTTGTTTGCCACCTTACCCATGGCAATACCCGAACCACCGCCCAGGAGTGAAAATACCGGGGCATCGACAAGCAACGAGCCCACATTTCCGGCAAACTGCTCAAGACGGTTGGCATTGTAACGGCCAAGGCCCTCGCTCTGCAACATTGTCTGGTTGCTGTTGCCAAGCATTTTGTCTCTTGCAAACTGAGCCACTTTACCGACAAGGGAGTTTGTCAGTGATGACCTGAGGATATACTCGGCACTGCTCTTGGGTTTCTCATCCTCTAATACCTCATCGAGAAGCGTGTCATACATCTTGGGCAATACACGTTCCTTGAGATACTCATCCACTCCGTACCCGTTATACTTCGCCAATGGTGCTACACGCCTGGCAAGCTCTGCAACATCTGTCTCGGCAATGGTTTCCTCGATATCCTTTACGGCATCATCGGACTCCATGGCTCTGTAGGATGCGAACACAGGGTTACCGCCCATGACAGAGACCGCGTCCCTGTAGGCTTTCTCACTCCGTTTCTTCGACTCCTGACGCCGAGCTGCAAAACGCTGCTTCAAATTCTCGCCGAATGAGCCTCCAAGAGCCCTGTCGAGTACGTCCTTGTACTGATTCTGAGACTCTGGTTCTTGAATGGGCACAGGAGCCATAACGCCTGCACCCACACCCGTGAAACCTTGGTTCGGTTTTCCTGCATTCGGGAACATGTTCCTGAGGATTCTCCTTCCACCAGAGATGTCGGCATAATCTATTTCTGACAGCTTCGGAGCGGAACCGGTGTATACACCTTGGACATCACCTGCCGTTCCTACATGGTAGCCGACACCTTGTTTTTGCGGTTTCTCCTCATCAAAAGCATTCTGCACATGATAATTCTGTTTCTCATCATTGTCAGGAGTATACAATGAAGTCCCATAGGGAAGTTCCCCGCTGTCTGTTCTGTTGTTCAAATTCATAGTCTATAGTTTTTTCTGTTGTAGTTGTTCCTGTAATCTTTAAGGGCATTCTCGAACATACCGTTGGAAAGCGGCCTTGTGCTCCGGTTTGAACCATTGCCGATGAAACCGATTGGACGCGTACCTGTACTGCACTTGTTCTCCTTAATTTTCTTAAGCAAGCCAATCTCGGCTATCCTGCCGTTATAATCATTCATAGCCTTGCGGTAGTTCTGCTTCGACTGCAGATAAAGTGGCTGCTGCTTGCCAAGGAGTGATGTTCCCGCCAAATACCGCGCCCCCTTATTGTAGCCTGCCAGAGAGAGAAGGTTCGTTGTAAAATCGACTATTGCGGCAATATTACGCTGCCTCTTTGCCTCCTTGAAGCGTTTCTCCTCGGCATCCTTTGCCTTATTGATACGCTCGATAAGGTCATCATAATCCACAAAATTCTCCATATGCCACACTCTTAGGGTTAATCCTCATCATGTTTCTCCCTCCCCCACTCAACACCAAGTAGTGCATTCTGGAGCAGATTGAGTCCGTTGGACGCGAGGCCAGCTGCTCTCTTCTCACTGTTCTGTGATGCAGACATGTCATTTGCGAGCAGAGCCTGCCTGTTCTGCCTATGGATTGCATCGACCCTCATCTTGTGGTCATCGGCTCTTGAAGCGAGATTTGTATAGAGATTCTCGACAGAACGTAACCCCTGCTCGTTGCGTGCCAAGGCATTCTCGGGAGTAGCGCCATGTATTGCACTGAAAGCGCGGTTCTGTTCACTCTGTCTGCGCAGGCTGTTCTCCACTCTCTTGATTGCAGCGCGCGACGCGGAGTTGTCAAGATAGTTGCCATAGTAGTTTCTCTTGTACCACCCGTCCTCCTCGGCCTTTGCCAATCTACGCAGTCTTTTCTGCCTTGAAGACTCTTTTGCGGAATCAAATATTCCCTTCACACTCGAATAGAGACCTAACGCTCCGTTAAGTCCTGCCAAAAACATTGATGCACTCATAACTTTTTTTGTTGCAAAGGAAAGTGCATAAATGCCGCAGAAGGTTGCTGAAATGACAATTTGAATCCTTTCAGGTATTTATGTCAATGCAACAACCTCAAGAAGAGAAACGGTGATTATCTTCGCCGATAAAGATGATGATATGGTAAAAAAGAGAAAAAGTGATGTCACTATCGATGATGTCCACAATGAAACTCTCTCGCTCTTCCACAGACTTATCCAACGGCTTGAGAAACTGACGCTCAACTGCGAGGACCCGGGGACAATTAACCAGGCTCTGAAGACAACGGCCGACTTTCTCGTAAAGCTGAACAAAGAGAGGGAGAACGGAGATGATGAGATTGGAGCACTGCTGCAACAGACCTTGCGGGGTATTGAATAGCAGTACACCGTCCATTAAACGAAGAAAGCATTAACGGTGTTATGCCGTTAATGCTTTCTTCGTTTATCATGGCAGACATCTATCCTTCGTGCGCGCTACCTGCCACAATATCTAGTATCTCGCCCGTTATCGCCTGCTGACGTCCTTTATTGTATTCAAGAGTAAGTTCCGAGATGAGTTCCTCAGCATTATCCGTCGCAAGCTGCATGGCTATCATACGTGACGCATGTTCAGACACAGCCGAATTCAGAAGCGAAGTAAAGAGATGCAGGGCTATTGTCTTTGGCAGCAAAGCCTCAAGCAGCCCTATGCGTCCAGGCTCAAAAATGACACCGTCACATGGAGCCTCATCAGCAGAAGATGCAGACCGCGGAACAAGCGGGAGGAACGGCTCCCTGACAGGTATCAGCCTTGACATGGATTCAAAGCGGGTATAGACAAGCTCCACTTTGTCGATGCTGCCGCTGCGGAACTGTTCCACAAGTTCATAAGCTACCGATGCAACCTCGTTATAGCGCGGCGAGCCCGCCTGTGGCATCAGCGCGGTGCAAGGCTCTATGCCAAGACGCTTAACAGCATCGTACATCTTCTTGCCTACAGTATATACTGCAACCTCGGCACCGGCCGACCTGTGCTCGTTTACCGCCGCGGCCATGAGACGCGAGATATTGGAGTTGAACGCGCCGCACAGTCCCGTATCCGAAGATACAGCGACAAGCACCACCCTCTTGGGTTCACGCACGGCCGTCAGTTCATTCCCTGCACCCTGTACACCGCCAGAAAGGAGGGTATTGAGCATACCGTCGAGTTTGTACTGATAAGGGCGCAGATTCTCCACTGCCGATTGTGTGCGGCGCAACTTGGCAGATGAGACAAGTTTCATAGCCGAAGTTATCTTCTGCGTACTCTTCACAGAGAGTATCCTATGTTTTACCTCTTTCAGATTCATGGCTGAACAAGTGTGTCACAGACCTCTTTTGCGACCTTCTCGATTATCCCTGTCATATCATCGGTTATGTTGCCTGCCGCAAGAGGGTCAATTACGGCCTCCTTATAGTTTGTGCGCATGATATCAAGGAAGAGCCTCTCGAAACCCGACACCTTGTCAAGCGGGATGTCAGCAAGCAGATTATGCATGGCACAATAGAGCACTGCGACCTGTTCACCTACCGGCATGGGCGTATACTGCTGCTGAACGAGCAGAGCTTTGGTACGACGTCCGCGTTCTATGAGCATTGTTGTGACAGGGTCCATTTCACTTCCGAACTTGGCAAAAGCCTCAAGTTCGCGATACTGAGCCTGGTCAATCTTCAACGTTCCCGCAACCTTCTTCATGGACTTTATCTGAGCCTTGCCGCCGACGCGGGAGACAGAGATACCTACATTTACAGCAGGACGGAATCCCTGATTGAAGAGGTCACTCTCAAGATATATCTGGCCATCGGTAATTGATATGACATTGGTAGGTATATATGCCGACACATCGCCGGCGAGAGTCTCTATTATAGGCAGGGCGGTCAATGAACCACCGCCCTTTACCCTACCGGCAAGGCTTGGAGGCAGGTCGTTCATCTTCTCGGCAACCTCTTGCTGTACGATGATTTTCGCCGCACGTTCAAGAAGACGTGAATGGAGATAGAAGACATCACCCGGATAAGCCTCGCGCCCCGATGGCCTGCGCAGGATGAGCGAGATCTCGCGATAGGCCACGGCTTGCTTGGAGAGGTCATCATAAACAACGAGTGCATGACGCCCCGTATCGCGAAAATATTCGCCTATCGCAGCACCGCTCATGGGTGCATAATAGCGGAGAGCTGCCGTATCGGCGGCCGTCGCCACTACGACTGTAGTATAGTCCATGGCACCATGCCGTCTGAGGGTGTTTACCGTAGAGGCGACAGTGGAGCCTTTTTGGCCTATCGCCACATAGATGCAATAGACAGGCTCGCCTGCCTCATATGCCGCACGCTGGTTGATGATTGTATCAATGGCAACGGCACTCTTTCCTGTCTGGCGGTCGCCGATGATAAGTTCGCGCTGCCCACGACCGATAGGTATCATTGAGTCGATTGACTTTATTCCTGTCTGTAACGGCTCACTTACCGGCTGGCGGGAAATTACACCCGGAGCCTTACGGTCAAGAGGCATCTCGAACTTCTCGCCCTTGATGTCGCCTGCGCCGTCAAGAGGCTCGCCAAGAGGAGTTATGACACGTCCTACCATGCCATCGCCTACATCTATCGATGCTATTCGCCCTGTTCGCCTTACAGTCATTCCCTCCTTTATCCTGTCTGTAGGACCAAGAAGGATTGCACCGACATTATCCTCTTCGAGATTCATGACTATGGCCCTTATGCCATTGTCGAATTCGAGCAGTTCCTCGGCCTCAGCGTTGGCAAGACCGTATATGCGCACCACGCCGTCACTGACCTGAAGTACAGTACCGACCTCCTCATACTCGATATTGCCTTTTATCTCCTGCAGCTGTTCGAGCAACATTCTGGAGACTTCACTTGGTTTTATACTCATCAGACTAATTTCCTGTTTGTTTTTAAAATTTCTTTCCTTATGCGACGCAGCTGCCCTTCGACACTTGCATCGACACGACGCGATGAAGCCTCCATCCTGAAGCCTCCTATGATTGACTCATCAACCGCATACTCCACCTCTATGCGTTTCGCTTCTTTCTGTTCAAGAAGCCTCTCTACCGTACTCCTGGCACTGTCATCAAGCGGTGATGCTGTAATGAGCCTGACCGCGTACACACCTTTTCTCTCGCGATAGAGGGATATATACTCATAGGCGATGAATATGAGCATTTCAACGCGTTCCATCTTCACTACCAGCCGTACGAAACGCCTTATAACCGGCGAAGGCTCCATTACAGAACATATGAGGTCCACGCGCTCCGATGGTCTGAGTCCCGGATTGCGCAGAATCACGGGGAACTCCTTAACCTCATGCAGAGTGCGCACAAGCGACTTCATGCTGTCATAGACGGCATCCTCGGCACCCTGTTCCATTGCATATGCGAGCAGGGCTCTGGCGTATCGTGCTGAGATTATTCCTGTGTTCATTGCTCATCCTCTTTCACGGCAAGAGCCTCATCGACAAGTTCCATGGTGTAGGCCTGACGGCTCTTGTCGGTCGACAGTTCCTTGCGGATTACCTTTTCTGCTATTGATAGCGAGAGTTCCGCGACCTGAGCCTGCACATCGCGGATGGCCTCATCCTTCTCGCGACGGATAGCAACCTTGGCCTCCTCTATCATCTTCTCGCGTTCAGTTGCCGCCTTTCTGTGCGCATCGGCAAGCAGCTGCTCGCGTGTCTGTGCAGCCTCACGCAACAGACGTATCTGCTCATCGCGTGCGCTCTTGAGAATGGTTTCGCTCTCCTCTTCTATGCGCGCAAGCCTTTCGTTCGCCTCGGCTGCATTGCGCAACGAGTCATCAATGAACTTCTTGCGTTCTTCGAGCATAGAGGTTATGACGGGAAAACCATACTTATAGAGCACAAGAAAGACTATTCCGAATGAGAGCATCATCCAGAAGAGCAATCCTGCATCTGGCAAAAGCAACGACATCTTGCAAAGTTTTGGTTACACGAACAGTACAAGGAAGCAGACCACCACCGCAAACAAGGCAACACCCTCGATGAACGCACCGGCAAGAATCATACTTGAGCGGATATCGCCGGCAGCCTCGGGCTGGCGCGCAATGGACTCTACTGCTGAACATCCTATGCGGCTGATACCCAACGACGCACCTATTACTGCAACACTCGCTGCGACTGCAGCTCCCACTTTTGCAAGGCTGGCCCCTGCTACGGCCTGTAGAAAAATTGTCAAAAACATAATTATAATATTTAGGTTAATCAAAGTTATTTATCTGTTGTATTCTTGTGATGCTCCGGCTGTGACAACCCGATGAACACCGAAGAGAGCATGGTAAAGACAAAAGCCTGTATGAAGGCGACAAGCAGCTCCAGAAAGTTCATGAATATTGTAAACACAACAGAGACAACGGTCATTCCAGTGCCGATATAACGGTCTACCGACATTGTTATGAATATGATGCATACAAACGCCAATAGCGCAGTGTGTCCTACAAAGATATTCGCAAACAGACGTATTGTAAGTGCAAATGGTTTCACGAACACTCCGAAAACCTCAATCAGAGGCATCAGGGGCACCGGAATCTTGAGCCATGTGGGCACATCGGGCCAGAAGAGCTCCTTATAGTACTCTTTATTGCCGAAGAAGTTTACCGCAATGAAGGTACATATTGCCAGAGCCAATGTAACCGCAATATTTCCCGTTACGTTGGCACCACCGGGGAAGAACGGTATAAGACCCATCAGATTGCTCAGGAATATGAAGAAGAATACCGTCAACAGATAGGGAGTGTAACGTCTATAAGTTGCACCGATGTTCGGTTTTATCACATCATCTATAATCATTTCAATCATCATCTCCATGATACCGACAAAACCACCGGGAACCTCTTTACGGGCGTCGTGTCTGCGATACCAACGTGCAGTAAGAAGCACTATGACAACAAGCAGAAGAGAGTTGAGCATAAGGGCAAACGCATTCTTGGTTATCGAGAGGTCGAGTATCGGGCGGGACTCGTTGCCGAACTCATCATGCTCGACAATCTTGCCCTCATTGACACCCTCGGCTGCTATCCTGAACCCTTTGTACTCCTGCTGTTCATGGAAGACCGCCGAAGAGAAGATTTCAAGGCCTGTACGTCGGGAATAGATTATCACTGGCAGACTTATCGCCACATGCCTGTCGCCGACAGTTGTCAGATGCCATTCATACGAATCCTTCACATGTCCGAAGATTACGCTCTTTACATCGACCTCGCCATTGCCACCATCATGCGACGCGGCAGCGCACCATTGCACAGGCGCGAACAGCAATACGGAGAGCAGTAACAGTCGAAGCAAGTTTTTCATAAATCAGGAATCAGTTGACACGTCGGTTTTTCATATAAAGCATTGCAATAGTCTCAATCATGAGCGTTGCCATCGAGAAGATGAGGAAGTTTATTATGACCGCCATTGCCTGGCTGCGGAAAACAAAGGCAAGCATCGCCAGCAACATAAGTGACAGGAATATCTTCGCGGCCTTGAACGCCATAATGCATTTGGGAGCAGATTTACCCGAAAAGGGGAACTTCACCAATATAATGGCCACTGAATAGAGCCCCCAATAGAACAACGGTATAATATAACGTGCAGCAGAGCTGTAGAGCGGGAAGAAAAACGCTATACATAACTCACTCAACAGAAAAAGAGCAAGCATCAACGCCGACAGACACAACAGAGCCTTTATCTTGTCCATGAAATCAGTATTATAGAGTTTCTACGCAAAGCGTCACATTATTATCCTTAACCTCGGCAAAGCCGCCTGAAACAGTAAGTTCGCCATTGCCTTCCGCCGAGCTCCAACGTACAGCACCGGCCTCGAGCGAAGTAATCAACGGAGCATGATTGTAAAGCACCGTAAAAGGAGCCTTCGTACCGGGAAGACGTACCTGTGAGACCTTGCCCCTGAAAAGGGTTTTCTCGGGCGAAAGTATATGCAGCATTAAAACACCATTCTCCATAAAGCATCACTTTACCTGTTCAAGAATCCTCTTTCCTTTCTCTATGGCCTCCTCTATTGTCCCGACATTGAGGAATGCCTGCTCTGGCAAATGGTCGACCTCGCCGTCAAGAATCATTTTGAATCCCCTGATGGTATCATCAATGGAAACTGTGACTCCTTTTATTCCCGTAAACTGTTCGGCTACGGTAAACGGTTGGGAGAGAAAACGCTGTACTCTGCGTGCGCGGTTTACGGTTATCCTGTCCTCCTCGGAGAGCTCTTCCATTCCAAGAATAGAGATAATATCCTGGAGTTCTTTGTTGCGCTGCAGTATCTGCTTTACCCTCTGCGCCGTATCGTAATGCTCATGCCCCACGATATTGGCATCGAGAATGCGCGAAGTCGAATCAAGAGGGTCAACTGCAGGATATATTCCAAGTTCGGCAATCTTGCGGCTGAGAACAGTCGTAGCATCAAGATGGGAGAATGTAGTCGCCGGGGCAGGGTCCGTCAAATCATCGGCCGGCACATATACGGCCTGAACAGATGTGATGGAACCATGTATGGTAGAAGCAATGCGTTCCTGCATTGCACCCATCTCGCTGGCAAGAGTCGGCTGATAACCGACAGAGCCAGGCATGCGACCCAGAAGCGCCGACACCTCAGAGCCTGCCTGAGTAAAACGGAATATATTGTCAATGAAAAAGAGTATATCGTTCCTTTTTCCTTCATCGGCTCCTGCATCGCGGAACGACTCGGCAATGGTAAGACCCGACAAAGCAACCGAAGCTCGTGCACCGGGAGGTTCATTCATCTGGCCATATACAAGCGTAGCCTGTGAGTTAGCAAGCTCACTATAATCAATCTTGGAGAGATTCCATTCGCCCCTCTCCATTCCTTTCCTGAACTCCTCACCGTAACAGATGACATTCGACTCAATCATTTCACGCAGAAGGTCATTTCCCTCGCGGGTGCGTTCACCCACTCCTGCAAATACCGAATATCCGTCGTGTACCTTTGCGATATTGTTTATCAGTTCCATGATGAGGACGGTCTTACCGACACCTGCACCGCCAAAAAGTCCGATTTTTCCACCCTTGCAGTATGGTTCCAGCAGGTCAATGACTTTGATTCCTGTGTACAAGACCTCCTCCACCGTCGACAACTCCTCGAACTTGGGTGCCTCACGGTGTATCGGGCATGCACCTTCGCGGTCTAGTTCCTTGAGCCCGTCAATGGATGCACCTACCACATTCATAATGCGGCCTTTAATCTGCCCGCCGACGGGCATTGTTATCGGTTGTCCTGTAGCAATGACTTCAAGCCCTCTTGCCAGACCGGCAGTGCGGTCCATGGCAACAGTGCGCACCGTGTTGTCACCGATATGCTGCTGCACCTCAAGTATCAACTCGCGCCCGTCATTTAGCGTGACACCAAGCGCCTCATGGATAGAAGGCAGGATAACACTACCGCTTTCATCCTCGGCTTTAAAATATACATCAACAACTGCACCTACAACCTGGGCAACATATCCTATGTTCTGTGGCATATTTATTTATATATTATGTAATGCGGAAAACACAAGATGGAGCTGTATGTTCCGCACACGATTGTTCGGGAGGGAGATGCGATAAAGAAACCAAACAATAGATATTTGACTTCAGGCACACACTTTCCTCATGTTCCAATGCAAAGATAATATAATTAATCACATTTCCAAAAAAGCAGCAACTTATTGTATGTTAAAGAACAAAATAAAGAAAAAAGGTTTCATATAGGATTGATATTGAAAACAACGGATAAAAAAAGTTGCGCCGGAGATCTCCGGCGCAACAATCAAACAAACACCATAAATCACTTCTCATGCAGAACTATAAAGTTTCCTACGAGAACTGGTGCAATATTAGTGCAAAAAAATCAGATACTCATTTTCATAATAGAACTGATTGTTATCTTTTTCGCAGCAGCATATTATTCCATAGAGACAAGCAGCGGCTCATAGCCTTGGGAAACGAGTTTAAGAGCAAGCTTGTAATTATTTTCATGAGCCAGTTCCAGGAAGCGTCTCGATGATTCGTCAAGATTCTCAAATATTGACTTTTTAATCATACTGGCGAATAGATTGGAGTCAAAATCATACATTTCCTTGAACTCCTGATATTCATCAGACTGCATAGGCAGTACCATATAAAGGAAACCATCCTCACACAGGAAAGGAGGGACCTCGCCCCCCGCCGACCCATTAACAATCAGCACAAGTTTTTCGAACGGAATATATTTGAACAATTCCTGCATGATTTCAGGATTACCCACTGCATCATCAAGCACATACATCCCCATAAACTCTTTCGCCGAATATTTGACAACATATTTTTTACTGTTGCCTACATCATTTATTGAAAGGTTGAAAGAGATATCAGCTGCAACAAGTTCATCCAGAACTTCCTTATACTCATCGGGAATCCTGGTCGGATTATCAACCATGCATCTTCTTGCTGCATCCAGAACTTCGTAGAGAAGTTCTGCAGGAGCTTTACCATCAACGGCATATGCATCGATGGTCACTACATCAGAATTACGGATAACGGACTTTACAGTCATAATATCCTTATTCACAGTAAACTCATTGTTAAGAGCCGAAAGAAAGTCATTGATTAACGCATCATCATAACTTCGTGAACAAGCAACAAACAACAAGGACGCAAAGGACAAAACGGCCCATAGATAAATATTTTTCATACTCTTTTAATTCATTCGGCCTTGGGTTCAGAAAGTCTCTATTCTGTTTACGACACGGAACAAGGCGCATACGTCATTCTTATGTATGGAAAACGAAGGATAATTGGGCTATACGCACCAAATGAGGTTGGGCGTTGTCGTGACAACAACGCTTTATAATGCGGTTCTCGTTCGTAACCACCATTATACTAAAACCGGTCAATTCAGTCAAGAACTACTGCCAATGTTTTTTGTCCACGGGCTGTAAACTTGAAACCGAATTTGCATCCATGCTTACGGGCTATTTCAATAATCATGGCAACGGAAGGATCCGGATTTTCAGCCATCTGCATCTTCATCATCTCCTTCATTGCGTCCGGATACTCCTCCTCTACCTGCCAAATCTCGGCAAGTTCATCGGAAGATACCTGCATAATGAAAAATATCACTTTATTTTCAAGCACAACACCGGCTTCATCCCCAGCCTCTTCTTTAACTCCTGAGTCCATAATCTTGACAAAATCCTCAATCGGGAGATATGACATTACATCCATCATCACCTGAGAATTATCGCTTATATCACCCATACACGAGAAGGTAGCAAACTGCTTGGCTGTAAGATTCACATTGTTGCTCTTGTTGCTGCCGACATCATAGACTTTAATCAAAACGCCCTTGCAACCGGCAGCATTGAAAGCATCAATAAATTCCTTACCTTCATAGGAGAGCTGCACATCATTATTATTCATATAACTCTTGACAGCATGCAGAAGATTGCAAAAAATTTCTGCAGGCACATCTGTTGAGACGACATCAACGACAACAGTGTTGTCTGCAACAGTGACAGAACGCACCTTACAACCGTCGTCAACGCCCAGTTCTTCTTTTACTGCATTGACGATGTACTGGATATTTTCATTTTTACTTTGTGCAGAAACCTCTGAGTTAAATACAGAGAACGCCATCAAGGAGATGAAAGCACCTGCAAAAAGCATAAAGAATCTATTTGTTTTCATAACTTAAGAATTTAAAATGTTTCTATTCTGTTTACGACACGAAACAAGGCGCATACGTCATTCTTATGTATGGGAAACGAAGGATAATTGGGCGACACGCACCAAATGAGGTCAGGGTCGTTGTTGTCATGATAGCAGCGCTTAATCATTCTGTTTTCATTGGTAACCACCATATACACATCGCCGTGGACAATGCCTTCGTGCTGCTCTACCCTTTTGACACCCACGATATCACCGTCATTGATTTCAGGCTCCATGGAATTTCCCGATACCGGGAAATAGAAATCTGCAATCTTGACAGGGAGTGATATGAACGCCGAGGGTCTCTCTCTTGCTGGGTCGAACGCGTCACGGTAACCGGCACTCACAGGAAGGTCATAATAGAACGGTGCACCATCAAGGACCACCTCCTCCTTGTCTTCAATCATTGACCCCTCTCCAGCTACAAGCCAAGCCGCAGAAATCTCGGGGAAACTGTTCAATATGGCATATACCAGGTCCATACTGACATTACCGTCTTCATTTACCTGACGGTTGAGTGTACGCTGAGGCATATCAAGAACTTTACTCGCGCGGTTCACATTAAGCCCCTTATACTTGAGAACCTCTATCACTCTTTTTTTTATATTCTTTTCCATATCTAAAATATTTATACACATCATGTCCAACAACAGCATTATTTAGAAATATTCCAAATAGCTTAATTTTGCTAAAGCAACCACTCGAATTAGAAAAAATGGTTTTATATTTGTAGCAACAATTAGCTAAACAGTTTCACGGTTTTAACCGGCACTACATACACAACCGTTTACAGAATGTGCCCGTGCTTGGCAAACATAGCAAATTCTGGCGAAACGAGCAAGTATTCACAGAATTTTGTAGACACATTGATAAAATACATGACAATTGCGACAAAAAAGCCATAAATAAACATATAGAAACAGAAAGGATAAAAAGCATCGACTATGAAAAACAAGGCATTATGGGAAATCGGAAGATTGATTGAGATATTCTGCGAAAAGTGCCTCGAGTGGGTGGAATACTTTTGGTACACTTTCGCGCACAAGCTCAATCTAAAGAAAGGGAGAAATCTACTGGAGGAGTATTCCATTAAAAAGGAATACATAGGAAAGGAGTATGTCAAGGAGTTTCTCGAAGAGAGGAAAAGAATCATTGATAAAAATGGTTACCGAATGAAGTTACTCGACAGTTACTCATCGGAGAAGAAAGAGGAGATTGGCTCTGTTACGCTGTATTGTAGAGGCAGACATCTCGACCATGCAATACTTACAGCGGGACAGGAAACAGGAAACGGCAAGAGACTTATATATTGGAATTTCAACAGATAAAAACATATACCATGAAAGCGACAACACTTATATCACTACAATTGACAGCCCTTATAATAATGGCAGGAACGGCAGCCATGACATTCAGGAGCATCATAGCAACGGTTCTTTTCTTCTCATCGTTCCTTGTATTCACAAGATGCAGCATATATATCGAAAAGAACAAGAAGAGATTGTTGAGAGAATATAACAGAGAGCAATAAAACAGGCGTCGGAAAATTCCGACGCCTGTTTTATTGCATTACATCATCATATCCTGTTATTCCATGCAGGTTCAGCCTCAATCTCAAGCCCTGTTATCCAGCTGTCGGCCGACATTTCGCCACACACGACAAACAGATAGTAGCGGTACGACTGGGTTGGGAAATATGGGAATTTAAGGTCCTTTATCTCCTTTTCAACCTCCCGGCCCGCCAGCAGGCAGAAGTTCACACCATCATTACTTCCGAACATGTAGCACGCAAGTGAAGGCGTATAATCACTTCTCTCCTCTACGGGTTCTGAATAGGCATGCAACATGAGTTGTATGACACGTTTTGGCAATTTCGTGCCCCATAATTGCGGGCGCGTAACGAGAAACACCCTGTTCTCCCCTGCATAATCATTGCTCCAATGCACTACATGGCTCTTTTCCCCATCCACAAAGAACATTCGTGATAAAGAATATCCAGGCACAAATCCTTTTATCGTAGCAGTCACATGGGTCCAGGCATCATAACGCAATGAATAGAGATAGCAGTAAGCGAACTCATCATTGGCAAATATTACCTCATCGTGTGCCGGAAGATAGGCCACACTGGCCTTTTCCATAAAATAGGAGAAATCTTCATTTCCAACAACATCGGGAAGATGCATCATAACCTCAATCCTTTGGATTACGCTATCGCCTGCAATACGTGCAAAAAGCCCTGCTTCTCCCTCCATGGATGTTGAAATTCTTTTCATTTTTCCGCCATTAAGAAGCATAGCTCCTTGCTGAGCTATAAAAACCACTCCACCGTCAATTCCACATACTGAATTCCTGTTCACGCATATCTGACGCGACAGAGGATATGACGCGACATATGCAGAAGCACCTGATGTATCGACCGACATGGCCCAAATACCGTCACTGCAGAAAACATATAGGGGATGCTGTCCGAACTGCCCCTGCGAGAGAGCGACTGCATTGCTCGCAAGCGCCACGATGTTCCCCTGCGAAGGCGTATAGGTACATTTGGCCGGAAATGAGAAAAGATTGTCGACAGCCGAGACCTTGAGTACATTTCCACGCTCTTCATAAGGTTCTTTTTCGTTCACTTCCAATGCCCCGGTAACCAATGTCCAGGATTCATCCAACGGTATATTGCAGATATCCCTGAAACACGTATCATCATCGCATGCTGTTATCGTAAACACAATCGTATCGCCATCGGCAAGAGAAGTCCAGTTCTTCACAAGCCTTATATGAGAGAACTCTTCACTGGGGAAAGGCTCTCCTTTATACATCCACGTCGCCTCGCTCTTGGAGTATACCAGTTCATGAGTTCCCGCCTGACAGGAAAACATCTCCACGACATCCTTGTCGCGCAGCACTGACATGCTTGCCGAACCCGAGAGATTGGCCGAACAGGAGTATTTGTAACCGAGAGACCACCTGTTTAGGTACTGCGCCTGATTGAGATAACGATGCGGAACCAAAGGGAACACCTTACAGAACCAACTTCTGTCATTTTCAAGATAGACACACATCTCATACGCCCTTACATCGGGATAAGAGAGCAATGGAGGCAGTTCGTAACGTCCGTTCCCGAACATCAGCTCCACATCACTATATTTGCGCACCACAAAAGATGTTCCCTTCAACGTGCGGATTCCGGTCTTCACGTATATCTCCCTCATGGTGACCTTTTTACCATGAGGCCCTTTGAGGAAGAGCGGGTCATAACCCTTGCAGAAATACTCCTTCAATGCCCCGATATGCAGTCTGTTATTGAACATATAACTGCAAGCGGGCACTACAGAAGTATAGGAACAATCATCATTCTCAAGCGACTGTTGCAGAACAAGGTTGGTCTGCGAAACATTCTCGAGAGCCTCTATCAGATTCCCTTCGATATCATACTCGGCGATTCTGTAATAGTGGGCGGCATCAGCAATGTCAGCACACAGTTCCTCGAGCTCCTTATCCACGTACACCTCATACTCTTTGTATTCACTGCCCGAGGATGAGGTCCTGCTGCGCCACCGTTGTTTCTTTACTTTCTTGCCCATTATCGAACCTGTCGTAAAGATATCTATCCCCACCACTATGTTTTTCCAATCGGCAAGTTCGATTCCCGAGAAACTGAATTGCGGTTTAAAACCAAGCACACTGACATCATATTTAGAAGAAGAATTACTGTCAGCCCTTGTGGCTATCATATTATAGATATCCCTGCTCACCCCGTTTATGCGCCCTTCATCTGACACATACATTGCAGGAGAGATTGCGATGTAAGACCCGTCAAAAGCACGCAGAGCGAATTTGAACAGCGCCCTGTCGATATAATGTCCCGACTCGTTCAGGATTGAAATCGCCTCATCGAAATAACCTTTGGAGTTGTAGCTCCACGATCCTTCAATATCCTCTGTCGAACCCTCAGTAAACGCTGCTTCAGTGATTGTTCTCGACAATTTCGATGCAACCGTTATATCAAGTTCAGGCATAGGAGGACGCTCGCCGAGAAGACGGTAGCGGCCATCGCTGTAAAGGAGATAAATTATACCTTTGTCACTCATGCAACAGGCCACATACCCCATAAACTCCACTTTACGCACGCCACCCAACCCCTCAAATAGAAGTGGGCTGCCGTCATCGTCGGGCACCCTGTTCCAGGTGCTGTCATAAAGATGCAGGAGAGCATCGGCATCATCGGTCACACACAGATAGTGACCGGTCATCTCATGCCGATAGATTGCGGAGTAGCGATGCTCAAGTGTAACCTCATCGGACAATGTGGGTAACGGAACCATAACGCCATCCTTTACCCGCACATTGACCGCGGCTATGCACTCCCCTTCGCCTGCAAGAAGATTGTCACTCTTTCTCGTTACGCCTTTAAATGAAAAAATCTTATGCATTCCAAAATAATTTTAGCAACCGTTTCAATAAACCAGGGAAAAGAAGCGGCAGCAGCAGTAACAGCCACCACCAACGCAAGCGCCCGCGTTCACTGCTTACATATTCTGTAATTACGCGTTCCTTGTAGAGAGTATCGCACACAAACAACGTATCCCTTACAAGATTCTCTTTATAAAGTGTGCGGTACTTTGTCAGGAAGACCGTATCACTCTTCTCATGTACATAGATGCTGTCATGTATGAAGATGCTGTCACGTACAACATGCCAGGCACTGTTTGTCCTGGTATGTGTATCGGACATATTACACTCCTCTTTTGGAGTACGGCACGCGCACAGCAGCACCAGCAGCACACTAAACCATATTTTTCCTTTCCCTTTCATGTTCGAAATAACCTTTTAGAGATTCGCTCTTCTCAAGTACCCTTAGACTCAGGAGATAGTAGAGGAAATTGAGGACTGCAAACAGTGTGCTGCGTTCGTTGGTAAGCATGCGCGCATTGCGCAGGATATTTGTCCCGTAGAAATATATTGCCACATATATCATGAACGACACACAATGCATTGCAGCCTCTTCTTCCCCTTTGAAATGTCCGAGAAGATATATCGAGGAGACCATCACGAAGTATATTGCAGCATCCCTGAAGAAGCGGAATGCCTTCTTGAAACTCCACTCGCGGCGGTTACACACATCGGCAAGCATACCCATGATGAAGTTGACTGTGAAAAGCAGTACAAGGCCGTATATGTCATCCCTTATAGGGAAGAGCAGTCCTGCCACGTTGGCAAGCAACGTGGCGACCGTCAATCTGATGCTATCCATAGTACTACATTTCAAGACATTTCAGGAGCGTGAATTCACTGCGCGAGGCAAGCCTTATATGCTGCCCGCGTATTGCTCCTTCAATGGTTACCTCACACTTGAGTTCATCAAGGCCGAAATCATCGTACTTGATATACTCCTCCACTCCGTCAAGGCTCACAAGCACATCCACAGGGTAAGGTCCCCGTTTGTGGACACGGAGTCTCATGTCGCCACCGCCACACACGACGGAAGCGCTCTCCCATAAGTCGCCGTTCTTTGCAAAATCAATAATCTTCACACCCATAATGTCATCTCCTTTCAACATTTTTTCCATTACACAACAACGTGGCAAGCGAGAGCAAGGCATTTGCCTGCTCACGACGTTCAAAGACACTGTACAAGAGCGCGGCACAGTAATATGCCACGGCATCTGCGAGGAGAGAGTTGCACCCCTCCAGGCCATGAGCCGTATCGAACGTGGCCTCATATACAAAATGGTCAAGCTGCGGAGCCTTGCCGCCGGGAAGCGGAGAGAGGAGCACCACCCTTGAGCCATCATCGGCTACACTCTCCACACACAGCGGACGGCATACCCCGGCACGCACATAACCACTGTTCTGAGCTATTGACTCGCAACATCCCTCGACAAGCAGCTGACGGCATGGACGTTTCCACCCCTTCAGCTGCAGCGATACAAGAGCGGCAAAGTCATCAGGCAATACAATCATCGCCTTTCCGTCATCGCGCTCCACAATTTCAGCTGTACCCACATCAAGAGCACGAGGGTTGACGTTCCCGCAATCAGGAGCCTTGTTCTTCTGCACCAGAGCGACAGCCTGTGGCAGCAGCCTCAGGATGTGTCCGTTTATTGAGCGAGTCTCTTCGTAAAGCAACGAGAGACGGGCATCCTCCTCGGCCTCATTCAGCAGACGCCTTACCCGCTTGACAAGTTCATCGGTCGAAATCATAGCCAGTTAGGGAAAGAGACGCCCTTGCTCTGAGCCATGCTCTTTACAGCATTCTTGTTCTGCAGTTCAGAAAGGGCGCAGTTATAGGGTGCAGCCATAAGACAGGCGCGCGCCTGTTGCATATTGGTAACCTCACTCACGACAGATACGGCATCATTGCCGCCACCGTTCTTATCTTTGACTTCAGGCTCACTGTCACCTATTATATCTACCCTACCGCGCTTTATCTCGCCGTTGCGGAAAGCCTCGCTGTTCTCGATAGCACGCTGGAAAAGAGGGTTGTCGGTCGTATACTGCGCAGGATATACCCCTGTGGAGTTTATCGCACCGCCTGTGAATTCTATTCTCATGAGCGCCTTCCCTATCCTGAAGTAACTGTTACGCTCTATCTGTCCATGTATCTCGTAAGTAATTCTTTTTTTCATACCGTTAGTTATTTAGATAAATACTGAAAGGGCTGCACCTGTCCGTGAGCATTGTTCGGACCATAGGTGCAGCCCCGTGGCGAGAGGTGCTCACTCCCCCGCACGCCTGTCAGGCAAATCAGATAAGAATCTCGCCTGTATATTCAACCCATGTACTGCCGTTGAATGTAACCACGCTGCCCGCAGCAAACCAGAGTTTCTGCTCGCCGTTGACAGTGTGATTGACATCGGCTGTAAGCACTACCACGTCGTTGATGCCAGGTGATGCAGGCAATACAGCAGCGCTTGTCACATGCGAAGCACCAGGGATGTCACTCTCGGCTGCCGAACCGTTTACCCAGATGTGCGAGTAGCCCTTGAGACAGAGACAGTCGATTGTCATGACAACCTCGCGCTTTGCCTCCTCGCCGTCTACATTCTCGGTCTTTGCGTCCTCGTTCTTCATGTAGTAACGCACAAGGCCGTTCTCGTCAATGAGACCGCCGCAATGAGCATAGCCGAGAGCATCGAGAGTCGGGTCGTGAATGAGGTCGATATCTCCGAAGACAGTGTGAATCTTCGTACACTCGATGCCGAAGACCTTATCGCCGGTCATGCTGATGTTCTTGTGCAGGGTAAGATCAATCTTCTGGATATCATTAAGCAGGTTCTTACCCAACAGCCAGATAGCCCTCTTGGTGCAATTGAACCCGGTGAACTTCACCATCGAGAGGTTAATCAAGTCAGCAAAAGTAATCTTCGATGAGAGGTCATACTGACGTTTGAACTGCCAACGGATACCCTTTGAGAAGTAATCCCACTGATATCCCATAGCGTTGTCCATAGTCTGAACCTTGAACTTGCCAGGCTGACCGACCCACGCCGTGCGGCAACTCTCGAGACGGAACTGGCGAAGCACAGCCTCGGCAATCTGCGACTCACTGAACGGTATACGTTTCTTCTGTGCCGCGAAATAGTCGCTCACGATGCTGTTGCAGAGCTGCTTCTGCAGGTACATACGCTCGGGCACAGGCACAATTGTAGAGGGTGCGATGAACTTCTGTGTCTCGTATGCGGCCGAAGAGAGAAGGATAATCTCGGTACCTGCGGGGATTGTAGGCACCACGCAATAGTCATCGCTGGAGTTAACCTTCGGACCATTGACTGCCATTGCGATAGGAGCCTCGGTAGTACTGTTCTTGCCAACGAAGAAGAGCATGAGGTCAACGCCCGGCAGCTCAACCTGCCCCGAGGCGTCATAACCGTTTACACCCTTACAGATTGCAGTGTAATACTCCTGGAAGATTTTTCTTTCTCCCGTTGTAGAGAAAGGAATCTCGGCACGTGTAGCACTGATGCCGGTGTAGGTCTCATTGGTATAGGCCTTCGAGCGCTTGTCATCAATGAGATAATGGTCGACCTCGAAAGAGCTTACACGCACCTGACGGCGTATCTTGCGTTTGATGGTATCGATGATGCTCTCATCGCTTGCGATTCCAATTATCTGGTCATCGACATCGGCATCAATCAAATCACTGCCGAGCTCACGTGCATTGGATACGGTCGTAGCCTCGCCTGCTCCCTGTGTGGCAAGACCGCCGATACCCTTGGAAGCCTTAGGAGTGCCGCCCGGTACCACATTGACAGCAGCAAGCATCATACCTGCAACCTGGTCACAGAAGAAATAGAACGCCAGAGCTGCCAGCGAAACAATCACGAACAGAGGGTTCTCCCTCATAAAAGAAATGATTTTTCTCATAGTAAATAGATTATAGATTAATAAAGTAAAAAACGTCCTTATGCGTTCAACGCCTTGTCGATGAGAGAGTTGCGTCTGCGTTTAGGTGCAGCTACAGGAGCCACGCTCGCCATGCCCTTTGGCAGACCATCGCCGAACTCCTCCTTCATGCGCATGATATTGGTGTTGCGTCCCTTGATGTCACCTGCGGCAAAAGCATCCTCCACGTCTTTCTCATAGGTAAGCGCATGGTCAAGCGCAGTGCAAACATCACCTGTGTACTTTCCAGCCATTATCGGAAAGATGATTCTCTCCCACACATTGTCCATGAATTCCGACGGCTCATACCCGCGTTCGCGGCAGAAAGCCTCAATGACAGGCTGGCTTTCGCGTAGATTAGCCTCATACTCCTCGCGGTCATTCGACATACGGGCATTCTCAAGCTGCAGTTCCTCATCGGCACGCAGCATATCCTGATACTCTGGGGAGTCCTCATCGAGCTCAACCAATGAGCGTCCGAAGTAACGCGCCACCGCGCTGCTTGCATTTCTCTTTCCGTTAATCATGTCAAGCAGCATCTGGGCAAGACGCGGGTCACTGTCGAGGACCTCGGTAAGAAGTTCGTTCTGCTTTTTAGTCTGGAAGAGATAGTGCAAAAGCATATCCTGCGACATGCGGTCATCAATGGAGAAGTCATCCCCGAAGATTTTCTTCAGCCCCATGCTCAGATAAGCGTAAGGAGATTCAGCCACATCCTGCTGACCGGCAACAGGCATCCCTTCATTCACGGGCGCACCTTCATAAGGTGCAGCCTCATTTTTCAAGTTCATTAAATTCTGTTCCATAATTAATCTGTTTTACGCCAGCAAAGGAACAACCGAATTTGCCCGACAAGGTTGCTGAAATGACATTTAGAGAGAAGAAACAGAGTGAACCGGCGTAATTGCCACAATAACGTCTTGAAGGTACGCGCTATATGCACGCGAAACGACACCCTATCATGCGTGGCATGCATCATTCACGACAAGAAATAAGGAAAAGAAACAGGAATAAAAGGTGTTGTTGATAATTTAATGTTAAAACAGCAAACTTTCAGCTTTTTTTGGCTATATTTTTGTAGCCATAAAAGCAGGAACATTATGGAAAACACTATCAAGAATTCTGTCCGCGACATCCGCAGACAGGACGTTGTCAACAGCTTTTTTGGTTCACTGAAAGAGTTGAGAAAAACAAGACCTTTTGTCTCACAGAGTGAAGTAATCGAACATGCATCAAAAAGCAGTGCACCGAGATTCTATGTGACTTTCGAAAATGCAAGGCGCTTCGTATCGCTTCTTATGCGCAAGAAAGAGCTCCCTATCACAAACAAGAACAAGGTCGAGATGTACAAGGAGATATACCGGCGCTACCGCAAACAGGCGCAGGAGTGCGACTCACGCCACAAATACCTCATCCTTGAAGATATCATTGAGGAGCCGGCACCTTCTTTCTACATCGATGAGGAGACTTTCAGAGGAATTGTCTACAGGGCCTTGCGCAGCAACGGCAACAAGGCCGATACGCACAGGGCAATGGCATAAAGTGCCACAGTTGCGGGACTTCACCCGCACCGGCAGAAACCCGCGCCACCGAAGGGCGCCACAAAAGCAGGCTGCCGATGCGGGATTATCAACCACAGCTTCTGCCACACAGCGGGTGCTGTGGTTCTCTTTTTACACAATCATTATCCGGTAAATGTCAATTCAGCAACCTCATGGCATAATCATGCATCTATCTTTGCTGAAAAAAGAGAATGAAAGAGGTTATAATCACTATCAACGGGGGCGACATTGCCGACCGCATATTTTCGGAGAGCGCCTATGCAGCCCTTGCACGTGCAAAGAGCGGCTTACCGGAGCACTTTACAGACATAGTCCAGGCAACAGAGGATGACCGCAACCTGATTGAGAGATTCATCATTGAGAGTGCAAACGAAGTTGCGGGTATAATAAGCCGTTACATGTCACCATGTTCAGCCACATACATGCAGACAGAAGAGAACACTGGAGGAACGATATACATACGGTTTGCCATGCCGCACAACTGCCCCGGCAGTTTAGCTACATCGTTAAAGGAGAGCATTACAAGCTTCGCGGCAGCACGAAGCCTTCAGCACTGGATGCTGACGGTGAAACCCGATGAGGCGAACATTCATCTGTCAAAGGCGCAGAACGACATTGCACGCATCCGTGAACTGCTCTCTTTGCGCACGTGCCCTGTAATGGGAACCGCTGAAGATGAAAACATTATAGAGCTATAAAGAGCAACAAATTCGACTTACTATGAAAAACACTATACTGATAAGGTGGAACGAACTGCAACAGCAGATTGATTTAAGGAACTATTACATGGGAGAGTCGGCCAAGCGTAAGGATATCGACGCCGACACCATACAAAGCAGCAAGGATGAGAAAGAACTGCTCCTTATGTTTGCCGCACAGGCTGCTAACGGGCTGGTTACTGCTGTTGCTCTTCGTTTCCCTTATATTTCATGCGAGATTGAAGATGAGTATATATCATTCATCTTTGAGGAGAGCTGTAGCAGCCGCAGCCATCTGCTGCCCATGCTGCGTCAGGCGATAACCGACTATCTTGTGAACGAGATTACCATGCATTGGCTGCTGTTGCGCCAGCCACAAATGGCACAGGCCAACCTTTCATTGAGGAACGCACTCTACAGCAACGTGCAGCAGCTGTTCGCAAAATTCTATAACAGCAGGAAGGTACGGCGCCGCCCAACAGACCTTGCAGGAATATAAGAAGTACAACAATGGAGAAAGAAGATATCATCAAGGAGAATATACGACGGCTGGGAGAAATCTCAGCCGTTTACAATCCTGTCACAGGAGAGGGCTCGACATCCGTCGTGCGGCAGTGGACAACATTCGAAGGGTTTCCTGTCGAGAGAATAAACCTGCCCGCAACGATGCTATCCGATGAACAGATACAGCAACTCTCATCGATGGGTGCAGAACGGTACCTTACCGACGTCATGCATACCGAGGCAAATGACCGTAACATCATAAGGCTGTGGCTCGAGTTCTGCCTCAAGCGCATACGCCACGATTTCGAATACTGGGCACGCACGATGACAACCATTGCCGACAAGGGCAAGGGACGCGATACGGCATTCACTCTCAACCGTCCGCAGCGCATATACCTGAAGGCTATGGAGCAGCTTCGCACAGAGGGGAAACCTATCGACATAATACTGCTGAAAGCACGCCAATGGGGAGGCAGTACACTCACACAACTCTACATGCTATGGATTCAACTGGTACACAAACGCAACTGGAACAGCGTCATCTGCGGTGACATCGAGAAACAGTCATCCATTGTGGCCGGAATGCTCGCCAAAGTCATCACGCGCTACCCCACATGGGCGACAGGCGGCAGACGCCTCCTCACATCACCCTATCAGGGCGCACAGAAGACAAGAGTGATAAACTGGAGCAACAGCCGTTACTCGCTCGGTTCGGCACAGAAACCCGACTCATTGAGAAGCGAAGATATCAGTATGGCTCACCTTACCGAGGTCGGGTTATGGAAAGCTACACAAGGACGCAAGCCCGAGGACCTGGTGCAGTCAATTTTCGGTTCAATTGCAAGCGGGCCATACACGATGAAGGTAATTGAATCGACAGCAAAAGGTGTCGGCAATTTCTTTCACAGGACATGGATTGACGCCGTAGAGTTGCGAAATAATTTTACACCGGTATTCATTCCATGGTTTACGATAGACCTCTACAGCAAGCCACTCAACCAAGCCGATTACGGCTCAATAATAGAGAGCATGAATGAGTATGAACAGCACCTCTTCTCGTTGGGAGCGACACTGGAGGCCATTGCATGGTACCGCGACAAGCGACGCGAGATGCCCGATGAATGGCGCTTGTTCAGCGAGTTCCCCTCTACACCCGAAGAGGCGTTCCAGAGCACAGGGCGAAGGGTATTCAAGATATCATACGTGAACAGCATGCGCAAGAACTGCGTGCCGCCACCGTTCATCGGCGACATTGTCTACAGAGAGGGAGAGAACGGAGGAAAAGGCAAATGCGAATTTGTTGCCGCGGCAGCAGGGGAAAAGGAGGAGAACAGCCTCTGTGTATGGCTTATGCCCGACAAGGATAACATATTGCGTGACAGATACATAGTAACAGTAGATGTAGGCGGCACAGGCAACAAGGCGGACTATTCATGCATTGTAGTTGCCGACAGGATTGCCATGCTCGACGGAGGAGTCCCGGAGATTGCCGCATGCTGGCATGGGCACATAGAGCATGACAAGCTCGCATGGAAAGCTGTAGAAATTGCACGCGCCTATGGCAATGCCTTGCTTGTCATTGAGTCGAACACTTTGGAGACCGAAGGCACCGAGGGGAACAATTTCGAGTATATACTTAACGAAATTGCCGGCCGATACAGCAATCTCTACTGCCGCACATCTCAACTTGAGATAAAACAGGGGCGGCCGAGGCGCTGGGGTTTCCACACCAACAGTTCAACGAAGCCCATGGTAATAAACTTCCTTATCAAAGCGCTGCGCGATGGCCTTTACATCGAAAGATGTTTACAGACAACATACGAGCTCGATCTGTATGAGTTCAAGGAGAACGGCAAGGAGATGGGTGCCATTGAGGGCAACCACGATGACCGCGTCATGGCAACAGCCATACTTGTATGGACCTGTTACAACCACTCGCTGCCGACAAAGCCGACAGCCCACACTGGCAACAGACGCCACCGCATAATAAGCGAGGCAAGCATATAATAATGATGGC
Source organism: Bacteroidaceae bacterium (assembly GCA_017936265.1). Taxonomy (GTDB): domain Bacteria; phylum Bacteroidota; class Bacteroidia; order Bacteroidales; family Bacteroidaceae; genus HGM04593. Next base: position 3,604 of record JAGBFX010000058.1, on the reverse strand, counting down.
GGCCAATGGCCGCCATCATTATTATATATCAGTCACATTCAACCACCAACCCGTCATATGCCAGGTGTACCCCTTCGGGCAGACATTTCTCAATCTTCGCATGCAGCCCTATGTGGTGCATCATGTGGGTGAAATAGGCTTTACTCGGTTTTAAGTAGTCGATTATAGCCAATGCCTCAAGCACCGTCTGATGAGTCTTGTGAGGCTTTGAAAAACGCAGTGCATTGATGACAAGCACCTCTACACCCTTCAGCTTTTCAAGCTCGGTAGGTTCAATGTAACTCATATCGGTAATATACGCAAGAGAGCCGAAGCGGTAGGCCGTAATAGGATACATACCATGGAAGACCCGCAACGGAACAACCTCTACACAACCGACCTTGAAAGGCATCTTGTGGTCGACCGAACGTATCGCTATGTTTGCGACACCGGGGTATTTGACACGACCGAAGCAGTAAGGGAAGAAAGAGCGAATCTGCATCTCGGTCTCCCTGTCTGCATATATCGGCAGCTCTTTATCCCTGGTAAACGGGCGCAAGTCATCGATGCCTACAATGTGGTCATAATGCTTGTGAGTCATCAGCAGAGCGTCAATCTTCTTTACATCAGCCCGCAGCATCTGCTCTCTGAAGTCAGGACCGCAATCAATGAGAATTGTGGTATCCCCCTCCTCTACCAGCGCCGAACAACGCAGGCGCCTGTCGCGCGGGTCAGCCGATGTACATACCTCACACTTGCACCCAATCTCGGGCACACCTGTCGAGGTTCCCGTTCCTAAGAAAGTTATCTTCATTGCTCTAACTTATTACGTTGACCTCCATATTGAGCCGTACACCGAATTTCTCTTTTACAGACTCCACTACAGCCGAAGCGAACTCAAGCACATCGCGACCGGTTGCCGAACCGAGGTTCACTACAACAAGCGCCTGATGCCTGTACACGCCGACGTTGGCATGCGGATTATCCTTCCATCCGCACTGCTCAATCATCCAGCCTGCCGACAGTTTCACATTTCCGTCCGACAATGGATATTGCGGCATTGTGGGATACTCCTCTTTGAGCTTTGCTGCCACGGCAGCAGGAACAACAGGATTTATGAAGAAGCTGCCTGCGCTACCAATCTCCGCAGGGTCGGGAAGCTTCGCACGACGTATCTCACACACGGCACGACGCACATTACCGAGCGTAGCACCGCCAAGAGCCTCGACACGCTCGCACAGATTGCCGTAGTTGAGTTTAAAAGCGGCGCTCTTCTTCAGTCGATATGTAACATAAGTGATGATGTTACGTCCTTTCTCCTCGGCCTTGAAAATGCTGTAACGGTATGCGAAACAGCAATCATCATGAAAGAAAATGCGTTTCCCCGCATTCTCCAGAGCAATAGCCTCTACCCTCTCGATAAGGTCACCGGCCTCGACACCATAAGCACCGACGTTCTGCAAAGCACTCGCACCCACCTCGCCAGGGATAAGCGACAGGTTCTCAAGGCCATGCCAACCATGCTCCACGCAATATGCAACCAGTTCATCCCAGTTCATGCCACTGCCAACGCGGATAAGCACATCATCATCATTCTCCTCAACCACCTCTACACCCATGATTCTTGAGTGGAAGACCGTCCCGTCAAAATCATTGACAAAGAGCAGATTGCTGCCACCGCCAATGACAAGGCTCTTACCGTTGAATCCATTGCCGATGAAAGCAATTATATCCTCCTCGCATGAGAACTCCACGAAACGGCTTGCAGTAGCCTCGATACCGAAAGTGTTATGCTTCAGCAGCTGATATGTATTGTATTCGTTTATCATCATTAAAATTTAAAGCGCGCGAGAATCCGATATTTATGCATACTCCCGACCGGAGTAAGTAAATATCGCATTCCCGCAAGGATATTATATCATCTCAAGAATTTTCCATACAGCCATCATGTGGCACACCGTACCGATGAGCACAAAAAGATGGAATATCGCATGGATATACTTTACCTTGTGGAGACTGTAGAGCACAGCACCGATGATGTATGCCACACCCTCGCCCACAACGAACAGAAAGACAAAAAGCGGAACAGCCTCATAGAACTGCTTCATCGCCACAACCACAGTCAGTCCCATGAGCACATAGCACAGAGTCTCTATGCGGTTATGTTTCTTCATCGTGTTCACACTTATGAAGGTTCCAATAATGGCAAAGAGCCAGCAGAAGATGAAGATACCCCATCCCCAGTAGCCCACATCACGCATGGCGATGAGCGTTATCGGGGAGTAGCTTCCTGCGATGTACCAGTAGATTGCAGCATGGTCGAACTTGCGCAGAATACCACGTGCCTTTGTTCCCGGCTTTGATGAGTGGTATGAGGTTGAACAGATGAACGAGCCCAACATACCCACAAGATAGAGCACTATACTTGTTATATCCCAGGCATCGCCACCTTTTGCAATGACCATGTACATGAAATAGACACCCACAGCCACAGCACCGGCAATACCTATGGCATGCGAAATTATATTCAGTCTCTCCTCCTCGGGAGAATAGATTTTGTCTTTGTCGCTCATAACACACAACTTGTTTGGCACAAAATTAAAAAATGATTGTCACAAACGAGCAAAAAATATGAAACTTGTTTCAATATTTTTCACAGCGAGTGCAGAAAATCTTCGCGGTTTACCGCAATGATTGTCACAAACGAGCAAGAAATATGAAACTTGTTTCAATATTTTTCACAGCAAGTGCAGAAAATCTTCGCGGTTTACCGCAAAGATGTCAAATATCTTTATATTGAGAGAGATTAATTTCAAAAGCTGTATGAATTTCTGAAAAATATTTTCTTTATAGAAATCAGGTCGTTTGTCATGCTGGAGCGTAGCGAAGCATCTCAAAAATTACGAAACTGTCATCCTAACTGTAGGGGCGGGGTCGGCCCGCCCAAAAAGCGACGCGAGATAACAAAACAACAGAACCTGTCATGCTGGAACGAAGTGAACCAACGGTCGATGCCCGAAGGGGCTAAAGTCAAGCATCTAAAAAACCGCAAAATTGCCATCCAAACTGTAGGGGCGGTAGCGACGTGTCCGCCCAAAAAGCGACAAGGGATTTCAAGAAATACGAAAGAAGAGATTCCTCACACGAGGTTCGGAATGAACTGTGTTAAAATACAAATAAATCAAGCATAAAATTCGCTATACGCGCAATTATTCTTCACAATGGCGAAAATCTGCTTCAAAAGTTTATTTGCAACAGCAATTAAAGCAACCTTTACAGCTTTCCCTTTTTGGCGCAAGCGTTCGTAGAGAGAGGCGCACGCCCTATTGTGTCGTGCGGCTGAAATGGCGCACATATACAGCAATTTCCTTATCCACCCCATCCCCATCTTGCAAATGTGTGCCTTGCCATGCACAGACTTGCCAGAATCGTATATTCTGGGGCATAGTCCAAAATAAGAGCTTACCTGCCGATAGTCGTCAAAGCCGTGCATGCCTTTTGTTGCAGTAAGCAGAGCAATGGCCGTTTTCTTTCCTACTCCCGGAACAGAACTGATATGCTCAACCACAGTTTCGTCATCCTCTGCAATCAGTTCCTCTATCTGCTTTTCCAGCAGTGCAATCTG
>JAGBFX010000057.1 GCA_017936265.1 Bacteroidaceae bacterium | reverse complement strand
TCATGTCAACCGAACGGGAGATCTCTCTTTTTCATAGTTTTGTCATGTCGAACGTATGTGAGACATCTCTGTTATCGCGTATTGTTTGAGATTCCTCGTCGTTTCACTCGCTCGGAATGACAAAACAACGTTTTGTTATCGGCGAGTTTTGCAGCAACAGGTCAAACGTAGCATAGCCGTAGGTTATGCCGTTTGGGTTGCGAAAAGCAAAACGAGTCAATGACAATGCAAATATAGAATGACAGATTCGCAACTTGGTTGAATTTATATCGAACTCAGGTTATTTAAGTTCGTTATTTTCACTTATTGAAAGCAGATATTACATTATCGCATTATGTGCTGGATGATGATTTTTGTATCTTTGCGCTATATGTATATTCCTAAATATTCAATGATATGAAAAACAATTTTATTACACTCCTTCTTGTAGGAGCATTCTGTATCTCATGTAATGGAACCGGCAACAATGCAACGCCTGTAGTAGAAACAACACCGGCCGTTTCGGAGAGTGTTCCGGAGACGAATACCGATTCTGTTACCGTCTATGAGCACGATTATATTGTAAAGGTGGGCGATGCAGCCCCTGATTTCACGCTCGAGATGCTCGACGGCACAAAGTTCACTCTCTCCGAGCAGCGTGGCAAGGTTGTGATGCTGCAGTTCACTGCCGGTTGGTGCGGTATATGCCGCAAGGAGATGCCGTTCATTGAGAGCGACATTTGGCAGCGCCACAAGGATAACAAAGATTTTGTGCTTGTGGGTATTGACCGCGAAGAGACAAAAGAGGATATTTTGCCTTTCATCGAGAAGGTGGGCACAACCTACCCCATTGCCATGGACAGCAACGGCGATGTATTCGCAAGCTATGCGTTGCGTGGTGCTGGAATAACACGTAACATTCTAATTGACCGCGACGGTAAGATAGTGATGCTCACACGCAAGTTCGAAGAGGCAGAGTTCAAGGCGCTTGTGGAGAAGATTGACGCAATGCTGGAGTAATGTGAACGGAAAACGGAAAGGTGAAAACTGAAAACGGGCTAAAGGTACTGGAGTTGATTGCGGAACACTAATGTAAACTTTCCCACTTGACAGTCTCTTTTCGGCTCAGTAGAAATTTCGTGTGGACGAAATAACTCAACTAAATAAAACTGTTATTCCTTGGTTTGTTTTACCCTTAATCTGTTGTCGTTTATTCTTCTTGTTGTCATTCTATCACATACTTTTCATGACTGAAAAGTATGCAAAAGGTCCCGGCACACGGAAATTCCAGTCGACCTCTTTTTTGTTCAGGTATATATAAAAATCAAGAGCGCATGTCGTGCGCTCTTGATTTTTTGTTGCCGAATCTATTTACTCCTCAAAACCGTTAGGGTTGTTCTTCTGCCAGTTCCAGCTGTCACGGCACATGTCCTCGATACCGAACTGAGCTTTCCAGCCGAGTTCAGCCTCTGCCTTTGCGGGGTTACAGTAGCATGTAGCGATGTCACCCGGGCGGCGTGGCTTGATAGCATAAGGAACGGGAACACCGTTAGCCTTCTCGAATGCCTTAACAACGTCGAGCACTGAATAGCCGTGGCCTGTACCGATGTTGTAGATAGCGATACCCTTGTTCTCAACGATAGCCTTGAGGGCTGCAACGTGAGCACGTGCAAGGTCAACTACGTGGATGTAGTCGCGTACACCTGTACCGTCGTGTGTGTCATAGTCGTTACCGAAAACACCGAGCTCGGCACGCTTGCCCACAGCTGTCTGTGTGATGTAAGGCATCAGGTTGTTAGGAATACCGTTAGGGTTCTCACCGATAGTACCGCTCTTGTGTGCACCGATTGGGTTGAAGTAACGCAGGAGAACGATGTTCCACTCGTTGTCGGCCTTCTGTACGTCCATGAGAACCTCCTCGAGCATAGACTTTGTCTGGCCGTAAGGGTTAGTGCAGTGGCCCTTTGGACACTCCTCTGTGATAGGAATGATAGCAGGGTCGCCATAAACAGTTGCACTTGAAGAGAAAATCATGTTCTTGCAACCGTTCTTGCGCATAACGTCAACCAGAACGAAAGTACCGTTCATGTTGTTCTCGTAGTACTCGAGTGGCTTAGCGCAGCTCTCGCCCACAGCCTTGAGGCCTGCAAAGTGGATACATGCATCGAACTTGTGCTCATCGAACACCTTCTGCAAGCCTTCGCGGTCGCGGATGTCCACCTTGTAGAAAGGAACCTCCTTGCCAATAATCTTGGCAACGCGCTTCAAGGAAATTGGAGACGAGTTGTCCAGGTTGTCAACTACTACAGCCTCATGGCCTGCCTCGGTAAGTTCAATAAGAGTGTGGCTTCCAATGAAACCAGCACCACCAGTCAAAAGGATTTTCATTTTCGTTATAATTATTTAGAAATCAATAAATACTCTTCTTCTATGTCATACTGAACGGAGTGAAGTATCTCAAAAATTGCGTAAATGGATTTTTCCTTCCGTCGGCCGTCAAAATGACAATATGGAATTTTCAATTTCATTTCCGCAAATTTAATGAATTTTATCCAATAGCAAAATAATTGGCAATAATTATTGAAAATTGTCTGGTTTGTCTGTTTTGTCATGAATAATATGTGCCTGTATATTTCAATTATTGAGCAGATTTCGTTAAATTTGCAGTATACGGAAACCCACAATGAACAAACACAACTATCACATAATAGCCATAGATGACAACATCGCATTATTGCAGACACTGAAGGTTGTGCTCGGTGCGCATTTTGAACGTGTAGCAACAATCTCCGACCCCAAGATGATACAGGGTATACTTGCCGGCGGCAATGTCGATGCGGTGCTGCTGGACATGAACTTCGACAACAGCAAACTCGACGGCAGCGATGGGCTGTTCTGGCTCAAGATACTGAAAGAGCGGGAGAATGCTCCTGCCGTAATTCTTATAACGGCATTCGGTGACATAAACCTCGCCGTGGAATCCATGAAGCTTGGAGCCGACGACTTCGTCACAAAACCGTGGAACAACGAGGAACTGATAAACAAGATTGTGGGAGCCATAAGGAAAAACAATCTTGCTAAAGAGGAGCCTGAGCCTGACAACAGCACTCTCCAGGAGACCGAACGCGAAAGGATAGCATCGGTTCTGCTCGCCACACAGAACAACGTGTCACGCGCAGCAAAGATTCTGGGAATATCACGCAGGACATTATACAACAAGATTGCGAAGTATGGACTATAACGGCCCCGGGAACTCATTGACAATACGCATTGCCATAGTGATACTGTTGACGGCATCCATTGTGTTATGTGCCGTCTACGATGCCGGCATACTTGCCGTTGCCGTTCTGGCATTGCTCCTCATTTATGCCATCCGTGGCCTCTGGAAGCATATACGCTACCCCATTGAGCAGGTGCAGTACTTCCTTCTGTCGTTACGTTGCGGCGAGCGCATGATACGCTTCCCCAAGAGCCGCGACTCTGTACTCAATGACATGTACGGGCAGATGAACGACATAATAAAGCTCTACTACAGCAACAAGGTAGAGATTGAGACAAAGAAAGACTATTACGACCGCATATTGCGTATTATGACACATGAGATACGCAACACCGTTACTCCCATCATATCGCTCTCCGAGCATTATATGCAGAACAGCGGCACACTCTCCCCAGAAGAAATCAAAGAGGGACTTGCTATTATAAACACACAAAGCAGCAATATAAAATCCTTCCTCGACTCATACCACACACTCACACACTTGCCCGAACCGGAATTCAGGTCAGTGGATACGGCAGAGCTGTTCAATGATGCCTGGCAGTTGCTGCAAGGAGAGAACGGCGGTGAGCGTATCGAGGTGTTGTGCACCAATGTAAGGATTAAGGCCGACCCCGTACAGATGCAGTTGCTAATAATCAATCTGCTGCGTAATGCAATGCAGGCAATAGAGGGTTATCCCGACGGAAAGATTGAGGTCCGCGCCAGCATAAGCAACAAACAGCCGTTCATTTCCATCAGCGACAACGGTTGCGGCATACCGCCCGAGAAGTTAGACTGCATCTTCCAGCCATTTTATACTACCAAGAAGAACGGGAGCGGAATAGGTCTAAGCCTCTGCCGTCAGATAATGCTGCTGCACGGCGGCGAACTCACTGTAGAAAGCAACCCGCAAAAGAGGTCAACCACATTCCTAATGACATTCCCCGCCACGGAATAAAACAAAACGCTGTTTTGCCATTGGTTTGCTTCGCCCAGGATGACATTGTTCGCGTTTTTTTTGAGATCCCTCGTCGCTACGCTCTGTCGGGATGACAAGTCCGCATATTTGTCATTCTATATTTGCACTGTCATTGACTCGTTTTGCTTTTCGCAACCCAAACGGCATAACCTGCGGCTATGCTGCGTTTGATCTGTTGCTGCAAAACTCGTCGATAACAAAAAAAAGGTCATTGACTCGTTTTGCTTTTCGCAACCCAAACGGCATAACCTGCGGCTATGCTGCGTTTGATCTGTTGCTGCAAAACTCGTCGATAACAAAAAAAAGGTCATTGACTCGTTTTGCTT
>JAGBFX010000006.1 GCA_017936265.1 Bacteroidaceae bacterium | reverse complement strand
CGGAGAGATGGAGGTTTGGGCTCTTGAGGCATTCGGTGCCGCACACATCCTGCAGGAGATTCTGACCATCAAGTCAGATGACGTGGCAGGTCGTTCAAAGGCATATGAGGCTATTGTCAAGGGCGATCCGATGCCAACACCAAGCATACCAGAGTCACTGAACGTGTTGCTGCACGAGTTGCGCGGTCTTGGCTTGAGCATATCATTTGAATAATTAATCCATCACGTTTGTCAAAATACAACTATGGCTTTTAGAAAAGAAACTAAGACAAAGAATAATTTCTCGAAGATTACCATCGGTCTTGCTTCACCGCAGGAGATTCTGGGTAATTCATGTGGAGAGGTGTTGAAACCGGAGACAATCAACTACCGTACATATAAGCCCGAGCGTGACGGATTGTTCTGCGAGCGTATTTTCGGTCCGGTAAAGGATTATGAGTGCCATTGCGGAAAGTACAAGCGCATCCGTTATAAAGGTATTGTCTGCGACCGATGCGGCGTCATGGTCACAGAGAAGAAGGTACGTCGTGAGCGCATGGGTCACATCCAGCTTGTCGTTCCCGTTGCCCACATCTGGTACTTCCGTTCATTGCCTAACAAGATAGGTTATCTGCTCGGTCTTCCCACAAAGATGCTCGATGCAGTAATCTATTACGAGAAATATATCGTTATCCAGCCGGGTGTAATGGCCCGCAAGGATGACGCACAGCGTCAGGACATCCCCGGTAAGGAGAATGTTCTTGACGGTGTTGACACAATGCAGCTGCTCACCGAGGATGAGTACATCACAATCATGGATAACCTTCCTCAGGGTAACGAGTATCTCGATGACAGCGACCCCAACAAGTTCATTGCAAAGATGGGTGCCGAGGCTATTCAGGACCTTCTTGCACGCATTGACCTTGACTCGCTCTCTTACGAGCTCCGTAACCGCGCGAACACTGACATGTCACAGCAGCGCAAGAACGAGGCTCTCAAGCGCCTTCAGGTGGTGGAGTCATTCCGTTCTTCAATGGCTGCATCAAACGGCAACAACCGTCCCGAGTGGATGATTATGAATGTGATTCCTGTGACACCGCCGGAATTGCGTCCGTTGGTTCCGCTGGATGGTGGCCGTTTCGCGACTTCAGACCTCAACGACCTCTACCGTCGTGTAATCATACGTAACAACCGCTTGAAGAAACTCATTGAGATTAAGGCTCCTGAGGTGATTCTGCGTAACGAGAAGCGTATGCTGCAGGAGGCTGTCGACTCATTGTTCGACAACTCACGTAAGGCAAGCGCCTTGAAGTCTGATGCCAACCGTCCTCTGAAGTCTCTTTCAGACAGCCTTAAGGGTAAGCAGGGCCGTTTCCGTCAGAACCTTCTGGGTAAGCGCGTCGACTATTCAGCACGTTCCGTAATCGTTGTAGGTCCTGAGCTCAAGATGGGCGAGTGCGGTCTGCCCAAGCTTATGGCAGCCGAGCTTTACAAGCCATTCATCATCCGCAAGCTCATAGAGCGCGGTATCGTGAAGACTGTAAAGTCAGCGAAGAAGATTGTTGACCGCCGCGAGCCTATTATCTGGGATATCCTCGAGCATGTGATGAAGGGTCACCCGGTTCTCTTGAACCGTGCGCCGACACTTCACCGTCTCGGTATCCAGGCATTCCAGCCCAAGATGATTGAGGGTAAGGCAATCCAGCTCCACCCGCTTGCATGTACAGCGTTCAACGCCGACTTCGACGGTGACCAGATGGCTGTTCACTTGCCGCTCAGCAACGAGGCTATTCTGGAGGCACAGATGTTGATGCTCCAGTCACACAATATTCTGAACCCGTCAAACGGTGCGCCTATTACCGTTCCTTCACAGGATATGGTACTTGGTCTCTACTACATAACCAAGTTGCGCGAGGGTGCCAAGGGTTCAGGTATGACATTCTATGGTCCCGAGGAGGCTATGATTGCCTACAACCAGGGCCGCGTAGAGGTTCATGCTCCTGTCAAGGTCATGGTAGAGGACCGCGACGAGAACGGCGAGTATATCCAGGTACTCCGTGAGACATCTGTAGGACGTATCATCGTTAACCAGATTGTTCCACGCGAGATGGGCTTCATCAATACAATAATATCAAAGAAGTCACTCCGTGACATCATTACCGAGGTCATCAAGCGCGTAGGTGTTGCCCGTTCGGCAGAGTTCCTCGACGGTATCAAGAATCTCGGTTACTATATGGCGTTCCGCGGCGGTCTTTCATTCAACCTCGATGATGTCATCATTCCGAAGGAGAAGGAAGAACTCGTTCGCAAGGGTAACGAGAAGGTCGAGGAGATCCTTGCTGAGTATAACCTCGGTCTCATTACCGACAAGGAGCGTTACAACAAGGTTGTCGATGAGTGGACACACGTCAATGCCGACCTTGCGAATGTGCTCATGAAGACAATTTCTGCCGATGACCAGGGCTTCAACTCAGTATACATGATGCTCGATTCAGGTGCCCGTGGTTCTAAGGACCAGATTCGTCAGCTCTCTGGTATGCGTGGTCTTATGGCCAAGCCTCAGAAGGCAGGTTCAGAGGGTGCACAGATTATCGAGAACCCTATTCTCTCTAACTTTAAGGAGGGTCTTTCGGTGCTTGAGTACTTTATCTCTTCTCACGGTGCGCGTAAGGGTCTTGCCGATACCGCGTTGAAGACAGCCGATGCCGGTTACCTGACACGTCGTCTTGTTGACGTTTCACACGATGTCATCATCAATGAGGATGATTGCGGTACACTGCGCGGTCTTGTATGTACAGCACTCAAGAACGGAGATGAGGTTGTAGCTACCTTGGGCGAGCGCATCATGGGCCGTGTATCGGTACACGATGTGGTACATCCTACAACAGGAAAGATACTTGTCGCATCGGGCGAGCTCATCACAGAGACAATTGCCGATGAGATTGAGAAGTCTCCTATCGAGAGCGTCGAGATCCGTTCGGTTCTTACATGTGAGTCTAAGCATGGTGTCTGCGCCAAGTGTTACGGACGCAACCTTGCAACAAGCCGCATGGTAGAGAAGGGCGAGGCTGTAGGTGTAATCGCCGCACAGTCTATCGGTGAGCCTGGTACACAGCTTACGCTCCGTACCTTCCACGCCGGTGGTACCGCTGCCAATATTGCAGCAGATGCTACAATCCGTGCAAAGCATGCTTCACGACTCAAGTTCGAGGAGTTGCGTACAGTCGATACTGTAGAGCCGGATGGCACACCTGTGAAGATTGTAGTAAGCCGTCTGAGTGAGGTACGTTTCGTCGACGTGAATACAGGTATCGTCCTCTCTTCACACAACATACCTTATGGCTCTAAACTTTATGCAGGCGAGGATGAACTTGTCGAGAAGGGCAAGGTAATCGCTTCTTGGGACCCGTTCAACGCAGTTATCGTTACTGAAGTTGCCGGTAAGGTTGAGTTCGAGTCTGTAATAGAGAATATCACATATAAGGTCGAGACCGATGAGAGTACTGGTCTGCATGAGATAGTCATCATCGAGTCTAAGGACAAGAACAAGATTCCTACCGTACACATCAACGATGAGAACGGCAACTCGCTCCACAACTACAACCTCCCTGTAGGTGGTCACGTGGTAGTCGAGGATGGCGATGTACTCAAGGCCGGTGATGTAATCGTGAAGATTCCTCGCGTATTCGGTAGTGCCGGTGATATTACCGGTGGTCTCCCACGTGTAACAGAGCTCTTCGAGGCACGTAACCCGTCTAACCCTGCAGTCGTTTCGGAAATCGACGGTGAGATTACAATGGGTAAGGTAAAACGTGGTAACCGCGAGATTATCGTGACATCGAAGGTAGGCGACGTGAAGAAGTACCTTGTTGCTCTCTCTAAGCAGATTCTTGTTCAGGATGGTGACTACGTACGTGCCGGTACTCCGCTTTCTGACGGTGCCGTTACTCCATCGGATATCCTTGCTATCAAGGGACCTACCGCTGTACAGGAGTACATCGTCAACGAGGCACAGGATGTCTACCGTTCACAGGGTGTGAAGATCAATGACAAGCACTTCGAGATTATCGTACGACAGATGATGCGTAAGGTACAGATCAACGAGCCGGGCGATACACGCTTCCTCGAGCAGCAGATTGTCGACAAACTCCAGTTCCAGGAGGAGAACGACCGCATCTGGGGCAAGAAGGTGGTTGTCGATGCCGGAGATTCCGAGAACCTCAAGCCGGGTCAGATTATCACAGCACGCAAACTGCGCGATGAGAACAGTATGCTCAAGCGTCGTGACCTCAAGCAGGTAGAGGCACGTGATGCACAGCCTGCTACATCAACACAGATTCTGCAGGGTATCACACGTGCTGCATTGCAGACACAGAGCTTCATGTCGGCTGCATCGTTCCAGGAGACCACAAAGGTGCTCAATGAGGCTGCCATCAATATGAAGAGCGACTATCTGCTCGGTATGAAGGAGAACGTAATCTGCGGTCACCTCATCCCTGCCGGAACAGGTCAGCGTGACTTCAGCAAGATTATAGTAGGTTCTAAAGAGGACTATGAGCGTATTCAGGCTAACAAGAAGGTTGTTCTTGACTTCTCTGATGATGTCGTAGAGTAATCGGCTCTGAAAATAAAAATAGGAAAGAGGGGCATGCGTTTGCATGCCCCTCTTTCTACATTATTAAAAAATATCTTGTTTTTGTAATATTTTAAATTTAATTTTGCGTCAAATACATATATTGGATAATAGCGCATGACTGAAAACCTGCAAATAGATATAGATAAGATTCTGGCTGCTAAGGCCGGCAAGAAAGCGCGCTACGTGCCCCGTTTCCTTGTCTCTTATCTGAAGAAGATTGTGCATCAGGAAGAGGTAAACGAGTTTCTCAGGAACAATCATGACAAGCGCGGCATAGACTTTGTCAATGCCTTCATGGACTATTTCAACAACTCTTTTGACATCTCGGGTCTTGAGAACCTGCCTAAAGACGGGCTGTGTACCTTTGTGAGCAATCATCCTCTCGGTGCCCAGGACGGTCTAGGCCTGGCATACATCCTCGGTCCACACTATAGGGGCAAGATAAAGTTCCTGGTAAATGACCTGTTGATGAATATCCCTCATCTTGCAGAGTTCTGGGTTCCTATAAACAAGACTGGCAAACAGGCACGCAATTTCCCGCAGCAGGTAAATGCAGCTTTCGATAGCGACAACCACATTGTGATGTTCCCCGCGGGTCTATGTTCGCGAAAGAGGAAGGGAGTCATCCGTGACATTGACTGGAAAAAGACCTTCATTACAAAAAGCGTACAGTCCAGGCGCGACATTGTACCCATACATTTCGAGGGCGAGAACTCAAAGTTCTTCTACCGCCTTGCCAATATCAACAAGATGTTGGGAATAAAGTTCAATATTGCAATGCTCTACCTTAGTGATGAGATGTTCAAGAACAGGGACAAAAAATTCAAGGTGACAATAGGTAAACCGATTCCCTGGCAGACCTTTGACAGGACAAAGAGCCCGACCGAGTGGGCACAGTATGTCAAGGAGGTTGTATACAAGTTATAAAAACAGATACACAAACACCATATGGAAGATATTATAGCTCCAGTTCCCAAGGAACTGCTAAAGGCGGAATTGACCGAGGACAAACGTCTTCGTTTTACACACAGGAGTGACAATGAGATTTATATCGTAACGGCATTCGATTCGCCTAACGTTATGCGTGAGATTGGTCGTCTGCGCGAGATAGCTTTCCGTGCGGCAGGCGGCGGTACCGGAAAGTCACTCGATATCGATGAGTTCGATACCATGGATGTCCCCTACAAGCAGCTTGTTGTGTGGAACCCCGAATGCAACGATATTATCGGTGGTTACCGCTATCTTTGGGGCAAAGAGGTTCAGTTCGATGAGAACGGTGAACCCCGTATGGCGACAGCCCATGGCATGTTCCGTTTCTCGGAGAAGTTCCTCAACGAGGTGTTGCCTTATACCGTGGAGCTTGGCCGCGCATTCGTGACGCTCGAATATCAGTCGACACGCATGGGAGCGAAGAGCCTTTTTGCTCTTGATAACCTTTGGGATGGCTTGGGCGCTCTCGCGGTAGTGATCCCTGATGTGAAGTACCTCTTCGGCAAGGTTACGATGTATCCTTCATATCTTACCGAGGCGCGTGACATGATACTCTATTTCCTCAGGAAACATTTCCCCGATAACGATGGCCTTGTCTATCCGGTAACACCTTTGCAGATAGAGACACCCGAGGAGAAACTTGCTGCAATCTTCTGCAAGGATAGTTTCAACGAGGATTACCGTATACTGAAGCAGGAGGTCCATAAGTTCGGTCTAGCGATACCTCCGATGATAAATGCATATATGGGACTTTCGCCTACAATGAAGATATTCGGAACGGCAGTGAACTATGATTTCGGCAATGTGGAAGAGACCGGTCTGCTTATAGCGGTGGATGAGATGCGTGATGACAAAAGAATGCGTTACATCGAGTCCTTTGCCAAGGAGAATCCCGATGCGGTAAGGTTTACTTCGGGCGCGAACAAGGTCTTTTATATCCCGAGTGAAAAGAACTAAGATACATGACAACAAAGTCTCCGGGAACATTAATGCACTCCCGGAGTTCTTTATTTAAGAAACTACAGACATGAAAGTAGAGATAATTAACAGGTCGAAGCATCAGTTGCCATCGTATGCGACATGCCTCTCGGCAGGAATGGACCTCAGAGCCAATCTCGACCAGCCCATTGAATTGCAGCCTCTGCAGCGTACACTTGTACCCACAGGGCTTTATCTGGCTCTTCCTGCAGGCTATGAGGCACAGGTAAGGCCACGTAGCGGTCTTGCGATAAAGAAGGGCATCACTGTGCTTAATTCGCCCGGTACAATCGATGCCGATTATCGTGGCGAGGTGTGTGTGATTCTTGTGAACCTCTCAAGCGAGCCTTTCGTTATTGCAGATGGCGAGCGCATTGCGCAGATGGTCATTGCGCGTCATGAACAGGTCGAGTGGTGCGAGGTCGAGGTGCTTGCAGATACCGAACGTGGCGCAGGCGGTTTCGGTCACACGGGTGTGTAGCGTTATTATGCCGCTTTGTGTGCTAAACCATACGCAGAACATGTAAATCGTGGCCTTCATGCTGCATCCGAAGAAATAAAATTCCGGAAAAGATGAAACGCAGTGTTTTCTACATATTAGTAGTGTTGCTTCTTGTGCCTTTCGTGGCCGGAGCGCAGCATCATGCAGATACTTCCGCCCGTAAGCGTGCGGCAGAGTATTATTATATGCATGCCATTTCATTGCTTGAACAGGACAGCCTCGATGCCAGTTTCGATATGCTTGAACATTGCCGTATCCTAGCCCCGGAGTCTTCGGCTGTGATGTACGACCTGTCTGCATTCTATCAGTTCCTTGGACGTGACTCTCTCGCACATGCAATGCTCAAGGATATTGTCTCCAAGGAGCCGCATAACATGAAGTATTGCGAGGCGCTTGTCGAGTATTACAACAGGGTCAACGACAAGAACTCTGCGATAGCCCTCTATGAGTCGATGCTCGGGAACAGTACGTCCAAGAGCGATATCTATATGTCGCTATACACGCTTTACAGCGAGTCTGGGCAGGCCGAGAAGGCTCTTGAGGTTCTTGACAAACTTGAGGTCGCCGAGGGCAAGAACGAGATAATCTCCCTTCATAGGGTAAAGCAGCTGGTAATGATGCAGGACAGTACTCGCGCGCTGGCCGCTGTGCATCAGATGATAGATGACAACCCCGATAATTCGCAGTATCGCTCGCTCCTTGGCGATATCTATTCGCTTTTCGGCGATTATGGCAAGGCCGAGGATATTTATGTCGCTAATATCAAGAGGGATACGACCGACCTGAACTCTCTTACATCACTCAGCAACATATACCTGATGAGTGACAGGGATTCGTTGTACTGCGAGACGGTCGAGTCTATTCTCAAGAATGAGAGACTTGAGGTCGAACAGCGTGTATCAATGCTTCTCGATTATACCCGTTATAAGGACAGGAACGATACGACATACATGAAAAGTTTCTTCGAGGATATGCTACGTCTGCCGTTCGACAGGCTCGAGATTGCCGACCTCTATGTGCAGTATCTTCTCTATCGTGAGGCTTCTCCCGATACGATAATGCCTGTGCTTGAGATAATCCTCGAACTGGAGCCCGAGAATCGCTCAGCGTTGCTTCAGATGCTAGTCTTTGCCATTGAACGCAATGATTATGAAGAGGTCATAAGATGTAGTGATAATGCCATATTGTATATCCCTGATATGCTCGAGCTCTACTACTATAAGGGTATAGCATCTTATCTTCTCGGGAAGAAACAGGAGTGTGCCGGTATCTATGAGCTCGGTCTCTCCCGCCGCAGCGAGGAGTGCACTCCTGAACTTGTGGCAAAGGTCTTCTCGGTCCTCGGCGATACCTATCATGAACTGGAGATGATGGACAAGTGCATGGAGGTTTATGACTCGGCTCTTGTATATAACCCGTCTGAGATATCGGTGCTCAACAACTATGCCTATTACCTCTCCCTTGAGGGAAAACAGCTTGAACGTGCTCTTGAGATGAGTGCGAAGACTCTGGAAATGGAGCCTGACAATGCAATATACATAGACACGTATGCATGGATACTGTTCTGTCTCGAGCGCTATGAAGAAGCGAAGGCGTATGCCGAGAAGATGATTCAGCTCAACACAGATATGGGTGCTGTCGAGTATCATCACTGCGGAGATATTTTCGCAAAGTGCGGGGATATCAGCCGGGCGGTGGAGTATTGGGAGAAAGCACGTGAACATGGCGATACAACAAAGATATTGAAGAAGAAAATCAAGAAACGCAAATACTATTCCAAATGAGAACCCCGGGCGGTGTCATGTTGCTGTTCCTGTCGTTCGCGCTCCTGCTGACAGGCTGTAGCGCAAGGCGTGTACTTGTTGGCACGGCGCCGGTCGCGTCGGCAGCCTCTGTGGCTCTTCTCCCCTCGGCAAACAGGGATGTGGAATATCTGTCATCTGCGTTGAAGATGAGTGCCTCAATAGGCGATGAAAGTCTCTCGCTAAAAGGCAAACTGCGTGTCAAGGAGAATGAGGGGGTGCAAATCAGCGCAACGGCACTGGGGCTTATGGAGGCGGCCTGTCTTGAGTTCCTACCGTATACGGTCAAGTTCATATATAAGATAGACAGGATATATGCCGAGGCTCCATACACTCTCCTCTCTTTCTTGGGTGGTACGGGAACAGGGTACACCATACTTGAGTCGGTGCTGCTGAACAGGATGTTCTCCCCCGACGGTACGCACTTCAGAAAGGCTTTGAAGAGCATGAGGATAGTCGATGAAGGCGACTATATCACTGTAACTACATCCGCTGACAATCCTGTCGTGTATAAGTTCTACATAGACAAGAGCAACGGCAACCTTGTAAGGAGTGAGGGTGCCCATTCCGGTGGTGGCAGTGTGGTATGCCGCTACAGCGACTTTACCGATTTTAATGGAACTCCCTTCCCGCGTATGGTAGAACTGTCGTTCAGCAGTGATGTACCATCTGCAAGCCTCTCGCTCAGAATGAGCAGCCTCAAGAGCGACAAGTTCGTGTTCTCTCCGCGCAAGGTGTCGAAGGCATATAAGAGGGTCTCGCTTGACGGGATAATCGGGTCGGTCGGGGAGATAGAGTGAAAACTTTAAAATGAATCCTATGATAAAGCACATTATAATGAGAGTATTGTCGGCCTCTCTTTTCCTTATGCTTCCGCTCTGTGCCCTCAATGCACAGAATGCGAATATCAAGAAGATGCGTGGTCAGGCAACAGCATTGCGCAACGAGATTGAACAGCAGAAGAAAATCCTTCTCTCGGCGCAGGAAGATGTGAACAGCCAGCTGCGCAACCTCAGCGTCATAGATGCCAGGATAAAGAAGCAGAAGAGTCTTGTCTCCCTCCTAAAGAACGAGGTAAAGGCAATAGACAGCGAGATAAAGCAGATAAATGCAGATATAAAGCTTCAGGAAGAGCGTGTCGCGCAGTCACGCGGCGAGTATGCCGAGGCGCTTCGCCGTGCCCGCAAGTATGGCAAGGCCAACAGCAAGCTGAGTTTCCTCCTCGACTCTGAGGATTTCTATACTTTGCTGCGCCGTTACCGCTATACGAACGAGTATATGGATGCCCATGGTCGCCTTGCCGAGAGTCTGCAGCATCAGATAACACTCCTGGCCGAGAAGAAGAGCGAGCTTGAGGCGGCATATCTTGCAAAGAACGAATCCCTCAAGGAACAGGAGAACGTCAGCGCAGAACTGCAACAGCTTGAGAAGGAGCAGCGCGCCACCCTTGCCAAGCTCAAGAAACAGTCGGGCAAGGTAAAGGCTGAACTGACAAAGAAACAGAAGGAACTCAACAAACTCAACAAGCGAATAGATACCGAGATTGAGAGAGTGCTTGCCGAGGAACGTGCAGCAAAGAAGCGAGCTGCCGAGGCCGCGCGCAAGAAGAAAGAGGCGTCAAAGAGTGGCGGAAAGGCAGGCAAGGGTAGCGTGAAGGAGAATGCAAAGGAGAGTGATGCCTACCTCTCCGATGCCGGTGTTGCCGAGATGAGCGGCACATTCCTCAAGAACAAGAAGAAGATGCCTGTCCCCATTACCGGACCTTATCTGGTAGTGGATGAGTTCGGAACAAAGAATGTAATCGAAGGCAAAGGCAATGTGCAGATTAACAATAAGGGTATTGTCCTTGAGGGCAGTGCCGGTGCCAAGGTACGCTGTATCTTTGACGGCAAGGTCACTGCTGTCGTAAATGACGGTAACTATCATTTCGTACTTGTGCGTCATGGCGAGTATATATCGGTCTACAGCAATGTCGCCAATATGCGTGTGAACGGTGGCGAGACGGTCAAGGCCGGCGATATCCTTGGTGATGCCGGTAAGGATGCGAAGTCCGGTACTCCGAGAATCCAGTTCCAGCTGCGCAAGGAGAAGCAGATTCTTAACCCGGCTGATTGGCTCAGGATGTAGCGGATATGAGAACTTCACTCGGCTGTATATTGACCTTTCTTTTCATCGCCTTCTCATGTAGGGCCGATGTCAGGTCATTTGTTATAAAACATTCTTGAATCTTATTATGAATTCTTCCGCTTCTTCAAGCGAGAGTGTCAGCGGTGGCAACAGGCGTATCACATTCGTGCCGCTCACTCCTGTGAATACATGCTCCTCGAAGAGTAGTCTGTGGCGTATCTCCTTGATTGGCTCATCGAACTCAATGCCAATAATCAGGCCGCGTCCGCGCACCTCCTTTATTTGTGGAATCTTTTTCAGCTCCTCCATGAGGTAGTTGCCTACTTTGTTCACGTTGTCCAGCAGGTTTTCCTCCTCTATCACTTCGAGAACGGCCTCGGCTGCGGCGCATGCAAGGTGGTTGCCGCCGAATGTCGTCCCGAGCTCGCCATATACGGCCTGGAACTTGGGACTGATGAGTACCACTCCTATGGGGAATCCGTTACCTATGCCCTTTGCCTGTGTTATGATGTCGGGTCTTATCCCGGCCCACTGGTGAGCGAAGAACTTGCCGCTGCGCCCACAACCGCTCTGTATCTCATCAAGGATGAGTGTGGTGCCGGTGGCATTGCACAATGACTGAAGCTCCTGCAGGAACTTTGCATCGGGAATCTGTATTCCGCCAACGCCCTGTATGCCTTCGATTATGACGGCTGTAACGTCGCCCTTTTCAATCTCGGCGCGCACTCCCTCAATGTCGCCGAGCGGCAGGTATGTGGTATGTCCGTTGGCATTTATGGGTGCGATTATCTTCGGATTGTCAGTAACCTCCACGGCAAGCGACGTGCGTCCGTGGAATGCCTTTTTAAAGGCAATTACACGCTTCTTGCCGTTCTTGAACGATGAGAGCTTGAGTGCATTCTCGTTGGCCTCGGCACCTGAGTTTATGAAGAATAGGTTGTAATCCTCATAGCCGCTTACCCTGCCTAATCTATCGGCAACCCTTTGTTGCAGGGTATTGATGACCGAATTGGAGTAGAATCCCAATGTCGCAACCTGACTGCTAATCTTCTCTACATATTTGGGGTGTGCATGGCCGATGGATATTACTGCATGCCCGCCGTAAAGGTCAAGGTATTCATTCCCTCTGTCATCCCACACCTTGCACCCCTCGCCCTTTATGATGTTGACGTCGAAGAGAGGGTATACATTATATAATTCCATGTTGTTTCTTGTTTTGTGGTATTAAAGGTAACAAGGGGATTAAGGACACAATTAAGGAGCATTAATGGTGCAATCAATTGTTGCAAGTGGTGTCGAAACTTCAAACTTTCCCGTTTCCAGCTTTAGAACGCCGATGGCTTCAGCTGCAGACCTACGGTCTCGGCAAGCCCGAAAAGCAAGTTCATGTTATGCACTGCAGTGCCGCTTGCACCCTTCAGAAGGTTGTCAATCACTGATGTTATCAGCAGCTTGTTGCCATGCTTCTCGAGGTGGATGAGGCATTTGTTGGTGTTTACCACCTGCTTCAGGTCAACAGGGATATTCACGATGTGTGTGAACGAATCGCGCTCATAATAACTCTCGTACAGCTTGTACAGCGTCTCTATGTCGAGG
Organism: Bacteroidaceae bacterium; assembly: GCA_017936265.1. Lineage (GTDB taxonomy): Bacteria > Bacteroidota > Bacteroidia > Bacteroidales > Bacteroidaceae > HGM04593. The sequence continues at coordinate 37,615 of JAGBFX010000006.1, read as the reverse complement.
TCACATTTCACTACTATTGTCGCGAATATTCCGCGTGCGAAACCGCCGCGGTAGGGAATGAAGTCAATTTCTCCGTTGTAGTCGGGCTGCAACTGCTTGATGCTTTGGATTATCTCGGGCAGGTGCTGATGCTCGAACGGCTTGTATATGCTCATGTTGTCATTCCTCCAGCTGAAATGTGTAGCAGCCTGTGGCTTGACACCTGCGCCGGTGCTGCCTGTAATGGCGTTTACCGATATGTCGCCCTTGAGCAGATGCTCCTTTGCCAACGGCAACAGACCAAGCTCAATGCATGTGGCAAAGCAACCAGGGTTGGCAACGTATCGGCTCTTGCATGTGTTGCGGCGGTTCAGCTCGGGCAGGCCATATATGAAATCATGGTCGTGACCCTTGATGCGGTAATCCATGGAGAGGTCTATTACCTTCAGCTCATCGGGCAGGGTATTGCTCTCCAGGAACTTTCGTGTATCGCCGTGAGCGGTGCAGAAGAAGAGCAAGTCAATCTCCTCAAAAGGCATTTCATCAGTGAACATCAGCTCGGTCTCGCCATAAAGGCCTGCATGCACGTCTGTTATGCGGTTACCAGCGTTGCTGTTGCTGTGTACAAACTTTATTTCAACTTCGGGGTGTATGAGCAACAGACGTATAAGTTCTCCCGCGGTGTAGCCCGCACCTCCAATAATTCCAACTCGTATCATATATTGTATTATAATTATATCTTCTCATCGGGGTGGCTCGCATAGTATGCGCGAAGCGGGGTAGAGGTTACCTTGATGAATCCCTTCGCCTCTTCGGCAGTCCACCCTTTCTGTACCTCGCCATACTCGCCGAGCTTGTTCTTTACAAGGTCGTTGGGCGAGTCGACGCCTACGGTCTCGAAATGCTTCGGCATGAGCTTCAGTATCGCAGTGCCTGTCACGTTCCTCTGCGAGCTTTCAAGCATGGCCTCAATGTCGCGCATCACAGGCTCAAGATATTGGCTCTCATGCAGGAACATGCCGTACCAGTTTGCCACCTGGTCTTTCCAGTACTGCTGCCACTTGCTCAGGGTGTACTTCTCGAGGAACTTGTGCGCAGCGATTATCAGCATCGGTGCTGCCGCCTCAAAGCCGACACGACCCTTTATGCCTATTATCGTGTCTCCGACGTGCATGTCGCGTCCTATGCCATAGGGAGCGCCAATCTCCTCGACCTTCTGTATCGCCTTTATGGGATCTTCGAACTTCTCGCCGTTGACAGCCTTCAGTTCGCCGTTCTCGAATGTGAGATGCAGCTCCTCTTCGCCCTCCTTCTCTACCTGCTTCAAGTATGCGCTGTCGGGCAGTCCCTGCTTTGAGTCAAGAATCTCTCCACCGCAGATTGATGTTCCCCACAGACCCACGTTGTATGAATATTTCAGCTTGGCAAAATCGGCCTTGAAACCATGCTCGTTCAGGTAGTTTACCTCGAACTCGCGTGTCAGTGTCATGTCGCGTGTCAGTGTGATAATCTCGACTCCCGGGGCACATACAAGGAATGTCATGTCAAAGCGTATCTGGTCATTGCCCGCACCGGTTGAGCCATGAGCAATGGCGTCGGCGCCAATCTCGTTGGCATAACGTGCAATGGCAAGCGCCTGGAATATCCTCTCCGATGATACGGAGATAGGGTATGTGCCGTTGCGCAGCACATTGCCGTAAATCATGTAACGCAGGCTCTTGTCGTAGTATTCTCTTGTAACGTCAAGGGTAACATACCCTTTTGCTCCCAGCTTGTATGCATTCTCCTCATTCTGCTTCAGCTGCTCGGGGCTGAATCCTCCTGTGTTCGCACATGCTGCATATACCTCGTATCCTTTCTCCTTTGCGAGGTACATTACAGTGAATGATGTATCGAGTCCGCCGCTGAATGCGACAACAACTTTCTTTTTCTCCATATTTTTTGCAAATATAATCAATTAATATTCAAAACAGGAACTAAACCTGTCCGATTTATCATGGCTGCTTTATAACTCATCCTTTCAAGATGGAACGTATCCTATTTTTCCCCGTCCTTGTGCTTTGCCGGGTCGTAAAGCATTGCGGTACAAATGCAGTATCGCCTGTCTGTACGCATCAGCACATCGTGGTTCACACAACCTTGGCATCCTTTCCAGAAAGCCTCGTCGTCGGTCAGTTCCGAGAATGGAACAGGCACATACCCAAGTTCGGTATTTATCTTCATTACCGCACCGCCGCTTGTCAGTCCGAACAGTTTTGCCTTGGGCCACTTCTCCCTCGAAAGCATGAAGGCTCTCTGCTTGATGCGGCGTGCCAGACCATGCCCGCGGAACTTCTCCCTTACAATAAGTCCCGAGTTTGCCACGTACTGCCTGTTGCCCCAGCTCTCGATGTAACAGAACCCGGCAAACTCCTCCCCTGCAAGCGCAATGATAGCCTTGCCCTCTTTCATCTTCTGTACCACGTATTCGTGTGTACGTTTGGCGATACCTGTGCCGCGTACCTTTGCCGCATCGCTGATTGTGTTGAGAATCTCATCGACATACCTCTCGTGCGAGGCGTTGGCGATGACGACTTCAATGCCGTCGTTATATTCAATCTCTTCCATTTCGGTCTTCCTTCTTATATATTAGGTATGATTGTCCTGAGTGCCCTCAGTACTGCCGCGCGTGTCGTGTTTTCTGCAATGATCATCATTACGGTGTCATCTCCGGCTATTGTGCCTATAATCTCGGGAAACTCATAATTGTCGATGTGGTATGCAAGCGTGCTTGCATAGCTTGGTTTGGTATGTATTACGGCAATGTTGCCCGAGAACTTTATTGAGAGGAACCCGTTTGCCTCCTGCGTGGTAGTCACGGCGCGTACCTCGCCCTGCTCGCCGGCATGGCGGTACTGGTGCGGGCGTGTAAGCACATATCTGTATCGCCCCTGTGTACTTACGGTCTTTACTACGCGCAGCTGGTGCAGATCGCGCGACAGAGTCGCCTGTGTCAGTTTGAAACCCTCTTTCTCAAGTTCGTTCAACAGTTCCTCCTGACTGCCAATCTCCTGGGTGGAAAGTATGAGGCGAATGGCGTCAAGACGTGAATTCTTTACCTTCATAATTGTATATTTATTCTTTGTAGTTGCAAAAATAAGTATATTTAAACGAAAAACCTTGTGTTTTTGCAAATATTTTACATAATAGGAGTGGTAAATATAAAAAATATGCAACAATCGCATGATTGTTGCATATTTTTGTGTTGTAAAACCTCTTTCGGGTGCTCTGTCAATCAAGCTCCTGGTCGGCCTCATAGCCAGCGAACTCACGGATCTTGTTCTTGAGCATCGCAAACTGCTTGAAGAGGTCGTGGACAGGTTTCTCGCCGTCCTTGTGCATAGGAGCCTTGCAGTAGAACGACATGAACTCCTGTATGCCATATTCGCCTGCACGCTGTGCAATATCGCTGAAAAGAATAAGGTCGAGCACCAGCGGAGCTGCAAGGATAGAGTCACGGCACAGGAAGTTGACCTTGATTGTCATCGGGTAACCCATCCAACCGAAGATGTCAATGTTGTCCCAGCTCTCCTTCTCGTCGCCACGTGGCGGGTAGTAGTTGATTCGTACCTTGTGGTACATATCGTTGTAGAGCTCGGGGTATACGTCGCTGTCGAGAATGTTCTCCAGTGCCGATGTCTTGCTTACGCGCTTGGTCTCGAAGTTCTCGGGGTTGTCAAGCACCACACCGTCGCGGTTGCCCAGGATGTTTGTCGAGAACCAGCCTCTGACACCCAACTGGCGTGTGAAGAATGCAGGTGCAAGCACTGTTTTCATCATTGTCTGTCCGCTCTTGAAGTCCTTGCCGGTAATAGGAGTCTTCATCTCCTCGGCGAGCTCCCACATTGCAGGGATATCCACGCACAGGTTAGGTGCGCCCATCACGAATGGGCAACCCTCGCGCATCGCCGCATATGCGTAGCACATACTTGGTGCCACGTTTGCTGTATCATCAGCCTTCATTGCAGCCTCAAATGCAGCCACGCTGCCGTGTACCTCATCGTTGCGCTTGATGAACTTCTCGGTGCTGGCAATCCATATTACCACTACGCGTTCACAACCGTTCTCCTGCTTGAAGTTGCGTATATCCTCGCGCAATTGCTCTGTCATCTCCCAACGTGTACCATGTTTCACGTTAGGGCCGTCGATATTGCTTGCGTAGCTTTTGTCGAAGAGTGCCTTGTAGGGGCGTATAGCCTTCAGCTCATCCTTTACAGGGTCAATGTCTCTCTGCTTGAGTACATCGGCCTTTATGGCTGCTTCGTAGCCGTCATCCTCATAGAGGTCCCATGCTCCGAACACAATGTCGTTAAGGTCGGCTACAGGAACAATATCCTTTACCTCCTTGTAGTACTTCTCGCTACCCTTGCCCAGACGCATGATACCCTCACAGGCAAATGAACCGATAGGCTTCGCAAGACCCTTGCGTGCCATCAATGTTCCTATAATTGTAGTTGTTGTTACTGCGCCCAAACCGACGCACATAACACCAAGTCTGCCGTTTGCCGGCTTTACTTTACACTCTCTCATATCTGTTGTTTTCTTTTATTTGGCAAAAGAACGTTTTTTTATTGAACAAACCTAAAAATTAGACAAAATGTTCCCCTAATTTTTATAAAATTAATGTTTGGGGGTAGTGTTTAATGTTTAATGAGGCTGGATAACCATTATACCATAAACACTCCACCTCAAACATTCATTCCACATTAAACATTACACCTTAAACATTCATAAGTCCTTCTTTCAGTATCTCGCTCACTGTGGGGTGGGGGAATACAGTGCGGCGCAGCTGCTCTACTGTGAGGCCGTTGGTTATTGCCATACATGCCGCGCACACGAACTCGCTGCAGGGGTTACCCAGCATGTGCACGCCAAGCACCTTGTTGTCGGGCGCAACCAGAATCTTGCACAGTCCCGTCTGCCCCTCATTCTCGGCAACGAAACGGCCAGCGTATGTCATGGGCAGTTTGTGCAGGGTATATTCCACGCTTTCTTTGGTTGCCTGTTCCTCGGTAAGGCCTACGCTGCTTACCTCGGGGTTGGTGTATACCACGCCGGGGATTGCATTATACTCCATGCGGTCCTCAATACCAAGCATGTGGTTCACGGCAACTTCCGCCTCGCGGCTTGCGGTGTGTGCGAGCAAAGAGAATCCTGTTACGTCGCCCGCGGCATATATGTTGGGCAGGCTTGTCTGCATGACCTCATTCACCTTTATTCCGCGTTCAATCTCTACAGCTATGTTCTCAAGACCGAAGCCTTTGAGCACAGGACGTCGGCCAACACTCATCAGAATCTTGTCGCCCTGTGCCTGCTGCTCATTGCCATCGATGTCGGTGTAATGTACGGTGTTGCCATCAACGCGTGTAACCTTGCACTGCAGGCAGAACTTCACGCCGCGCTTGGCATATATGCTGCGCAGCATCTCGCTAACCTCCTTGTCCATACCGCCAAGAATCTCGGGGAGCATCTCAATCACGGTAACCTCTATTCCAAGGCTGTTGAAAAGGCTTGCGAACTCCATACCTATGACGCCGCCGCCAATCACCACAAGGCTCTCGGGCGCCTGGGTCAGTGCAAGCATCTCGCGGTTGGTGAGCACTGCCTCATTGCCCTCAACACCGGGAATAGGCGGAACAAAAGCCTCACTGCCGGTGCAGATGAGCAGCTTTGCTGCCTCGTATGTCTGCTCGCCGCAGCTGATGGAAACAGCATTCGCATCACCGCTGTTGATGAATGCCTCGCCACGCACAACCTCAACGTTATGCGCCTCCATCTTCATCTTTATGCCGGCAACCAGCTTGCGCACAACCTTTGTCTTGCGGTCGGCCATCTTCTTGTACTCGTATGTGACGTCTGCTGCGGTGATGCCGTACTTCTTGCCACCGGTAGCGTGGTCATACATCTTTGCACTGTAGAGCAATGTCTTTGTGGGTATACAGCCTTCGTTGAGGCACACGCCACCAAGATCACGCTTCTCGAAAAGAACCACCTTCAGGCCTCTTGCGCCTGCATTCTCGGCAGCCACATAACCGGCAGGGCCACCACCAATAATTGCCAAATCGTACATATAACCAATTTTATATTTATTGTTCGTTCTCTGTCATATAATCAATTGTGCCCTCAAAAAGCTCCAACGCCTCCTTTATGCCCTCAGCATACAATTTGCTGTCACTTTCGTATAGTCCGCCAATACCATTGTAATCGGTAAAGTCATCTATCATCCAATTGCCATTCTCGAATACGAGGTCCAGCCTTATCTTTGACGTGTATCTCTTCTCCCCTTCGGGCGTTTGCCATGTGTCAGTCGATATCACGTCGGCAACAGCCTTTGAAGGGCTTGTGACTTTTATGCAGTCTATTTTATATTCCAGTTTATTCCAATCCTGTAGGCGAATCCAGCAATCTTTGCCTATAATCATCTCGCCCAGTTTTTCCTTCCAATAACCTATCTCGTTGTAGAGTTTCAGGTACTGTCTCGAAAGGTACCTGTCGAGTGCCCCGGTGTTCGGGCTGTCGTCGGCTGCAATCTCTGCTACCTCATTGTATATCTTCTCAATGCGGTCGGCAATCATGGCTGTGTCAGCACGTGTCCCGGCTTCGACAATATCGGGCAAAGCCTTTTTCATGAATTCAAGATCACTATCCTCACCCGGTGATTGAAAATCGTAAATGCGCCACTCTCCATTCTCTTCGGTTACAAAAACAGTGCGCACTGTTTCCCATTCTTTCTCCTCATATTCCCGGCAGAAGAAGCTTGCTGTCACAGTCGCGCTGTATCGCTTGTCGTCTGCAATCTTGTGCACATTGCCTATGCTGAATCTGATGCTGTCAAAATAATCCTGACAACCAAGAAACAGGTCGTAGCCACCACCGCCAAAGTGCAGAAGACATTCATTGGTTCTGTTTTCCCATCGGCGTATCTCGTTGTAAAATTCGCGGAATTTTCGCGAACACAGTTTTTCAACAAGCAATTCGTAATCCCCACTTGCAGTGTTGCCCATATCTGCAACCTTGCCGTAGATATTTTCCAGAAAGGTCTGCACCTCCTTTTCCTGCTGCGAGAAAACAGGTAATGCCGAAAATGTAAAAGCAATGATAAAGGCAAGCATTTTCATAATAAATACTCTTATATAAACTTTCTGTCTCTTTCCACGTAACTCGGTCGTGTACTCTTGCAAACTTAATGAAAAAAGTTCTTTTCTACAATAGCTTGTATTTTCAAAAGCGGCAATACCGCGGTTTAGATTCTTCGCTGCGCTCCAGAATGACAAAACAACGTTTTGTTATCGGTGAGTTCATTAGTGTAACAATGAACGAACCAATGCTCTTTTGTTTTGTTATCGGTGAGTTCATTAGTGTAACAATGAACGAACCAATGCTCTTTTGTTTTGTTATCGACGAGTTTTGCAGCAACAGGTCAAACGTAGCATAGCCGTAGGTTATGCCGTTTAGGTTGCGAAAAGCAAAACGAGTCAATGACCTTTTTTTGTTATCGACGAGTTTTGCAGCAACAGGTCAAACGTAGCACTCCCACCCCTCCGCCAGTAAACTGGCACCTCCCCTCAGGCAGAGGAGGAATTTAACTTTTGTCGTTTGGGTTGCGAAAAGCAAAACGAGTCAATGACAGTGCAAATATAGAATGACAAAGTTTACTTGAAATTCTGTCCGATGATTTTATCTACTAACTCTGCACCGAGAGTCTCAAAACAGCCCCAATGCCATATCCCGCCTCCAGTCTTGTCGCATCCGGCAAAGTCAAGCATCGTGATGCCTGTAGGCTGTGGCTTTGCAATAAGTGAATCAATTACAATGGGATGAATCCTCTCGGCATTGCGTTTGTAGCCGCTTGTCGTTGCAAACGGAGTAAAGCCTAACCAGCGGTTGCTGTATCCGCTGAGGAAATTTATTGTCCACACATCTGCGGGTGCAGATGCGGCACGTTGCAGGCATTGAAGCACTGCTTCTTCTTTGGCTTTCTGTTTTTCCTTGTCCGTGGGGGCATAATAGTCCTGCATTTGCAGGCGGGCCGCAGCATCATCGGTAAGCGATGTTATTACTGCGTTTGCAGTGCCCTGGGGTGAGTGGCTCCAACCTTTAATGGTGGCTCCTCGGTTGCAGCCTGTATATGTGTTGCGGCTAAGGAATATTATTTTGCCGCGCGCGTCCTTAACGCTCATTGCGGGGGAAAATATTGCCGCCCTATCACCGATGTTCTCAATGGCTTTGCCCACTGCTTGTGGCCAAAGTGCACGTTCGGCACAGTTCTCGCTGTCGTTCTCTTCGCGCAGCAGCACAATGGCAAACTCCGTGGGGTGCTCGGCCAGTTTGTTGCATAATATTTCCAAAGCCTTGCCGAACGATATTTTTGTCCTGACGGGGCCATGATATATGTGCAGTTCCTCTTCATTTACGGCGGGACGCAGGTCAAAGGCACGCACACCGCAATTCCACAATGCGGCAAGTGACAGTTCCTGTGTCTTTCCAAAGCCTGCAACCATGTGCACTCCTTCGCCTATTGCTGCGTCGTGTGCCCCGGGGATTGAGAGCGATGCAACGGTACGGGAATCGTCAAGGTGCTGCATCCAATTGTGTCCGCCAAAGTCTTGCGCTATTGCTATCAGCGGGCAGCACAGGAGCAGTATTGTGTATTGGATTATCTGTCTCATTTGCAGTTGTTGTCTTACCTAAGGTACCAATGTTTACATGTCTTTTATGGAGATCCTTGACTTTGGCCCCTACGGGCGTCGACCGTTGGTTCGCTACGCTCAGGATGACATGGGCGTGATCCGTCATTCCCGTGAGAATGAGTAAGGCGCATCCTCATCGGCTGTTCCGCGTGAATGGTTAGGCTGTGCGGTCATCCGTATATTGATATGCGCTCCCTCGGTCAGTGCCTCATGGGTGATGTAGTTGTGTCCGTACTCCTTGCCGTTGAGCATCATCCTGTCAATGTATATGTTTTCGTGGCTGTTCTCCGGAGCTTCTACGGTGAATGTGTTGCCGTTCTCAAGATGCACCGTGGCTCTCTTGAACAACGGAGCACCAAGCACATATTCTCCGCTCGCGGGGCATACGGGGTAGAACCCGAGTGCCGAGAACACATACCACGCCGATGTCTGCCCGTTGTCCTCATCACCGCAGTAGCCGTCGGGGGTGGGGGAGTACATGCGCTCCATTACCTCGCGGAGCCGGTACTGCGCCTTCCACGGCTCGCCCGCATAGTTGTATAGGTATATCATGTGCTGGATAGGCTGGTTGCCATGCGCATAGTTGCCCATGTTCATTACCGTCATTTCGCGTATCTCATGAATAGGGAACCCGTAGTAGCTGTCGTCGTAGAGCGGCGGTACGGCAAAAACGGAGTCGAGCATTGTTGTGAAATTCTTCTTGCCGCCCATAAGCTCGATGAGCCCTTGCACGTCGTGGAATACCGACCATGTGTAGTGCCAGCTGTTGCCCTCGGTAAAGTTCCCGCCCCACTTAAGCGGCGAAAAGTTCTCCTCGAATGTGCCGTCTGTCTTGCGCCCGCACATCAGGCTGTAGTCGCTGCGGAACAGGTTGCGGTAGTTGAGGGCACGCTTCTCAAGCTCGCGTATCTCCTTTTTGGGCCTTTCCAGTTTCTTTGCTACCTGCAGTATGCACCAGTCGTTGTAGGCATATTCCAGTGTGCGTGCAGCACTCTCATGTATTCCCGCGTCGCATGGAACGTAACCCAAACGGTTATATTGTTCATGCCCGGTGCGCCCTGTCGATGAAACCTCGGGATGTACTGCATTCGCACCATGCTGCAATCCCTGATATAACAGCCCGGTGTCGCTTGTACGTATGCCCTTTACAAACGCGTCGGCAAGCACCGATGCCGAGTTGTTGCCCACCATGCAACCTCTGTGTCCCGGGCTTGCCCACTCGGGGAAGAAACCGCTCTCACGGTAGCTGTTCAGCAGTCCCTCCTGAATCTCGGCATTAACCGACGGGTAAACAAGGTTCAACAGCGGGAACAGCGCGCGGAAAGTATCCCAGAACCCAGTGTCTGTATACATGTAACCGGGCAGAACCTCGCCGTTGTAAGGACTGTAGTGAAGTATGCTGTCGTCGGCGGTAATTTCGTAGAACTTGCGCGGGAAAAGCAGCGAGCGGTAAAGACATGAATAGAATGTGCGCATGTGGTCAATGTCGCCCTCAACCTCAATGCGCGACAGTACGCTGTTCCAGCGGTCGCGTCCCTGTGCAACAAGCGTGTCGAAAGAGTTTTCTCCCAGTTCGCCGAGGTTTCTCATCGCCTGCTCCTCGCTGATGAATGATGACGCCACGCGCGCATGCACCGTTTCGCTCTTGTAGGTACTGAACCCGATGACGGCACCGGTGTGGTAGCCTGTCTGTTGCAACGTGTTCTCTTTCAGCGAAGGCTGCATGGCACTGTCGGCAACGAAGGTCGCGACATGCTCGAAAGGCTTGTCGAACTGCACTACAAAATAGTTGCGGAAGTTCGACGGCACACCGCCACTGTTTCGCGTGGTATACCCTTTTATCATCCTCAGCTCGGGGATAATCTCGACGTGTGACCCTTGGTCGTATGCATCGACCACAATGTAAGAGTCGGCTTGCGGGAAAGTGAAACGGAACATCGCTGCTCGTTCGGTAGGTGTCAGCTCGGTAACGATGTCATAGTCGGCAAGATAGACCTTGTAATAGTGAGGCTGTGCCGTCTCGCTCTTGTGCGAGAACCAGCTCGCCCTGCTCTTCTCATCCAAATTGGGCTTGCCTGTCACAGGCATCAGTGAGAACTGCCCGTAGTCATTTATCCACGGGCTGGGCTGGTGTGTCTGCTCAAAGCCGTATATCCTGTTCGCGGTGTAGGTGTATTGCCACCCGTCGCCCATGCGGTTTGTGCGTGGGGTCCAGAAATTCATGCCCCATGGCATTGCTATGGCAGGGTAGGTGTTCCCTGCCGACAGTTCGAACGATGACTGTGTTCCCATGAGCGGGTTTACATATTGCACGTAGTCGCGTTTCTCCTGTGCACCTGCTGTCGCAAGCGTGACAAGCAGTGATATAATAAGAAGGACTCTTCTCATACGTAAATCCTTATATTTTCAAGAGGCTGACTAAAAAGGCTCTTTTGTTGTTACGCTTTATATGTCGCATCCGTTCAGAATGACAAAACTTTAGTTTTGTTATCGGCGAGTTCATTAGCGGTTGGTCGCACGCAGCATGGGTTAAACTCATGCCGTGCGGGCCGCTAAAGGATGAACGAGCCAATGACCTTGCAAATATAGAATGACACTCCGAAGGGAACCGTATATTGTAATCTCTTAGATGTTCGCAATACGCATTATGTCGGCGAACACGCCTGCAGCTGTCACGCTGGCACCTGCACCATAGCCCTGAATGAGCATCGGATACTCCTTGTATCGCTCTGTTGTCAGCAGGATGATGTTGTTGCTGCCCTCAAGATGATAGAACGGATGACGCTCATCGACCTTGCTCAGCGCAACGCTTCCCTTGCCGTTCTCGTATCGGGCTATGAAACGCCAATGCTTCTTTTCTGCGGCAAGCTCTCTGCGCTCGCTCTCGAACTGCTCATCAAGCTGCGGCAACTTTGCCCAGAAGTTCTCCAGTGTGCCGTCGAACAGCTCCTGCGGAATGAACAGGTTTGCTTCCACATCCTCCTGCTCTATGGCATATCCCGCCTCGCGTGCTAGGATGACCAGCTTCCTTATGACATCCTTTCCGCACAGGTCAATGCGCGGGTCAGGCTCGCTGTAACCCTTCTCCTGTGCCAGACGCACGGCCTCGCTCATCGGGATATCGCGGCTAAGCACGTTGAAAATGAAGTTCAGCGTTCCGCTAAGCACCGCCTCAATCTTCAGAATCTTGTCGCCGCTGTTTATGAGGTCGTTGATAGTGTTTATGATTGGCAATCCTGCGCCTACATTGGTCTCGAACAGATACTTTATGTTGCGCTGACGTGCAATGTGCTTCAGTTTGCAGTACGTCGCATAGTCGCTCGATGCGGCAATCTTGTTCGCTGCAACGACGCTTATGTTGTGCGACAGCAGGTCGGCGTAGATTGAAGCCACCTCGCCGTTGGCGGTGCAGTCCACGAACACCGAATTGAAGATATTCATGTGTATTATCTCATCGCGCAACTGCTTGATGTTGCTCTCCTTGCTCTCCTTGAGCGCGGTGCGGTAATTCGCGAGGTCGAGTCCCTCGCGGTCGAATATCGCATGACGGCTGTTGGCAATGCCGACGATGTTCAGTTTCAGGCCGTGCTCCTTCTTCAGTTTCTCCTGCTGCGACGCTATCTGCTCGATGAGGCTGCCGCCTACTGTGCCTATGCCGCATATGAACAGGTTCAGCACCTTGTACTCCGACAGGAAGAACGAGTCATGTATCACGTTCAGTGTCTTGCGCAACAGTTTCGAGTCTATGACAAACGATATGTTTGTCTCCTGTCCGCCCTGGGCGCATGCAATCACGTTGATACCGTTGCGTCCCAGTGTCTGGAACAGCTTGCCTATGATGCCGGCGTTGTGGCGCATGTTCTCGCCCACAATGGCAACGGTCGACAGCTCCGATGTGGCGCGCACGCTCTCCATCAGACCCATTGAAATCTCCTTCGCGAACTCCTCGTTCAGCACCCTGCAAGCCTTCTCGGCATCCACGTGGCGCAGACCAAGCGATGTGCTGTTCTCCGATGATGCCTGTGCTACAAGGAACACGCTTATGTCGGCATTGGCGAGAGCACGGAAAATCCTCTGGTTCACACCTACCACGCCCACCATGCCGAGTCCTTGTACCGTAAGCAGGTCGGTGTCGTTGATGCTCGAGATACCCTTGATGAGTCTTCCCTCATCTTCGCTGTGGTCATCTATGACTGTTCCGGCAGCCTCGGGGTTGAATGTGTTCTTTATCTTTATTGGAATGTTCGCCTTGAATACCGGATATATTGTAGGCGGGTACACCACTTTTGCGCCGAAGTTGCACAGCTCGGTCGCCTCGACGTAGCTCAGGTGCCCTATGGTATATGCGTTGTTTATGACACGCGGGTCGGCAGTCATGAATCCGTCCACGTCGGTCCATATCTCAAGACAGCTCGCCCTGAGTGTCGCGGCAATTATTGCTGCAGTGTAGTCGCTTCCGCCGCGTCCCAGATTGGTTATCTCCTCGCTCTCCTTGTCCTGTGCAATGAAGCCCGGCACCACTATTACCTGTTCGGTGCAGCCGTCAAAGTGCTCGTGAATGAGCCTGTCGGTAACCTCATCGGCAAGGATATACTTGTTATGCTTTGTCTCGGTCTTTATGAAGCGGCGCGAGTTGAAACGTACGGCACCATCAATGAGTGCCGTTGTTATGCGGCTCGAAATCCTCTCGCCGTAGCTTACAATTGTGGCTTCCGATTTTGGAGTTATGTTGTTTATGAGCGCGAGTCCCTGGTATATGTTGTTCAGCTCGTTCAGGAGCATGTCAACCTCCTGTAACAGTGCCGAGCGCTTTTCATCGCAAGGTATTATCGCGTTTATCAGGTCGTGGTGACGTGTCACAATCTCCTGAAACTCTCTGTTGAAACCCTCATCGCCGTTCACGGCCATGTTCGCGGTCTTTATCAGTTTGTCGGTCACTCCGCCAAGAGCCGATACCACCACAATGACGCGTTCCTCTTTGGCAGCGCTCTCTACAATGTTCTTAAGGTTTAGTATACTGTTTACGGAACCTACCGATGTCCCGCCGAATTTCATTACTTTCATCTGCTGTCAGTCGTTTAGTGCTGTATTGTTTTCAAGCAAAATGCAAATTTATAGTTTTTGTAAGAGAATATGTTTTAAAATTATTAAAAAATCGAAGCCTATTGGATTTTTAGGGCATAGAGCATGTTCTCGGGCGGGCCGACCCCGCCCCTGTGGGTGTGTAATGTTTAATGTGTAGTGTGTAACGTTCAATGTTACAAGTAACAATAAACGTCAGTACCCCTCCGCCTTCGGTACCTCCCCTGTCAGGGGAGGAAATAAACTCTCCCTCTTTTGTGGACTCCTCCACCGCAAGCGGTCCCCGGGGCTCTCCCTCTTTTCAAAGAGGGAGTACGGCGAAGCCGGGAGGGAGTTCGTACAGGGGAGGAGATTTAATGCAGCAAATAATTGCTCCCCTGTAGGGGAGCTCCGCGCTGCGGTGAGGGGTACTTGCCCAGGGCGGGCTGCCCCGCCGCCTACAGGTTAAACATTAAACAATAGACATTACACATTTGTACCCCTCCGGCTTGACAGCCACCTCCCCTACAGGGGAGGAATTTGTTACAACAAAGTGGCAACGGGTAGCAATACTAATTCCAATAATAACTGGCACCGTCAAATTCCACAACTTGAACCTGCTTGTTTTTGGAAACAGTGCGAGGCCTGTTTGACAGCTAGTTAGACGCTCTCCCGTTTTAAATCTCCGGCAGTTCCACCAGTTGGCAGTCAATGGGGATATTGTGCGCCTTTGCACGGCTGTGAGCAGGGATGTAGTTGCATGCTATGTCAAACCTCAGCTTGCTCAGGAAACATTTTCTTATTATCGACAGGTTCTTGTGCAACGGGTTCTCGCTCGGGTCGGTCAGCGCCCTGAACATGCGGTCGAGCACCGACCGGTTCTTGCGTCCCGAGACGGCACTGTAGATGCTCTTCAGCTCGCTCTCATAGTCGTGTATCTCCTTCAGAATGATACCCTCGGGATGATGCAGGAACAGAATATACAGTGCCTTGGGCAGTGGCTCGAGCTTAATTGTTATCTGCGGGTAGAGCGGCAGACTCATGTTGAACTTGCTGTCGAAATGTATCGGGCTTATGGCTGTACACTCCTCGGGCATGACGTTCTCGGCAAGCAGGTCGCTCCCCAGATATTCGCTGTTGTCCCACACCTCCCGACCATCATCGCCAGGCAGCCTGTATCTCTCATAACCGGGCACTCCCTTGCTGTCGCGTGCGATGTCGTAGCGCACCACATAGTCCAGGAATCTGTAGAGCGTTATCAGGTAGTCTCCGTCGCGTTCAAAGTCATCCTCGTATAGAATGTCTGCACAGTAGCTACCGTCCTCAGTGGGCGTCACGTCGCATATGTACATCAGACGGCTCTTCTTTTGGTTCTTCTCCTCTTTCCTGAATGCCTTAATGCGCTCATTCAGCTCATATTTGCCAAGGGTAGGGCACTGACGCAGTATGAGGCTCTTGAGCGAGCGGCTTCCGAGGAGCGAGCGCGACACGATGTTGAATGCCGCGTATCTGACACCTCTCTGCGCAAGGTGTTTCTCTATACTTTTCATGTGTCCGCGAATGTAGCGGTTCAGTGCCTTATCCCTCTCTCCCTCAATGAGGAAAAATGATAGCTCGGCGCCCTGATAGCTGTCCGATATGTCGGTAAAGTGTCTCATGCTGTTCCTTTCTGTCTCTTCGGTTATCGGCAACGGCCGATTTATTTAGCGAAGTAATCAAATTTTTCAATAAATGCAAAATTGTTTATCAATATAACAATCTCTTCGGAGGGAAAAGATGTTTTTTCGCCCGCTTTTTGTATCTTCGCGCAACAACAAATGTTATAAACCGATATTAAATCAATGAAAACAACAGCTCATACATTCAGGTCATGGCTTATTGCGACACGTCCATGGTCATTCCCTGCGTCTGCCATGCCGGTTCTTGTGACCTGTGCCTACCTCTACTGGATGGGCGAACCTGTCAATTGGCTCCTCGGCCTCTGGACCCTCATCAATGTAGTTCTCTTCCATGCGGCAGGGAACACCTGGAGCGACTATAATGATTACAGAAAGGGTGTCGACCGCGAAGATACCATAGGTGGCACATCCATTGTCAGCGGCGAGTTCAAGGCTCATGAGATAAAGACTCTTTCTCTCGCCCTGTTGGCTGTTGCCGTAGTATCGGGCATCGGTCTCATGCTCTGTGTCGGCCTCCCCTTGCTCTACTTCGGAATAGCGGGTGCGCTGCTCAGCCTTGGCTATCCATGGCTCAAGTATCATGCGTTGGGCGATGTGGATATCTTTCTTACCTACTCGGTACTGCCTATCCTCGGAACATCGTATGCTGTACTGGGGCACATCAATTATAGCGTGGCATGGCTCATGCTGCCCATAGGCCTCATAACGGTGGGCATACTCCACATCAACAACACTCGCGACATCGAGCAGGACAGGCGTGCCGGAATCCGTACATTGGCAATGCTGCTCGGCAAGCGCATGTCGGCCTACGTGTATGTAGCCGAGATGCTTCTGCCTTTTGTGCTTGTCCTTGTGTCGGCTCTCTGTGGTGCCATGCCCTGGTGGTCATTGGTTGTCTGTCTTGTGTTGGTGCCGGCGATAGCAAACTGTCGTGCCGCGTTGAGGTTCCCGGCCGAGGGAATGGATGCAGTGGCGGGTATCGATGAGAAGACCGCACAGCTGCAGCTCATGTTCAGCCTGTTGCTTACCGTTTCACTTGTTCTTACAACTTTGTTATGATGCGCAGGGTCATTTTTACAATAGTCATCGCTGCCTTGCTCTGGACACTCATGTTCAGTCCCTGGACAGCCCACTGCTTCAATTTCTGGTGGATGATGACAGGCTCGGCAACGCTGCTTACGTTGCTTGCCACAATCTTTGCGCCGGGGTGGTGGCGTCAGGTGCGTCTTACCCCCTCGAACATTGCGTTCGGCATACTCATAGCCGTTGCCTTGTGGGGCGTCTTCTGGTTAGGCGACAAGCTCTCGCAGTTGATGCTCGACTTCGCACGTCCGCAGGTCGACAATATATACGGCATGAAGGAGGGCGAGTCGCCCTGGTTGCTTACAGCCCTTCTGTTGCTCATTATCGGTCCCGCCGAGGAAATCTTCTGGCGCGGATATGTGCAGCGAACCTTCTCGCAGCACTGGAATCCCAATACAGCCTTTGTGGTCACCACGTTGATATATGCCGTCGTGCATGCAGGTTCATTCAACTTCATGCTTGTCATGGCTGCTTTTGTGGCAGGTGCGGCATGGGGCTTGCTCTATCGCCTCTTCCCCGAGCGTCTGGCGGCTCTTATAGTGTCGCATGCCCTTTGGGATGCGGCGGTGTTTATATGGTTCCCGATAATGTAAAGCAGAGGGTATAAACTCACCCTCTGTTGTGAACTCCTCCACCGCAAGCGGTCCCCCGGGCTCTCCCTCTTTTCAAAGAGGGAGTACGGCGAAGCTGGGAGGGAGTTCGTAAAGAGGAGGAGTTGGAGTACGGCGAAGCCGGGAGGGAGTTTTATTTGGTCGCGTGGGTTGCGGATAACACGCGTTGTCAAAGCGGAAAGCTTGTGCAAACGAGCGCAATGCATGCGGTTCCCCAGGCTCTCCCTCTGTTTATAGAGGGAGTACCCGAAGGGGGAGGGAGTTTTATTTGTGTCACGTGGGTTGCGGATAACACGCGTTGTCAGAACGGCAATGTATGGGCGGGGTTGCCCCGCCCAAAAAGAGCATTTAAGCATTGTCATCTCGACGTTAGGAGAGATCTCAAAACAGCGTGCTTGTCATCCTGACGGAACGGAAGGATCTCAGAACAAGTTGAAGAGATTTTTCACATACGCTCGATATGACAGATTGTGATTGGGCGTTCTGTCATCGGCTGTTTTTGCGCCAAGGTACGACGAACTCAAAGTGAGAAGGTAAATTAAACATTCATGGCAAAGGAAAAGACAATATTTTTATGTAACCAGTGTGGTTATGAGTCGCCCAAGTGGGCCGGCAAGTGCCCCTCGTGTGGCGCTTGGAACAGCCTTGTCGAGAAGGTGGTAAGGAACACCGTTGCTTCGCGGGCCTTCTCACAGGCGGCCGACCGCCTTCAGTCGCAGCCGGTGCTCATCGATGATGTGGCAGCCGATGCGTTGCCCCGCATGGACCTCGGCGACGGCGAGCTGAACCGTGTGCTCGGCGGTGGCCTTGTTCCGGGCTCGTTGGTGCTGTTGGGTGGCGAGCCGGGCATCGGCAAGTCGACCCTCGTGTTGCAGACAATACTTGGCATGCCCTCGCGTAAGGTGCTCTACGTGTCGGGCGAGGAGAGCGTGCAGCAGATAAAGCTGCGTGCCGACCGCATAACCCATGAGCGAGGCAACTGCCACATCGTGTGCGAGACATCGCTCGAGACAGTGTTCACGCATATTAAGAACGTCTCTCCCGAGCTGCTTGTCGTGGACTCTATCCAGACAATGTGCAGCGAGGCTGTCGACTCCTCGCCGGGCAGCATGGCACAGGTGCGTGAGTGTACGGCGATGCTGCTCAAGTTCGCCAAGGAGAACAATGTGCCGGTAATACTCATAGGCCACATAACCAAGGATGGTGCCATCGCCGGCCCCAAGATTCTTGAACATATCGTGGATGTCGTCATCCAGTTCGAGGGCGACCAGCATCATCTGTACCGCGTGCTCCGTTCCATAAAGAACCGTTTCGGCAGCACTGCAGAGCTGGGCATCTACGAGATGCGTCGCGAGGGATTGCGTCAGGTAACCAACCCATCCGAACTGCTGCTCAGCGACCGCCACTGCGGCATGAGTGGCGTGGCCATAGCATCAGCCATCGAGGGCGTCAGCCCGTTCCTCATCGAGACACAGGCTCTTGTTAGCACAGCAGCCTATGGCACCCCGCAGCGCTCCGCTACAGGCTTCGACATACGCCGTATGAACATGCTCCTTGCCGTGCTCGAGAAACGTGTAGGCTTCAAGCTCGCGCAGAAGGATGTCTACCTTAACATAGCGGGTGGTTTGCGTGTCAACGACCCTGCGATAGACCTGTCGGTCATCAGCGCCATCCTCTCGAGCAACATGGACGTCGAGATAGAACCCACGCTCTGCATGGCCGGCGAGGTAGGTCTCTCGGGCGAGATACGCCCGGTGAACCGCATCGAGCAGCGCATTGCCGAGGCTGCCAAGTTAGGCTTCAAGCGCATCATCGTTCCCAAAAGCAACACCAAGCGTCTCGATGTGTCGCGCTTTGTTATAGAAGTGCTCCCGGTGTCCAAGGTAGAAGAGGCATTCCGTCTTGTTTTCGGATGAAACAAACAGTAAACTGAAAGCTGATGATGTAAATGTAGGGGCGGGGTCCGCCCGCCCTTGGCACATACCCCTCACCGCTGCGCGGAGCTCCCCTACAGAGGAGCAATTGTTTGCTGCTATAAAATTCCTCCCCTGACAGGGGAGGTGCCGAAGGCGGAAGGGTACAAATGTGTAGCGTGTAACGTTTAATGTTGTTTACAACATCGACAGTGCGAGCAGCGATTGGTCACGCGAAGGATGGATGAAAGTCATCCCGCGTGGGTCGCGGTCAGCGAGTGCTGTCAATGTTTAGTGTGTAACCTGTAGGGGCGGGGTCCGCCCGCCCAAAAAATAGTTGTAACCGATGGTTTTTGAGTTCCAGATAAGAGTACAGCCGCATGATGCGGCAAACGAGCAGTCGCTCAAGCGATATATCGCCCGAGAGAAAGGTATGGACGAGCGCACCATAAAGGCAGTGCGCGTGCTGCGTCGCAGCATCGACGCACGCCAGCGCATAATATACATGAACCTCATGGTGCGCGTCTTTGTCAATGAACTGCCGCAGATGGAAGAGTATGTCAGCCGCGAGTACGGCAATGTCGAGGGCGCGCAGCCCGTCATTGTCGTGGGAGCAGGCCCAGCCGGGCTCTTCGCTGCGCTTAAGCTTATAGAGAACGGTCTGCGTCCTATTGTAATAGAACGTGGGCGCGACGTGCGCACGCGTAAGGTCGACCTTGCCTCAATATCTCGCACCCACACCGTGAACCCTGAGTCCAACTACTGCTTCGGCGAGGGTGGTGCAGGAGCCTACTCCGACGGCAAGCTTTACACCCGCAGCAAGAAACGCGGTAGCATCGAGGGTGTGCTCAATATCTTCTGTCAGCATGGGGCAAGCCCAACAATCCTTGCCGACGCGCATCCGCATATAGGTACCGACAAACTCCCGCGCGTCATCGAGAACATACGCAACCGCATCATCGGGTGCGGCGGCGAGGTGCATTTCGAGACACGCATGGAGGAACTCCTCATCAAGGACGGCAAGGTGTGCGGTGTGCAGACGACCAAGGGCGAGTTCCTCGCCGGCGCCGTCATCCTTGCCACAGGTCACAGCGCGAAGGATGTCTACCGTCGTCTGCATGCAAGCAATGTGGCTCTCGAGGCCAAGGGCTTTGCTGTGGGCGTGCGTCTGGAGCACCCGTCGGCACTCATCGACCAGATACAGTACCACTCTCCCAAGGGACGCGGGAAATATCTCCCCGCAGCCGAGTACAGTTTTACCACCCAGGTCGACGGTCGGGGAGTGTACAGTTTCTGCATGTGCCCGGGCGGTGTTGTCATCCCGTCGGCATCGGCATCGCAGGAGCTGCTTGTCAATGGCATGTCGCCCTCGCATCGTGGCGGAGCATGGAGCAACTCGGGCATGGTGGTACAGATAAACCCCGAGGATGTGCTGTTGCCCGACATGCAGATAGATTGTGAGGACATAGCAGCGGTCCCCGATGACTCCCCACTGCGTGTGATGAACTTCCAGGAGCGCCTTGAGCGTCTCTGCTGGATTATGGGTAACCGCAGACAGACAGCCCCGGCACAGCGCATGACCGACTTCGTGCGCGGCAAACTCAGCTACGACCTCCCCCGCAGCTCCTATGCCCCGGGACTCATCTCCTCGCCCATGCATTTCTGGATGCCCAAGTTCGTTTCTACCCGTTTGCAGCGTGGCTTTGAGCAGTTCGGCCGCATGTCGCGTGGCTTCCTCACGAGCGAAGCGACCATGATTGGTGTCGAGACCCGTACATCCTCTCCTGTGCGCATAGTACGCGACAGCGAGACGTTGCAGCATGTAGGCCTCGAGGGGCTTTTCCCCTGTGGCGAAGGTGCCGGCTATGCAGGCGGTATTGTCTCGGCGGCTGTCGACGGCGAACGCTGTGCCATGTCAGCGTGTGAATATGTCAAGGCGGTAAGATAATGTTGTTTACAACATCGAGCCGTCCTTGACACATACCCCTCACCGCTGTGCGGAGCTCCCCTACAGGGGAGCAATTGTTTGCTGCTATAAAGTTCCTCCCCTGTAGGGGAGGTGGCTGCCAAGCCGGAGGGGTACTGATGTTACTTGCAACATCGGCCCGCCCAAGGCTATATCGCGTAATTGTCATCCCGACAGAGCGTAGCGCCGAGGGATCTCTTCCATACATTTTGATTCCCTCTCTACTGGAGAGGGTTAGGGAGAGGCTCCGTAGGGGCGGGGTTAGCCCGCTCTTGAATATATTATTTTAGACATAAGAACATAAGAACAAAAGGCACTGCACCCGGATTCAAGGATACACCCCTTGCTGTTATGCGCAGAAAGCCTTCGCAAGTGAACCTTGCGATACATAAAAATTAAGGCTACGGCTTTGAAAATACATTTTCAATTGCCATAGCCTTAATATTTTATCTACATGGAAATTCTGTTCCATGTGCCTTTGCTCATAATTGCAAGGGGCTTATGTTCTTTTAACTTTGTTGAACCTGCTTTCGCTCGCTTTGTGTGTAAGTGAACTCCCACACACTCGCTTGCCCGCAGATTTGTTCTTCTGTCTTTACCCCAAAACCACGCGGCTCAGGGCTTGGAACTGTTTACTGCCACAGGTCACCCCATTGACTCGCCTTTTTTTCGCAACCCGCGCGGTTCCCTGGGCTCTCCCTCTTTTCAAAGAGGATAAAGTTGCGAGTAAGTGAGTGTAATGCAAACTGGTTTGTAATTACACAACGAACGGAAGCAACTTCGCTAAAGGCAAATACGGCGAAGCCGGGAGGGTGTTTACATGCACTACGCGCGACCCATTGCTAAAAGGCTCGCGATAGGTTGATTTGTGGATTAGTTCCACAAATCACCCCATTGACCGCGGCGGCCACCACCGAGCTGAGCACCAGCCTCCTCAGTGTTAACTGTCTGGTCATCACCACCAATCTTCAATGAAGCTGCAAGCATCTGTGCTGCCTCGATATTTACCTCTGTCATCAGAGGAGATACATATGTCTTCTTCATATCTTGTATAATTATTTTTCTTGTTATTATCTGTACCCCTCCGTCCTAACGGACACCTCCCCTACAGAGGAGGAATCTGCCTTAATCAAATCTCCCTCTTCAAGGGGGAGTCCTGCAAAGCAGGGAGGGGGTTATTTCGCAAGGGCGGGCGGACCCCGCCCCTACGGGATTATTTCAATATCTCTGTTAAATGAAATAGAAAGGATGAAGTTCAAGGCTTGCGACGCTCGCTAAACCGCAGTTTACTTTTGTGTAAATGAGGATTTAGCGGGCTAGCGTAACGCAGAAATTCGCCTTTTTAATCATTTAACCAAAACTTTCTTGCCACCTACAATGTAAATACCGGGAGCGCTGATGTTCTCAACGCGACGGCCTGTAAGGTCGTAGATAACTGTACTCTGTACTCTGTTATCTGTTATCTGGTCAATTCCTGTTGTGCCCTCGCCGAAACGGAAGCTGTAAGAAGCAACCTCAGAAGCGCCAGGTACTACAAGATATGCCTTGTTGGCAGCATTCTTGAACTTGGTAGCATCGTCGCCCAATACAGCGTTGTAGAAACCAATACCATTCTTGTTTGCAAGAACATAGTAAGAGTTGCCCTCCTCCTTTGTAATCTCGGTGTCAATTGTAGTACCTGCAAGATAGTTGCCTGTAATTTCGCTTGTAGCCTCTGCAATGTTCAATGTGTATTCTCCAGGAGTACCTGTAAGAACAACACCGTTGTTTGCAGGAACATCATTTGCCTCTGTAAGAATTACGGAACCATTATTGATCTCGCTAACGTAGTATGCTGTAAGACCCTCAGGCAGTGTCACATCAAATGGCAGATAAGCTGTCGCCCAGCCTTCACCGGCGATGTCGCTCAAGGTTATGTCAATCTCATTGACAGGAATAAGAGTCCATGTCTCGTTGGTCTCACCCCACCAGTAGTTCAAAGCACCACTACCCTCAGAACGGACAACGTTGTTGTTGCCGTCTTTTATCGTGAACACATTACCACCTTTATTTGTAAAAATGAAATTACTGCCATTGTCATATTCTGATTGGAAATGAGAAGGACCGCCACTTAATTCTTCTGCATTGCCCAATTCTGCGTATTTGTTCAGATTGCAAGACTTCATCTTGTATCCATTATCGCAAGCCTCAAGACTCCAGATGTAATTAACGTTCAACTTTCCTGCAGTAGGAGCCTTCGCTTTCCAGTCGTTGCCATTTTCAAAAGTCATATACCAGTTTGCGTCATTACCAGTACCTGTTGCCTTGATGTAATACAGACCTTCTGCAGCCACCATATCAAGTGTCACGTAAGAGTTGGCGTCACTCGCGCCCCAAAAACCAAGGCCTGTATTTGCCGCCCCTGTAGCATCTATACTCCAGTTTAAAGAAGGTGTGTCTTTGCCGATATTGCCCTGCTTAGGGAATATGTCCAACGCCGCTCTATCGGTTACGTCATAAGCGATTACCCACCATTTATTGTCATCAGTAGCATTCGCCTCTGCTGTAATCTTTACAGCGTCGCCACCATTCTTGCCTTCATATGTGAGGAAACTGTTGTCTGTTGTTTGAATTGTATAATAACCGTTCTCGCCCCTATTGATTGTGAATACAGAGTTCTCATCATCAGCCTTTACAATGTTTGTGCCATTGCTTGATGCAACGATGTTTGCAATCTTCATCTTGACCTTTCCTGTATACACTTCGGCTGCTTTTACTATATACCACTGAGAACCATCACCAGTGCTTGTCCACAAACCTACGGCAGCATTTGTAACATTATTTATAGTGGTTGCATAGTTCCAACCGGGAGCCCCGTCTACGTCATTCGTGCTAGGGACAATTGTCCTAAATGATGAGCTTGAACTTCCCTCACGGATAGACCACCATTTATTGGCGTCTGTTGCATCAGCAGCATCAGAGACAGCGATAGTTGCACCGTTGGCTGTTGATGAATAGGTAACATATTTGCCATCTACTGTCTGGATTGAGTAGAATCCGTTAGAACCCTTTGTGATAGTGAACACGTGGTTCTCATCAGCTGCATCTGCAGCAACCTCGCCTTTGGCAAGAATTTCGCCATTATAGCGAACTACATTACGGTTATTCTGTACACGAAAGATATACTTGCCATTAGCAAGGTTCACTTTTGGTTCACGAGACTGGATCTCAATTTTAAGGCAATTGTCTCCTTGGTAATTGGGGTTGCCGGCACCACGTCCCCACATACCTAAAGTATAGTTTTCTGCAGGGTCACTCCATGCATTCCAGCAGCAACCTCCAAGAACATAATTGTCCCCATCCTTCCATGCAGGAACAATGAACTGGTATGTACCGTTATCATATACATACCATTTACCTTTCTCGGTTTTTACAGTTTCATCCGATGTCAAACCTACGGAATTCTGGCTACCACCACCGTTTGATTCGTTCTTGTTGTATGCATAGACACCATCAGCGTTCTTTGGAGAAATGTAATAAAGCTTGTTGCCATTTGCGTCAGTGCCTGCCTCAGTAAACACGAAATGGTAGTTCGCGTTTGTTGCATTTGCGGCGGTATAAGTCGCATCATAATACAAGTTGTCTGTGCTTTCGGCATTGTAGTATACATGACCGTAGACGTTGCTTTCTGCAGACAGGTTGATTGTGTAGCTTTCGCCAACCTCCAACTCCATGATTGTCTGCGCCATCGCTGTGGTAACCATAGCCACCATCAACGAAAGAATCAAAGTAAATCTTTAATGTTGATGCTGCTTGTAGCAGTGACAACATGGGCGCAGGCCGTTGAAGTAACAACAGACTTGCCGGGAACAGTGTTTAATCAATCTGGTCACAATCAGTATGAATGGACATCTGAAAAGATGACAGCACCGGAGGGTGTCACAACTCTGCGAGTAACATTCCTTGAAACTACAACACCTAGTGGTGTTGACAAGACAGGTAACCATCCGCATGTTGCGATTGCTGAGTTCTATCTTTATGACAAGGATGGAAGTACTGTAACTTTAACAGCGGATAAATTCAGCAGTAATGCAACAGAACCTAATGAGGGTGGTATTGCAAAATTGTGTGATGGTACAGTAACCGGTAATATTGGGAATTATGATTGGTATTGGCACACAATGTGGTCTGGCTCTCCAAACCCAGATGGATATCACTATCTTGAAATTGATGTGCGCGGTGTTGAAGCAGATCTTAGTGAGTTTGCAATCGGTTGGAAGACACGTCAGGAAAATGGTTCTCCAACCAAGATTAGTGTAGAGGCTAAAGCACAGACTTTTGTTAATGTAACATACAACTTTACATATGGCGGTGAGACTAAGATGACTCATACCGTAGAGGCTGTTGTAGGCGAAGATTTCCCCGCACTTCCAACACTGCCCTATGGCGTTACTGCAAGCAAACCCACTGATAAAGTTTCTACAGATAACAATGTACAGAACATTGAAGTTTCTTTGAACCTCCCGTTTGTTCCTGCAAATGCTTATGACCACGAAAATATGAAGTGGTATTACCTTTCTATCGGTGATGCTGCTCATTTGCTCTATCATGTTGATGGTGCTGCATACATAGCATTGGACAAGACAAATGTTGATAAGGCAAACAAGGATGCTTATTCTTGGGGCTTCATCGGTAATCCATTTGATGGTTACAAACTTGTGAACCGTGCTACAGGAAATGGCTATGTCCTTTCTTCAACAACAAATACATTCGATGGCAATACAGGTGGCAGTACATACCCGATTATGACTGCAGAACCGGTAGGTGATAGCAAAAATACATATTGGGTTGCAACGGCCAGTACACATCGCGGTGGCGTTGGAACATTCTATCTTGGTCAGAAGGATGCTAATGATGGCAAGAACAGAATGAATAACCGTAGCAACAAGCTTGCTTATTGGAATGGTGGTGCAGATGGTGGTTCTACTTTCATGGTAGCAGAGCGCCCAATGGGTCCTGCGGCAGAACTTGATGCTCTCCTTGTAGAAGCAAATGCATTAAAGACAACAGTTGAAGGCAATCAGGGTACAATTATCGGTAAGTATTCTGCTGAGACATTGACAGCACTTGCCGCTGCAATTGATGATGCATCTGCTATAGAAGAGGCAAATGTTACTGCAGAGGATGTTGCTACATTGCAGGCTGCAATTGATGCTGTGTCAGTAATTCTTCCTACAGCAGGTAGATATTACCAGTTCCACAGCTCACTTGCTGCTTTTGCCGAGACAAAGGCTGTACACGGAACAGACGGCAACCCCGGTTGGAAAACTTTGAACAACGATGACAAGAACTTCTACTGGAAGGCTGTTGAGACCGGTAACGGTATCGCATTGCAGAATGCAGCCAATGGCAAATATCTGCATGGTAATGCAGGTAAGTCTGGTGCTTGGAGCCTGACAGATTCATTTGAGGGCGCAGAAATGGGTGTTAAGATTTTCTCAGAGGCTGAGAATGAGAAGGGCTTTGAGTACGGTATCATCCTTAACAACTGGCAGATGCACGCAGACGGCCACGGTGGAGGTACAAATGCAAGTGGTAACCTTGTTTCTTGGAATACAGACAATGCAAACTCTGCATCATCTTGGTACATCGTGGAGGTAGAGTTGGAGGAGTTCTTTACTGTAACTTACAACTTCAAGTATAATGGTGAGATTAAGTACACACATTCTGTAGAACTTGCAAAGGGTGCTGCATTCCCAACAGTGAATGTTGCTTTGCCTTATGGCGTAACTACAGACTTTGCAGTTCCCGAAGGTACTGTTGAAACTGATGCTACATTCAGCTTCAATTTGAACGTTGAGGCTGCACTTCCATTTGAAACAGCTGCAAGCGCAGACGCTATCACTACTTGGTATCTTGTTCGTATGCACACTAACCAGCCCGGTTACATTGGCGACATCGCAGAAGACAATACCGTAAATGTTTATTGGGGTAAATCTTCTGATGTTGCAAACGAAAACTACATTTGGGGATTTGTTGGTGATGTATTCAGCGGTATCACAGTGGTTAACAAGGGTACTGGCAAGAAGCTTACTTCAACAGGCAGCGGCAATGTAACTCTTACCGATGAAGGTACTCCATTCTTTGTTGCTGAAACATCTGAAACAAGTGCAAATGCTGCAAACGGTTTCTGCTTGCGTAAGTTTGATTCAAACAACTATTTGAATGCAAATTATAATGCTCTTAAACTTTCTCATTGGGCATCAACTGATGCCGGTTCTACATTCTTCCTTTCAGAGTATGAGGAGGATGTTGTAACTGTGAGCGAGGCTGGTTGGGCTACAATGTATCTTGGTTATCAGGCATATATTCCCGAGGGTGTAAACGTATATGCTGTAACAGGTGTTGAGAATGGTTGGGTGACAAAGTCTCAGCTTGAGGGTGTTATCCCTGCAAACACAGGTGTTCTTCTTGAGAATGCAGGTGAGTTTACATTCAAGAGAGCTGCTAAGGATGTTAATGCACTCGAGGGTAACTTGATGAATGGTTCAGTTGAGGATACATATGTAGAGGGTACAGCTTATGTTCTTGCTAACCGCGCTGAGACCGGTGTTGGTATGTACAAGGCTGAGTTGAACAAGGATGCTGAGGGTAATGTTGGTACAACTCACTTCAAGAACAATGCAGGCAAGGCTTACATGGTACTTCCTGCTGCAAGCGAGACTGTTGCATTCTATGGTCTTGACTGGGACGGTACAACAGGCGTTGAGAAAGTAGAAATCAGAAATGAGAAATCAGTTATCTACGACCTCACAGGCCGTCGTGTTGAGAACATCAGCGCTCCTGGTATTTATATTGTAGGTGGTCGCAAGGTGTTGGTTAAGTAAGAGGGGCCTCCCCCTAACCCCCTCCCGTAGAGGGGGGAACTAATAACAAAAGATTGATAATTTTTAAATAAAGTCCTCCAAACTCTCCCCTATAGGGGGAGACGGAGGGGGCCACATAAATATGAAGAAGACATATGTATCTCCTCTGATGACAGAGGTAAATATTGAGGCAGCACAGATGCTTGCAGCTTCATTGAAGATAGGTGACAGTGAACAGACAGTAGATACCTCTAACGGCGAGCAGCTCGGTGGTGGTCGCCGCGGTCAATGGGGTGATTTGTGGCAGTAATCCACAAATCGACCTATCGCGAGCCTTTTAGCAACGGGTCGCGCGTAGTGGAGGTGCAACTTGCACCGCGCGGGTTGCGAAAAAAAGGCGAGTCAATGGGGTGACCTGTGGCAGTAAACAGTTCCAAGCCCTGAGCCGCGTGGTTTTAGGGGGTAAAGACAGAAGAACATAAGCCCCTTGCGGTCATGAGCATAGGCACATGGAACAGGATTTCCATGTAGATAAAAAATTAAGGCTATGGCAATTGAAAATGTATTTTCAAAGCCGTAGCCTTAATTTTTATGCATCGCAAGGTTCACTTGCGAAGGCTTTCTGCGCATAACAGCATGGGGGTGTATTCTTGCCCCGTGTGCATTGCCTTTTGTACTTATGTACTTATGTCTAAAATAATATATTCAAGGGCGGGCAGACCCCGCCCCTACAAATAACTCCCTACCGACTTTGTCGTACTCCAACTCCTCCTCTGTTTATAGAGGAGGGGGACCGCTTGCGGTGGAGGAGTTCCCAAAAGAGGGAGAGTCCGTGGGACCGCGCGGGTTGCGGTAAAGCAAAACGAGTCAAATGGGGGGCTTTGGGAATAATAAGAGTAAAAAGCGTTGGCGAGGATATCCTCGCCAACGCTTTTTATTGGGGTAATACCGGATGCAAAAAACTTACATAATGAACTCTTCGATGTTTTTGGGGGTGATTACCTTGAACGTTGCATCCGGGTAGGCTCTGTTGAAACTTTCAGGACATTTCACGTTGGCCTTACGTTCGTTCCATTTGAACTCAAGCGAACATAAATGCCCATTTTCTTCTTCAATGTAGTCTATCTCGTGTTGTTGACGTGTTCTCCAAAAATATGATTGTGCAAAGTTCCTGGAGTATGCATTTTTCTTTAAACGCTCGGCAATTACAAAGTTTTCCCAAAGTTCGCCGACATCGGTGCGGTTCTCGACTTGTGATAAGTTGCCGATAACGGCATTTCTAATGCCTAAATCCCAGAAATAGATCTTTTTGCTCGATTTTAGTTCGTTTCTTAGGTTGCGTGAATAACTGCCAAGTCGGAATATTATAAATGATTTCTCCAAGATGTCAATATATTTTTCAACTGTTTTAGAATCAAGCCCAATGAGGTTGCCTACCTCGTTGTATGATACTTGGCTTCCAATCTGCAGTGCCAGGGCTTTTATCAAGCGTGTCAGTTTGTCGGGTTTTTTTATGCTTTCAAGGTTTAGTATGTCCTTGTAAAGATAGCTGTCTGTCAATTCCTTTAATGTTTCGCGTTCATCGCCCGGGTTTGTCACAACTTCGGGATAGTATCCATAAACCATCCGGTGTGGTATCATACGTGACTCATCCAAAAATGTGGTGTGTGCAACCATTTCCCCAAATGATAATGGGTACATTTGGAACTCTCGTTTGCGTCCTGTTAGAGATTCATTGACCTTGTTTGCTAATTCGAATGAACTGCTGCCTGTGGCAATGACTTGAACACCCGGCACCTGGTCTGTGATTAGTTTAAGTCTTAGCCCGATATCCGGAATTCGTTGAGCTTCATCCACGACCAATAATTTATTGCTCCCCATGATGGCTTTGATTCTGGTTGATGTCATATCTTTGAATAGATTCTGGATGTCCGGTTCGTCACCATTCATCCATAGCACATCCTGTCTATTCCCTAACATCTGTTTCAGTAATGTGGATTTGCCAACTTGGCGTGCACCCATAATTATTATGGCTTTATTACCTCCTAATAATGACTGGATGTTGTTTTCTATCTGCCGGGTAATCATATAACACTGTTTTTTGCTGATGCAAATATACGAAGAAACGAGCGAGAAACATCAAGCTTGCTTGAATGTTTTTCACAGCGAGTGCAGAAAATATTCGAGATTTTCTCAAATATACAAAAACACCCAAATCCAAAAAAGTTATGATTTTTTCGGAATTAAATTCAAAAATGTTATGACTTTTTCGGAATTGGTGCGCTTGTTGTGCCGGCTGCTCCCCTGTATCCCTCAGTCACTACGTGGCAGCCAACTCCTCCACTGTACCCCTCCGCCTGCGGCACCTCCCCTACAGGGGAGGAGTTTTATCGCAGCAAACAATTGCTCCCCTGTAGGGGAGCTCCGCGCAGCAGTGAGGGGTATGTGTCAAGGGCGGGCCGACCCCGCCCCTACGGAGCCGATGTTACAAGTAACATTAAACACTACACACTTCACATTAAACAAAACACATTGACAGCACTCGCTGACCGCGACCCACGCGGCACAACCCAAGCTGCGCCCCTGCCTGAGGGGAGCTGTCACGTAGTGACTGAGGGGAGGGAGTCCTTCGCGTGACCAATCGCTGCTCGCACTATCGATGTTACAAGTAACATTAAACACCCACAGAGCGGCTGACGTTAAAACTATTCCAAAAACTCCTTTACGACATTGGACACGTTTTGAAAAAACATGATGTAGTAGATAGGAATATAGGTAATACCATTCTTGACAAAAACCTCGCGCTCATTCGATAACACATATGCTTTTTTTATATTGTAGTCATCGTTGGATACGAACTTATCCAAGGCACTATGAACGGTATAATCCTTCCCCGATTTTACTTCAATGGGGACATTCGACAAGTTATCAACATCATCAATCAAATAGTCAACCTCTCCATTCTGCTTGTTGTCATAATAGTACAGGTCATATCCATGAGCCCTTAGCTCTTGAGCCACAACTGTTTCATAGAGAGAGCCAAGGTTTATACTCTTGATGTCTGACATCACAGCCTTGATGTTGTTGCGATAGAAAATGCCGGACAGGATTCCTACATCATTCAGATAAAGTTTCAGCAGATTCTTTCCGCTGTTTTCGACCAAAGGATACGTCGGTGTGCTGACTGCTTTAACCTCTAATACTATACCTGCAGATATAAGATAATCAAACTCATCAAGATAGTTGCTGAACCGTTTCCATTTCTTGTCCTCGATATCCTTAATAACGACCCTTTTCTTCTTATTCTCGAGGTTTGATGGAATCATATCAAATATACGGCGGATTTTCAGCTTCTTGTTATGCTCCTCTTCATATTTGGACGCGTCAACTCCGTATAGATCATGGGTCTCTCTCTGAATGGAGCGGAATTCAACGACATTGCGGCTCTCTACGAATACCTCAACCGCCTTTGGCAGACCGCCCACCAAAAGATATTTCTTGAAGAGGTCCATCATCTTCTCATGTATCGTAACGGATAATGCCTGATTGTTATTGAAACAGTCTCTCATAGCGTCAATAGCGACTTCTCCCACGCCATTGGCATATAAGAACTCCTCGAAATCCATCGGATACATATGCTGTACATCCAGGCTCCCGACAGGAACAGACTGCGTTTTCTTCAATGCCACTCCAAGAGAAGAGCCGCTGGCAATATAAGTAAACTTCTTCTCCTTCATCAGGAATTTCACAAGAGTAAGAAGATGGTCGTAAGCCTGTATCTCATCGATGAAAACAAGGGTATTCTCCCTCTCTTTCATCCTATCGCCGGCGACAACACTCAAAGCCATGTAAAAATCATTGGTGGTTCTGGCCTCGGCGAAAATCCGGTCACCCAGTTTATCCTCTTCCATATTTATCTCAATATAGTTAGAGAACATCTTCTCGCCCACATATCGGATAATGTATGACTTGCCTGTCTGTCGGGCACCATCAATCAATAGCATTCTTTCAGAATCAGAAGAGAGGTATTCTTCTATCCTTTTTGTAATTTTTCTGTACAACATATTACAGTTTTTTGTGAGTGCAAATATAGTACATTTTTGCTACTTACTGCATTTTCTTACAAAAAAACACTGCGAATAACTGCGTTTTCCATATAATAACCAATATAAATAACTGCGTTTTCCACAAAACAACACGGTTCTGTCATTCCGACACGAAGTGTAGGAATCTCATGCTTGTGTTTTTTGAGATCCCTCGTCGCTACGCTCTGTCGGGATGACAATGCGCTACCACAGGGCGGGCTGACCCCGCCCCTACATGATTTGCGATATGAGGGTGCCCCATTCTACTTTTGGGCCACCCTCATAAGTCAGAGCCGGTATCACTCTTTTACCCAGCTGCTCAGCAGCTCCATGTCGCACGCGGGAACAATGTCAAGCGTCTTGGCTGTGGCAGGGACAAGGATGCTCTCGCCCTGCTTGATGCTGATGCAGTTGCCGCAGTCGTCGGTCACAGTGCCGTTGCCCTTGGTGCAGATGAGGATAACGAACGAGTCCAGCTCGGCGATATCCATCCTATACTCCTTGGTCAGTTTGCAGAGCGACGTCGTGAAGTAACGGCATGCAGCCAGCTGCACCTCGGCATCCTCCTTCGCCTCGTAGTATGTGCGGTAGTCGGGCAGCACGGTGTAGTCTATGGCAGCCTTGCTCAGCTCGGTGTGCAGCTCGCGTGGCTTGCCGCTGTCATCGCAGCGGTTGAAGTCATATATGCGGTATGTGATGTTCGATGTCTGCTGAATCTCGGCGATGAACGCGCCCGCACCGATGGAGTGTACACGTCCCGCTGGCAGGAAGAAGACGTCTCCTGCATGGATATCGTACTCCTGCAACAGGTCGGTGATGGTGTTGTCGGCGATGCTCTGTTCATACTCATCGGGTGTCACCTGCTTGGCGAATCCCGAGCGCAGCCTCGACCCCGGGTCGGCGTCTACCACATACCACATCTCGGTCTTGCCTTTCGACTGGTGGCGTTCCCATGCGAGCTTGTCGTTGGGGTGTACCTGGATAGAGAGGTCCTGACGTGCGTCGATGAACTTGATGAGCAGCGGAAACTCCTTGCCGAAGCGCTCATAGTTGCTCTGACCCACCAGCGCGCCTTTGTCGCGTGCAATCAGCTCGGGCAGCTTCATGCCCGCGTCGGGACCCTCGGCAACCACCGACTCGTTGTCCTTTACACCGGATATCTCCCAGCTCTCGCCGACAGATGTCATTGTCGATTCAACTCCTTTGTAGGGGATGATTTTCTCTCCACCCCAAAGCATCGATTTAAGAATAGGTTTGAATTTGTACATGGTTTATAATGTTTATGTGTAACATTTAGTGTTTATCCTAACTAACTCCTTTGTTTATTTCCTCCTCGGGCAGGGGAGGTGGCTGTCAAGCCGGAGGGGTATTGATGTTACTTGCAACATCAGCCCGCCCTTGGCTTGTATTGCTAATCAACAGTCTTATATTCAGCCATTCACTTACCCTTGGTCTGTTGTCTTGTATTCTTTTTGTTGTCGCTCTATCATGTACTTTTGTTGCGCAAAAGTACCAAAACGCCCGGCACACGGAAATTCCAGTCAACCTCATTTTTGTTCAAGAGTCGCAAGCGACATCTTTCAGTCAAAGAGGTCTTGCCTCTTGAACTGCCTGCTTGTTTTTTGGGTGCTGCGGGACTCCTTCAGTTACCCACT
The DNA here is from genome assembly GCA_017936265.1 of Bacteroidaceae bacterium. Classification (GTDB taxonomy): domain Bacteria; phylum Bacteroidota; class Bacteroidia; order Bacteroidales; family Bacteroidaceae; genus HGM04593. The sequence continues at coordinate 4,009 of JAGBFX010000006.1, read as the reverse complement.
CGCCAAAGCGAGCGTCTAACTAGCAGTCAAACAGGCCTCGCACTATTTCCAAAAAACAACCAGGTTCAAGCTGTGGAATTTAACGGTGCCGGTTATCATTGGAATTACCATTACTAACCGTTAGCCGATAATAATAACACCAGGCAAGTACCCCTCACCGCTGCGCGGAGCTCCCCTACAGGGGAGCAATTGTTTGCTGCGATAAATTCCTCCCCTGTAGGGGAGGTGGCTGTCAAGCCGGAGGGGTATTAATGTGTAGTGTGTAACGTTTAACGTGTAATGTTAAATGTTACTTGTAACATCGACAGCAAAACTCACCGATAACAAAACTTTGTTTTGTCATTTCGAACGTATGTGAGAAATCTCTTGTCCGGACCTTTGGGCTGGACCGGGTATAAAAGTAGTGTTTTTTTTACAATATCCCAAATGAGAGACAAAAATGAGGAGCTAACTCAAAAGTCATTTTACAAAGAATGCAATCCCCGTTAGAATGTATACTCTAACGGGGATTGCTCGTTCAAAAATTGCGCTTTTTAGTCAGCCTCTTTTGCTTATACTGCGGGTTCGATTATTACATCTCGCCCCAGATGTTGTTCCAGTCGTTACGGTTCTCCTTTGTGTCGAACTCTTCGGTCTCGCCACCCTCGGGGACAGATATTGACTGCATTACAGTATCAATATCATATTCTACCAATTCAACCTCAGGTGAATAATATATCTTTTTCATATCTTGTATAATTATTTTTTTAGTTATTATCTGTACCCCTCCGTCCTGACGGACAGCTCCCCTACAGAGGAGGAATCTGCCTGAATCAAATCTCCCTCTTCAAGGGGGAGTCCTGCAAAGCAGGGAGGGGTTTTTTCGCGAGGGCGGGCCGACCCCGCCCCTACGGAATTATTTCAATATCTCTGTTAAATGGGATAAAAAAGATGAAGTTCAAGGCTTGCGACGCTCGCTAAACCGCAGTTTACTTTTATGTAAATGAGGATTTAGCTGGCTAGCGTAACGCAGAAATTCGCTTTTTTAATCATTTAACCAAAACTTTCTTGCCGTCAACGATATACAAGCCGGGCTTGGTAATCTCGTCAATCTTGCGACCCTGCAGGTCATAGATACCCTTCACATTCGCGTTTTCAGTTGTCACCTCGTTGATGCCTGTTGTACCCTCGTTGCCGAAGCGACCGAAACTGAATGTCGCACCGCTGTTGGCAGCATCAATGGTCAATACCCAACGGCAAGCACCAAGGGTCACTGATTTGCCCTGTGCAGGCTGCTTGAGTGCGCCACCAGCCATAGCGAATGTTCTTCCGTCATTGGTATATGCAGCCTTTGTGTACTGGCCGGTAATCTTGTATGTATTGCCGTTTACTGTGTAAGACAATGTGTTCTCCACCGGTGCCTCAAGAGTCTCACCACTTGTAACCTGGAGCACCTTAGGCGTTGTCTCACTTGCGGTCTTCGCACGGATGAGGTAAGGAGTATTAGCCTCTGTAGAACCGCTCTCGAGCACCTCGCCAAGGACATAGAACATTATCTCGCTGTCGGCGCCGTTGTCATATACGCCTGTTATCTTGGCAACATCGAACAATGAACTCCAATCGCTATAGTCCATTGCGAAAGGAACGTAGAGTGCCTGCCACTCGGTGTTCTTGAAGACACGCTCATACTGAACCTCGGTAGAGTAATATCTGTGGTTTGTTACAGTAGTGACCTTGTCGACAGTGTTGCTTTCCTGACCAAGATAAAACATCTCGCCAACAGTGTGCTTGGTATCACCGCTAAGGACTTTGCCATTAGCATCGGTGTAGCTCCACTCGTACTTATCGGCAGAATCATATATATGCAATGCAACATAATGGTTCTCATCTTTATACAAGGTCTGTGGAGCCATGATTGTGTACTGGAACTTTGTCTCGATACATTCCTTATTATCTTTTGTAACGAGGCTGCCGGCAGGGATTGAGAGCGTGTAATTACCTGTACCATCAATCACTTGTTCGCCGAATGTGATTATGACTGTCTTATTATCATCAGAAAGCTCAAAATACATATCATATGTTGTGCCGTCCTCGTATGTCAAGATCCAACCTTCAGGAACGGCCGCAAATACATCATCGGTGTTCTTGCTTGTGATGTGAATCTCTCCAATTGAAGAGACCATATCAACACCTTCAACGTTTGTCCAAGTGTATATAAGTTCCTCATTAAGCTCGAATGTCGTTTCTGTAGTCGAGCCCAACTCTGTCACAGGACTAAATACCGTCCAGTCTGCATTGTCGTTATATGTATCTCCCGAACCGGCAGGAACGTATACTGTAATGTCTTTATAGTCATTCAACATATCGTTAAAACCATGACCATAGTCACCTGCATCATTGTCTGTTTCATATCCTAGTCCCACAAAAATCCATGCCTCTCCATATACGTTTGGAGGTGTGGTTGCCAGACATGTTATTGTCTCGATACCGCTACCGGCAAACGCCCACATACCGATTTTTGTTACTGTTTCAGGAATCACAACCTCGGTAATGTTATAGCAACCGTCAAAAGCACAGTTTGCGATTTCGGTAGTTCCTTCTTTGATTGTAATTGTCTGTCGTGCGCCAGGGACTGCAACAAGGGTGTATGTCTCGGGATTTGTGCCATTGTACTTATACACAATACCGTCCTCATCAAAAAAGGTCGTGTTTGCGTCATCTACCTCAATATAGTTCAGGTATGGACAATCGGCGAACGTGGCCTGTCCAATGGTTGTTATAGTTTTAGGCAGCTTGACCGATGTTACATATGAATACTGGAAAGTACCGACAGTGAGGTATTTCTCCAAAGTGGTAATTATCGTTGTACCATTAGTCTCGGGAACAACAATCTCTCCGTAATATTTGTTACTTCCATTGGTATTAAGACTACCTCCGTTATTGTGGACATTGGCGCCATCTAGCACCAAGTCGCTACCAGTCTTAGCATTTTCATCTGCGACCATATCGTCGTAGGAGATCTGCGCCATTGCCGGCACAGCGAATGCGGCAAGCATAATTGCCGTTAAAAATAAGTAAATTCTTTTCATGATTATTTTGTTTAGTCTCAATCAGCTAGGTGGTTTTTGGTGTCATGTTTTTTTATCTCATCTCTCACATAGAGATGTAGAAGAGGCCTAAATGATTGATAATTAGCACAGTACACCTTTGTAAAGATTGCTGTTTTGTGCAATGAAAGTACACGGCTGGACAATAACAAGAAGAATACAAGGCCGCGACCCACGCGGCACAACCCAAGCTGCGCCCCTGCCTGAGGGGAGCTGTCACGTAGTGACTGAGGGGAGGAAATAAACTCTCCCTCTTTTGTGGACTCCTCCACCGTAAGCGGTCCCCGGGCTCTCCCTCTTTTGTGAACTCCTCCACCGCAAGCGGTCCCCCTCCTCTATAAACAGAGGAGGAGTTGGAGTACGGCGAAGCTGGGAGGGAGTTCGGAGAGAGGAGGAGCTTGAGTACGGCGAAGCTGGGAGGGAGTTCGTAAAGAGGAGGAACTTTATAGCTGCAAACAATTGCTCCCCTATAGGGGAGCTCCGCACAGCGGTGAGGGGTATGTGCCTGAAGTTATTTTTCTCGGCCAATGGTTAGCAATGGTAATTCCAATAATAACCGGCACCGTTAAATTCCACAACTTGAACCTGGTTGTTTTTTGGAAACAGTGCGAGGCCTGTTTGACTGTTAGTTAGACGCTCGCTTTTGCGAGTGGCTAACTGAAGGAGTCCCGCAGCACCCAAAAAACAAGCAGGCAGTTCAAGAGGCAAGACCTGTTTGACTGAAAGACGTCGCTTGCGACTCTTGAACAAAAAGCAGGTTGACTGGAATTTCCGTGTGCCGGGCGTTTTGGTACTTTTGCATTCCGAAGTTACGAAAAAGGTCTAAATTATTGAGAATGAATGACGACCTTTTAGTTGAATATGTATTGGGTTACGAATTAGCAATATACAGAGTGTTTTGGTCTTCTGCGTTTTGCATAACT
>JAGBFX010000056.1 GCA_017936265.1 Bacteroidaceae bacterium | reverse complement strand
TCATAACACTGTTTGTTGTTGTATTATTTATTATTCTTTTTGTCCCCTCGGGAGCGGTCAGGCTCCTGAGGGGTGGGGCCGTGGCCCCGTTGGTGGTTTCCTGCTTTTTATCCCACCGCGTTTATAAGCGTAAAGGTGAAACTCCCTCCGCTGCACTGCGTTACGCTCGTCCCTCTTTACAAAGAGGGACAGTTATTGTTGTTTTTTCTTTCATATTTTAGACATAAGTACATAAGCACATAAGGTTTCAAGCAATGACGGTGAAAATACCGCAAGTGGAACTTTGCGACAAGTAACAGGCAAGGCTGTAGCAATGGATAAACCAGTTTTTTCAATTGCGCCAGCATTGGTTGTTACGGTAGCGGAAACCGCAGGTTTCCATTCATTTTCACCATGTACACTTGGTATTAAATTTCTTTTGTCCTTTTGTCCTTCTGTCTTTCTTTCCTTTTGTTATTTCATTTGTTTTGTTTCCATTGGGCGGGCTGACCCCGCCCATACGGCCTAAATGCAAAAATACAAATATTTATTTATAATAACAATTTATATTTAAATTGTTCATTGAATAGGCCCTTTTTATAGATTTTCCTCGGTTATTTGTATGTTACATATGGCAGAGCCTGCCTCGTTAGGATGTCGGGCTATTCTCCGTATGGGGTGTCCTCTTCGGCTGCCATTGTGAGAGTGCTCTCTTCATTGGGACTTATGCCGTATGTGTGACTGTCGTTCTCCAATGACGCCAAGGTTCTGTCGCGAAGGTCTATAAACTCTTGTGCATCCACGGGCGGCAAGGTGTCGCGTATCTCCTCATCGGTGTAAGCGAGTGCCGCTGCTGCACCGCTGAGCATCTCGACGCAAATGTCCTTGCCTGATTGTTTTTCCTGCTTTTTCTCAATCATTGCTTTCTGTTTTTTATTGTTTCCTATGCCGAGAGAGAGCGACTTCAAAGGTCACTCTCTCTCACGGCGTGTACGTGTCAGTTGCGCCTTATCCTTATCTGGATGGCATTGCTTATGGGGGTGTCGTTGACTATTACCAGATATCCGCCGCCGCCGGCACCGGTAATCTTGTAGCCTTTGACATGGCCCTTGTACTCATCAATGGCTTTCTGTACATGGGGCGATATCATGTTGGGGAACATGGCTGTCTGCGCCTCGAAACCGGCAGTGCATGCCTTGCCCCATGCGTCTATGTCCATGGTGCATATTGCCTTCCAGCACTCGTCGGATGCTTCGGCAAGTGTGCGTGCACCTGCTTCGTCGATATGTGTGTCGGCCAGGACGTCGTAACTGCTGTCGCGGGGTGCAAGGGGTATGAGCCACAGACTCTTCTCGATGAAGTCGAGGATTGCGCTGTCCTTTACGGTCTCAATGCTCTGAGGCCAATAGCCACCGTCGTAATTGAGGCGGTTGAGGCATGGCATGACAATGCCTATGGCGTCCTGTGAGCCGCTGATGTATGGGCTGCCTGGCGGGTTCTCGTAGCGGAAGAGCATCTTGGCGAGTGTCTCACGGTCGCCTTCGGGGATGTCGACGTGCCACATCTCGATGGCTGCCTTGCGCGATGATGTGCTCATGCCGCCGCGGTTGTTGAAGTCGTAGTCGGGCTCGATGCTTATGGTAAGCACGGGGCCGCCATGATGCTTGCTCACGTATGGCTGGTCGAGCCAACCGCCTGCGAGGTCGATGCGGTAGGGGATGTTGCACTCCTGACGAAGGGCTGTAGTGGAGCGTGTGGGCAAACCTGCCTCGGGGATACGGGTGCTGACAACGAGCTCAATACCGTTCTCCTCGCAGAAACGTTTCTTGCCCGGGGTGTAGCCGTCGCTGTTCACGAAGAAGATGTCCGGTTTAAGACGCTTTACGTCCTCCTCGAAATCCATTATGCCGCTTCCGCTGTTGATGAAGGCGTCCTTCACGTAGCGTATGGCTTTTACCATGTAGAGCCTCTCGCGCTCGGTGTTTATTGTCTTGCGGTCCTTTAGCTCGCGGATGGTGGCGTCGGAACCGATACCGACATAGAGATCGCCATGAGTCGCGGCTTCCTTGAAGAATGCCACATGTCCCGAGTGGAGCATGTCATAGCATCCCGATACAAAAACTTTCTTGCTCATCGTTTCTTGTCGTTTGATAACGTGTGTGAATTGGTAACTGTCATTTGGCAATTACCTGTTATTGGGCAAAAATAGCAACAAGCGGACTGAATACACAAAGTGTGCTTTGATGTATTTTACAGCGGGCGCAGGCTATGTTCGCGATTTATCGCAAAAATAGTAAAAATTGTGTGAATCTTATAAGAAGTTGTTTTAATTTATTATAAACAATCGCGAAATAAATTAAAAAAAGTTTCTGATTTTCCTGTGTTTTTGTGCGATATGTCGGATGTGGACGGGGCGCCCCCTGCCACTGCAATGTTACACATTGAACAACCCGCGTCAACCGTTCACCGGGCTGAAGTGTCCGCCCCAAGCGCTCACAACCCGAGCTGCCCGGCTACCCTCTGCGATGCGTTGCCGTCGCAGTGGAGGTTGTACAGCGGCAGGTATTCATCGTTGAACCCCGATGGGGTGCTGATGAAGCGTATGAGCTTGTCGTATGTGTCTATTATGACGCCCGGCAGTTTCTCGTCGAGGTTGTCGATTGTAAATCCGCGGGAACTCCTGTACTCATCGATGTCATCCATTACAAAGCCGATGGGGCGCTTGAGGATGCAGTAGTCCACCCAAACGCTGCTGTAGTCGGTCAATAGATAGTCACATGCGCCCAAAAGAGGGTATAGCTGTTCCGTGAATTCCTGTGGCTTGATGATGAGGAGGTTGCTGAAGCTGTCGAAATCAACCTGCTGAAGAGCGTCCATGGGGTGCAGCTTCACTATCAGCAATGACGCGCTCTTCTGAAGCTCTGCATCAAGTTTGTGCAACTCGGCCATTGAAAGGAATGATATCCCGTCTCCGTTGAAGACTCCGTCCTTGCGTATGTCGCCTATGATTGACTGCCTGTAGGTGGGGAGCCATAGGCCGATGCTCCTGTAGCTATGGCGGTTGATGCCTCTGTCCCTGAAAAAGTCTGTCTCCTGGAACATGAGGTCGTTCCTGGGCTGTCCTGTCAGCAGAACGTTCCCAATGGGTACATCCTCGAATGAACGGTGCATTATCTCCCTGAAGAAACTGCTTGTCGCTATCAGGTAGTCGGCCTTGGAGGGGTTGCCGCCCCCCTTCGTGGGGTCCATGCAGCCTATTGTCTTGAGGGGCATCCCATGCCACAGGTTGACAATCTTGCCGCGGCGTCTGAACTTGAGGAAATCGTATATACCGTGTGTGCAGAACACGTATCTTGCCCTGGCGTAATAGTAGAATGCCTTTGCCGAGTATTTGTAGTATCCCTCTTCGTGGGGGAACTTCTTTGCCGTCTCTCTGTCGGAGTGGAGCCATATGCACCTGTACTTCCCTTTCCTGCTCTCGGTAAGGTACCTGTACATTGCATAGGCGTTGTCGGTGTGGTCGGGGAAACTCGAGAACACGAGTATATCCTTCGACCTGGGGATTAGCCTTGATATGAGGGATGCTATAAAATGGCTCGCTTTCATGGCTGGATACCGTTTATTTGTAGCTGTATCCTCCGTTTACCTCAATGAGGCTGCCGTTGACGAACGGGTTCTCGATGCAGAACCTGTAGGCGTCGACCACCTCATCGACCGATGCGAAGCGGTGGATGGCAGTCTTGCGGTATATGTTCTGCTTTATCTCTTCGGGCTTCTCTTTCTGCCATGGGGTCTCTACAAAACCCGGCACGACGGCATTGACGGTGGTGCCTGTGCCCTCGAACTCCTTGACAAGGTTCTTGGCTAGTGCATGGACTGCCGATTTAGTGACACCGTAGGCAAGCACCATGGCATGGGGCATGAGACCCATCTGCGAGCCTGTGAATACTATGCGTGAGCCTTCGGGGATGAGACCGTAGAGCTCCCTGATGAGTATGTAGTGCGAATTGACTGCAACCTCCATCATCGTATCCCAATCCTTGTCGGTTGTTTCTGTAAAGGATTTTCTTATGCTGAGCCCTGCGTTGCATATGATGCAGTCGACGCTGTCGCACTCTCCCTTGATGCGCTCAATGAATGCGTACAGCTGCTTCCTGTCGCTCTGGTCGACCTTTACGGCCTCGAAATTCTCTATTTTCTCCTCGAAATCGGGGCCTATATATGTCGCATATACGCGGTAGCCTTTGCCGATGAGCATCCTTGCCACACCTAATCCTATGCCCGATGTGCCACCTGTGACTATTGCTGTTTTCATATCTCCATCATGTTTGTACGTTCGGTAAACTGTTGCATCACGCGCGCCATTGCTATGCTCTCCTTGGGCAGCAGACGCGAACTGCTGGGTCGCTTGTTTATTATGCACGACATCCACTCCTGTATCTCGTATCGCAAGCCCTCACCGTCCCATTTGTAAAAGAATTTCTTGTTCTTGTTCTGGTCTTCGTAGCGAAGCTCGAAGAAGTCGGTCTTCCACCACGGTGCCTCTACATAGGCATATCCCTTGGTGCCCGAGATGACAAGGTTGCCCTCGGTCTTCACGCCAAGGCCTATCTTGAACGAGCATATTGCCGACGGGTAGCGCAAGACACCTTTTGTATATATGTCGACTCCGTTCTCCATGCGTGAGTAGATGTTGAGATTGATGTAATCGGTGCCCAAAAGCTTGAAGATGGGGAGCAACGGATATACGCCCGATTCGTACATTGAACCGCCGGCCTGTGCGGGGTCGAACTCGCGGCGTGTCTTGTCGGACAGCAGGCGCGATAGTGATGCCTCGATATCCACGACCTCGCCTATGACGCCGCTCTTTATCATTACCATAAGGTGGTTGAACGCGGGGCAGAAGGCTGTCTTGTGCGCCTCGAGCAGCACTACGCCGTTCTCTTCGGCAAGCGAATACAGTTTCTTTGCCTGGGCATCCTCGAGCACCAACGGGATTTCGCATAATACGTGTTTCCTATTCTCAATGGCGCTCTTGGCATATCCGTAATGGCTCAGATGCGGCGTCGCAATGTATACGGCATCGACATTCTCGAGCATCTCCTCGAACGAGTTATAGCAATCAGATATGTCGTTACTCCTTGCGAACTCCTTGCCTACTGTGATGTCAATGTCGTACACTCCTGTAATTTCAATGCCGCTTACGAAGGCTGCCTCGGGCACGAAACGGCGTGCGATGTTGCCGCAGCCTACAATGCCCACCTTGATGGTTGTCTGCTTCTCCTCGCGGAGCATGGTCGAGGATATGCCTTCGGTGCGCGGCAGGTAAACGACCTCGCAATATTCGTTCAGGTAGTCGAACTTGCCTTCCCAGTCGCTGCCGATGGCGAAGATGTCCACGTCGTATCTCTGTATGTCATCTATCTTCTGGCCGAAGTAGTCCTCTATTATTATCTGGTCGGCAAGGCCTGTCGCCCTCACTGCCTCGACGCGCTCGAGCACGTTGCCCGAGACGTTGAGCTTGCCCCGCTCGCGGTCGAAATTGTCGTTTGTCACTCCCACAATAAGGTAGTCGCCTAGCTCCTTTGCCCTGCGCAGCAGGTTGATGTGCCCCTGATGCAGAAGGTCGTATGTGCCGTATGTAATGACTTTCTTCATATCTGGTGTTATCTGTTACTTTTTATCGTTCGGACTGTTGCGCCTGCGCCATATCATGTGCCATATCTTGAAGTAGGGACTCCAGAGCGTCTCACCGGGGTATTGGGTGATGAGCCTTATGGTGCGTCTCATGCTGTTGAGAAAATGGCTGAACTCCTTCTCCTTGGGTACCATGGCATAGCGGCTGTCGTACTTGCCGAAATTGCCCGCTGTCATTATCTCCTTGAGCAGGAACTCGCCGCGTCGGGCGTCGGGCAGTGTCAGCAGTTTCTCCTCTTCAAGGCCGAACCGCTCTTTGAGCACATACATGGCTGCTGCGGCAAAATCCAGCAGCCCGATGCTCCTGAGTGTCTCGACCGTTCTGTTTCTCTCCTCGGCCGTAAAGCCCTTGTCGAGCACAAAGTAGTAGTCGAGCATCTGTCTCAGTCCTATGCCTTCCTGGAAAAGGTGACGATATATGTGAAGCAGTATATATATCCTGTTGAACTCAAGGGTAGGGACGGGAATGGTACCGGCCGTGGTCTCTACGGTGTTCGTGAACTGGTTCCCGGCTTTGTCGGCGATGAACTTCTGCAGCCTGCGGTTCCTGAATGGGCTGTACATCCACGAAGGGGTAAAGTGTATCTCGATGCTTAGACCCTCCTTGACGGGGAAATCGACATGGTGGTATGTGGGCTTGCAGTTGGGAAAACATCTCCTGACATATTGCAGTATCTTGTCGGCGCCTCCCTCGAGCCATATGTCGACATCGCCCGATGTGCGCATGGCCGGTTCGGGGTATAGCTGTGCTATGCCTTGTCCCTTGAGTATGCAGTTGCGGAAACCTAACCGCTCGAAATTCCTTGAGACGGCAACACTCCTGCTGTCGAGCGTGGCGTTGTTGCCGTTTATCTTCCCGCAGACACGATGCCACGCAATCAACAGCCGTTTGGGCGGGCGCTGCTCCTGCGGCAGACGCTCTATGCCGGCAAAGGCTATGCCTGCCAGTGTCTGTTTGGTGGCGATGCTGAACAGCTCTTCCCACTCCTCTTTGTCGGGGGTGCAGGGCAACTCATTGCTCTTGCCGATGCCGCACCGGATGAGCGCGAAGAAAAGCTCTGTGATCCGGCTCTTGCCATTGCTGTCTGTTGCCTTGTTGTCTGCTTGCATGATAGGGGATATATTTGTCAGTCGCGCCTGAAGATGTCGCGTGTGTATACTTTCTCCTTGACATCGTTGAGGCTGCTGTCGAAACGGTTGGCTATGATTGCCTGCGACGCTCTCTTGAACTCGGCAAGGTCGTTCACTACACGGCTGCCGAAGAATGTGGTGCCGTCCTCAAGGGAGGGTTCGTAGATTATGACCTCGGCGCCCTTGGCTTTTATGCGTTTCATGACGCCCTGGATTGATGAGTGGCGGAAATTGTCGCTGCCGGTCTTCATGGTAAGGCGGTAGACACCAATTGTCGGGAGTTGAGAACTGAAAGTTGAAAGTTGAGAGTTATACTGATTGTTTTCGCTATAGCCATACCAGCCTGCCATACGGAGTACTTGGTCTGCTATGAAGTCCTTACGTGTGCGGTTGCTCTCGACAATGGCGCTCATCATGCACTGGGGCACGTCCTGGTAATTGGCAAGCAACTGCTTGGTATCCTTTGGCAGGCAGTAGCCTCCGTAGCCGAAGGACGGGTTGTTGTAGTGGTCGCCGATGCGCGGGTCGAGCCCTATGCCCTGGATTATTGATGCCGAGTCGAGACCTTTTAGCTCGGCGTATGTGTCGAGCTCGTTGAAGTAGCTCACGCGCAAGGCAAGGTATGTGTTGGCGAAGAGCTTTACGGCTTCGGCCTCCATTAGCTCCATGAACAGGGTGGGAATATTCTCCTTTATTGCTCCCTGCTGGAGCAGTCCGGCAAACATACGTGCGGCCTCTTCCATGTGGTTGCCCGCGATGGCCTTTATTGCCTTGTTGGCCTCATCCTCCTGGCTGAGCCTGCCAATGAGCTTGGGGTAGCCCACGATAATGCGGCTGGGGTAGAGGTTGTCGTATAACGCCTTGCTTTCGCGCAGGAACTCGGGCGAGAAGAGCAGACGGAGCTTGTGCGTTGCGTCGAGCCCGCGCTCCTTGAATCTCTTTGCATATTTTACATAGAGGCTGCGGCAATAGCCCACGGGGATGGTGCTCTTGATTACCATGATTGCCTCGGGGTTGACCTCGAGTATCAGGTCAATGACATCCTCGATGTGGTGTGTGTCGAAGAAGTTGAGCTGCGGGTCGTAGTTGGTGGGGGCGGCGATGACTATGAGTTCGGCGTCGCGGTATGCTGCCGCGCCGTCATGGGTTGCGGTAAGGTTGAGCTCCTTCTCCCTGAAGAACTCTTCGATGTACTCATCCATTATGGGCGAGACGCGCCTGTTGATTTTCTCTACCTTCTCGGGGATTACGTCAACTGCCGTCACCTGGTTGTGCTGTGCAAGCAGAGTGGCAATGCTCAGTCCTACATATCCTGTTCCTGCAACCGCTATCTTCATTTCTATTAGTTGGCTTTTGTAAATTCAAATACTCACACACTCTCTTTCTCTTATCTTGCCTGTGCCTTGATTCTCTTTATGCAGTACTCCATTGACTCGCGCCAGTGCGGAATGTCAATGTCGAAAGTGTTCTTGATTTTTGTCTTGTCGAGCACCGAGTAGGGCGGACGTGTCACAGGCGATGGGAACTCGCTGCTGTGGCATGGGCTTATGCGGCATCCTGTGTTTCCAGCAGCTGCTGCAATCTCCACTGCAAAGTCGTACCATGAACATGCTCCTTCGTTCGAGAAATGATATATGCCCTCGTTGCCGGGGTATACGCCCGCTTCTATTATCGAGAAGATTGCAAGTGCGAGGTCCCCTGCATAAGTGGGAGTACCCACCTGGTCGAAGACTACGTTCAGATGCTCGCGCTCTGCGGTAAGACGCATCATGGTCTTGAGGAAATTGTTGCCGAACTCGCTGTACAGCCATGCGGTGCGGAAAATGAGTGCCTTGCAGCCGCTTTTGGCTATTGCCTGCTCGCCGAGCAGTTTGGTCTGGCCGTAGACGCCCAGCGGTGCTGTGGGCATCTCTTCGGTGCGTGGAGTGTTCCCCTCGCAACCGAATACATAGTCGGTCGATATATGGAACAGCGTGGCGTTTACCTCCTTTGCGGCAACGGCAAGGTTCCCTACTGCCGTGGCGTTGATGAGTTCTGCTGTGGCTGCATCGCTCTCGGCCTTGTCGACATTGGTGTATGCCGCGCAGTTGACTATGGCCTCAATTGAGTGCTGCTTTACAAAGAGCGCTACGGCAACGCCGTTGGTTATGTCAAGCTCGGCAACATCGGTAAATATGTAGTTGTTGGGCGAAACGGCTCCAAGACGACGCATCTCGCTGCCCAACTGTCCGTTTGCTCCTGTTACAAGTATGTTCATAATCAGTATAATTCTTCGTTATAGTCAAAAAGGAAATCGGCTTCCCTGATGCCTTTGTTCAGCTTGTCCTTTCCGGAAAGGAGTGCCTTTTCGGCAGGGATTCTCCAATCTATCGCAAGCTCGGGGTCGTTCCATGCAATGGCACCTTCGCTCTCCTTGTTGTAGAAGTTGTCGCACTTGTACTGGAAGACAGCCTCTTCGCTGAGCACGGCAAAGCCATGGGCGAACCCGCGCGGCACAAAGAGCTGGCGGTGGTTATCCTCTGTCAGCTCCACTGCGACATGCTTGCCGAATGTGGGCGAGCCTTTGCGCAGGTCGACAGCCACGTCAAGCACTGCGCCTTTAATGCAACGCACCAGCTTGCTCTGGCAGTAGGGCGGTTTCTGGAAATGCAATCCGCGCAACACTCCGTATGATGACTTGGACTGGTTGTCCTGCACGAATGTTGTCCTGCACACTTTCTCCTCGAACTCGCGCTGCGAGAAGGATTCGTAGAAATAGCCTCTGTCATCCTTGAAGATGCGTGGCTCAATGATTACCACGCCTTCAATATCTGTCTTGATAACTTCCATACTTTCAAAAACTGTCTGCACCAAAGCGTTCCACTTCATCAATGACCTTGAGCAGGTACTGGCCGTACTGGTTCTTGATCATCGGCTTGGCGATTTCGCGCAGCCTGTCTGCCGTTATCCAGCCTTTTCGGTATGCGATGCCCTCGAGGCATGCAACTTTCAGTCCCTGGCGCTTCTCGATGACCTCTACGAATATCGATGCTTCGGCAAGGGAGTTGTGTGTGCCTGTGTCGAGCCATGCGAAGCCTCTCTTCAGGGTCTGTACCTTCAGCTCGCCGTCTTCAAGGAAACGCTGGTTCACGGTGGTTATCTCAAGCTCTCCACGTGCCGAGGGCTTTATGTTCTTTGCCACTTCCACAACCTTGTTGGGGTAGAAATATAGTCCTACAACGGCATAGTTTGACTTGGGGTTCGCTGGCTTCTCTTCAATTGAAAGGCAGTTGCCCTCCTTGTCGAACTCGGCAACACCGTAACGCTCAGGGTCATCGACCCAGTAACCGAAAACAGTGGCTTTGGCGTCCTCTTCGGCAGCGCGTGCCGCCTCCTTGAGCATCTCATCGAAACCGTTGCCATGGAATATGTTGTCGCCAAGCACCAGGCATGCAGCGTCGTTGCCGATGAACTCCTCACCGATGATGAATGCCTGAGCGAGACCGTCGGGTGAAGGTTGCTCGGCATACTCGAATCTTACGCCGTAGTCGCTTCCGTCACCAAGCAGACGCTTGAAGCCCGGGAGGTCCTGCGGGGTCGAGATGATGAGAATCTCTCTTATGCCTGCAAGCATAAGTGCCGATATCGGATAGTATATCATCGGTTTGTCATAGATTGGGAGCAACTGCTTGCTGACGCCTTTTGTGATTGGGTAAAGGCGTGTGCCTGAGCCTCCTGCCAAAACGATACCTTTCATAATCAGTTGTTTTTATGTTTGTGGTTCTTTGAAATGAATGTTTATGGTGTTCATTATTAATTGCAAAAGAAATAAAAATATGGTATAAAAGCAATTTTTTTCTCCATGAGTTGTACCTTTTTTGCTATATTTAAAGTAAAATCTGAGTGTGGAGTGCGCTTTACGTGAGCCATGTGTCCCTTTTGCCCGGCGCTCTGTTCCTATGCCGTAATTTACAAGCAGGAGGGAACCGCGCCGCGGTTCCCTCCTGCTTGTAAATTGTATTCTTAGTTGGCGCTCTCGAACATCCTGAGGAATCTTACGTCGTTCTCGCTGAAGAGACGCAGGTCCTTTACCTGATACTTGAGGTTTGTGATGCGCTCGATGCCCATTCCGAATGCGTAGCCCGAATACTCCTTGCTGTCAATGCCGCAGAGTTCGAGCACGTTGGGGTCTACCATGCCGCAGCCCAGAATCTCTACCCAACCGGTGTTCTTGCAGAACGGGCAACCCTTGCCGCCGCATATGTTGCAGCTTATGTCCATCTCGGCGCTCGGCTCAGTGAACGGGAAGTATGAGGGACGCAGACGTATCTTGGTCTCTTTGCCGAACATCTCCTGCGCAAAGAGCAGAAGTACCTGCTTGAGGTCGGTAAACGATACGTTCTTGTCTATATAAAGACCCTCCAGCTGGTGGAAAAAACAGTGTGCACGATAGCTGATGGCCTCATTACGGTATACGCGGCCGGGAGCTATGATGCGGATTGGAGGCTGACTTGTCTCCATCACACGGCTCTGTACGCTGCTGGTGTGTGTGCGCAGTATAATGTCGGGATGAGCCTCTATGAAGAATGTGTCCTGCATGTCGCGTGCTGGGTGGTCCTCGGCGAAGTTCATCGATGAGAATACGTGCCAGTCATCCTCGACCTCGACTCCGTTTGCAATAGAGAATCCAAGGCGTGCGAAGATATCGACAATTTCGTCCTTTACTATTGAAAGCGGATGGCGTGTACCGAGAACGGTGGGGTAGGCAGGACGTGTGAGGTCTATCTCGCACTGCTCCTCTTCCTTGTTCTCAAGCTGCTCCTTGAGAGCGTTGAAGTGCTCCTGTGCGGCATTCTTGAGTTCGTTTATTTTTACGCCGACCTCGCGTTTCTGCTCGGCTGGAACCTCACGGAACTGTGCCATGAGGCCGTTGATGATGCCTTTCTTGCTCAGGTACTTAAGACGCAACGCCTCAAGTTCCTCGGCATTTGTGGCCGTTGTGCCCTTAATCTCTTCGAGCAACTGGTTAATCTGTCCTATCATAGTTATTCTCTCTCTTTTTCAAAAATGATATCTTGCGGAGATAATCCGCATAAACTTCGCAAAGTTACTCATTTGTGCCGATATTTTGAAAAATATTGGGCTGAATTTGCCCTAAAATTTACCACTTCCCGTTTTTTTTGTTTTTTTTGCATAAATCACGCATAAATTCATATATCAACTTTGATTTTCTCATTAATTTTTATCATTTTTGCAGTTTGTGAAAGCATTGTTCAAAGGCATTAATTTTTTAGGCAGAGATAGCTATGGAATATAAGAAAATAGACCTTGAAGTCGAGCAGCTGCTTGCCCGTTTGGCACGCCGTCTCTCATCGGATGACATAACAAGAATCAACGATGCGTACCTTCTTGCACGCGAGGCCCACATGGAGCAGCGACGCAAGTCGGGCGAACCGTATATCATGCATCCTGTGGCTGTCGCCAAGATTGTTGCCGAAGAACTCCGTCTGGGTGCGAATCCTATTATAGCGGCATTCCTGCACGATGTGGTCGAGGACACACCGTATACAGTCGAGGATATAGCCGAACGTTTCGGCGATGATGTGGCATTCCTTGTCGACGTTGTCACGAAGAAGAAAAAGAAGAGCACGGCATCGCACTCAAGCCAGATAGACAACTACAAGCAGATGCTCAACTCGCTGCATTACGATATCCGTGCACTGCTCATAAAGCTTTCCGACCGTCTTCATAACATGCGTACTCTGAGCAGCATGCGCCCCGACAAGCAGATGAAGATTGCGGGCGAGACCGATTATTTCTATGCTCCGTTGGCCCATCGCCTCGGCCTCTATTATATCAAGCGCGAGATGGAGAACCTTTCTTTCCGCTACCGCTGTCCTCGCGAGTACGCACTGATTGATGAGCAACTGACCAAGGAACTCAAGGATCGCGAACAGGGACTCAAGTCGTTCATGTTCGAGATTGAGCGTCTTCTTGAGAATAATGATATCCTCATGGCGCGCACCGAGATATACTCACGTGGCCCCTACAGCGCATGGCGCAAGATGCATGCTCGTGGCTGCGACTTCAGCCATGTCGATGACAAATATTACATACGCATAATCTATCCTAACACCCACGATTACTCCGAGAAGGATATGAGTCTGAAGATTTACTCTATCCTTACTGATCGTTTCAAGGAGAAACCGGGTAGCGTAGCCAACTTCATCGACTCTCCCAAGGAGAACGGTTACCAGAGCTATCATGTCAAGCTGCTTACCCCGCAGGGAACGTGGGAGGAGATACATATATCATCGGAGCGCATGATACGCAAGTCGCAGTTCGGCTGCATTGCCGAGAGCACCGAGACAAACATCACGAACTGGCTCGAGAAGTTCAAGCATGTACTTCAGGAGATGGCTACACGCGGCAAGGAGGTGGAATATATGGACGGTGTGACCTCTTCGTTCTACAATGATGACATCATCGCCTACACTCCCGACGGCAAGGGGATATTGCTGCCGAAAGGCGCTACGGCCCTTGACTTCGCTTTCGAGATACATAGTGAGTTAGGCCTTCATGCACAGTATGCCCGCATAAACGGACAACTGAAGTCGGTCAAGACAGAACTTGAATATGGTGATGTGGTAATGATTGGCTCCAATGAAGCGATAGTGCCTAACGCCGGTTGGCTGGAGTGTGTGTCGACTTTCAAGGCAAAGTCACACATAAACAGTTTCCTCCACAAGCAACGCAGGCTAGAGTTCAACCGTTGTGGGAATTGCCGTCCTCTGCCCGGCGATGAGGTCATTGGTTTCAAGGAACCCGACGGCACGATAACCATTCACCGTCGCGACTGCAAGACGGCTATCCGTCTGGCATCGCAGCGTGGCGATGATATCGTTGCGGTCAACTTCGAGGAGGACAAGGAATTCCTCTATCCTGTAAGGGTCGATATCGTGGCAATCGACCGTTACCATCTGCTTGTCGACCTTGTCGATTGCATAACGAACAAACTGCAGCTGTCACTTACCAACATAACATCCAGGAGCGATGATGAGATTGTATACTGCACCCTTGTGTTCCGCGTCCATTCATCAAATGAATTGCAGACGGTGCTCAGTCATATCTCACAGATTGAGGGTGTTGATGAGGTGCAGCAGAGCATTGAATAATAATGAATCAATTATAAACTAATAAAAACAAAACCAATGAAGAACAAACTTTTACTATTGCCATTTTTGGCTGCGTCGCTCTCTTTTGCAGCGTGCAGCGAGGATGAGTCTCTATTTGAGTCTCCGGTTGTTGAACAGCCTGCCGACGGCAGTGTGACCCGTGCCGAGTTTGCCGAGGATGACGGCAAGAAACCATTGAGCGGCTCGCCTCATGTACAGGCAAGGAATCTTATGAACAAGGTCCCGGCTGATTATATTGCCGAAATGACAGACACTCTTGGCCGTGCAAATATTACTCCCGAGCAGTATGCCGAAATTCAGGCCTTTACCGAGAATCTTACTGCTGGTCTCACAACCCAAAAAGATAAATATACAAAATGTTTCAATTGGGTGGTGCAGAACATACAGTATGTTTATGAGTATGTAGATAATGACCCGTATGCCGTGTTCAAGAGTCATAAGGGTATATGTCAGGGCTATGCTAATCTCCTGTTCATAATGCTCCACAGCATCGATATCCCTGCGTTTGTATGTAATGGAATTCTAAACCCTATTGGCGGTCACGCATGGAACTATGTATATTGCGACGGCAAATGGTATGTGAGCGACCCAACAAATAACGGTTCATGGATTCTTGCTGCAACATCAGGCTATTCAAACTTGCTTCCATCTTCATTTGACGTAGTTTTGGCTAAAGAAAATGGCGTGTGGATTAACTATAACGAGTACCACCTGAATGTTTGCGCAGTAGAAAGCAGTGACGATATATTTATAGTTCCTTTCAGTACGATGGGTTATCAGGTGACTTCATTCAGTCCCACAGTGCCACTCCCTGCAAACATCAAGCAGATTAATATTGGCAAGAATATAAAGAGTCTTGGTGAAGCATATATGGGTCTTTCGTATAACGCCGCTAATGTGGAGTACATTGAGGTTGACCCGGAGAATACAACCTTTGCGAGCTATCTTGGTGTTGTCTACCGCAAGAACAGCAGCGAATTCCAGCTTACATATATTCCGGGTGCAATGAAGTGTGTAGAGCTTATGCCAATGGAGACTATGTACAAGAACACTATTTATAGGCACGATGGCGTGGAGGTTCTCATTGTTGCTCCCGGTACAAAGAAGATTGAGGCTTGGGGTGTTGAGAACTGTCCTAACCTGAAGATTGCATATGTTCCCGAAGATACCGAAATCGAAAAAAATGCATTTACAGGTGTACATCCTGATTTCCAGATTATCCGCGGAGACTTTACCAATATTCCCGAGATTAGAGAGTGATAATCCTTGGGCGGGAAATAGATATCTAAACGACATAGACGCGAAGCAACCAGCTTCGCGTCTATGTCATAAATGGTTTACAGCATTTATGTTCCTGCTATAATTTTATTCCTCGGAACTTCTGAATATCCTTTGATAGTATAGTTTCATTAACGTAGTACGTGCTCTCATTGTTTCTTTTGACTTGGTTTCTGTTGTTTCGTCAGTGGCTTGTATCTTGTTGACATTATAACTGAAATAACTGTTGTCGTCATTCTCAGTGTCGAAAAGGTCCTGGCCAATATTCAGATACTTTATACCGTCCTTGAATGCATAACGTGCAATGGTGGGCAAAATGTCATAGTGGCATCCGTAACGTTTTGAAATTTTCTGTTTCTGCTCTAGGTTGAGCGCATATTTCGGAGGCAGATATATGTACATAGGTACGTTATATCTGTATCTTTCCGGTACTGTATTGAAATCAAGAATGCTTCGTACATTATGGTCTCCAATTGCAATGACAATGGTGTTGTCGGCAAGTGTGCTTTGTTTCAGGTCTCTCATGAAATCGCCAAGGCACTTGTTAGAGTATTGTGCTCCTAGGCCATATTTCTTCTTTACATCATCTTCACCCTTCAGATATTGTGAGTTATACCATTCGTTTGTGAGAGGTGGAAGGTGTATGCCGTCAGGAAATTCAAATGGGGGATGGTTTGTTGTTGTGAGTGCCATGAAGAATTGGGGAGTACCGTTTTTTGCAGCCTGCTCCATTTCTTTAAGGATGTATTCATATAAGAATTCATCATATGCTCCTATTTGGCTTGTACTGCTGCCTTTGATGGAATGCAATATCTGTTGTCTGCCATCTATTCTTTTGAAATACTGTTCTTTCAGAGCTTCGTTGAGATTTTCCCAAGTAGGGTCGGCTCCGCTTATGAAACGTGTATCGTATCCGCTCATGTGGAACGGGTATGCAATGGATGATTCAAGATTTACGAATCTGAACCTCGATTGGAAATAGTGGGGGTAGGGCATTGCCAGAATAGTACTCTCGATGGAGTATATGGTGCCGTTCTCTACCGATTGGATGTTCTGCATAAGCAGGTCCTCTTCGAGGTGGGAACGTAGTGAACATAAAAGGTCGAGCTCTTCTTCCTTATCCATGTGTAAAAGGAAACTGCTCCAACTTTCATTCATTATCAGTAATACGTTGGGTCGCTCGGGCGGAAAGCTGTCGCGGTGCTCCATTATGTTGAAGATTGTCCTTTCAACCAAATCTGTGCCGTTTGGGTTGTTTTGCTTGAGGTTTGCTGCTGAGACAACATCATCGATACTCTTATAGCCATTCTCGGAAAGTATTTCGGCATCGTTATTTAGCTTGAAACTGTTAATCCTTTCTTTGTATGCTTTCTTTAGAATGTATAGCGAATTCGGAACAGTTTTGTTGATGTCCGGGTTCGGTGTAACTTCAAAGGCTTCTACCTGCAGAGTATATAATGTTACAGAACCGCGGAGGAAAATGAAGGTTACCACGGGTATCAGTAGTGCGAAGGTGATTGCCGATGTCTTGCCCATCCAACTTCGTTGTCTTATTCTCATTCGGGATACATGACAACCTATGATGTTTATGATAAAGTATATTACGATTACGCCCATCATTATGCTAATGATTGGATAATCTTCCCACATGGTTTTCAGCAGTCCTATTGGTCCCTCATCTAAAAAATCGAAGAATACTATGTTGTATCGTGTTTCGAAATTGTCGTAGTAGTAGAATTCTGCAATGGAAAGTAAGGCTATCAATGTCAAAATGACGGCAAAGTAGTGTCTCATGACTTTGCTCATCTGTTTTGTGATACTCTCCTTTTTAATGAACGATACGATGAGTGCAGCAATAATCATCGGGAGTGATATATAGCTTATGAACTGTATGTCAAATCTGAATGAATTGAATAGGAACATAGGCATGTTCTCGATGTTTTCACTCAATTCGCCTATTGTGACAAATTTGTTGATGAAGGCGATTCGGGCTGTTGCAAATATGATGAGTCCTACAATCTGATACATCCATATTTGTAGATAGAGTGTTGCTAATTTGGAGGTGGGGGACTGTAGCTTTTCATCACATCCCGGTCTGTCTGCACTTTTTGGCATAATGTGGCTCGCAGTGTTTTTTATTGCTTGTGCTAATGATGAAAAAATCATTCTTATATCCATATTCCTTTATATCATTTATATCTTGATTTCAACAATGTGCGCAGACCTAACCTTTCACTGCATCACTTGTGCAGTGTAGTACGTGACCAATAGATATTGATGTCATCGAACCGGAATCATTCCTGGTTCCAGATTGTCCAGGATGCAAGTGCCTGCAGATACCACATCTCGTAACCGCTCTTGGTCTCGGCTCCCTGTGCGGCGCCTTTCTGTAAGAACAGGGTGTTTTCCGGGTTGTATACAATGTCGTAGAGAAGATGCTTGCTGCCAATGAGGGAGTAGGGTATATCCGGGCATTGGTCAATGCCGTGTCCCACCATTCCGAGCGGAGTACAGTTCACAATCACAGTGTAGCTCTCCATTATTCCGGCTGTAAGGTCGCTGTATGCAATGGCATTGTCGCTTGCCTTGCGCGATACATATTGACACTCGATGCCCAATTGCTGTAATGCGTACACAATGGCTTTAGATGCGCCACCCGTTCCAAGAACAAGCGCTTTCTTGTGATGATCCTTCAAAAGCGGCTGGATGGACTGTGTGAAACCGATGACATCGCTGTTGTAGCCCCAAAGGTGAGCCTTGCCGTCAGCATCGCGCTTTATCTTGACTACGTTCACGGCATTAATAGCCCTTGCCCCGTCGCTCATGCCTTCGAGATGCTGCATTACTGCAATCTTGTGCGGAATGGTTACATTGAAACCCTGCAATTCGGGGTGTTCCTCGATTATACGTGGTAAATCGTCTGTGCTCTCAATTTCAAACGGTATGTATTGCGCGTCAATTCCTTCCTTCTCGAACTTCGCGTTGAAGAAGGCCGGGCTTGCCGATTGCGCAAGGGGGTAGCCGATAATGCCATATTTTTTCATAGTCTCAATTTTTATTGTAATGTCTGGTGCATGTCTGGGGTTTCTCGCTTTGCCCGAAATGAGAGCATCGGTTTGGGGATATGTTATGGGGCACCCCTTGTGGGTGCCCCTACAATATGATACTTATTGATTATCCCAGATACTCCTTGACGTTCTTCTCGATACGTGCGTTGATGTCCTCGCACTCTTCCTTAACGAACTTCTCGCCTGTGATGTTCTCGTATAGCTCGATGTAGCGGTTACTTATGCTCTCTACAATCTCATCGGTCATCTCGGGAACCTGCTGTCCCTCCTTGCCCTGGAAACCGTTGTCCATGAGCCACTCGCGTACGAACTCCTTTGACAGCTGTTTCTGTGGCTCGCCTTTCTCGAACTTCTCCTCATAACCTTCGGAGTAGAAGTAACGCGATGAGTCGGGAGTGTGAATCTCGTCCATCAAGTATATCTTGCCGTCGTGCTTGCCGAACTCGTACTTGGTGTCGACAAGGATGAGACCACGCTCTGCTGCAATCTCTGTTCCTCGCTGGAATAGGGCAAGAGTGTACTTCTCGAGCAGTTCATACTCCTCTGGGGTTGCAAGACCCTGTGCCAGAATCTCCTCTTTTGAGATGTCTGCATCATGCTCGCCAATTTCGGCCTTTGTGGTCGGAGTAATGATTGGCTGCGGGAACTTCTGGTTCTCTCTCATGCCTTCGGGGAGTTTTACGCCGCAAATTTCGCGTACGCCGCTCTTGTAGGCACGCCATGCCGAACCGCAAAGATAACCGCGTACAATCATCTCGACGGGGAATCCCTCGCACATCACTCCGACGGTAACCATGGGGTCGGGTGTGGCGAGTTTCCAGTTGGGGACAATGTCTGCTGTGGCGTCAAGGAACTTGGCTGCAATCTGGTTCAGCATCTGTCCCTTGAAAGGGATGCCTTTAGGCAGTACAACATCGAATGCCGATATACGGTCTGTTGCCACCATTACCAGCTTGTCATCGCCGACGGTGTAAACATCACGTACCTTGCCATGATATACGTTCTTCTGGTTCTCGAAATTGAATTCTGTGTTTGTCAATGCATTTGCCATTGTGTTATATTTTTTAATTAATATCGGTTTTCTTTTTTGTCTCGTTTTTCTCGGTCATCTGCTTCTCGTGCTTCTCATATGCCTCGACAATACGTGTCACAAGCTTGTGGCGCACGATATCTTTCTTGTTGAGTGTCACGAACCCGATGCCGGGCACGCCGTTCAGTATCCTTTGTGCGTGCAGCAGTCCCGAATTCTGATGCTGTGGCAGGTCTATCTGCGTAAGGTCGCCTGTTATAATCATCTTCGTGTTGCTTCCCATTCGGGTAAGGAACATCTTTATCTGCTGCGGGGTGGTGTTCTGCGCCTCATCAAGGATTACGATGGCATCGTTCAGCGTGCGTCCGCGCATGAACGCGAGCGGCGCAATCTGAATGACATTGTTGTCCATGTGCTCCTTGAGTCTTGTAATGGGAATCATATCCTCAAGTGCGTCGTACAAAGGCTGCAGATAGGGGTCAATCTTGTCACGCATGTCGCCAGGGAGGAATCCGAGCTTCTCGCCGGCTTCCACTGCCGGACGGCTCAGGATAATCTTCCTTATTTCGCGGTTCTTCAGCGCCCTTACGGCAAGTGCTATCGCAGTGTATGTTTTTCCTGTTCCTGCCGGGCCCACGGCAAAGACCATGTCGTTCTTCCTGAACTCCTCTACCAGACGGCATTGGTTCTCGCTGCGCGGATATATGGGGCGTCCGTTGATGTTGTAGACAATGACATTGCTGTCGCTGCCTTTGTCGCCCTTCTTGCCGTTGACGGCATCGATAATTGCCTCCTCGTTGAGGCTGTTGTATTTGTTGCAATAATCCTTCAACAGGTGTATTGTCCTGCCGAACCGCTCAAGCTCCTCTTCATCGCCCATGGCACGAATGATGTTGTCGCGTGCCACGATGCGCAACTTCGGGTGCAGCTTCTTGAGCATCTGCAGG
The DNA here is from genome assembly GCA_017936265.1 of Bacteroidaceae bacterium. Lineage (GTDB taxonomy): Bacteria > Bacteroidota > Bacteroidia > Bacteroidales > Bacteroidaceae > HGM04593. The sequence goes on along the minus strand of JAGBFX010000056.1, from coordinate 6,451 downwards.
TGTACATTGCCGGCTCCGTAGAATCCTACAAGGTCTATGCCGTCAAGAATAAAATTCTTCTCTATCATCAAGAGCTGTTTAAATTCCTGTAAATATATATATCGGTTGATTATCCGTTTTATTTCTTCTTTATCTCAGACTCGAAACGTCGTGCTGCCTCGCCGCCACCGCTGCATGCGCATGGTCCTGTTATGCATCCGCCTGGGCATGACATTACTTCGATTATCTTACCCGGGCACTTGCCTGTCTTGGCGTATGCCTTCAGCATAGCGATGTTCTTCTTGTGCAGGTCGGCTATCACTACACCCTCAAGACTCTCATCGCCCAGCTGGTGCTTGACGGCTGTGAACACTCCTGTTGTCTTTGCGAAATTGTGCGCATCGACGCAGGCGCTCTCTTCGGGGGTGTACGGCATGGTGCTCTCGATATCTATTCCCATTCCTTGCATTATGGCGTCAATCTCGCGGAACGTCAGCACGTAGTCCACATTCTTGTCATTGAAACCCTCGGCTTTCTTCGATGCACATGGCGCGATGAACACGGTCACGCAATCCTCGCCGAACTTCTCCTTGGCATATATTGCCGTGTAGTGCATGGGAGAACCTGTCGATGATACGTACTTTACAATCTCGGGGATATGCTTCTTCGCAAGGTTGACATATGCCGGGCAACAGCTTGTAGTCATGAATGGCTGGCCTTCCTCAATCTTCTCCTTCAGTTCCTCGGCCTCGCGGCGGGTTGTCTCCTCGGCACCATAGGCAACCTCGACAATGTCGCTGAAACCAATGGCCTTCATCGCACCGTATACCTGCGCGATAGGCTTGCCGAACTGTGCCAGCACGGCCGGTGCAACCATGGCGATGACCTTCTTGCCATTGCGCATCTCCTTGAGTACATCGAATACCTCGCACTTGTCGAATATCGCACCGAACGGGCATGCGTTAAGGCACTTGCCGCAGTATATGCACTTCTCGGGGTCGATGTGCTCGACTCCATACTCATCCTTTGAGATTGCCTTTACAGGACATGCCTCCTCGCATGGTACGGGCATATATATGATGGCATGGTAGGGGCATACCTGATGACATTTGCCGCAGCTTATGCACTTGTCGTGGTCAATGTGGGCCTTGTCGTTCTTGTCGTAGTATATGGCATCCTTGGGGCAGTTGGTGTAGCATGGACGTGCGACGCATCCACGGCACAGATTCGATACCTCGTAGTTGATTTTCACGCACGAAGAGCATGCCTCGTCCATCACATGGAGTACTGCTCCGTCCTGCATTTCAACTCTCTCGCGTTGCATCATGCGCTGTACATAGCTGCTCAGCGGGTCCATTTCGCTATGCTCATCCTGCATGGTAAAACCGAGCATAGCCATGGTCTTGTACTTGATTACGGCACGCTCCTTGTGGATGCAGCATCTTCCCTTAGGCTTTTGGTTGCGTGGATACATCTTGTATGGCATACTGTCAATCTTGTCAAGGAGAGAATCTTCCTTCCACATTGCAACCAATTTCTTCAAAAGTTTATAACGCACAAACATTACATTATTATTATCAGCCATTAATTATTGGATTAATTTATGCCGTAAAAATAACTAAAAAACATTGAATTCTTATACATTTGCAGTAATGTTTCTATATAAAAACAAAAAAAGTGGAGAAAAACTCAATTGTCCAGGCGCTGGCTCTGTTGGGAGTATCAAGAAAACTTACGGGCGAGGAGTGGAGCGGGATTCTACATACCTTTGATGTTGGTGGCAGGGAGTTGCTGGCCGAAAAGGCGCGTGAGGCAGCCTCGCAATCTTTCGGGAACAGAGTATATTTGCGTGCTCTCATCGAGATAAGCTCTTTTTGCCGGAACAATTGCCGCTATTGTGGTTTGCGGTGCGGAAACAGGCTTGCGGTACGTTACCGTTTGAATAAAGAGCAGATTCTCGAGTGTTGCTATCAGGCGGCCATGTCCGGTTTCAATACATTCGTGCTGCAGGGTGGTGAGGACCCGATGCAGAGCGATGGATGGCTTGCAGATGTGGTCTCTTCAATAAAGGAGCGCTATCCCGAGAAGGCTGTCACACTCTCCGTCGGGGAACGTTCGCCCGAGAGCTATGCGTTGCTGAGGCGTGCAGGTGCCGACAGGTACCTGTTGCGTCACGAGAGTGCCGATGATGCCCATTACTCTTTTCTGCACCCTGGCAGCATGAGTCTTGAGAACCGCAAGAGGTGCCTTGTTGTCCTGAAAAGCATGGGTTATCAGGTAGGTGCGGGCATGATGATTGGTTCTCCAGGGCAGAGAAAGGAACATCTTGTCCGTGACCTTGAGTTCCTTGATAGCCTTCAGCCGCAGATGATTGGCATCGGTCCGTTCATTCCTGCCAAAGGAACACCGTTCGGGAATGAACCGCATGGCAGTGTCGAGGAGACGTTGCTGCTCATATCGCTATTGCGTCTGCGTTTTCCTAGGGCTCTTATTCCCGCGACGACGGCGCTTGCCACTCTCTGCGGCGACGGCATGGAGCGAGGTGTCTTGGCGGGTGCCAATGTTGTCATGCCCAATATGACCCCGCACGATGTAAGAGATAAATATACGATATATGACAACAAGAAAAGCCATGGCAGCGAGTCTGGTCAGCAGTTGGCTCTTATCCGTGAAAAGTTAGAGCGTATCGGCTACCGTATAGACCTATCCCGTGGGGACTATGGAAAGTGAAAACAGAAACATTCTTATTTTGAATTCAGGTTAAATAAAACAAACATTGGAATATGTACAACTCTAAATCAACCATAGCAACAGAGTTCATCAGCGACAGCGAGATTCGTGCGACAATGGAGTATGCACGCGAGAACCGCGGCAACCGCGCGCTTGTTGAGGGCGTTCTTGAGAAGGCGCGCGATTTCAAGGGACTCACACACCGCGAGGCTGCCCTGCTGCTCGAGTGCGATGACCCCGAGATAATTGAACGCATATATTCGCTTGCAAATGAAATCAAGCACCATTTCTATGGCAACCGCATAGTGATGTTCGCACCGCTTTATCTCTCGAACTACTGTGTAAACGGGTGTGTCTATTGCCCTTATCATGCAAAGAACAGGAGTATCAGGCGCAAACGGCTGACCCAGGATGAAATCCGTGCCGAGGTAATGGCATTGCAGGATATGGGTCACAAGCGCCTCGCCCTTGAGGCAGGCGAGCACCCGACAATGAACCCCATTGAATATATTCTCGAGAGCATAAAGACAATCTACAGTATAAAGCACAGGAACGGTGCTATACGTCGTGTGAACGTGAATATAGCGGCAACTACGGTCGAGAACTATCGCCGTCTGCGTGACGCAGGAATAGGAACTTATATCCTTTTTCAGGAGACATATAATAAGGAAAACTATGAGGCGCTGCATCCGACAGGTCCCAAGAGCGATTATGCCTACCACACTGAGGCTATGGACCGCGCCATGCAGGGCGGGATAGATGATGTGGGCATCGGTGTCCTCTTCGGTCTTGAGACCTATCGTTACGATTTCATAGGTCTGCTCATGCATGCCGAGCATCTTGAGGCAACCTATGGTGTAGGGCCGCATACCATAAGCGTGCCGCGTCTCTGCAAGGCCGATGATGTTGATACTGCTGATTTTGAGAATGCTGTTCCCGATGATATTTTCTACAGGATAGTGGCAATAATCAGGATTGCCGTTCCGTATACCGGCATGATAATCTCCACCCGCGAGAGTGCTGCAAGCCGCGAGAGACTGCTTGAGCTCGGCATTTCTCAAATAAGTGGCGGTTCGCGTACCAGTGTGGGTGGCTATGTGACTGAGGAGACCCCCGATGACTCCTCGGCACAGTTCGACATTGCCGACCACCGCTCGCTTGATGAGGTCGTAGGGTGGTTGCTTGACCTTGACCACATCCCGAGCTTCTGTACGGCATGCTATCGCGAGGGGCGCACCGGCGACCGTTTCATGACACTGCTCAAGAACGGGCAGATATCGAACTGCTGTCTTCCCAATGCGCTCATTACCCTTAAGGAGTATCTTCGTGATTACGCTTCGCCCGAGACCCGGGTGAAGGGAGAGGCCATGATAAAACGTCTTCTCGGTGATGTCCCAAACGAACGGGTGCGCGCCAAGGCTGCTGAATATATTGATAGGATAGAACTTGGCGAAAGGGATTTCAGATTCTGACAGCTATTTTATAATGTGTTTGTCTGTGCGGCCGCCGTAACGGCAGACGAGGATTTGAAGAAATTATATACTATGGAAAACAGAGAACTTGAAAAACTCATAGAAAAGAAAGAAATTATCGGAGTCGATTTCTCGGGTCAGAAGCTCGAGGGCGTGGACTTTTCGGGCTGTCGCCTCGAGAGGGTCAGCTTCAAACAGTGTGAGCTTGTACATTGCCGTTTCCGCAAAGCCATAATCGAGTGGAGCGACTTCAGATACGCAAGAATAGAGAATGGTACATTCGAGGATGCCCGTATAGAGTTCTGCGACTTCTACAGGGCTTTTCTTGATGGTGTCATAATATTCAATCACAGCAACATCAGCAATTGCAGTTTCAACAAGACCTATTTCGGCGATTCTGCAATGATAAGGCGTCGCGAACTGGTCGGCGGGCGCATATTGCAGCAGGATGCCGATGCGTACAGGAAATTCCTTACAGAGTGGCACATGTACGGCACGGGCGAAAGGAAGAATGATGTTGGAACCGTTTCGGACTGGAGTGCCGATGAGGCTTTGAAGACACGTTGGGATGAGGCCGAGGAGATATTCAAGAACTTCAATGCGCAATGGACTGGAAAGGGTTTTATTGCCGACGGCAACTGGGCATATGTGAGGGGCAGGCGTATGGAACGCCGCCGCATGATGAGCGAACTCTTTAGAAAAGGTATCGGCATTAAAAGGAAATTGGTGAACATATGCCACATAATGACTAATGTGGCCTCGGATATCCTTTTCGGCTATGGCGAAAGCATGACTAAGATGGTACTTACATATATTGTTACCGTTTTTTTATTCGCTTGGGCATTCACTTCTAATGTGTCGCTGCTTGAGTATGGCGAGGCGCTGTCAGTCAGTCTCAAGAATATGGCTGGCATGGACTCGGAAGTGTTGCGCGATGTCTCGCCGCTTGTCGATATGCTTAATGTTGTACAGACAACCATTGGTATTGTGCTGACAGGTATCTTCGGCTTTATTTTAGGAAACAAGATTCGTAACCAGTAAAACTTTAATATGACAGGAATTCCACGTTCTGACCGTTATCATGTAGCCGTTTTCGGCTCGCGTAATGCAGGCAAGTCTTCGCTTGTCAACTGCCTTGTGGGGCAGAGTGTCTCCATTGTCTCCGATGTGGCAGGAACAACAACCGACACTGTGTGGAAGAGTGTCGAACTGCCCAGTATCGGAGCAGCTGTCATTGCTGATACTGCCGGCTTCGATGATGAGGGCGTTCTCGGTTCAATGCGTGTTGAGGCTGCCCGTAAAGTGCTTGCATCGGCCGACCTTGTCATCATATTGCTCGGTGGCGATGATGTTGCGCTTGAGAGGGAGTGGTATGAGAATGCCTGCAGGCTGCAGCTTCCAGTTCTGCTTGTTGCAGGAAAATGTGACAGGGCAGAATGCAGGGAACGAATAGCCATGTATGAGGCTTCCTTCGGCATTGATATAATCCCGTTCTCGGCCGTTACAGGCGAAGGACGCGACGCTCTGCTTGGACAAATGGCGCAATGTTTCGGGAAGGATGATAACCTTGATGATATAACATATACGCTTGTAAAGCCTGGCGATGTGGTGGTGCTTGTGATGCCGCAGGATGCTTCGGCACCTAAAGGACGTCTCATACAACCCCAGGTGCAGACGCTGCGCAATCTGCTCGACAAGCATTGCATACCATTATGCTGTGCCCCCGAGGAACTGGCGGCGTTGCTTGGGTCGCTTGTTGCTCCTCCGCAGCTTATAATTACAGACTCTCAGGTGTTCCCCATGGTTGAGAAACTTACTCCCGAAGGTACAAGGCTGACATCCTTCTCGGTGCTTATGGCACGTCATAAGGGCGATATTGATGCTTTCCTCAAGGGCGCCGAGGCTCTGCGCACTATGCCTCAGAACGGAAGAGTACTTATAGCCGAGGCTTGCAGCCACATACCGCAGAACGAGGATATCGGGCGGGTAAAGCTGCCGCGCCTTCTGCGTAGCAGACTCGGTGACGGAGTTGTGATAGATATAGTCTCTGGCAATGATTTCCCCGCTTCTCTTGCGGGGTATGACCTTGTCATACATTGTGGTGCATGCATGTTCAACCGCAGGACGGTCCTCTCACGTGTACGTCAGGCTAAGGCGCAAGGAGTGCCCATTACGAACTATGGAATTGCCATAGCTGCCCTCAATGGCATATTGGAGAGGGTTTGTGTGTAGTGTTTAGTGTTTAGTGTTTAATGTTTAATGTTTAATGT
>JAGBFX010000055.1 GCA_017936265.1 Bacteroidaceae bacterium | reverse complement strand
TCTTGGTACAACTGGAATGACGGCTATAACGGCAGTGCTCTCTATGCACGTTACCGTAGCGACAGAGACGGTATACCGCTTTTTGTCCTTATCTCTCCCGACGGATATATTTTAGAGCAATGGTGTGGCTATGGCGAAGGTGTCATTCTGGAACATCTGAGCGGCACTGTGGAATAATTGTAAGTAAAACCTGAAATCTGGCATACAATGAAAAAGAGATTATTTACCATCTTATTTGCGCTTACCACTATGTGTGGTTTTGCACAGGAAATAGCAAACACCTATTGGCGTAACAATGCCACAGGCGATTGGCTCATTGGTTTTGCCCGCGAGCATGTTATCTACGATTCACGCTTTTGGGATATAAAGTCAATGACAGAGAAACGTGGTGGTTATACTCTCACCGTTGTCAATGGCGACGATGTGCTTGGCATAAAGGTGGGCAAGATGAAAAAAGGCACACGCACAATCACCGTAGGCAATTCAAAGGCTGTTAAGTGCAGCCCCATAACCACCGCCACATTGCCCGATTACCCTGTGAAGGATACTCGCGTAGGCTTCAAGGACAACGGTTACGCCTTAGGCGACAGTGTTACAATAATCGGCTGGCTAAAGGATATGCCTGCCGAGGCCTTGCAAAGAGGCGGAAATGAGTTCGAGGTAATGGTACATAATGTTGTTACACGCGAACCCGGCGGTTTGTCATTGTATGCAAAAATGGATTCATTGGGACGTTTTACACTAAAAATGCCGTTACAGAATACCTCGCAGGTGTTTGTTGGTTGGAAAAGAACAATGGTGAGAACAGTGCTTGAGCCGGGGGAGACATATTTCTTTCTCCACGATTTCGGCACTGGGCAGAAACTCTTTATGGGCAATGATGTGCGCCTGCAAAATGAGTTGACAGCCTATCCGGCTTCATTTATGAACGAGCGCATAGAGCACGACCATGCCACGCAGGAGCAGGCTATGGAGTTCTTGCACCACGTAAAGGAGTGCGGACGTCGATATAATGCCGAACTGCAAAAGAGAGTAGAGGAGCACCCCATGTTGTCGCGCCGATATATCGACTATCTCACTGGCTATTATCGTGCCGGGATGGGCGAGAGCCTTATGCAGGGGATGTACTATGTTGAAGGCGACAAACTGCCGGCAGAATATATCGCCTTTGCCGACTCTCTTTGGAACAGTATGATTTCACCATTATCTACCGATGGATTTTCAACGTTGTGCAGCCCCAAAAGCCTCTATCGCGACTATCTCCGTTTCTTGACCGATTATATGAATTATAAAGTACAGAATATGCCAGAACAGGAAGGCGCTGTGGGAAAGACATTGCAACGTCTTGCAGCATGTGGAACAATCTCGCTCGATGAGAAACAGGCATGTGCCGTGAAACGTTACGACAGTGAACTTGAAAAGATGAAGGCACAACTTGCAACACTTGACGATGACGCGGAGAGAGAAAAACTTATAAGCGAATTCAATAATAGTGAAATCGTGTATATTATAAACGATGTGTGGAACAGTAATGCCGATGCAATAATAAGGGAATTTGCTGTCAAAATTCCGCAGCATGCGATAAGCAGTCTGCCAAACAACAAGGAGATATACGATATTTATATGGCCGGAATCATCTGGAACGAAATAAACAACCGCCGCATTCCCCTACCGGCAGATGTGATAGAGTGGGCAGAGAAGAACATATCGACACCGGCTGCAATAAACACAGTGCTGGAGATGCAGAACAGATATCTTGCTTTGCAACGTCGTGCTCTATCAGGTGGCGAAAGCCTGAAAACTAACGACGAGGTTAAGGAAATGAGTGACGGCGAGAAGATTCTACGCAAGCTCATAGAGCCATACAAAGGCAAGTTTGTATTGGTCGATGTGTGGGGTACCTGGTGCGGTCCTTGCAAACGGGCTCTTTCGCACAGTAAGGAACTGTATGAGAGAATGGCGCCGTATGATATAGTGTTCCTTTACCTTGCAAACAACAGCGATGAGGATAGCTGGAAAAATGTAATAAAGGAGTACAATGTCACAGGCGACAACGTGGTGCATTACAACTTGCCCGGCGAGCAGCAGAGTGCTGTGGAGCGTTTCCTCAGAGTAAACAGTTACCCCACATACAGGCTCATCGACCGCAACGGAAATTTGCTCGATGTCAATGCCGACCCACGTAACCTTGATGCTTTTGAAAACCTTATAAAGGCGTTGAAGAAAGAATAGAAATGAAAGACAATATAGACAAATTCTTGAACAGGTTGTTGTACTCGTTGTACAATCTGATGTATTTCTCCGGATTACCTATATATGCAGCAGTTGAATTATTGGTGCAACGACCGTTGTATTGTTTGCCCTTCTGGAAGAGGCGATTGAAAGAGAAATATGGAATTAATACATTCAAGGAATACAAGGATTGGACGAGAAGTGGGTTGTATAAGACCTTAGACCACCCTGCATCGGGGTTTACACTATACTGTCTGACCGGTCTTGCATTGCTGTTGTTTGCTTTACCTTTTTATTTGGTGATTAATATTTGGATGATTTGCTATGGGCCACAAGCATATGACATTGTAGGAAGGCACTTGCTCCTTGTTGTCGGTTTGGGAATTGTTCCTTCGTGGATAATAGGCCATTTGGTATATTGGAAGAAGGACCGCTATTTGAATTATTTTGCAGTTTTTGAAAAAGAGAGTAAAAAAACGAAGATAGTTTGGACTATTGGAACTGCTCTTGCTTTATGCCTGCTGATTGTAGCCAATTTTATGTTAATGTGGTACTATGCTTTTCTCTATGGTTGAATTTTGACTGTGTAACCTTAAAAGCAATATTCAGCCAACAAGATTTCGTTTAAGTTGGGAGGAAATTTTAAAAAGTAGGGAGAAAAGCGCAAAAAGTTGGGATGAAATCGTTGCCTTGCTCTCTAAAGATAGCTGGTTAAGTGCAGTGCTCATTGTAACAAATAGGCATCCTATCCGTCTTATAGGTATAAACATTCGCTTTATATGCTATATTAACATTTATTAACAGGGGGGGGTGAAACTGTTAGCCGATATTATTATAATTGCAAAATTTTAAACAGATTCAAAATAAACCGAATAATATGAAAAAACTATTTTTAACCTTAATCGTTGCATTTGTCACTGTATGTGGCTTTGCACAGGAGAGCATAGACTATAACAAAAAACTACATTGTCACATTGAGGGCGAGGTAAAAGAGAGTACTTTTACACGTATATTACTCATGATTGGTAACGGCGACCCAAGAGTAGTACCGGTCGATACTATCTGGGTTAAGGATGGGCATTTCTCGTACGACCTTTATATCGACGAACCTGAATTCTATCAGCTGTTTGCTTGTGAGGATTACAACAATGGTTGTTGGATGACACTTGACTTCTTTGCCGAGGAGGGAGATGTTTATGCGACGTTCTATGGCTATGCAATAGACGATGCTCCGCGTCCTACACTGCATTCGGAGACACCACTCAACAAAGAGTTGCTTGCCTATAATAAAAGTATAGAAGAGAGATTCTACATTCCAATGAGACAAGAAGAGGAGGTTTTAGAGAAGGCAGGCAAACTTTTGACAGCTGAAGGGGCAGCACTCAAGAAACTGTACGATGAATGTGAAGACCGCGATTCGTTAAATAGCCTTAGCGAGAAAATAGAGCTGTTAGAGAAAGAAAACCGCTTTTATACACAGGAGTACAAGGTATTTATGGAGAAAGGCGAAAAGCTAAGGAAAGAGATGTATGCCTATGAACTTGATTATATCATGAATTATCCCGGTATGGTAGGTCTCTATCTGCTCGACCAGGTAAGATACAGGCTTTATAACAAGGACAATGCCACCAAACAGCCATACGTGGATGTGTTCAAGCGTGTGTATGATGCCAGGTATCCCACAAATAATATGGCAATAGCCTTGCGGAATTGGGTGTCATCGATGGATGTGCGTGTAGGCTCACGAATAATTGACTTTACTCTTCCTGACCTCAATGGAGCAAAACACACCCTTTCAAAAGAGATTGAGGGGAAGATTGCCATTGTTGACTTCTGGGCATCGTGGTGTGGTCCTTGCAGACGGACGTCTATGAGCTTCATTCCATTGTACAACAAATACAAGGATAAGGGATTCACTGTCGTTGGAGTGGCAAGCGAATTGGAAAGCGAAGATATGAGGCTTGCAGTGGAGAAAGACGGTTATCCTTGGCTGAACCTGCTCGCACTGCGAGGTGTGGACAATATTTGGGAACGGTACGGCATTAGGGGTGCCGGAGAGGTGTTCCTTGTAGATAAAGACGGAACTATTCTTGTAATAGGAGCAACCGCCGAGGAGGTAGAACAGATACTAAAAGAAAGATTATAATTTAATTATAAAATACAACAACAATATAGCAGTTGCCCCAGCGAGTATGTCATCCCGATACGCAGTGAGGGACCTCTAAAACAACTTATGAGATATCTCCCATACGGTCGATATGACATCTGCGCTGAGTATTATAGTTCATTACCATAAAATACAATGAAAAAACTATTCTTAACCCTTGTCGTTGCATTTGCCACCGTATGTGGCTTTGCACAGGCCATTGACCACGGACAGTTCAATGATTATATGTTCCGTGGTGGTGATGTTGTTTTTAAAGGCCGTTTCGAGAACTATTCACAAAGCGAAATGCCACAGTATGTGGTGGCAAACGTAATGGACTACTTTTCTTTGCAAAACCAAAACCAACTCGTTAAGGTGAATGCTGATGGCACATTCTGTGGTATTGTAAAACTGCCACACTCGCAAATATGTTTTATTGATGCATCGCCACATACTATAATTCCACTCCTCTCTGTCGGTGATACATTGGAAGCGGTATTCACTCCTGATGACTATGTATTGAATAGCAGGAATAATCATTTGGCGGACATCTTTACAGAATCGCAGAATGAAATTAACACGTATTACGCCGATAGCCCTTATGGCGATTTGTCACAGCCCTATGTATATTCCAAAGATGGGAATCGCGATACAATACAATGGGCAATAGAACGCAATATCGATATTATGGAACAGACGATAAAGGACATCAGTCGTGGAAAGGTTGAGTTACCTGATTCCTTGTCGCCACTCGCGTGCGAAATGGTAAAGTGTAACATCCTTTTTAAAGGTTTGTCCAATATTGTCGAACTTTTGGAAGCATGGCGTTTCTCGTCGGGAAGTTCTCTTGTATATGACGAAACGGCAGGAGAATACAAAGAGGTCGTGAAAAACGCAACAGTCAAGCCGCTTGACCTACGCAAGTTAAAGAAGTTCTTTAAGAAATACGAAAAGGATCTGTTCGACAATCCTTCTATTCTGTTTAACTCAAGTACATTCTGGGCACTTTTCAACTCTTTGAGAAATACCATTTATGCACCATTGTACCACGGGGCTACGGCCTATGCCCCTGCCGGTACAGAACAGGATGTCGCTGATTATGCTTTGTGGCACATTTTGCCACGTGAGTACCGTGATGGCTTCCTTGAAAAAGCATTGCCGTTGAGTGGCGATACATTATATACACAGAGAGATAGAATTCGCCAAGGATTTGAAAATATATACGAAATGTATGGTGTATCTTCATCCTCGTTCCTGTCACAGATGGCGTTGACCTTATATGTATTCGGGCAACACTTTGATGGGGTTGACGGCGACAAATACATTACCGAAAAAGCAAAGGCTGCAATGCCGTTTATAACAGACCCGGTTGTGGCACACCATTTTCTGGAACTCTATCGCAAGCACGCTATTGCCAACGAAAATACTGTTGTTCCTATGTTGAATGCTTTTGCCAATGAGGTTGCAGACCGTGTATTGTCACCATACAAGGGTAATGTGTTGTTTCTTGATTTTTGGTCATATGGCTGTGGCCCTTGCCGTGCTGGGATGCTTGAGCAACGTGAACTTGTTGAACGGATGAAAGGAAAACCGGTGAAATTCATCTATATTGCCTCTACCGAATATGACGATGTAGAGCATTCAACACAATGGTTGAAAGAGAAAGGTATAAATGGCGAGGCTCTGTTTGTCGACGAACGCGATTGGACCGCTTTCAAAGGAATATTCAATTTCACAGGTACACCGGCTCTTGTGCTCATAGATACCAATGGATTTGTACATGAAGCTTCGCATGATGTCAATGCACTTGAAAAGGAGATTGAAGAGTTGTTGAAATGATAAAATGTTTGAATAAACGATATGAAGAAACTTGTATTAACCTTAATCGTTGCGTTTACCACCGTATGTAGCTTTGCGCAAAAGAGTATATCTGTAGAATATCCCTACTACGAGAGTATAAATACCCGAATCTTTGATATTTCAAAGGTTATTGCCGATAAGGAAACTACCGTTCTTGAGGTCTATTTTTATGCAGTTGACAACATAACCGTCGATGCGGATGCCGTGCTTGTCGGTAACACGACAGGCAAGCGTTATAAGCTATTGCGTAGCGAGGGCGTTGAGATTGGGCAGGCGACAAATCTGCCTGAAAGTGGCTTTATGAAAGGAGTTCTCCATTTTGAGCCATTGGACAAGGAAGACCTCTCTTTTGATTTCGACGGTGGCAAGAGCGGTTGGAACCTGAAAGGCGTATCATTGAAAGAATACAGTCTGAAAGAGGTAATCGGTAAAGACAAGAAATGGGGCAAGGTGACACAATCGCCCTTTATTGGTAATTACGTACATGACAGCATAAGGGTGGAGTGTGAAATTAAAAACAGCAACGATCCTGTTGTTCTCTTCAATCCATTTGGTTTCGAGGATAGGGATTGCGAATTCACAGATGATTTCACATACACATTCCCTGTATTCAATGCTACATGTTTCTACCTTAAGGTCGGTAGAAAAGCATATCCTGTGCTGGCTTGGCCCGGTGATACTGTAAAGGTCATTTATGACGGCAACAATAGCGTGCCTGAAATAATGGTGAGTGATACTGTCTTGCAGAAGAGTATTATGGAATATTACAGCTATGACAGAGAGAACGGAATATATGATTCGCCGGTTTCATATAATCTGTCGCCACTCAGTCTTTTTTATAAATATACCGAAGGTACTCTCAAACGCCATCTTATACGCCTGCAGAAATATATCGAAGAGCACCCGGGCTTTGATGAAAGGGCTGCATATTTTTACAGGACCAATATAAAGGCAGAGCAATTGGATGCAATGTGGAGTATGCTCAGGAGACGCAAACTGGAAGAAGCTCCCGAAGACTTGATTATGCTTGTAAAAGAACTGTCAACCGATATTCCTAACCCGCTTACATTGGGTAGGTACACTACATATATGTTGAAGAGTTATGTGAGTTATTGCGATGACAACGGCTTGGGAGTGCGAATCAATTGGCCCGACAAAGCCGCATTGCTTGAACTGGACCGGTTGGGTGTCATCAAACTTAGCAAAAAAGAGAAAAGCATCTTAAATGAGTACGAATACCTTATAAGTCTGCAACTGGCTTTGGCGATGGATAAAGTCAGCGATACCATAAGCGCGAAGAAAAGAGTGGAAAGGCTTGAGTCTGTGGACAAACGCTATACACAGATATGCGAAAAGTACAAGGTCGATACTCTGCCTTTGTGGAATAAACAGAACTGTATGTTGATTGGCGATATTATGAAGACTCGTCGCTACGTTGAAGATTTGCACCTGCCTGCCGAGGATTGCAAATATGCAATTTCTTTGCTTACATATAATCAGCTTGCAGAAGAAGAGAAGTCTGTAAATGATACTATAATATCGGCAGCAATGGAGGGGCTTGAAGATTTCGCTCCTGCACAGGTGATTGTTGAACAGAACAATTATCTCCGTCGCTTGGAAGCCGGAGAACTCGAAGTTAGGTATTTGCGTAATTATGCCGACCTTACCCCTGAGACCCTTGTTGCCGATTCATTGCTTGCAACAATTCTTGAACCACATCGCGGAAAGGTGGTATATGCCGATTTCTGGGGTTCGTGGTGCGGACCGTGCAAGGAACAGCTGAAACATATGCAAGCGGTCAAGGATGAACTTAAAGGCAAGGATGTCGTCTATCTCTATTTTGCGAACAACACTCCCGAAGATGTCCGCCAGGTGATTGTAAAGAAACTGGGGCTTTACGGTGATAATATATTCCATTATAATCTGCCTTATGAGCAGCAGGAGTCTATTGAGCGACTGTTGGGAGTCACAAGGTTCCCCACATTCATCCTATTTGACAAGAACGGAAAGTTGGTCAGTTCCGATGCGCCGTTCCCACAATATTTAGATGCATTGATTAATGAAATAAATAAATGTTTGGAGTAATGGACAATTATGCGAAAATACAGATGAATAGGATTTTAAAATCACTTTTGCTGCCGGCAGTGGTATTGCTTGCATCATGTGCTTCATTGAAGACAGGAACGGATTCGTTTATAAAGAATGAGTACGCCTTGGATAGTGTACACGTGAAGGGAACGGTAAAGAAATTCCATGACACCGACCGTGAGGCGTATGTGGGCTATTTAAAGGATATGTGCGAGTATGGCAAGATTTTCTTTGAGCCTGATGAGCAGGGTTATTTTTCATTCACACTCCCTGTATATAATGCTACGCTGCTCGACCTGTATATTGGAGGACGCAAATTCAAGATGCTTGCCAACGGTGGCGATACACTACAGGTGGTGTGCGATGGTGCAAGCGTCACTTTCGATGGCGACAATGCTCCAATAAACAACGAACTTGCCCGTTACGAAACTTTCATCACCGGGTGGGAAGTGGAATCACGCGCTTTACGCCTTCACCCCATTCATGACACAATGGAGCCGCAGGAACATCTGCGTCGTTGCAGGGAGTTCTACAACGGTTCAGTGGCTACGCTCGACAGACTGCTCTGTGGAACTACTCCTCTGAAGAGACAAATATATCCCTTGATGCGCGGTTACATAACATCGCTTGCCCTTTACTATTCTACTCGTTACTGTTGTGACAATACTCCCGAACCGCCTACAGCGGAGTATTTCGCTTTCATAGATGAGATGTGGAAAGCGAGCCTGCCACCGTACACTTTGTGGATAGACCGTTATGTGGATATTGACCAACACATGCAAGTTGAGAATCTTTATCCTTATATGCCTTGGACTCCCACTCCTTTATATTTGATTGCCGAGGAATTGAGGTGCAGGGGACTCATTGATGTCCCGGCCGAAAGAAGCCACTCCTTCAGGCGTGCCTGGACAGCCCGTGCCGGAGCACTCGCAAAGAAGAGCAACGGCGCTACCGAAGAGCAGGCCGAGACATTCCTTGCTCCATACCAAGAGGACTTAGCCTTTACCGATTCCATTGTCGAGGTTCACAAACTTGAATCCTTAGTGGAGCAACAGCCCGACAGCGCAATGAACCTTATGATGACACTGAGTTTCCGTCTTAATTGTGAATTTACCGATGCGTATCCAATTCCAAAGAGCGAGAAGGATTTCATCAACGCATCCTACATGATGTATTACTTGGACAATACATCGGGGATGCAGTGCCCTGATGGGTGGAATGTTGTGAAAGAGAATATTGAGAACCGTTTCTTCATTGAACTGATAGAGAAGCGGATGGAACATTACAGACGTATATCCGAGGAGAAAATCGCAGTAAACAAACCCGAAGTAGGCGAGATTTCCGAGACCGATTCGCTGTTGAATGCTATTCTTGCTCCGCATAAAGGCAAGGTAATATACATTGACGTATGGGGCACCTGGTGCGGACCGTGCAGGGAAGAGATGAAACACGCCCCTGCAATAAAGGAGGCTCTGAAAGACAAGGATGTGGTATTTCTCTATTTTGCCTACAGTTCCGATGAAGTATCGTGGAAGAATGTAATCAAAGAGAACAACATAACAGGCGACAATGTATATCACTACAACCTGCCAATGGAACAGCAGCTGCTGCTCAATGAATTATGGAATGTGACTGCATATCCCACATATATATTGTATGACAAGGAGGGCCGGCTGGTAACCACGGATGCCGAATCGCCATCCTCAGGAGAAGGCTTGCTGCTGCAAATAAACTCTTTGCTGAAGAAGTAAGTCCGTCTTATAATTGAAATGACATAATTGCATTTGAAATTTAAACTGAAAAACAAAACACAATATGAAAAAGAGATTACTGACATTATTATCTGCATTTGTCACCCTGTGTGGCTTTGCGCAGGGGAATTCTGTGGTAACTGACTATCACTACCGTAGTGGTACCGTGCATTTCAACGGGCAATTCACAAATGGCACATCGCAGGATTTTCCAAAGCAGATACTTCTCATTTTTAGGAATGAATTTACAAATACAGAGGTAAATTCTCTTGTTAAAGTAGATGCAGACGGAACATTTGCAAGCGATGTATATGTGCCACATAGTACAACAGTATATCTGCGTGCCGATAGTTACACCGGTCCGCTCCCCAACGACCTCTATTTCTTTGTAGGCGACACTGTGACACTCTCTGTAGATGTGGCAGCACGCAGCACTTCCGTAGCACCCGGCAGCATTTGTTACTGGGTAGATCGTTGTCGTCCCATAATCGTGGAACCTTATGCCAAGAGTCCTTATGGTGACTTGAGCGAACATTCACGCATATACAAGCAAGGACGCAAGGCTGTGGAGGACTATTGCCGCAACACGGGCAAGGTTATGGAAAAGGTGATGAAGGATATTGACGAAGGGTGCTTTGTTCTCCCCGCAGATATCAACCCCATTGCTGCCGAAATAATAAAGAACGATGCAATTTACGAAGGTCTGTATATGATGATGTCTTTACGGAGTATGTACAACTATACGGCTTTTTATCCTGAATTCGATTCAATTAGTGGGCGTACCGTTCCTGTGAAAAACGAGACCTTTGAGCCGCTTGACAACAAATGGTTTTACAAGTTCCTGAAGAAGCACGAAAAAAGGCTTCTCGACAATCCGAAGGCGCTGTTATATTCAGTGGCTGGTTCTCTTGTAAATTGTGCAGAATTTGGAATTTATGAAGAACTTAAATTCTATTCAAACGAGATTGTGTTACCGGTTACAGGCGGCACCTCGCAGGAAATTCAAGACTATGCTTTCGGGTTTGTTATGCCCACTGATTACGATGCTCAATTCTTGCAGGCTGTACTACCGATGCGCAACGATACCCTCTTGACCGTAAGTGATTATTGGTCGCTTGCGATGGAGTGTTCTTCAAAAGCGACAGGACTATCTGCAAATAGCTTTATGGGGCAATGGTGTATGATGCGTGGTATATTCGGTTTTAAAATAAAAGAGCACGAGAATACACCCGACTATGTGGCATCCTATGTGGCGGGTACTATGCCATATATCACAAGTCCCATATTAAGTCACCATTTTACAAAGGCCTATCGTGAGTATGTGAAAAAGTTTGAGGTAAAGACGACTCCCGAGGAAAACCTTGCCTTCGACCCTGTGATACAACGCATTATAGCTCCATACAAAGGTAATGTGCTTTTTCTCGATTTCTGGAATATGGGATGTGGTCCCTGCCGTGCAACTATGATGGAGCAACGCAATTTCATAAAGGATATGCAAGGGAAGCCCGTAAAGTTCCTGTATATCACCGAGGATAAGTATCGCGAATCATCGGAAGAGTGGCTTGGCAAAACATACATTGAAGGAGAACACATATACATCAGTAGCAAAGATTGGGAGTACCTTCAGGCAAAACTTCGTTTTATAGGCATTCCATTCTCTTGCATCATAGATATGAATGGCACGTTGCACCGTGATATGAACCACACAATGGTTATTGAATATCTGCCTTGATGATAAGGCTTGCTGCTGCAAATAAACTCTTTGCTGAAGAAGCAAGTTTCTTTTTTATAGTGTCAGTACAACAAACTTTCTTTCCAAGCGTTTGTATTTCAGTATTAGATTGTAAAAAGAACGTAAACTCAACAAATACGCTAGATTACAGTACTAATTGTTATATCAAACTTACGTTAAAAGAGTGTAATTATGAAGATATCAGAGATTAAAGGGAGAGAAATTTTAGACTCTCGTGGAAACCCCACTGTCGAGGCCGAAGTTGTACTGGAGAATGGTATGGTAGGACGTGCTTCTGTACCGTCGGGTGCATCTACCGGTGAAAATGAGGCATTGGAGTTGCGTGACGGCGACAAATCCCGCTATAATGGCAAGGGGGTGTCAAAAGCAGTAGCCAATATCGGCGAACGCATAGCACCGGTGTTGCGCGGATGTAATGTATATGACCAACGGGGTTTGGACCTCAAGATGATTGAACTTGACGGCACACCAACCAAAAGCACTCTTGGGGCAAATGCCATATTGGGAGTGTCATTGGCTATTGCGCGCGCTGCGGCAAAGGCATGCGGTATGCCTCTGTATCGTTATATCGGCGGTGTCAACGCCCACGTGCTGCCTGTTCCCATGATGAACCTGCTCAATGGAGGACGTCACTCTGACGCACCTGTTGCATTCCAGGAGTTTATGATACGCCCTATAGGTGCCGGCAGCATACGTCATGCCGTGCAGATGGGTGCCGAGGTTTTCAGCGCACTCAAGAGCGTGCTGAAGAAGGACGGTTATAGTACAGGAGTTGGCGACGAGGGTGGTTTTGCTCCGGGACTTAAAGGGGCGGAAGAGGCTCTGGATATATTGGTTCATGCTATCAAGACTGCCGGCTATACTCCTGGACGCGACATCACATTGGCTCTTGACTGCGCGGCATCGGAATACCATCGCGACGGGGTGTACGACTATACGCTTTTTGAAGGTCCCAAGGGGCATAAGCGTACATCCAGGGAACAGGTCGATTATCTTGAACATCTCATCGGAAGATATCCTATCGATTCAATCGAGGACGGCATGGGCGAGAATGATTGGGAGGGGTGGAGTATGCTTACCGAGCGTATAGGCAGCCGTTGCCAACTTGTGGGTGATGACCTTTTTGTAACCAATGTCAAGTACCTGAGCAAAGGCATAGAACGGAATTGTGCCAATAGCGTACTTGTCAAGGTTAACCAGATTGGAACACTTACCGAGACTCTCGATACCATTGAACTGGCACGCCGTAATGGCTACACTGCCATCATAAGTCACCGTTCGGGAGAGACCGAGGATACTACAATTGCAGATATTGCCGTGGCTGTAAACGCCAGGCAGATAAAGACCGGTTCAATGAGTCGTAGCGACCGCACAGCCAAGTATAACCGACTGATACGCATTGAAGAGGAGTTACAAGGCAATGCACGTTATGGGGTATAGTAATTGTTTTATTATTTTTTACGTGCGCATAGAAAATACATAGAAAATGCAATGTCACAGCGGTACGATTTCTACAAAGGCACTCGCCGTATTAAGCTGCTCGATAGCCGGGAATGTTGTGAGTAAGCGAATGAAAGCCAAACTTGTTTTAGCTTTCAAAGTGAGTAAAAGCAACTTCGACGAGGTCAAATACGCACTGTGCGCGATATTTGCATATTCGAGATAAACGGTATGGAAGTGTATATGTAGAAAAAATTAGCAAATTTGCGAATTGTTCAAAATTATTCGTATATTTGAGCTAACGCTCGAATATTTTCTGCACTCGCTGTGAAAAACATTAAAGCAAGCTTGATGTTTCTCGCTCGTTTGTTATTATATTTGCAGTCGTATTGCTAATAGAATTGTTATTACAATGAATATAGTATTTGAAGATGTTTCATTAGAGGAACTATATGTAAGTGGCACAACAACGGACAGCCGCTACCGTAAATTGGCAAAGGATGTCGTAAAGCAATATGTAAAGGTTGTGAACTATATAAGGGCTGCCCGTCGCATAGAAGACCTTTATTACATTAAATCACTTCATTATGAGAAGAAAAAGGGAGACTTGAACGGTGTTGATGCCGTATGGATAAACAGACAGTATCGCTTGCTGTTCAACAGTTCTCCCGACGAAGAAGGTATCGTAGTTAACGCTTTATTATTTGAAATATCGAAACATTATGAATAAGGAAAGTTTGACACCGTTTGTAGCCACTCACCCGGGAGAACTGATAAAGGATGAGCTGAAAGAGAGAAAGATGACGCAGAAGCAGTTGGCCGCAGAGTCTGGAATCAAGGCATCTGTCTTGAGCGAGACAATCAATGGCAAGCGTTCTGTATCGTTGAGTGTTGCTGTTGCTATCGAGAAAGTTCTTGGCGTTCCTGCTGATGTGTTGATGAATATGCAGACACAGTATGACCTTGATACGGCCAACATTGCATCTCGTAGCAATGAGAACGAAACAGTGGAGGTGATTATCCCTGTACGCGACCGCAACCTGCTAAAAGAAATTGCACGAAAGTTCGGTTGGGCTTGTATGCTGTAATCTAACACGCTGAATTCTGAGAAAAATTAACAAAGATAAGTTGGTAGAACTTTCTACTACCAACAAGATGCCCGATGACAAATGCGGTACTTAGATGCAAAGACAAGTGTAGCCGTAGCGACCGCTACGGCAATATGCTTGATGTAAATGCCGACCCAAGAGACCTTGATGCATTTGAAAACCTTATAAAAGCATTGTTGTCTTAAACAACGAGTCCAGAGGCTCCTGCAACACTGCGTTGCAGGAGTTTCTTGTTTTTAATAGCCTTCTCTTCTTCTGGGCTATTGTCAGTGTTGTGTTGTCCATAAGATTTTCTTTATCAGATTCTTTTTTTATTTAATTTTTTTTGTTCTACGTTGTAACAAATCCGCATATTTTCCGTCTTATAGGTGGAAAGGATTAAAAACGGACATTTCCGAGAACCACAAATATAGCAACAAACGAGCGAGAAACATCAAGCTTGCTTTAATGTTTTTCACAGCGAGTGCAGAAAATATTCGAGCGTTAGCTCAAATATAGCAACAAACGAGCGAGAAACATCAAGCTTGCTTTAATGTTTTTCACAGCGAGTGCAGGCTATGTTCGCAGTTTACGCAAACATTGAGATAAATGACACACACAGAATTCAAAAGGCGGTTCTTACCGCTGCAGAAGATGCTCTATCGCGAAGCGTTCAGAATGCTTTGCGACAGCTTTGAGGCAGAGGATGCTGTGCAGAATCTATATCTCAAGTTGTGGGAGAGGAAGGATGAACTGAAAAATATCGTGGCTCCCGAGGCTTATTGCCGCACCTTATTGAAGAATATATGTGTAGACCGCTGGAGAGTGATAAGGAGCCATGATGAGGTGGGGGAGATACTGGCCGATGATGTGGCCGGAAGTTCGCCGCCTGAGATTGAACGGCGCGAGGCCGATGAATGTCTTGAAAAGTTTCTGGCTGGCCTCCCTCAACACTACAGCCGCGTGATGCAGATGAGGATGAACGGCTGTAGCTTCGAGGAGATTGAGGGTGTTACCGGGCTTTCGCAAGCCAATATCAGGGTAATTGTATCAAGGGTAAGAAAAAGATTCAGAGAGTTTTACGATAACCTATAAAGGAGTTTGATTATGGAAAAAGAGAAACTGGACATAATGATAGAGCGGTTCTTCAATGCCGAGCTGTCTGTTGAGGAGGAGCGCGAACTATGCTGCTACCTGCGCGAGCATGATGTTCCTGCCGAACTCCGTAAGGACAAGGAGGCTATAATCGCACTTTGCGGCGAGGAGCATGAGGCTGTGTTGCCCTCAGGTGCCGAGGTGCGTCTTGAGGCGATGCTTGACACTCTTGCCGAGGATGAGGTGCCTGATGTCTCCGATGAGCGTGATGCCGGTGGAGCAAAAAGACGCATTTTTAAGATTCCTCGCCTTGTGTGGCATGGTGCGGCAGCTGTTGCTCTGTTGGCTGTGGGTTATATATTTATGGATGAGAATGTTCAGTCGCATGAAAAGCAGCAAACTGTTGTTGCCGAGTTTGCCGAGGAGGATACTTTCGACAATCCCGAGGATGCAATGGAGTGTTTCAAGGGCGCATTTGAAAATATGATGCTTGTAGTAAATACAACACACAAAAATACACGCAAAATGGAGAACAACTTGAACAAGGCTGTTGCTCCGTATAAAAATATGATAAAAATAAACATTCAATAATTGAATTATGAAACGGTACATTTTAACAACATTGTTTGCACTTGTGCTTTTTGCCGGTTCTGCCTTTGCCACAGGGCATATACCGCAAAATGATGGAAAAAGCGAGGCCGAAATGTATATAAAGAGAGTGGCACAAATAAAGTCCGACGAGATTGATTACGCATATATCTCGTCGAGTATGTTCAGACAGATGTTCAAAATGCTGGGGGCAGATGGGGAGTTGAATGCTATCCCCTTGCAGTTGACATCAATAAGAAGCATGCGGCAATTCACTGCTACAGGCCCTGAGGGATACAAACTGCTTTCACAGGTCATGGACATATTCCTGCAAGAAGAGGAGAGTGTAATGGGTATGAAGCTTATGGCGCTGAATAGAGAGGGTGGAACGATGACCGCAATATACGGCGATTCGGGGAACACTCTTGTGATAAATGATGAAGGTGATGAATTGACTGTAGTATTCATTGCAGGGCTTCCATATGATTCGTTCAAGACCCTTGGTGAGAACGGAATGGAAATCGGATTCTGATATATATATATAATAGAATGGTATTATGAAAAAGACAATATATATAATGATGGCACTCTTGCTTGCCACGAATGCCTATGCACAGGTCGTAGACCAGGATAAGTTGCAGAAATTCATTGCTGAACTCAAAGCTCTCAATGGTGAGCATGTGACTTGTGTGAATGAAAATTCCAGCTCTGATACATATCTTGAATATCCTTCGGACCTTCTTGTTTTAGAGGTTAATGGACAGAATATGTCTGTAACCGGCTTTGAAACTTCCGATACAACATTCCGTTACGTATCAGTAATGTCTGAAGACAATATCGGTTACAACCTTATCAATGGCGTATTTGAAAAGTATTATGATGAGGAGTCGGAGGATATATTCGGTATCCCGCTCATGGCATGCCAACGCGAAGATGGAGAACAAGAGTCTCTTTTTGTATGCGAAGGTCACACGTTGCTTGTAAGAGATAGCGGCGATGATGTCATGATTCTTTATGCAACCATGAATATTATGGAGAGAGTGCAGGATGCGATGCGCTCGGTGATGGAGATGACCACTGAAGATTTTGTTGATGTTGATATGTTCGGAGGAATGGACTTCGGGGTACATACAAATATGGATGCACTTAGCAGGCACCCCGATAATCCTTATTGCCCGAGTGCCGACGGCGAGTCGATAATGGCGCTTGCACGAAAGATTTTCAATGACAATACAGAACTGCTTGAAAGCAGGCTTGCCAAGGCTGAAAGCGAGGAAGAACGCGAAGAACTGACTGAGGAGATTGCGGCATTCAAAGAGGAGGAAGAAGAGACTCTCGAAGACCTTGAGAGGGAACTTGCCGAACTTGATGTGCCTTCATTCATTGAGATAATACCTGGCAGCAATGAGCACTATGTGGCAATACCCCGCGTACCGGCCCACTTGAAGGGGAAACAGAAACCATACGCAGCAAAGGGCGTATACGACTGGATAAACAGTTATCATAGTTTTACAGCCGGTTACAAATTTGGTCTCACTGATATCATTTCGTGCATAATAACGCCGCAGGATATTGCAGAGCAGTATGTCATCAGGCATTATCCGCGAAACAAATGGTTTGATGACGGCCTCACACCCGAATACAAAGAGTTTGCAGCAACAGAGTATCAGGGTGGCATGCCTGCTGTGCTTTACAGCTTCTCTCAAAACGAAAACGGGTACAATGAGATGTTGAGGGAATTCGGCGACTTTTTCCGTCACAAGCCGGGCGTGAAGGTAAAGGGGCTCGAAGTGACACAAAACAGCGAGAACAATGGAAAGCGTTTTGTACAGTTATGGGGCGAAGGCGACATACTTATGTGCCTCTACGACTCTCCTGCCGAGAAGCATTTCCATATGAGCATAATAATCGGTGGTGTAAGCGGATTTGAGAAGGCGGTGAATGAATATTGCTTCGGTGGCGAGAAGGATTTTGCAAAGAAGTGCAACATTATAATCAATAGTGACCTTAGCGACAAATCTTACGGAATACACTTTACCGAGGATGAGTACTTCTTTGCCGGCAAGTCGCACAAGAACGGCGTGCATATTGACTTTGGATACGCAAATAAGTTCTTGAAATAGAGAACAGATAACAGAGTACAGATAACAGAGAACAGAGTACAATACTCGCGTACTTGTCATCCTGGAGTGCAGCGAAGGATCTCAAGAACGCCAAGTACAGAGTACAGAGTATAGAGTACAGAGAACAGAGCACAGAGTACAGAGTACAATACTCGCGTACCTGTCATCCCGACAGAGCGAAGCGACGAGGGATCTCTCCTAATTACATTCGTCGAGATGACATTCTCTTTAATAACAAACTATAAAACAATACAACAATGAAAAAGAAAATTTTACTGACACTGGTGCTTGCTGTTTCAGGCATGGTGTCGCTCATGGCACAGACAACGGCGCTTGTAACCTACAACGGCGGTTATTTTGTTAAGGATGGCAAGGAGTGGACCGAATACCGCCCCGCCGACAAAGTGGAGCCTTGGAATGAGTACAAGCAGTACAACGAGGATGACAAGTTCTTTTACCTTGAAAGCAAACGATGCAATGTTTCCGTTCCCAAAATTTCACATGACAAGATATATGTCGACCGCAAGAAGAACGGCAACTGGGAGGTTGTGTACAACACACTGAATGTACACCATCTTTGTCCCGAGGGCGATGCACTGTACTACACTTACAGGAACCACAGTATGAAACACTACGAGTATGACGGCTATTTTGTGCGCGACAACCTCAACTGGCGTGAATACCGCCCAAGGCTCAAAAGCGGTGTATGGGCGGAGTTCAAGCAGACTGCTGAAGACTATAGATATTTTACTCTTGAAAGCACACACAATATTGTGTACATTCCAAAGACAACTGATGACGACATTGTAATCAAAGATAAGGATAATAAAAACTGGACGGGTGGCTATGCGATACAGGCGGTCTACGACCGCTCGGCAACATATCTCTACAGTTTCTACTACGAGAAGAGCGGACTTCTTAAAGGTCAGAATAATGCAGAACTGACCGACAATGATGCACGTATAAGCCTCGACAGCAAATGCAATATCCAGGTGGCTCTTGGCGGCAAGCACTACGATTTTACATACACCGATATTTCAATCGCCGATTATGACGGCAAAGAGGCAATTCTCATAACTATTGACAAGAAGAACAGGATATGGCTCTTCGACGGTACAGCTCAGATTGAGTGCAAGAAGATTGGCAAGAAGATGCTCTTTGTCGGTGCAGGAAGCTACAGAAAGGTTATGGAACAGTTGAAAATGGGTACTTTCAGGATGGCATCATCACGATAGAGAATTCTATTGCCCTCTTCTGTATGCAATATAACCGATGTGCAATCTCACCCTTTTAATGTTTGTAATTACCGATAAATTTCTTAATTTTGAGAAATAAATATTTGGAACAATGAAAAAGGTAGCATTATTATTTGCATTGTTTGCGATGCTGTTCGTTACAGCATGCAGCGGTCCGAAGACTTCGGTAAAGGAGTTGAGGAGCATTGTTGATGAGATTGAGAAGAATTACGATTCGTACACCGACGAGGAACTTGGGAATGTCATTACGCAGTTGGAGGCCATTGAAAAAGAGATGGAGCAGTATGAATATACTGATGAGGAACTGCGGGAGATTGGGCGTCTGAACGGAAGGGCGACATTACTGTTGACCAAGGCTTATATAAAGCATGCAGGTTCTGAACTGGGAGAGATTACGCAGGAATTTGTAGGCGGAATGGAAGGATTCTTCGATGCGCTGTGTGATGAGGATGACGTTGATTGTACAGATGAAGAACTGGAAGAGGCTGGACGTCGGAAAGGTAAGGACCTGGGCAAACGTGTCCGTAACATGGCAATCAAGTTCGGTTCGGGAGTAGAGGGCTTCGCCGAGGAGTTCGGCAAGGAGATTGAGGCTCTCTCCGATGAGTTTGAAGAAGAGTTGGAGAACATTATTGATGGCATTGAATGATGCCAAGAATATCTACATAAGTAACCACAAAACAGAAGTTCCTCGGTTTTTCAACCGAGGAACTTCTGTTTTGTAATCATTCTACGTCATTAAAGGAATATATACTTCAGGATAAATTGTGGTTATGGTTTAAGGCCCTTCAGGTCCTTTGTTCTTCTATATGTCTTATTATGCTGTCGATGTCACTCGGGTGGAACCACGTTATCTCTTCATCCTTGCGGTACCATGTGACTTGTTTGCGGGAGTATATGCGTGTGTTCTGCTTTATCTTCTCAATGGCAAATGGCAGTGTCCATTCTCCGTCAAGGTATTTGAATATTTCCTTGTAACCTACCGTGTTCAGCGAGTTGTGGTGCTTTAGCTGCTCAAACCGTCTTACTTCCTCCACAAGCCCCTGTTCAATCATCATGTCGACCCTGCGGTTGATACGTTCATAAAGTTCCTCGCGCTCGCGCTGAAGCCCTATCTTTATAATCCTGAAAGGACGCTCTTTCTTCTGCCGTTTGCGGAAACTGCTGTATCGCTTGCCAGTCATGTAGCATATCTCGAGCGCGTGCATCACACGCTTGGGGTTCTTTATGTCGGCCTCATGGTAATACTCGGGGTCAAGGATGCGCAGTTCATCGGCAAGTTTCTCAAGTCCCTCGCGTTCATACTTCTCAAGTATCATTGAACGGGTCTCTTCATCTACAGTGGGGATATCATCTATGCCGTTGCATACTGCGTCGATGTACATCATTGAGCCGCCTGACATAAGCATCGTGGGGTGGTGCGGGAACTCCCTCTCAAGCAGTTCCATTACATCCTCCTCGTACTTTGCCGCACTGTAGTACTCCCCGGGGACAAGGTGTCCTACGAAATAGTGCCTGCACCGTGAAAGTTCCTCCTTGGTCGGCATAGCCGTGCCTATCTCCATACCCTTGTACATCTGCCTTGAATCGGCCGATATGATGGGGCATCCCAAATAAGCGGCAATGGCAAGACTTGTATCTGTCTTGCCAACTGCTGTAGGTCCAATGAGTACAACTAAACAATTCATCTGTTGTACAGGCCTTTATCAATAAAGATCATCTATCGAGCTCATCTCGCTTGCACCGCCCATGTCGAAACCATCCGGGTCAATGTCATCATCGTTGTAGTCATCGCTGCCATAGAAATCCTCGCTGAACTCATCATCGCTGCCAACGACGGGATTCTTGCTCATCAACTCCTCAAAGTCGAGTGTCTGTGGGGGAGCATCGCCTACGCTGCGGGTGCATACGGCTTCATCGAGATTCTTGTGATACTCTATCTTACTTAGTTCCATGTAGAATACACGGTCGCCGAGCGGGTCGAAGAGATACATCAGCTTCTGCTTCGCCTCTTCAACGAGGTCGCCGATTCTTGTCTCTTCCATTATGTAGTTCTCTTCCTCGGACATGCCTCCCATGTCCTCGCGGGTAATCTCAATTTCCTTTATCCACTGATCGTTGCAGATGAAGAATGATGTCATCTGGTCATCGGGGTAACCTGTGGATTCAAGGATGGCCTTATGAAGCTCAAAGAATGTCGCATCAGAATCAATTTCTATGTCTCTTCTGAAGTCCTCAACCTCATCCGATAAGAATCTGAACTTATATACCATAACTGTTATTTTTGTTAAGTATTAGTGATTAATGGTCTCTGTTGTCGGGAATGGTTATCCGATGATACCTCTCTCCGACACTTTCTCAACAAAGTCGATGATATACTCGACCTCGGGTGTCACGTTGCCGCTCTCCTTGATTCGTGCAAGGGCAGTAGAAACAATGGTGCCGCTCTCATAGATGTGGCGGTATGCTGCATGGATGCTCTTGATTGATTCGTTGCTGAAACCACGACGGCGCAGACCGACAATGTTCAGACCGCTGTACTTCGCAGGCTCGCGTGCAACGATGATGTATGGCGGGATATCCTTGTTGATGCGGCTGCCGCCCTGTATCATCACGTAGCTGCCGATGTGTGTGAACTGATGCACAAGGACACATGCGCTCAGAATTGCGTTGTCGCTGATTGTAACCTCGCCGGCAATCTTTGTCGAGTTGCCGATGATGCATCCGCTGCCGATGACACTGTCGTGGCCGATGTGTGAGTTCTCCATGAAAAGGTTGTTGCTGCCGATGACGGTCTTACCTTTTGACGCAGTACCGCGGTTGAGTGTCACGTTCTCACGTACCATGTTGTTGTCGCCCATTTCGAGTGTTGTCTCCTCGCCCACGAACTTAAGGTCCTGGGGAATGCCGCCCACAACGGCACCATGGTGTATCTTGTTGTTCTTGCCCATTCGTGTTCCGCTGAGCACTGATGCGTGTGCCATGATGTGGCAGTTGTCGCCGATTACAACATTGTCATCAATATATACGAATGGCTCTACTGTACAGTTTTCTCCCAGCTTTGCTCCTGGGTGTATGTATGCTAATGGACTAATCATAGCTGTTATTTGTTTTTAATTATCTGTCCTGTGAACTGTGCCTCGGCCGCAAGCTTCTCGCCGACGAAGACATATCCCTTCATTATAGCAAGGCCATGGCGCAACTCTCCAATCTGTTCAATCTTGAATATCAGTGTGTCGCCCGGTACGACTTTCTTGTGGAATAGTACCCTGTCAATCTTTACAAAATATGTAGAGTACTTCTCAGGCTCATCGAGCATGTTCAGTATGTGCAACGCACCGCACTGCGACATCGCCTCGACAAGCAATACACCGGGCATTACAGGCTCTTCGGGGAAGTGTCCTGCGAAGAACGGCTCGTTGATTGTCACGTTCTTTACACCGACGATGTTGTTTGAACCAAGTTCTGTAACCTTGTCAATCAGGAGCATGGGGATGCGGTGGGGCAGAAGCTCCTTGATGCGCTTTATATCCATAACGGGCTCGGCATTCGGGTTGTATACAGGTGCCTGAATCTGGTGCTCGCGGATATTCTTGCGCATCGCGCGCGCGAACTTATTGTTGATGGTATGGCCCGGGCATGTCGCGATGATGCGTCCCTGAAGAGGCTTGCCGATGAGTGCGAGGTCGCCGATGATGTCGAGAAGCTTGTGACGTGCAGGCTCGTTGTTCCATACGAGAGGCTTGTGGTTCAGATAACCCAGCTTCTTCGCATCCATGCGTGGGGTTCCCAGCATGTCTGTAAGCAGGTCGAACTTGTCCTGCGGCATCTCCCTTTCATAGATTACAATCGCGTTGTCAAGGTCTCCGCCCTTGATGAGACCGAGGTTCAGCAACGGCTCAAGCTCGCGTACGAAAACGAACGTACGGCTCGATGCAATCTCCTCCTTGAAACTCTCCATGTCCTCGAGTGTGGCATACTGGTTGAAAAGTATGTCGCTGTCATAGTGTACAAGCACGTTCAGGCTGAAATTCTCATCGGGGAGAATTATTATCGAACTGCCTGTGTTCTCATCCTTAATCTCGATTTTCGACTTGATGACAAATACATCCTTCTCGGCATTCTGCTCCTTTATTCCGATGCGTTCGATGTTCTCGACATAATGTATTGCGCTACCGTCGAGAATAGGGAACTCCGGGCCGTTCACCTGCATGAGACAGTTGTCGATACCCAACGCGAAAAGCGCTGCCATGGCATGCTCGACAGTGCTGACGCGTGCCTCACCTTTTGTTAGCACTGTGCCGCGGGTGGTCTCGGTCACGTTCTCGGCAATTGCATCGATGATGGGCTCGCCTGGGAGGTCGATACGCTGTATCTTGTAACCGTAGTTCTCGGGTGCAGGGTTGAAAGTCACAGTCAGGCTAAGGCCTGTATGCAGTCCCTTGCCGTAGAGTGAGAAACTTCCGTTTAGTGTCTTTTGCTTGTTCATAGAACTATATCAGTTTATTTGTTTCTTAATGCTTCAAGCTCTTTCGTGAGCTGCTTTATTTTCTTGTCCATATCGGGGAGACGCTTCAAGTATGCCATGGCGCGGATATACTCCTTCGCGTCCATTGCTGGAGCGCCGAGAAGTGTCTCGCCTCCCTTGAGGTTGCCTATGGTTCCGCACTGTGGACCCACTGTGGTGCGGTCGCCTATGGTGCTGTGACCCGAAACACCTGCCTGACCACCGAATATACACCACTGGCCAATCTTTGTAGAACCGGCGATGCCTACCTGTGCGGCCATTGCAGTGTGGCTTCCTACCTCATCGTTGTGTGCAATCTGTACAAGATTGTCCAGCTTTACACCGCTGTGGATGATTGTTGAACCCATTGTGGCGCGGTCGATACAGGTATTCGCACCGACCTCGACATTGTCCTCGATGACAACGATTCCTGTCTGGGGTATCTTGTTGTAACCATCGGCAGTGGGGGCGAAACCGAAACCGTCGGCGCCGATGACGCATCCGCTGTGCAGAATACAGCCGTTGCCTATGCGGCAGTCATGGTATACAGTCGCGTGTGCATACAGTATACAGTCGTTGCCGACCTTTGCACCGTCGCCTATCGACACTCCGTCGTGGATGCTGCAGTTGTCGCCGACCTCGCATCCTTCGCCAATGACAACAAAAGGAGCTATGTAACAGTTCTCTCCAATCTTTGCACTCTCGGCAATCGATGCCAACGAGCTGATGCCCGTCTTCTTCGGCTTTGAAGCCTCGTACATCATCATGAGCTTCGCAAGGCTCTCATAAGCATTGTCTACCTTGATGAGCGTCGCCTGAATCTCTCCCTTTGGCTCAAAGTCCTTGTTTACAAGAACAACCGATGATTGGGTTGTGTAAATGTATTCGGCATACTTCGGGTTTGCAAGGAACGAGATTGCTCCAGGAACTCCCTCTTCAATCTTTGCGAATGTGAATATTTCGGCATTCTCGTTGCCGATAACCTCACCGCCGATGAATGATGCTATCTGTTTTGCTGTGAATTTCATATCTTGTCTGTTTGTCTTTTATGGCGAAGATAATGATTTCGCACAATTGTGAATTGTGTTTTTGCTTATTTTTATCGCTGCAGATGCGAATTTGAACAGTTTAGATAATATTTCTTGCTTTCAGTTCACGTTCCATCTGCTGCTGGTAGTCGTGTGCCTTCTCGGCAGCCACTGCTGCAAAGTTCTCGCTGCTGTCGGCGAAGATGATGGCGCGGCTCGCGTTTACAAGAAGACCGCACTCTTCGTTCATGCCGTACTTGCATACCTCCTCGAGTGAACCGCCCTGTGCGCCTACACCGGGAACAAGAAGGAAATGGCTTGGTACGATGCGGCGTACATTCTCGAATGACTTGCCTTGTGTGGCGCCTACCACGTACATCATGTTCTCATCGCTTCCCCATTTCTGTGATGTCTCAAGAACCTTTTCGAACAGCATCTGTCCGTTTTCGTCTTTGGTAAGCTGGAAGTCGTGTGAACCCGGGTTCGATGTCAGCGCAAGCACAATGACCCAGCTGCCTTCGTATGCAAGGAATGGCTTCACGCTGTCCTCGCCCATGTATGGAGCCACTGTGATAGAGTCAACCTTCATCTCCTCGAAGAATGAACGTGCGTAGAGTGATGATGTGTTGCCGATATCGCCACGCTTTGCATCTGCGATGATGAATATCTCGGGGTAGTTCTCCTTTATGTAGTTTACAGTCTTCTCAAAACTTATCCATCCCTTTACACCGCATGCCTCGTAGAATGCGAGGTTGGGCTTGTAGGCAACAGTGTAGGGCGCAGTCGCGTCAATGATAGCCTTATTGAATTCAAATACTGCATCCTCGTTCTCAAGGAGATGAACCGGCAGTTTCTTGATGTCGCTGTCAAGACCAACGCAAAGGAATGAACATTTCTCTTTAATCTGGTTGATAAGTTCTTGTCTGTTCATGGATTATGTGTTTTTTTGTTATAGTTCTTGTTCCTTCATTCTCTCGGCATTCTCGGCGATGATGAGGTGGTCTATGCAGTCCTGTATGTCACCGTTCACGAAAGCGCTGAGGTTGTATATCGTGTAGTTTATTCTATGGTCTGTTATACGTCCTTGAGGGTAGTTGTACGTGCGTATCTTTGCCGAGCGGTCTCCTGTCGATACCATTGTCTTGCGCTTGTTGGCAATGTCATCGGCGTAGCGCTGGTGCTCGCGGTCGTATATGAGGGTACGCAGACGTGCCAGTGCGCGCTCCTTGTTCTTGGGCTGGTCACGTGTCTCGGTACACTCAATGAGTATCTCCTCAACCTGATTTGTCTCGGGGTTGAGCCAGGGGTAACGCAGACGCACTCCCGATTCTACCTTGTTCACATTTTGTCCTCCCGCACCACTTGAGCGGAAAGTATCCCACTTTATTGCGCTCTCGGTTATCTCTACATCAAAAGCCTCGGCCTCGGGGAGTACGGCTACAGATGCCGCCGATGTGTGTACGCGCCCCTGTGTCTCGGTCGCGGGAACGCGTTGTACACGGTGTACCCCAGATTCGTATTTAAGG
This sequence comes from Bacteroidaceae bacterium, assembly GCA_017936265.1. GTDB lineage: Bacteria > Bacteroidota > Bacteroidia > Bacteroidales > Bacteroidaceae > HGM04593. The sequence continues at coordinate 19,776 of JAGBFX010000055.1, read as the reverse complement.
GTCCCGTACACTTTCTCACCGCTGACGGTGCAGATAATCTCCTTGTACCCGCCCGATGTGCCTTCGCTGCAGCTTGATACCTCGAGTCTCCAACCCTTGCTCTCGCAATACTTGCTGTACATGCGGAAAAGGTCTCCTGCGAAGATTGCCGCCTCGTCGCCGCCTGTGCCACCGCGTATTTCAAGGATTGCGTTCTTGTCGTCCTGAGGGTCGGCCGGGATAAGCAACAGTTTTATCTCCTCCTCTGTTTCCGGTATCTTATTCTCGCACATCTCAATCTCCTCACGTGCCATCTCGCGGAGGTCCTGATCGCTCTCGTTGGCTAGGATATCCTTCGCATCGCTCAATGATGTCAGCAACTGAATGTAACGTTTGCGGGCATCAAGAATCTGTTCCAGTTCGCGGTACTCCTTGTTGAGCCTTACGTAGCGCTTCATGTCGGCAACTACGGCTGGGTCTGTGATAAGGGTCGACACCTCTTGGAACCTTGCTTCAAGGTCGTTGAGCTTGTTGAGTAGTGAATTGTTCTCCATTGTCTGTTTATGCGATTTATGCCCCGTGCAAAGCACAGAGCATAAATGTGTTTAGTAACGGAAAGTTCCGTAAGGGCTTTCGATAATCAGTTCGTTCTTTTCGGCATCCTCTACACGTCCGATAATCTGCGCGTCAACACCGAAACTCTTGCTTATTGCGATAATCTCCTCGGCATGTTCGGGTTTGACATATACCTCAAGTCGGTGACCCATATTGAATACCTTGTACATCTCGGCCCAATCGGTACCGCTCTGCTCCTTGATTGTCTTGAACAGTGGCGGAATGGGGAAGAGGTTGTCTTTTATAACTCTCTTGTTCTCCACGAAATGCATTACCTTGGTTTGTGCACCGCCTGAACAGTGTACCATTCCGTGTATCTCGGGGCGCAGTGCATCGAGCATCTTCTTTACAATCGGTGCGTATGTCCTTGTGGGGGAGAGCACGAGCTTGCCGGCGTCGAGCGGAGAACCATCGACGGTGTCGGTAAGTTTCAGGCCGCCCGAATAGATGAGTTCTGCAGGGACACCCTTGTCATAGCTCTCGGGATATTTTTCGGCAAGATATTTGCTGAAAACGTCGTGGCGTGCCGATGTGAGTCCGTTGCTGCCCATGCCGCCGTTGTACTCTTTCTCATATGTCGCCTGTCCGTACGATGCCATACCTACAATTACGTCGCCTCCAGCGATGTTCGCGTTGTCGATGACATCGCTGCGCTTCATGCGGCAAGTGACCGTGCTATCGACAATTATTGTACGTACAAGGTCGCCAACGTCAGCCGTCTCTCCGCCTGTGGCGTACACTCCTACACCCATATCGCGCAGTTCGGCAAGCAGTTCATCCGTACCATTGATGATGGCCGAGATGACCTCGCCGGGAACAAGCAGTTTGTTACGTCCTATGGTAGACGATACAAGGATATTGTCAGTTGCACCCACGCAAAGCAGGTCGTCAATGTTCATTATAAGTGCATCCTGTGCGATGCCTTTCCATACACTGATATCTCCTGTCTCCTTCCAGTAAAGGTAGGCGAGTGATGACTTTGTGCCGGCACCGTCGGCATGCATGATGTTGCAGTACTCAGGGTCGCCGCCAAGGATGTCGGGGATAATCTTGCAGAATGCTTTAGGGTATAGTCCTTTGTCAATGTTCTTTATGGCGTTGTGTACATCCTCCTTGGATGCCGATACGCCACGCATCATGTATCTCTGATCGCTCATTTTATGTGGTTTTATTTGTCTTTGTAATTATTTATTGTGCGAAGATAATATAATTCGCGTGAATGCAAAAATTTAAAGAGGTTTTTCTGTCAGCCGGTATTGCTTCATGTGTACTCTTGGATTGTATATATCATGCCTTATACAGTCGGGCATGGCAATGAGGATGCCGAATCTTTGCAATAGTCCGTTTGTAAGTCCGTTCTTCTTTTGGAAAAACTCTTTGCATTGCCAATGGTTGTATTTACTTTTTTGCTCTGTATTACATTCCTTAATGCTTTGCTATTTAATGTTTAAGGTAATGTGATTTAGTGTTATGGATTAATATGTTCAAGAGTATTCTTCTTCACTTTATGTAAAGGGATGACAACCGGTGTTGTCGGGCGTGAAATCATGTGGCGAATAGGGTAGTATTATTCAGTATGCGTTGTTAAGTGCCAAAAAGCCGTTGTTTAAAGATGTTCTTCAAGATAATTTATAATATTAAAATACGTTTTTCTATTTTGAATTTTCGGTGCTTTCTATTAAATTTGCGGATGTTTTTGCCGCAGGGGTGCATCCCTCTTTTTTGCGTGCTTTTGAGTTTGAATTGAATTTATTAACTTTTATCTATTATTTTATGTTTGAAGGACATCCTAAAGGTTTGTGGGCATTGGCCCTTGCCAATACAGGTGAGCGTTTCGGCTACTACACCATGTTGGCTGTGTTCCTGTTCTTTTTGCAGGACAACTTCGGGTTCTCTATGGGAACCTCAAGTGCTATCCAGGCGATTTTCCTGGGCGTAGTTTATTTCGTGCCTCTTTTCGGCGGTATGCTTGCCGACAAGTTCGGTTTCGGTAAAATGGTAACAATCGGTATCCTAGTAATGTTCCTGGGTTATTTCCTGCTTGCGTTGCCTCTTGGTGCCGGAACTATCGCTCTTGGTGTTATGGCGCTTGCACTTCTGTTCGTGTGTGTAGGTACCGGCCTTTTCAAGGGTAACCTCCAGGTGCTTGTAGGTAACCTGTACGATGAGCCTAAGTATGCTGCAAAGCGTGATGAGGGCTTCAGCATCTTCTACATGGCTATCAACATCGGTTCAATGTTCGCTGCTGCTGCCGCTCTCGGCATCATGGCATGGACACAGAGCGCGTATGGCGTGTCAAAGGCCGATTCATATCACTTTGCATTTGCTGTAGCTTGTGTATCATTGATTGTGTCAATCATCATTTACTACACCTTCCGCAGCACATTCGCGCATGCCGACCGTGCAAAGGTTGCAGCAAAGGGTGCAACTGAGGTTGTAGAGGAGGAACTTACTCCTGCTCAGACAAAGGAGCGTATCGTTTGTCTCTGCCTTGTGTTCGCCGTGGTTATCTTCTTCTGGATGGCTTTCCACCAGAACGGTATCACAATGAACCAGTTCGCACGTGAGTACACAGCTACCTCGGAGAGCGGCTTTATGAGCCTTTTCCTTAGCAAGTCTTTCAGTTTCACTGATGTAAGAAGCATCTGGAACCTCGTTTGTGTAATCCTTGTTGTTTACGGTGTTCTCAACATCTTCCAGTCCAAGACTATCAAGGGCAAGCTGATTGCTGCGGTTCTTTTCCTTGCTGCAGGCGGTGTCCTTGTTTACAGAGCAATGACTGTTACCGGTTCTGTTGACGTAGAGGCTCCTATCTTCCAGCAGTTCAACCCATGTTTCGTTGTTGCATTGACACCAATCATAATGCTTGTGTTCGGTGCTCTTGCAAAGAAAGGCAAGGAGCCTTCTTCTCCAATGAAGATTGGTCTTGGTATGCTCGTTGCTGCTTCGGCTTTCGTTATCCTTCTTGTAGGTTCAATGGGTCTTGTATCTCCTGTTGAGCAGAAGGCGGCTTTGGAGGCAGGTACTGCTACATTGGTTTCTCCAAACTGGCTCATCAGCACATACCTTGTGTTGACTGTTGCCGAGTTGCTTCTCTCTCCAATCGGTATCTCTTTTGTGAGCAAGGTTGCGCCTCCGAAGTACAAGGGTATGATGATGGGTGGATGGTTCGTGGCTACTGCTATCGGTAACTTCCTCATTTCAATCCCGGGCCTTCTTTGGGACAAGACAGAACTTTATGTCGTATGGGGTGTTCTCATCGCAATCTGCCTTGTATCGGCAATCTTCATCTTCTCAATCCTCAGACGTCTTGAGGCTGTTGCGAAGTAAGAGAGCGATGACAATTATTTTATAATGTTGAAAAAGATGACTGAAAAGTGTATTTTGGCGTTACGCTTGCCTTAAACTATATCTTTTTATTCATCTCATACAAAGAGGACGACTTTTTAGTCGCCCTCTTTCTTTTTTGTCGTGTTCCAATCTTGTGCTCATGTGGGAATATATTTTTTGTGTGGGATAACATCTGTTTACATTACTAAATATTTGTTAATTTGTATATTTTATTTACCTTTGCAGAACAATTGTCCGTGTCAGGCTCAACGATAATCCCGTAGTCTAAAGACTAATTAAAAAACTTACTATAATAATTATGTGTAATAGAACATTTAAGATGCTCCGTTACGGTCTTGTGTTGCTTGTCTGTTCCTGTGTGGACAACAACTACGACCTGAATAAGGAGATTTGTACTGATGTCAAGATTGAAGGCAACAGGGTTTCTGTGCCTTTCGGAAACATGAAGGCCGTTACTCTTGATTCCCTCATCGACGTTGATGATGTGGAAATCCTTGAGAAGAGTGCCGACGGCACTTATTCAATTTCGGTTGAAGAGTCGATATCTCCTGTCGAGGAGACGGTTGATCCTGTTAAACTGAATATAGATCCTCAGGAACATACCGTGAATATAGAATTCGAGAGTGTCGACATTGATACGGTTCACATCGAGGCACAGCCTATTAAGCCGATTGTTTTCAATACTCCCGATATTTCTCTGGAAGAATTGAACAACGAACTGCCGGTCCTTAAGTCAAGCGCAGTCACAAAAATCTCCAATGAGAACATTGACTATGCCTTCAGGATGCTGGAGTCTGACAACTCTTTCAATACTGTGGTAACACTTGATGACACTTTTACCACCGGAACCCAATATGTTGATTGTGACTTCAGTTATGAGCTTCCCGATGAGGTCGAGACTATAAACAGCATCAGGTTGAAGACTCCCGGTACACAAGGTACTTCTGATGGTGCTCTTGTAGAGGTTGTCGTGACAAACAGCAAGGTTCTGAATACTCTTGACAAACTTGTGGACTTCAAGATTACATTCCCTGAATGTATTGAACTGTATACTGACAAGTATGAGCTGTCATCGGCAAAGAACGAGATATATGTAAAGGACCTTAGACTTGCCGGTGAGAGGAACAGCATCAAATTCTACATCAAGGAGATAAAGGATGTTGACAAGAGAGTGAACGGTAACGGGATTATCGACTTCACCGAGAAAATAACATACACCCTTGACTATAAGGTAAGTGGTAGCCTGAACGTCGATTCAAAGTTGAAGAGGGAGGACCTCGATTTCAATGTCTCGTTCAATGTCCCTCTTGCCTTTGAGGACGCCAAAGGAAAGACTAAGGATGTAGAGGTCGGCTTTGAACCTGTCGTAATGGACTTCTCGGCTCATTTCAATGACCTTGAGTACATTGATACGATATATCACATCGAGTTCGAGAAAGAGAGGAGTATGCTGCAGTTTGAGTCATTGATGGATATAAGCTGGCTTAAGGATTTTGAACTCAAGAAGGGTCATGCGCTCAAGATTGATTTCCCTGAAGAACTTTTTATCTCGGATGAGTTCTCTACATACAAAGGCAAGGGCAAGGGCAAGGATGTCATATATGACAAGGAGAAGCATGCATTCTATGTGTACGACCTTCAGGCATTGGGTAATACAAGGTGGAATCTCGCGCTCGAGAGGTTTGATGTAAATCTTCCTGTTGTCGATGAAGAGTGTGACATCAATGTAAAAGCCCACATATTCTTTGTCGATGAGAATGACTTAAATACAGAGAATATGGTTCTTGCAGAAGCGGAACTGCACTCTATGGTCAGTACGCTTGACAAGCTCAAAGGGGAAAAAGCGCCGATTTCAATATGATATCATCGGACCTCGTTATAAAGGATGCCGAGGTGCATACCGAGGTAATCAAGTCGGAGCTTGATACTGAAACGGACTTCACATTCAACGAGGATGTGCCCGAGGAAATCGGGCGACTCGAGAAAATGGACTTTGTCAAGAACGGCACGGTCACTTTCGATATGAAAGTGAGCGGTCTTGATGAACTTGATGAGATTGTACATCTTGACTTGTATGCTCTGATGCCCTCTTTCCTCAAGCTTCAGAACATGCCCGAGAGAAGTGACGATGTCGATTTGGATATTGTTGATGACACCCTCTTTATAAAGACAGACATCAATCCGCACGGTGAGTCACGCATAACGTTTGCCCTTGCATGTACAGGCATTGATTTCATGACTGAGGAGTTCGGTTATAAAGGCATGGAGCCGAAGGATTCCACTGACGGAAAATCCTACATTTCATACGAAGGCAATATCTCCATTTATGGCGATGCATATATCGACGGTGTCGAAATGCACTCGAATGTATTGGATAAACTCAATGACATCGTCTTCGATGTGAATGTGAATATCGATGAGATGCAGGTAAAGACATTCCATGGACTCTATCGTGGCGAGCTTGATGAGGTAGAGGAGTCTTTTGACCTCGACCTTGGCGAGGAACTCGAGTTCTTGAAAGAGGATGGCAACTCAATTACACTGGCTGAGCCTCAGATTGAGATTGTGCTCGAGAACTCTATCGCAATGCCCATTGATGTTGATATGGAGATTTTCGGAAAGGATGACAACGGTAAAGTAATCCAGTCTTCTATCATAACGCAGCGTGTAAGTGTAAAGCCTGCAAGCTACAATGAAGAGAGTGGGGAGATTACAGCTGTAGAGACAAGGCTCTTCCTCACAAGCGACAGCAATAAGGTGGCTAAGATGGGCTATGAGAATATACAGGTTCCAGAGCTCGTACGTCTTCTTGAGAAGATACCTAATACAATCGACTTCAAGATAAAACCTACGGTCAATACTCAACAGACACACCATATCAATATTGTCGAGGCTCTTACTTTCAGCGGCTCATATTCTGTGTATATTCCGCTGAAGTTCGATAACCTCAATATTATATACAATGACACAATTGATGACCTGATTGACAGTTTCGGCGAGGACCTTGACATGCTGACCAACATCAGACTCGATGCCAGAATGGATATTGTGAATACAATTCCTCTGGGTCTGCAACTCAGCGTGAAGGCGCTTGACATGAACGGTAAGACCATAGAGACAATTGAGGTTGAGCCTGTCTTCGTGAAGGCCGGTCTCGGAGGGAAGATTGCAGAGAGTGACCAGGAGGCGCAGAAGGTTGTTCTTGCCATAAAGAGCGCAACAGGCGATTTCTCTACGCTTGACAAGCTCGCACTGGAGATAAAAGCAGCTTCTGACCACACGACGGGCTCATCTTCACTTAATGCAGAGCAAGGTGTCAAGATTTCCAATATCGTATTCGATATTGTAGGTGACATTGAAACAGACCTGGATGAATAACAATTACGGAACAATTACTATGAAAAACATAAAATATACAGTTGCCGCTCTGCTGATAATGGCATGCTCACATGTTGCAATGGCGCAGAGTTCGCTCTCATCGTACTTCCTTGACGGTACATTCCATAACAGCAAGCTTAATCCGGCTATGAAGGCCGAACGAGGGTATTTCTCTATCGCGACCGGAAATATCGCTTTGAGAACCAAAGGAAACGTCGGTGTCTCTGATTTCCTTTTCCCTCGCGGAAATGACGAACTGACAACGTTTATGAGCGGTTCGGTCGGTCAGGATGAGTTCCTTGGCGGACTGCCCGGTACATCACGCATCGGGTTCAATCTTGATGAGTCAATATTCTCTTGTGGTTTCCGTGCATTCGGCGGTTATGCGACACTGGACCTCAGCGTTCATTCATCTACCATGTTCATGCTCCCGAAGTCTCTCTTTGAGTTTGCAAAGATGGGATTCCAGAAGAACTCATACAGCATTTCGGACATAAATATCAACACGATGAACTATGCCGCTTTTACATTGGGCTATTCGCGTGAGGTCATCAAAGGGTTGCGTGTCGGTGCGAAGCTAAAGTATCTGCTTGGCTTGGCACATGCCGATATAAACATAGACAAGCTGAATGTCGAGCTCAACGAAAACCGTTGGCTGGTCGAGAGTCATGCTACTGCCCAGGGCGCTCTCTTCTGCGAAGCTTACGCAACGCTTGATGAGGATGATGTCATTGACGGTATCGAGACCGGAAAGATGTCGCCCGCATCATCGGGTTTTGCCGTTGACCTGGGTGTCGTGTACGATATGAACGACATCGTTCCGGGGTTGACCCTCTCGGCGTCAATCCTTGACCTCGGCTTCATCAACTGGAAATATATGATGAAGGCGCAGAGCGTTGATACAAAGGTCGAGTTCAACGGATTCGGAACGGTCGACTATGATGACATGGAGAACACAGTCGAGGATGAACTCGACCGCCTGAAGGATGATGCTGAGGAGTTGGTCGACTTCAAGTACGAGGGTGCCGAGTCTGTCAATACACGCATGAACACTACAATTTACCTTGGTGCAGAGTACAGCATGCCTTTCTACAAGCCTCTATCGGTGGCCCTGCTCTATGGCCAGTGCTTCTCGGAGTTCGAGAGCTGCAGGTGGCACGATGTGCGAGGGTATATAAACATCGCTCCCCTCAAATGGTTCGAGGCAACTGTTAACTGCGGTTTCAATACCTATGGCACAAGCCTGGGGTGGATGCTGAATTTCCACCCTGTCGGTTTCAACTTCTTTATCGGCAGCGACCATATGATAACAAAGGTCAATCCTCAGTTCGTGCCTATTGATGATTTGAATTCTCACTTTACTATGGGTATCAATTTCCCCATCGGCAAACGTAAGTGATAGGTTTCCTTGTTTTATGACAGACGGAGTGAAGGCAATTGCCTTCACTCCGTCTGTCATATCAAGCATTCTCCGAGATGGAATCTCCTAATAATCCTGAACAACCTATGCTGTTTTCAAAAAAAATGTTATAGCGGTTGCATTTATAATATAATTTCATAAATTTGTCAGGTAATCATGTCAAATGAGATGGTATATGTAGAACTGCCTGTTGAGACAGAATACCGCCTGCCGTTCTATCTTGCAATGGAGGAGTATGTTGCACGGGAACTACCCGCGCAAGACTACTTTTTTATGTGGCAGGTGGAACCTACCGTCATCTTCGGACGCAATCAGCTTGTAGACAGCGAGGTAGATACCGGATATTGCCGTGAGAACGGCATTCAGACCTATCGCCGCAAGAGCGGTGGGGGTTGTGTCTATGCCGACAAGAGCAACATAATGCTCTCCTACATTACCCCCTCATCGAACGTCAATCTTACCTTCAACCGGTACATGCTCATGGTGGAGCACGCCCTGCAGAGGCTGGGTGTCGATGCGCGTACTACAGGCCGTAACGACATACTCATTGATGGCAAGAAGGTCTCGGGCAACGCGTTCTATCATCTTCCCGACCGCAGCATAGTGCATGGCACCATGCTCTACGACACTAATCTCGAGCATATGGCGCGTGCCACGACTCCCTCCGATGCCAAACTAAAGAGTAAAGGGGTCTGTTCGGTGCGGCAACACGTCACCACGCTCAACAGATATATCTCACTCTCTATTGAGGAACTGAAGGATTTCTTCCGCAACGAGCTCTGCAACGAGGAGTACATCCTCACAGCCAAGGATGTCGCTGCGATTGAAACCATCGAACAGGAGTACTACACGCCCGAGTTCATATTTGGCAACAATCCCGCTTATTCCACGGTTAAAAGTCTGCGCATTGATGGGGTGGGCGAGTTCCGTGCCACTCTTGATGTCAAGGACGGAAAGATACGCCGCGTAGACCTTTCGGGCGATTTTTTCATTGTCGGTGACATTGACGGCATGCTGCTCTCAAGGCTCAAGGGAGTGCATCTTGAGCGCGAGGCGTTGGAACGTGCGCTTGAAGGCGTTGATTGCAGCGCAGTGATAATGAACTTGAAGAAAGAACAACTTATAAACTTATTAACTGACTGATTTATGGAAAACAAGAGAACCTGTCTTTATGACAAGCATGTGGCACTCGGTGCTCTCATAAGCCCATTCGGCGGCTTTGACATGCCAATCCAGTACACCAACATCGTCGATGAGCACAATGCAGTGCGTCAGGCGTGCGGCATATTCGATGTATCTCACATGGGAGAGGTGCTCGTTACCGGCCCCGAGAGCGAGAAGTTCGTGAACTATATCTTTACCAATGACATTGCGGGTGCTCCCGATGGCAAGATATTCTATGGCATGATGTGTCATCCTACAGGTGGCGTTGTCGATGACCTGCTTGTATACAGAATGGGCGCTCAGCGTTTCTTCCTTGTCATCAATGCATCTAACATAGACAAGGATGTCGCATGGATTATGGAGCACGCGAAGGATTTCGATGTCGTTGTCGAGAACCAGAGCGAGAAGTACGGCGAGGTTGCAGTTCAAGGTCCGAAGACTGAGGAGATAGTCGAGCGCATCTTAGGCATCCAGTGCAACGACCTTGCATTCTACACATGCAAGGAGGTTGAGATTGCCGGCGAGACAATCATCATCAGCCGCACAGGCTACACGGGGGAGGACGGCTTTGAGATCTATGCTTCCCACGCATTCACGAATGACGTATGGGACAAGCTTGTCGGCAGCGGCGAGGTAAAGCCATGCGGTCTCGGATGCCGCGATACTCTCCGCTTTGAGGTTGGTCTTCCTCTCTATGGTGACGAACTTACCGATGAGATTACTCCTCTTGAGGCAGGCTTGGGTATGTTCGCGAAACTCGATAAGGATTTCATCGGTCGCGATGCCCTTGCAGCACAGAAAGCCGAGGGCCTCAAACGCAAGATTGTGGGTATTGAGCTCAAGGACAAGGCTATCCCACGTCACGGCTATGAGGTAGAAGCAGACGGTAAGGTTATCGGTGTAGTCACTACCGGCTACAACTCTATTTCTACAGGCAAGAGCGTGTGCATGGCGATGCTTGATATTGATTATGCAAAGCTTGACACTGAGGTTGCCGTGCGCATCCGCAAGAAGGTGTTCCCCGGAGTGGTTACCAAGAAACGTTTCTACGACAAGAACTACAAGAAATAAAAGGCCACACCCGAACCCTCCCCATAATGGTAGGGGCAAAAAGGGTGATAGGTACAAAAAAATAAGAACTTAACTAACTAACCATTAAATTTTTAATTATGAGCACAATTTTGGAAGGACTCTATTACGCAGAGTCACACGAGTATGTAAAGGTAGAGGGAGAATTCGGTTATGTAGGTATCACAGACTATGCACAGCACGAGCTTGGCAACGTGGTATACGTTGATATGCCTGAGGTTGATGATGAGGTTACTGCAGGCGAGGACTTCGGTGCGGTAGAGAGCGTAAAGGCAGCCAGCGACCTTATCTCTCCTGTAAGCGGTACTGTAGTCGAGGTCAACGAGGCTCTCAATGACAATCCCGAGCTTGTGAACAGTGACCCATACGCAAACTGGATTATCAAGGTTCAGCTTTCTGACCCTTCAGAGGTTGAGAACCTGATGGATGCAGCAGGGTATAAGGCGGCTATCGGCGAATAACTGTTGCTACTGACAAAAAGCGAATTGCCTTCTCTGACTGTTTTAGGCTTGTTTGAAACGCATTATTTTGTCATCCCGACAGAGCGGAGCGACGAGGGATCTCATAATCGTATATAATGAGATATCTCACATGCGTTCGATATGACAATATAGGACGGAGGGCAACCTAAATGGAATCATTATGAAATACTTCCCTCATACCCAACAGGATATTCAGCAGATGCTTGAAGTTGCGGGGCTCAAGTCCATGGATGAGCTCTTTGGCGAGATTCCGCAGCAGCTGCTGTTCAACCGCGAATTCAACCTTCCCGAGGCTATGTCCGAGGTTGAGATACGCAACTATTTTGAGGCACTCGGCAAGCGCAACAGCGACCTTGTCTGCTTTGCGGGCGCGGGTGTCGAGGACCACTATTCTCCGTCGGTGATTGCTCCCATAATCTCCCGCGGCGAATTCCTTACAGCATATACTCCTTACCAGCCCGAGATTTCACAGGGTACATTGCAGTATATCTTCGAGTACCAGTCGATGATTTGCGAGCTGACAGGAATGGATGTTACCAATGCTTCAATGTATGACGGCACAACAGCAACAGCCGAGGCTATGATGATGTGTGTTGCCATTGCCAAGAAACGTAACAAGGTACTTGTTTCCGCAACAGTTGACCCAAAGGTAAGACGCGTTGTAGAGACATATGCAAAGTACCAGGGCGTAGTAATTGAGACCATTGCTGAGAAGGATGGCGTTACCGACCTTGCCGACCTTGAGGCAAAGCTCGCTGCCGACGATGTTGCAGGTGTCATTCTTGCACAGCCCAATTTCTACGGTATTGTCGAGGACTACACGGGTGTCGCCGATATGTGCCACGCGAAGAAGGCACAGCTTGTGATGAATGCCAAACTGTCGGCTCTTGCAGTGCTCAAGACTCCGGCAGAGTGGGGCGCTGACATAGCTTGCGGCGATGCGCAGTCATTGGGTATTCCCATGACATACGGTGGTCCTTATGTGGGCTATCTCGCATGTACCAACGCACATGTTCGCAAGCTCCCCGGACGCATCGTGGGTGCAACAACAGATGTTGACGGCAAGCGTGCGTTCGTGCTTACCCTTCAGGCACGTGAGCAGCATATCCGTCGCGAGAAGGCGAACAGCAACATCTGTTCCAACCAGTCGCTCATGGCGCTGTGGGTAACAATCTACATGTCGGTAATGGGCAACAAGGGCTTGAACGATGCATGCTCGCTCTCTTACAGCGGTGCACATTATCTTGCCCAGCAACTTGTGGCTACAGGCAAGTGCGCAATGGCATATGACAAGCCGTTCTTCAATGAGTTTGCAGTGAAGACAACTGTTCCTGCGCAGCAGGTGCTCGAGGCGCTCCTTGCAAACGGCATCCTCGGCGGTGTACGCATTGCCGACGATACTCTGCTTGTTTGTGTTACCGAGCAGCGTACCAAGGCACAGATGGACAAGTTTGTCGAAATAGTGAATAACATTTAATATAAGGAGGAGATATTATGATACGCAATTATGACAAACTGATATTCGAGCTCTCAAAAGAGGGCCGCACTGGATATTCTCTTCCAAAGAATGAACTGAAAGAGCAGCACTGCATCTGCCGGCTGCCGGCAAACCTCAAGCGTGAATCGGCTCCCGGGCTCCCCGAGGTTACCGAGTTCGACGTGGTACGTCACTACACCAACCTCTCTAACAAGAACTTCGGCGTAGATACCGGTTTCTATCCATTGGGCAGCTGCACCATGAAGTACAACCCGCGCATCAACGAGGAGATAAGTGCATTGCCGTCATTCGCACGTCTGCATCCGGCGATTCCGGTAGAGGCTGCACAGGGTGCTCTTGAGGTATACTACAACCTTGCCGAGTCGCTTTCCGAGATTAGCGGCCTTGGAGCATTCACGCTGAACCCTTACGCCGGTGCACACGGTGAGCTTACAGGTCTTATGATTATGCGCTCATACCACATGCAGCGCGGCGACCTCAAGCGTACAAAGGTAATCGTTCCCGACAGTGCCCACGGTACCAACCCTGCGAGTGCGGCGGTCTGCGGCTTGCAGATTGTAGAGGTAAAGTCCACAGCCAACGGTACAGTAGACGTTGAGGACCTCAAGCCTTTGCTCGATGACACTGTTGCCGGCATCATGATGACAAACCCCAACACCCTCGGTATCTTCGAGACTGAGATTCCCGAGATTGCACGCCTTGTACACGAGTGCGGCGGTTTGCTCTACTACGATGGAGCCAACCTCAACGCAGTGCTCGGCAAGTGCCGTCCCGGTGACATGGGCTTCGATATCATGCACATCAACCTTCATAAGACCTTCTCTACACCTCACGGTGGCGGTGGCCCCGGTGACGGCCCTGTAGGCGTACGTGCAGGCCTTGAGGCATTGCTGCCCAATCCTCAGGTAAAGAAGGATGCCGATGGCAAGTATTACATCGATACCGATGACAAGTCAGCGGGCTATGTATCGAACTTCCTCGGCAACTTCGCTGTGCTGTTGCGTGCCTATACATATATCCTCACTCTCGGCCGCGAGAATGTGAAGATGGTAGGTCCGCTTGCAGTGCTCAATGCCAACTATGTGAAGGAGTCCTTGAAGAACGAGTACTACTTGCCTATCGAGGGCGTATGCAAGCATGAGTTCGTGTTCGACGGTTTGGCCGACAAGTCGACAGGTGTCACAACCCTCGACATTGCCAAGCGCCTGCTCGACTACGGTTACCACGCGCCCACAATCTACTTCCCGCTGCTGTTCCACCAGAGCATCATGATAGAGCCCACCGAGACCGAGAGCAAGGAGACACTCGATGAGTTTATTGCAGTGATGAAGAAGGTTGCAGCCGAGGCAATAGAAAACCCCGACATTGTGAAGAGCGCTCCGCACAGCACCCCTGTGCGCCGTTTGGACGAGACAACCGCCGCACGTTTCCCGAAGACTACCTATAAGCAGCTTTTGGGATAACGTTTAATGTTTAACGTGTAAAGTTTAATGTTAAGTGTGTAATGTTTAATGTTGCTTGCAGCATTGATAGCATGAGCAGCAATAGTCAGGGGCAGCATGGATGTTATTCATGTCCCGCCGGGTGCGATTAGCGAGTGTTATCAAAGGGTAACGGAGAACTTTTGTATTATATGATTAATGGGCTTGCCGTAAGCAAGCCCATTAATCATATTCTTATTTCATCGCCCATAATCGCTTTTATGCGTTTTACTCTGTTCCAGACGGTCTGTCTGGGAGCATTTGTTATTCTCTCAATCTCGGGATTACTCATTCCTGCTTTCAGAAGATAACAAACCCTAAGGGTCGTTTCATTAATTTGGGGCAGTTTTTTATGTATCACGTCTTTGAATGTAGGATATTTCTCTTCAATAGTGTGATATAGTTCTAACCAGTTTTCTTCAGTCGGTTCTTCTTGCCCTATCGCTGCCTGTTTGAATTTAGTGATAATACCGCTGTTGGTACATTTCATATTATCTTTCAGTACCATTTTCATCAAGTCGCAGTTCTGCTGTTCGCGTGTCTTCAGTAGATTCTCGGCTTTTTGAATCTCCTCATTCTTATGCTTTAGCCTGTTTCTGTATCTAAGCAAGATAAGTAATAGTATAACTATGACAGAAACGATGATTGACAAAAGAATACTTCTTCTTACTGCTGTCATTATCCCGGTTGGGCTGGTTGCCTTGTCCGAACCTGTATGGGCGTTGCTTTTGCCGAAAGTCAATATTTCAATTGCATTGTAATCCCATGCTTTTTCAACATACAAATCCGACCTTTTTCTGTCCCCTCTAACTCCTGTTGTGTCTTCGTAACCCAATAAAGGATTAAGCTTAATGCTAAGATGCTTATATGCATTCCCTTTTAATTTGTTGCCGGACACAATGACTTTAAACACCTCTTCGATTAAAGCGGAATCCACTTCGGTATATTTGATGTCTGTTTTATACATTATTGCTCGCCCTTTTCCAAAGGATTGGACATCAGTCAATGAGTCAAGTAACTCTATGTATAGATATGAATATTCTTTACGGAAATCTGCACTGCCTTCCCTGAAATATTCTGCATTGCGCTGTAGCTCAAGAAATGCCTCTTTGTGTGAAGTGTCGCTTATTTCATGAATTCTATCCAATAGTACTTTCCCTTTATTTTCGTTATCCGTAACAAATGTCATTGGTGTTACAGATAATAGTACAAAACACAGAATCAAAAATTTCATAATATATTATCCTAATTATATATGCGAAATTAGCATATATTTATTGAACATAGAATATTTCCTTGTCCCAAGTTGTCCCAAAGTGGGTGTATGGTGTCCCGAAATGTCCCAAATAGGGCATGGTGGGACGATGTTTCTTGTATCTTATTTCTGCTATGGGGTACTTTTGTCAGCAAAAAAGTGATTATGAAAAAGATTCTTTTTATTCTGTTGCTGTTGCAGGTGGCAGTAGTACAGGCACAAAAGGAAATTCTCGTGAGTGGTGATGTGAGTAACCTCTTTACAATGGAGGGTATACCTAATGCTAAAGCACAGATTATACTCAAGGATTCACTTGTGGTCTTGGATTCGTGCAGGACAAAGCTTGACCTTGTAACAGAAGTGACAGGAAACGTGACGTCAACTCATTTTGACAAGAACAGCGGTGCCGGTTTCAAATTATACCTTCACAATGCTGTTGATTGTCGCGTTGTTATTGAAGCCGATGGATATATGCCTTATGCGTATGATATTCCAGCAGATGAACTTAAAGGTAAGAAAATTTATGAACTCGGTAGCTTGCTGCTTCACCCTGAACCAAAGGAGCAGACTCTGAATGAGGTAGTAGTGTCTGCAACGAAAATCAAAATGTTTTATAAAGGCGATACCGTTGTGTATAATGCCGATGCTTTCGATATGGCACAGAGCGAGACATTACGTGAGCTTATTGAACAATTGCCAGGCACGGAGTTCCGCGACGGTCGTGTGTATGTCAACGGTCGTTATGTGGAAAATCTGCTACTCAATGGCAAGAATTTCTTCAACGGCAACATTGTGGCAGCGCTTGACAACTTACCGGCATATGTTATTGACAAGGTTAAGGTGTATGACCGCAGTGGTGAACTGACCGAAATGACAGGCAAGGATATGCATGACAGTAAGTACGTTATGGACCTCTCTCTTAAACGTGAGTATATAGGTACTTGGCTTCTTCAGGCAAGTGGCGGAGCCGGAACCGCAGAAAGATACCAAGGGCTCGGGTATCTTATGCGTATGGATGACAGGCAGATGTTTTCTCTGAATCTTGATGCAAACAATATCAATACAAAACGTGAGGTAACCTCAAGAGGGGCGCGGATGTCAATAGGTATGTCTGGTAAGGACTATTCTGTCAAAAGTGCAACTTTAAACTACTATATGGAACCGGACAGAAAATTCCGATTCAGCATTAACGGAAATATTGATAGAGTAGAGCAAGTGAACAAGATTTTCAGAAGCCATGAAACATTTCTTCCAACTGTCAATATGATGAGCCGGAGCGAAACTTTGAATTCGACAGAAAATACAGCAATCAAAGCCGGTTCATCTTTGACTTTCCGCCCTCTGAAAAACCAGAGTTACAATCTGCAATATAGTTTCAATTTCACCGACAACAACACCGTGCTTGACAACAAAAGCCTCTCTTTTTACCAACCTGGGAAAAGCGAGTGGGAAAACTTGAGTATAGACAGTATAATAAGGAGTGAAGAATTGACAGAAAAGAAAGAACTTCTATACAGCTTATTCTCACCGTCGTTGAATGAACGTGTAGGTATAGACCATAAAGTGCTGGGTTCTGCTAATTTTTCACTTGGTAGCAATATCCTTTCTCTGAAAAGCGATTTTATACACAATACAGACCGTGTTAAAGAGTATGATAATTATAATCTGACATACTTCTCCGGAGCAGACAATGATAGACAAAGACGATATGGTAATTCACGTGATTACGCGATGAATGCCGGAGTCGCTTTGGATTTTATATATAAGTTCCTCGATTCAAAGAATAATAATGCACAAGTGATTCCATATATAAGTTATCGCTATAATTCCGGTACAATGTCACACCCTCTTTACCGCATGGAGCGCATTGACGGATGGTTGGAAGACACTCCGTGGGATGCGACTTCGTTGGGAACCGTTCCGCCCGCGGAACTTCTTGAGCAGTGTGTTGATGAAGAAAACAGCTTCTACAGCCACACTACAGGCAATACCGTTTCAGCCGGAGTGAGGTTTATGCACAAGAGCCGATACCAGGACAAATCAAACATACGCATAAATGCTTCGGTTGAGCTGTCCTATAACAGCAAACGCCTGAATTATGACCGTAGCGGTGATATCAGCAGTGTGCAACGTAAGGAACTACTGTTCAAACCGACTGTAAGCATTGACTGGTATCCTTGCAAAGGAGATTTAAGAGGCAGCGTAAGCCGTTGGAATTTCTCCTATAGCTGTACACCGGAAATGCCACAGCTAATGCAGTTGCTTACAATAAGAAATACCACTGACCCACTCAACAAACACTATGGAAACAGCGGGCTGAAGAACGAGTATCAGCATAAAGCAGGGTTTACATACAACTATAACCAGAAGGATAAAAAGATTGCATTCAATTGCTCTGCAGATTATACTTATATAGCAAACGATATAACCACAATGTCGGTATATGACACTGCAACTGGTGTGCGTACATATACCCCTGTAAATACGTCTGAAACAAACATCGTAAACAGTAATATAGGCTATTCAATGCCACTTGATAAAGATGAACAGTTATATCTTAGGTTAGGAACCAGTGGGCACTATTCACAGTATATGAATTTGGCATCACTCAGCAGTGAACCTACAGAAGGCTGTTTGACAAGGAATTACCAAGTAGCTCCTACGTTGCAGATAGACTGCAATATCAATAAGTTCAATGCCAACATCACGGCGACACCTAAATTTAATTATATAAAGCAGAAAAACTACAGTGACCGCTATAATGACATAATACTTACTGGAGAAACTTCATATACATTCCCGTTTGATGTGCGGTTCTCAACACGGCTTAATGCTTATATAACAAGTGGATACGGCAATGAAACAATGAACGGCTTCAAGCCGATATGGAATATCAATATTTCGCGTGCTTTCTTCAAAAATAAATTGAACGTGGAGCTTGTTGCTAATGATATTCTGGCACGCCAAAATTCGATATCGGCAACGGTAGATGCTAATGGACGAACCGAAATACTCAGAGAACATCTGTCGAGATATTTTATGCTTAATATAAGCTATAAATTCAATTGGAGCGAGAAGACCAAAGTATGTTGCCGGGATTACGTAAGATATTGAGCAATCTTAACGGCGTAACAATTGCCACTATGCCTAAAAAGCGTAAGGGTACATTGTCTCGTGCTGTAAAAGAGGTTCGTGACGGCAAGGTTACCAAGGCAAATAGTGTTGCTGATTTGATGTCGAATTTGGATGAATAAATGTACAGCATTGGCTTTTACGATTCGTCGTATTTGGCAAACTATTTATATAGAGGTAAAGGATTCAGGTTCTTTACCTCTATATTTTAGTGCGTGATACCGCTTCTGACAAAATGTGTGTATGTAAACTTTTAAATTCCTATTGTGTTTTTGTTAGAAATGGTATTTGTATTTATATTCTTCTTATACGTGTTGCCTGTGATAGTTTGTGTTGTATGCTTCAAATTATGGGGCGGCCAAATTATATCCCAATCCTTTATACCTGTAATTAATCTGCTTTATGCAGTCGTATGCTGCTGTATTGCTATTGTAATTATATTGGCTTTGATTATTGAACAGTTCCCGAATCTGATATACGATTACAAGAAAATATTAAACGAGATACGAAAGAAATAACTCCCTTCATGATTAATGGGCTTGCAGCATTGATAGCATGAGCAACAGCATGGATAAAGTTATTAAAGTTTATCTTAATCCTTAAACTTTAAACATTAAACGTTCTCAGTTGTTTTGTCGTATTTGGCAAACCATTTATAAAGAGGTAAAGGATTACGGTTCTTTACCTCTTTATTTTGTGTTTTTATTCAATAAATACTCTGTATTGCATAAAAAAGTATGTTTTTTGTGCAATACGATTTGCAAAATGAAGAAAATCTATTAATATTGCACATGAATAACAAGATATAAGATGAAAACAATCATTCTAAATCAGCGTAAAGAACGTGATGAACTGATGTCACGCCCTTATTTAGTACGTAGAAGTAATCAAGATACAGATTTGTTGTTAAACAGTAGTCTGATAAAGCTAAT
>JAGBFX010000054.1 GCA_017936265.1 Bacteroidaceae bacterium | reverse complement strand
GGAATCTCACTTACTGATAAAACTCATTTGAGAGACCTCTTCGACAAATCAAATATCAACAATGTCAATGAACGATTCGGTTCTAGTGAACCAAGTTTATTTAATTTTTAATCGTCCACTTTTTTAGTGGACACTAGTGGGCAAACTTTATAAATGAACTATGATAAGTAGAACTTTTAACCGATATATATGGCTGCTTAATACGTTGTTGCAAGAGAAACAAATGACTTTTGAAGAGATAAGCAGGCGTTGGCAACTGAGCAATATTGGCGATGGCAGTTCAATACCCCTACGGACATTCCACCAGCATCGCACTGCTGTTGAAGAATTGTTCGGTATCGAAATCAAATGCAATACATCCAATGGATACAAGTACTACATCGCTAATCCCGAAGTGTTGAAGAATGACAAGACCCGAAAGTGGTTATTGAACTCTTTCAATCTTTCGAATATGATTACTGCCGGTCATAACATGAAGGATAGAATCTTATTTGAAGATATCCCTCATGGAACTGAGTATCTGCAAACTGTAATAGATGCCATGCAACAGTCCAAAGAACTGGCAATAGACTATCAACCGTTTTATGCTCATAGAGCATCATATACAATTCAACCCTACGCTATGAAGGCATATCACCAGAGATGGTATGTACTCGGTTATATAAAGGAATTAAATGCAATCCGTAACATAGCTCTGGACCGTTTGCTTGAAATGACAATTACAGAAGAATCATTTTCATTTCCTGAAAATTTTAATGCAGAGAAGTATTATGAAAACACCGTAGGAATATTTGTTAATGACGACCTCTCTCCAGTAAAAGTAAAACTCAAGGTATACGGATACCAGATAGAATACTTGCGTTCTTTGCCACTTCATAAATCACAGCGTGAGACATTATCAAAATATGGCGAGTTCTGTGTCTTTGAATACAAGCTGTGCCTGACTCCAGAACTGTCAAGTCAAATATTGGCTATGGGAGAAAATTTAGAAGTACTTGAGCCGACAGAGTTGAGAGATGATATTAAGAGAAGATTAAATGATTGTCTGAATAGATATAAGTAGATATGATGAAGTTTGTTTTTAATGAAAAAAGTCCTAAGTGGCGAAATATAAGGGATGTTAGAGATTGGGTAAAGAGTTTTGATTCTAGCAGTAAAGATGAAAAAGGACATAGTGCATTAAGTTTGGCTGAATTCTGCTCTAGAGCAAAAATTGAAGAAGAATTTAACGTAATGCTAAAACCTGTTTTCCAATCGGAAAATTTTATTTTACAAACTGCACAGCCTGAAAAATCATCACGATTTGATAATTATAGTAAGCAAAGAATTCATGATTTAGCTATCTATGGACAAACTGATTCAGGAAAATCTATTTTTATAGGTGTTGAAGCCAAAGTGGATGAAACGTATAATTCTAGTTTGTCCAAAATATATGATAAGGCAAAGAGTGAACAGTCAAATGGTAAAAGTACAATGATTCCTCAACGAATAGAGGAATTGATTAAGAATTATTTTCCAGGTCTATCAACTCATTCTTCTGTTCGGTATCAAATATTATATGCAATTGCAGGAACCCTTTGTGAACAATGCAATTTCAACATCCTATTATTCCTAACATTCAAGACTTGCAAATACAAGAAAGCAGCTGCACGAAGGAATAAAAAAGATTTGTTGGATGCTCTTAATTTAATAAAACACGAGGTGTTATCCGAAGGATATTATAAATGTACATTTGGTGATAAGATTTTGTACATAATTGACAAAACCGTTATTTTGTAGTTGGAGGATGTTAAGCCAATAATAAAGATGATGCCATCAAAACTATGATTAAGGATTAAATTATGCCAGTAACATTTGATACATTAAAACCAGATGCAAGAATTTTCCTTGAACTAAATAATAATCCACATTGGTGGAAACGATTCAAGGAAGACTCTTCTCTATACATAGAAGTTAGAAAAGACAATCAGGTGAATGTTTATTTTGAAGGTGGAAGCATTGCCCGAATACATTACTGTAGCAAACACAAGAAGCTGCAAGTCTTTACGCATCACAAATACTTGGGTCTTCCTGTTCCCTCAAAGTGTAGTTCGTATATTGAGTGTAGTGATTTCATAGACTCTTGTTTTGATGATGTGTTAGATAGGGTAAAAACTCATTATTCTCAAAAAAATAGTGCTAATGGTGTAGTTCCTAAGGAGAAATGGTCGGAAAAGTACATTCAAGGGACATTAATAGTACAATCTCGGCAGTTTCATCTTGATTCAGAGTTTGCATATATTGATGGAGAGACAAGCAATCGTATAGATTTAGTAAGATGCTCTGACGGTATGCTCAACTTTGTTGAACTCAAGCGAATGGGTGATAACAGAATGCTTCATGAAACAGATGCAACTCCGGAGGTCGTATATCAAATGAATAGATATAAGCAGTTTATTGAAAAATACTCTTCTCAACTTCTTGAATACTATCAAAAACTATATGATATAAAGAAATCATTAGAATTGCCTGTTCCTGAGTCTCGGCCAATATGTATCAATCCTATTCCTGAATTATTGATATTCGATTGCTGGGAAAAGAATACAAAAGGTAGAGATGAACACCGTCGTAGATTGTGCGAAATTCTACAGAAAGAGGATGTAAGGTTCAGTGTAAAATCAGATTTTTAGCACCGTATGCAAAGTTTTTGCATACCTTTTGCTTGTTTAGTCCATTTACCCATTTTCCTTTTCGTATAATAGTATAGAGAAACATTTATAAGAACGTATATATGGAAAAGAAAGTGACTGCTATCAGAATGAATGGAGTAAACGAACAAGAAGTAGATACAGAGGCTCGCTATTCACTTGAGGAGGAATTACAGATAATAAAGTCTATTCAACAAAGAGGAAAAGAAAGAGACACTGCTATTGAAAAGCTTGCACAATCCAGACTACGATTTGTGACTGCTGTAGCCAAGAAGTACATAAACAATAATCTGTCTATGGGTGAACTCATAAAAGCAGGTAATAAGGGATTGGTGTTAGCTGCTGAAAATTTTGATGAAAGTCGTGGCTTAAAATTTATCTGCTACGCTATTTGGTGGGTAAGACAGAGTATTGAAAAGGAAATTGAAAAATCAAATAATCTCGAATAATGGACATAAAGGTACATAGAGGATTAGAACAAATAGGAGGTTGCATAACTGAAATCAGTACTGCAACTTCACGAGTCTTTATAGATTTTGGACAGAACTTACCTGGAAATGGTGAACCAACAACACCAGAACAAGACAGGTTGATGGTGGAAAATATCTTTGCCACTAATGCTAAAACGCATGAAGCAGTGTTCTATACTCATGGTCATGAAGATCATGTAGGACTGTTTGAATATATACCTACCTATGTTCCACAATATATGAGTGATGGTACAAAGGAACTTTTGCTTATAAAATATAGAACACTAAAAGAAGGAGTTGAACTTTGTCTTGAACAATTACAGAATGACAAAAATTCTACTAAAGAACAAATAGAGGAAGTAACCGTTCAAAAATCTAATGTAGAAAATAAGATTAAGATAATTACAAAGATGAACTCATGGGGTAGGACACCTCCTCGCAAGAAACCATGTTCTATTTCCATTGGAGATATCACCATGACTCCCTTCTTTAATTGTCATTCCATTTATGATTCACATATGTTTCTTATTGAGGCTGATGGGAAACGCATTTGGCATACAGGTGACTATAGAGCACATGGTTATATGGGCAAAGGGTTGATACCAACATTAAGGAAGTATGCTGCAAACATTGATATCCTTATCACGGAAGGTACAATGCTGAACCGAAATGATGAATGCATCCATGAATGTAAAGTGTCAGAAAAGATGGCTAATGTGATGAAAGCATTCAAGTATGTTTTTGTGTTGGCTTCTGCTACTGATATTGAAAGATTGGCTTCCATAAAAAATGCAGCTTCAGAAGCGAAGAAAACACTATATGTCTGTTCAAAATTTATGGCTTCAACAATGAAGTTTTTCACGGAGCGGGAATCGGAACTATCTCATGGATTATTTAATTTCTCTCCCCGTATGCTACGGCTTAATGGATTGGAGAGAATCAAAAAGAAAGGTTTTGTTCTTGTTGCCGGGACTTCTCAAATATCACGTGTTGAAGAACTCCTCAAAGAGCTGCCCATTGAAGAGACACTTCTGGTTTACTCATCTTGGGAGGGTTACTATACTATTCCCGAACAAGTAGATGCAAATCCTGGTTATAAGGAATTTCGTGAACTTTTCTGTAATGTCATTGATATACATACGTCCGGACATGCCGATAGGGCAACGATATTAAAAGCCATAAAAACTATTAATCCTAAAGAGGTAATAGTTATTCATAAGGATGGAGCATCCTAGAATTCTACAAGGATAAATATCGTGCATTAGTAAATATAAAGTTGACAGGATCAGATGAATGGTTCTGTCAACTTTATATATGCAATACAAGTATTCTAAATGTACTGTTTCTGTTGCTGTAGGAAGAGGCTGACTAAAAAGGCTCTTTTGTTGTTACGCTTGCCCGAAAAATACTCATTTACGCTTAGTAAACTGCGTTTTTTCGGGCTTCGCAAGCCTAAAAATAGCTCTTTTTATCCAACCTCCCTACAGACGTGGGTGACCCATTTCACTTTTGGGTCACCCACTTAACGCATTGCCAGCGCCTTATTTTCACACGCCTCCATTATCTCGCGTTCTCCCTCGCCCTTATCATTTATTCCGCACAGGTGGAGTATGCCATGGATAATAACACGATGCAGCTCCTGTTCATATGTGGCACCGACCATCTCGCTGTTGCTGCGCACAGTGTCCAGTGATATGAACAGGTCGCCGCTGATGATGTCGCCTTCGCAGTAGTCGAATGTTATAATGTCGGTGTAGTAGTCGTGCTGCAGGTATTCGCGGTTCACTTCAAGGATTTTCTCATCATCGCAGAAAATGTAGGCGATGTCGCCTACTTTCTTACCATACTCGGCTGCAACGGCCTTTATCCACGCAGTTGTCTCACGTCTCTTTATTGCGGGCATCTTTACGCCCTCGGTCTGGTAGCTTATCATAGAATCAGTATTATTTGTCATTCGACAGAGCGCAGTGATGAGAAATCTGAATCAATTCTAGAGATATCTCCCATACGGTCGATACGACATTTGTTGTAAATTAAAAAACTTATTATCCGAAGAATATATATGCCAGTACAATGGCTGCAATTATTCCGGCAAGGTCGGCGAGCAGTCCGCATGTGACCGCATGGCGTGTCTTGCGTATTCCCACACTGCCGAAGTATACGGCCAGTATGTAGAATGTGGTGTCTGTCGCTCCCTGGAACAGGCATGCCAAGCGCCCTGCGAACGAGTCGGCACCGTATGTGTTCATGGCGTCAATCATCATTCCGCGTGCTCCGCTGCCGCTCAGCGGCTTCATTATGGCTGTGGGCAGTGCACCCACGAAATCATCGCCCAGACCCACTGCATTGGCGCACCATGCAACACCGTCCATAATCACGTCCATGCCTCCCGAAGCGCGGAATACCCCAATGGCAACAAGTATGGCAATTAGGTAGGGGATTATGCGCACCGCAGTGCCGAATCCCTCCTTTGCGCCTTCAATGAAAGCGTCGTATACGTTTATCTTTGCCCTCATTCCGGCTACGATGAATAATATTATTACCGAAAAGAGGATTATGTTTGCGAGCGATGTCGATACAACTTCAATCTGCACCTGCGACAGCTGCATCATGCCCCATGTTCCACCGGCAATGAGCGCGCATATTCCAAAGAGAAAGAGCAGCATCGTGCGGTTGAAGAGGTTTATGCGTTGGTATATGCTGGTAACTATAAGTCCCACAAGTGTTGATACTGTTGTGGCAAGCAGAATGGGGATAAACACGTCGGTGGGGTTTGCTGCGCCCATCTCGGCGCGGTAGAGCAGCACGGTTATGGGAATGAGTGTGAGGCCCGATGTGTTCAGTACCAGGAACATTATCATGGGGTTGCTTGCGGTGTCCTTCTTGGGATTTATTTCCTGTAGTTCCTGCATTGCTTTAAGTCCCATGGGAGTGGCTGCATTGTCAAGTCCCAGCATGTTTGCCGAAAAGTTCATGAACATTGTTCCCATGGCAGGGTGTCCCTTTGGGATGTCGGGGAAAATCTTGCAAAGAACAGGGCTCAGCAGCCTGGCAAGCGCCGCCACAAGACCGCCCTTCTCGCCAATTTTCATAATACCCATCCACAACGACAGCACACCTGTCAGTCCCAATGATATCTCGAACGCATTCTTTGCCTGTGCAAAGGTGGAATCCATTATTGCAGGGAACACTGTAGTGTCGCCCAGGAAGATGAGTTTCCCCAATGCTATAATAAATGCAAGGAGAAAGAATGCTATCCAAATATAGTTAAGTACCATAGAATCCTCTTTTTAAGACATTTATAGAGCGGCCGTAGCCAACCACGATGCGAAGATAGTGATATAAATTTAAACAGTTTCGGATTTTGATTATAAATGTATCGTTGTTATATTTGTAATTGCTGGATAAGACGTTTGAATAGTATTGCTGAGAAAGTTGGTAGCCAATTGGGATATCCTATAAATTTAGATATTATGAAAAGAACATTCCTTTTAATTTTGGGACTTGTTACATTGTCATTGACAATGCAGAGTTTCATTAGTTCCACGCAAGAAGATGGTGACGGGGAGTTGTCGCCGTTAGTCGGTTGCTGGAATTATATATGGAATGATGATGTACACCAGTTCTATATTTGGTGTGGTGAAAGAAATGATTCTTTGATTTTTACTGTAGGAGGAGTGTTTTTTCGTGGCGATAGAATCCATATGCCTGAATGGGATGAAGCGGGTAAGTATCTTCAAATGGTACGTGTAAAGAAACCGGAGAGGAATGTTGTAAAGAGTAAAATATGTGAAGGCATATCCGATTTTTATGGCTTTGACAGTTGGGACAAATATAACGATGTTACGTTTGAATTGCTCAGCGATACGGTAATGCGTTTTATACTCGATGATAACAAGGCTTATTGGCCCGATACGGCCTTGATGATTCTTGAAAAACGGGTAAATGTCGAGTTCTCTCAACAGGAATATCAGAATATGTACAAAGGCGAGTAGTATTAATGTATGTACATAAACAGGTCACAAAGCAGCAAAACTTTGTGACCTGTTTATGTACAATGTTTTTGATTCATCCATTCTTTCTCTTGTATAGTGCTTTTACCATTTTCGTTAGTTGTTTATGATAGGCAATCCTTCCGGTTGTCCAATGCTTTTACATCACCTGTCTAAAAATTTGACAAAATGCGGTGGTTGCGATTTTTTTAATTTATTGTATGCTAATGATTTAATTACTTTGGCACGCTTTTGGCATGTAATCTTGCAGAAACAGCTACAAAGTATGAAAAAAATATTTCTTATAATCGCAGCAGGTTGCATTCTGTCGAATGCCGCACCTGCGCAGGTAATGACAATGGATGAGTGCATGGCCTATGCCGTCGAGCATTCAATAACTGTCGGCAAGCAGGAGAATGTACTTGATAATGCCAAGATGAACTACAAACAGTCTGTCGCAGAGTTGTTTCCGTCGGTTTCGGCAGGAGTGTCGGCTTCTACAAATTTCGGACGTTCAATTGACCCCGAGACAAACAGTTATACTACGGTCTCCACATTCGGTAACTCATACAGCCTGTCGGCTTCAATGCCGCTCTTCGCAGGGCTGCGTTATGTGAATGCCATACGCGCTGCAAAGGTTGCACGTGACCGTGGTTACAGTGACTTGCAGATTGCACGCGACAAGGTGGCAATGGAGGTTATGAGGGCGTATACCGATGTCCTGTATTATAAAGGTGCCGTAAGGATTGCCGAGGAGCATCTGTCGGCATCGCGCAAGACTCTGCGTCAGGCGCAGAAACTCCATGAGCTGGGGCGCAAGAGTGCTGCCGAGGTTGCCGAGGTCGCATCACAGGAGGCCAATTATGATTATCTGCTTACCGAGCAGCAAAACAACCTTGCCATGGCATGGATAGCCCTTCGTGAGGTCATGAACTATCCGCAGGGAGAGCCTCTTGAGGTTATCGGGGAGAATACGGTTGTTCCGATGCCGGGCGAGCGTTCTGTGAATAACCTTGTGGAGTATGCACTCGCAAATAATGCCCAGATGGTATCATCGGAGCTTGTGGTAAAGGAGTACAGACTGAATTATCTGAGTTCAAAGGCTGCCTGGTTCCCTACCATAAGCCTCTCGGCGGGAATAAACACAAATTACTATACAAATTTTGACAACAGGCAGGCTTATCCCTCTTTCTCTTCGCAGTTCAGGAACAACAGCGGCGAGTATGTAGGTATCTCAATGTCTATTCCTATATTCTCCAATCTGAGCCGCAAGGCATCGGTACGTTCATCGCGTAATGCTTTGCGTAACGCCGAACTTGAGCTGAGCGCCACACGTAACGCGATAGAGAGCGAGGTCGTGAAGAGCTGCAGGCAGTTGGAGGGGTACGGAAAGCAGTATAGCCAGGCAGTGAAGAAGGTTGAGGCTTCGCAGTTGGCATACGACGGTATTGCTGCAAAATTTGAGAAAGGTCTTGTAACGGCCATTGAATTGCAAAGTGCTGCGACAACACTGCTGCAGGCAAAGTCCGACCGTTTGCACTCACAACTGCAATATATGATTGAGAAACGTATGGTCGACTATTATAGCGGAATACCTTTTGTACATTCAGGAAAATAAAATATAAACTACTATGGATATAAAATTAGAGAAGAAAAGCGGTTGGCGTGCTGTTTTCAGCAAGAAGAGCCTGCCTTATCTGTTCGGAGCAGTTGTTGTTGTGCTCATAGTATGGTTGCTTTTGAAAGAGAACACAACGACACTGCGTGTGAACACGGCAACAGTTACTGTATCAAACGTCGAGGAAGGCGAGTTCAACGATTATGTCAGCCTGAGCGGAACCGTGCAGCCAATGACTACAATGCAACTCTCTCCGCTCGAGAGCGGTGTGGTGGAGCGTGTCGTTGCCGAGGAGGGAACGACTGTTAAGGCGGGCGATGTTATCCTTGAGATGACAAACAAGCAGCTGTCGATGCAGATTCTGCAGTCCGAGGCCGACCTTGCCGAGAAGCAGAACATCCTGCGCAACACACTTATCTCAATGGAGCAGGAACGTCTTTCGCTCCGTCAGGAGATGCTCATGCTGGACCTTGAAGTTACCCGCAAGCAGCGTGCATATGAGCAGAACAAGGAACTCCTCAATGAGGAACTTGTTGCCCGCGAGGTCTACTTGCAGTCGAAGGAGGATTATGAACTTGCACTCAGCAGACGCTCATTGGTGCGCGAGCGACAGAAACAGGATTCTCTCTACCGCACCGTGCAGGTGGCGCAACTCGATGAAAATCTCCGTTCAATGCAGCTCAATATGCAGCTCATACGTGAGCGCGTGGATAACCTCAAGGTTAAGGCTCCTATTGACGGCGAGGTGGGTATGCTCAATGTCGTTCTTGGGCAGACACTCTCGCAGGGCAGCGCCATAGGTCAGATAAACGACCTCTCGGCCTATAAGGTTACCGCAATGGTCGATGAGCATTATATCGACCGTGTGGTAACAGGACTCACAGCCTCATTCATGCGTCAGGATAACAGCTACGATATGCTTTTGAGAAAGGTTTATCCCGAGGTGCGTGACGGAAAGTTCAAGGTAGACCTTACGTTCGGTGGCGAATTGCCCGACAATATACGTACCGGCCAGACATATAACCTGAATCTGCAGCTTGGACAGCCTGTCGAAGCTGTCTACATCCCGCGAGGAGCGTTTTTCCAAAAGACAGGCGGGCGTTGGATATATGTCGTGGATGAGACAGGCGAGAAGGCTCATCGCCGCGAGATACGCATAGGACGTCAGAACCCAAGGTACTATGAGATTCTCGATGGCCTTGCACCGGGTGAAAAGGTTATAACATCGTCATACGATAATTTCGGTGACAACGAAGTGCTTATTTTAAAAACGGAAAACAGAAAATAAGGTTTTGTCATCCCGACAGAGCGTAGCGACGAGGGATCTCAAAAAATATTGAGATATCTCACGTGCGTTCGATATGACAAACCGGGAATTACAAAACAAGAATATTTATTACCTAGGTAACAATATAAGAGTTGTCCATTGACACAAAAATCTACTGCGATTGTTCATCCCGAACCTTGTGTGAGGGATCTCAAAGACCGTGAAAAAAGAGATGTCTCACATGCGTTCGACATGACAATAATCGCGCACTTGTCCCGAACCGAGCGACGAGGAATCTAAAAAAATATTGAGATATCTCACGTGCGTTCGATATGACAAATTGGGAATTACAAAACAAGAACATTTATTACTTACTCATATTAAAACAAATACTATGTATTTCAAGAACTTTATAATGCTTTTGAAAAGGTACACGACCTCTTCATTGCTTAACATACTGGGTATGGCGGTTGCCTTTGCTGCGGTATATCTTATCGCAGTGCAGGTAAAGTTCGACCTCTCATACAACAAGGCCATTCCCAATGCAAAGAACATATACCGCTTTGAATATCCCCATTGGGCCGAAGAGGGGTACTGGAGCACCACGTGGGCTCGCCAGTTGCCCGATGACCTGTGCAATGGTGTACCCGAAATAGAGAAAAGTGCTACAATATGGCCAACAGGGCATTACAACATCAATTCCGATTACTCAAGGAAGAGCGACAAGGGAATAGAGTATCTCTATTTCGACTTGTGCGAGGCGGAGCGTGAAGGACTTGATATCTTCGGGCTTGAGATAATTGAGGGCTCGCTTGACAATTTCCTCGACCATTCCACATTGGTGCTGAAGGAATCTGCGGCAAGGAAATTCAACATCTCGGCCGGTGATGTGATATGCTATGGCCGCGAGGCAAGCGAGGAGAATACAGCAACGGTCATTGCAATATGCAAGGACACGCCCTCGCCCAGCATTCTTGATGAGTGCGACGGTTGGGGAGGAATGTTCCCGCAGGAGGATGACAACCCTAACAACTGGAACAACCCCTATTATTTGGTGTTGGGTGATGGGGTGTCGCCCGATAATGTCTGCGATAAACTGAGGAACAATGTTGTTGAATCGCTAAGAGCCCAGAATGTAAGTGAAGAGGATATTGCCGAATTCCTCAGGCGTGTCAATCCACGTCTTAACCCGCTCACAGAACTATATTTCTCAACAGATGTCAGCGGGGCTGCACATGCAACCGGCAACAAGACCACAACATATACGCTCCTTGCCATAGCAGTACTTATAATGGCCATTGCGCTCATAAACTTCGTCAATTTCTTCTTTGCACTCATTCCTGTGCGCATAAAGACAATAAATACATGCAAGGTGTTCGGAGCATCATCCTTCATCCTGCGCCTGAACTTTGTATTTGAGACAGTGGGCCTTGTGCTTGTAGCTCTCTGCGGTGCAGCGGTTATTGTAGGCATGTTCATGGAGACACCGCTTACCGAGCACATATCAACCTCAATAGCATTCGGCGACAATGCAGGTGTTGCAGTGGCAGTCGCTGCTGTCGCTCTCGTTACAGGAATAATCGTGAGCATATACCCTGCATGGTACATTACCCGTTTCTCGCCGGCTATGGTAATGGGAGGTTTTCAGGCCACGGCGCCGGGTAGGCGTTTGCGCTACACGCTTGTGGCCGTGCAGTATACAATTTCGATAACGCTTGTCATCTGTTCGCTTTCAATCTACAGGCAGTATGATTACATGCTCACACATGACATGGGCTTCAACAAGAACAATCTTCTTGTGGTAAACCATCTGCCGGGCGAAACGGTATTCGAATCCTATGACCAGGAGGATGGATTGTCTTACGGCAGGCGCGACGCCTTTGCCGGGAGCCTGATGAAGAACCCCGAGATAGAGGATGTCACTTTTGCCGACGGTTCATTCATTCAACTATCGAGAATGCAGTGGGGGCGTGAATTCAACGACCAGAGCATATATTTCCAGGTATATCCTGTTTCGTGGGACTTCCTACGGTTTATGGGGATTGACATAGTCGATGGTCGCGATTTCCTCAGCGGCGATGAACGCAATGCAAACGGTGCGTATATATTCAACGAGGACGCCGCACACAAGCTTGGTCTGAAGGTGGGCGATGTCATTTCGGGTCACCGTTCAGGTACCGAGGTGGTAGGTATATGCAAGGATTTTAACTTCCGTCCCATGCAGTACAACATTGAGCCTTTCGCATTCTACATCTTCGGCAAGTATCCTTGGCGTGTGATGAATAAAATGTATGTACGTACAACACCGAGAGCAGATGTTGCTGCTGTGCGTGAGTTCATAGCCAAGACAATTGCAGAGTATGCGCCCGACGTGCCGGCCGACAGTTACGATATCTCATTCTTCGACTCCGAACTTGAGAGCAATTACAAGAAGGAAAGCAAACTGGCTTCACTTATCATCCTTTTCACGGTACTTTCGATATTGATTTCGATAATAGGAGTCTTCGGTCTTGTACACTTTGAGACGCAGTATCGCCGCCGCGAGATTGGAATCCGTCGCGTACATGGTGCAGCGGTGAGCAGCATACTGGCAATGTTCAACGGCAAATATCTTAAAGTGCTTGCAATATGTTCAGCAGTGGCCGTGCTTCTCGGTTTTGTGATAATCAACTACTGGACAGAGCAGTTTGTCTATCAGGCGCCTTTTGCCCTGTGGGTATATCTGCTTGCCATAGCATTGGTTGCCCTCATAACAGTGCTTACCGTCACTGCCTGTTCATACAAGGCCGCGAACGATAATCCTGTCGATGCAATAAACAAATGATAAAAAGACTATTATGTATTTAAGGAACTTCATAATATTGCTGAAAAGGTATATTACTTCTTCTGCATTGAATATACTTGGTATGGCGGTGGCCTTTGCTGCGGTATATCTTATCGCAGTGCAGGTAAAGTTCGACCTGTCGTACAACCGTGTTATCAAGAACTCGGAGCGTATATATCGTTTGGAGCATCCTTCGTGGATAGGTGACGGCAGTTGGGATTTCAGTTGGAACCGTCAGACACCGGATGGAATGTGTGCCGTTTGTCCTGAGGTTGAGGCGGGTGGCTCAATTTATGAGTTACAGGATGCAATGTACTACTCTGGAGATGTATCTGTAAAGCGTAATGGTTCAATTGAGAATTTTGTCATCAAATTCGGAGCTGCAGAACCTGAGGCACTGGAGGTTTTTCCTTTTGAGTTTATTGCCGGCGGTGCGTCATCATTCCATACCGAGTATGACATTATCATCACAGAGAGTATTGCCAATGGATGTAATATCTCAGTGGGAGATAAGTTGCATTATGGCCGGAATGCCGACAGTGAATTGCTTTTTACGGTTGTAGGTATCTATAAAGACTTTCCACGCCCGTCTACAATTGCCATGTCTGATGGTTTTTGCTATATGGCAAAGGCAAAACCTGAAGAAGAGGGTAATTGGGGTACTCCATACTATGTACTGTTGAGAGAGGGTGCTTCGCGCGAGGATGCCGAGGCGAAAATGTATCAGTATGTTATTGACGATTGTCAAAAGAGAGGACTGAGTGAGCATGAGGCAGAGGTTCAGATTTCGCGTATCAAACCGCGCTTAATGCCTATCAACGAACTCTTTTTTGCAGAGGATACCCATAATATTGGAATATCAGGCAGTCGTACGACAACATATTCACTCATTGCAATTGCTGTATTGATTCTGGTTATCTCGTTTATCAACTTTGTAAACTTCTTCTTTGCTTTGATTCCGAGTAGAATCCGTGCCGTAAACAATTACAAGATTTTCGGTGCGCCAATAGCAAAACTGCGTCTTAATTTCCTGTTTGAGACAATTGGGCTGATTCTTGTATCACTCATTGTTGCAGCAGGCATTGTGGCACTGTTTGCTGATACACCACTTAAAGAGTATATCTCGACTTCGGTTGCCATCAACGAGAATTGGTCGTTGGCAGGTGCAATTGCTTTGGGTGTAATTCTCTTCGGTGTAGTGGTTTCGTTATACCCTGCGTGGTATATTACCGGATTCTCGCCTGCATTTGTTGTCAAAGGTGATTTCTCTGCATCAAAATCAGGTCGTATCTTGCGCTATACGCTTGTAGGAGTGCAATATTTCATCTCCATTACATTGATTATTTGCTCGTTTTTTATCTACCGTCAGCATCAATATATGCTTACGCGTGATATGGGTTTTGACAAAGAGAACATCTTGACCGTAGAAATACCATACGAAGCGACTTATGGCTGGACAAAAGAGGATGGTATCACAATGGACTATACAAAGCGCAATGCTTTGGAGGATAAACTCAGACAGAATCCTCAAATTAGAGATGTTGCTTGGGGACAGGGAGAGTTTATTTCTGGCGGTAGTAGGGAGTGGTCGCGCAAGACCGAAGATGGACAACATGTCACTTTCAGAGTATATCCAGTATCTTGGAACTTCTTGCAGGTAATGGGGATTGACATTGTCGAAGGCCGTGACTTTCTCTCTTCTGATAATGAGGTGATGACAGGTGCAATGATATTCAACGAGAAGGCTGCTAAAGAGATGAATCTTTCTCCTGAGAGTAAAATACAAGGTCATATCAGCAACATGCAAACACAAGTAGTCGGTATTTGTGAGGATTTTGATTTCCAATCAGCCCAAAACACCATTAAACCGTATGTTTTTGTTGTCTTTGGCCAGTATGGTTGGGACTTGCCTCGCAGGGCTTATATACGTACTGTTGCGGGTGCCGATATTGCGCAAGTAAGAGAGTATATACACCAAACGATTGTTGGTTTTTCTCCCGATGTTGTGCCGGAGAATATTAATGTAAGATTCTTTGATGATGAGATTGAATTTATTTACCAGAAGGAGGATAAACTTTCGACACTTGTTACGCTATTCTCGTTCTTGTCGATTATTATTTCAATTATCGGAGTATTCGGTCTGGCACTGTTCGAAACACAGTATCGTCGCCGCGAGATAGGCATCCGTCGAGTTCATGGAGCAACAGTGAGTGAGATACTTGCTTTCTTCAACCGCAAATACCTCTATATCGTGGTTCTCTGTTCGGCAGTGGCAATACCTGTGAGTTATTGTATAATCGACAACTGGATGCAGTTGTATGTCTATCGCACTCCAATGTCGTGGTGGGTATATGCTTTGGCAGTGGGAGTAATCCTGTTGATAACTATCGTTACCGTTTCTCTCCGCTCGTGGAGTGCAGCGAATGAGAATCCTGTCGATGCTATTTCGCGGTAAATAAAAGAACGAGATTCTTTCCTTCGGTCGGAATTGCATATATATTGCATTTTGTCATATTGAGCGAAGCGAAATATCTCAAAAGATAAGACAATTAACATTAATAACTAAAAAAATACGATTATGCTTAAAGTAGAAAATTTGAAGAAGAGTTTCTTTACAGAAGAGATTGAGACCATTGCTCTTAACGGTGTTTCTTTTGAAGTTAAAGAGGGTGAGTTCGTGGCTGTTATGGGTCCCTCGGGTTGCGGTAAATCAACATTGCTCAACATACTGGGCCTGCTCGACAACCCCACAGGCGGAAAATACACCTTGCTTGGCAAGGAGGTGGGCAACCTGCGTGAGAAGGAGCGTACACAGTTCCGTAAAGGCAATCTCGGCTTTGTGTTCCAGTCATTCAACCTCATTGATGAGATGACAGTATTCGAGAATGTTGAACTTCCGCTTGTATATATGGGCGTGAAGGCCTCCGAACGTAAGCAGCGTGTCAACGATATTCTTGAGCGCATGAACATCTCGCACCGTGCGGGGCACTTCCCGCAGCAGCTCTCCGGTGGTCAGCAGCAGCGTGTTGCAATTGCTCGTGCCGTAATATCCAACCCCAAGCTTGTCCTTGCCGATGAGCCTACCGGAAACCTCGACTCAAAGAACGGTCAGGAGGTAATGCACCTTCTTCAGGAACTCAACCGCGAAGGTACAACCATCATCATGGTTACACACTCCCAGCACGACGCGCAGTATGCATCGCGTACTATATGCCTGTTCGATGGACAGATAGTAACGGATGTGGCAAACAAACTGTAGGAAAACCATTGTACCGGGCAAATACTGCGTTACGCTTGTTCCTGCGGTGCTCATTTACGTTTAGTAAACTGCGCTCCTCGTAACTTCGCAAGCCTTGTCTTTGCCTCGCTACAATGATTTTCCGGTACCGGGCAGAACAAAGAGCAAAGATGAAAGATGAAAGTAACGAGCGCTATGTCGGGATGAACTCTGCGAGGATATTATGAACAGCATTGTCATGTCGAGCGTATGCGAGACATCTCGAACAATTGAACTGAATTTAAACAGCTTTTTATGCAAACACTGAATTATTCATTCCGTTACCTGTTGAAAAGACGTGGCAACTCACTGGCAAGGGTTCTCTCCTTGTCATTGGGTGTGGCTGTAGCGCTTCTTGTATTCTCATACGTGGGGCTTAACTTCTCTTTCAATAAATTCTTTCCCAACAAAGAGAGGGTGTTCCAGGTGTGGGAACAATCGCCGAAGATTGGCGGAATGGCACATAAACTGGTTAAGCCGCTTGCTCCGAACCTTGTCGCTGATATACCCCAGGTTGAGGCTGCTGTACACTTCATTGAGGTGCAAAAGATTTTTGGCACTACAGACAATCTTATGGAGGCTACAGCATTACAGATCAATAGCACTCTTTTCGATGTCCTTGACTTTGGGGTTATCAGTGGCGACCCCCACAGAATATTAAGCAGTGAGGGTAAAGCCTCCGGCGAGATAATGATTTCGGAGCGTCTTGCCAAAAAGATGTTCGGCGATGAGGACCCGCTTGGCAAGAAGTTGGGACTGGACGTCGTTGCCGGTGTATTTGAAACGCCGCGTGTGAACCAGTCGATAGGCGACTTTGATATACTTGAGCACTTGCCGTATGATGAGGATAATGAGATATGGACCGGTCAGGACAGTTATACGACGTTTATAAAACTATGCGAGGGTGCCGATATTGCCGAAGTTGAGGCTGCAATGCCTGAATTTATAAGAAAGCATGGCATTGAGGAGCATTGTAAGGAGTGGCAGATTACATACAGTTTCGTACCGCTCACATCTACAATCTATGTAGAGAGTGATGTAATGCAGATGCAGATGATATATTCGGCAATAGCCTTGGTGGCTCTCATTGTAGCGTGCCTCAACTATGTGCTGTTGACAATATCCTCGCTTGCCGAGCGTAGCCGTACAATAGCGACAATGAAGTGTAACGGTGCTTCGCGCGGGACGGTATTCGGTATGCTGCTTGCCGAGACGTTCCTCATTCTGCTTGTTTCTGTGGCTGTTGCCGTCATTCTTATAACAAGCCTGCACGGCCAAATATTCGACCTCTTCGGGTACAGGATAATCGACCTCTTTGCACCGGAGCGTATATGGATACCTCTTGTCGTGTGTCTGTTGGCTTTTGCGGTAGCAGGTATTGTGCCGGCTGTGATATTCTCGGCTGTGAGCATAGACTATGCTTTCTGCCGTGGCGGGGACAACAGGGCGTGGTGGAAAAAGTCACTGCTCTTCCTGCAAGTGACAATGGCTGTGGCTGTGGTGATATTCCTCATGGTAAGCAACAGGCAGGTGTCTTATATCATGAATTCAGATTATGGCTACAAGTTCGACAGGCTCATGGCGCTTGAACTCTCTACTGAGATTAAGAATGCCGGGGTAATAGCCGACAAATTACGCAGCCTGCCTTTTGTAGAGAATGCAGGAATGTCATCTTCATCGCCCTTGTCGGGATATTCGGGAATGCCATGCGTGGATGAAGAGGGTAACTTGCTCTTTTCGTGCCGTTGGGATATAGTCGATGAGAATTATATACCATCAATGCAGATGAGGATTGTGCAGGGACGTAACTTCCTGCCTGTCGACGGTGCCGACAAGGTCATTGTAAACGAGACGTATGTCGAAATGCGCGGCTGGAAAGACTCTCCCATAGGCAAAATCATATACGACAGTTCAATGGTGCCTTTTGAGATAGTGGGTGTCGTTGCCGACTACCGCATGATGAGCAGGGGTGTGGCACTGCCTATTTTGCTGCATACGGTACCTTACCTGAGCGACCTGGCTCCTGAATACAGGGTAGTGGTACTATACAATATTCTGCTTGATGAAATAAACAGCGGGAATGTCAAGGCGCTTGATGAGGCGATATCATCAATCTATGAGGGCACATACAAATACAAGATTATCCCTTACAGCGAGTGGATAGATATAACGTTTGCTCCTGTAAAGCGCATGCGCAACGGAATGGTTGTGGTGGCTTCTGTTGTGCTGCTCATTGCATTCATTGGTCTGAGCGGTTACCTGCAAGGCGAAATGGCGCGCCACCGCAAGGAGATAGCCTTGCGCAAGGTGTGCGGTGCATCGACAAGCGAGGTTCTGGTGGTTCTTGGAGCAAGGCTGCTGTGGATTGTGATCCCGGCGGTTGTATGTGGTGTTGCCATTGCCGTGCGGCTGAATGAGGAGTGGCTCTCTACTCTTGCGCAAATGCGTTGCAGTGTGCCCGTGTGGATATATATTGCAGGTGCTTTGGCGGTAGTTGCTTTTGTGTATGTGGTGCAGCTGTTGCTCTCGTGGCGTGCCGCAAACGAGAACCCTATGGAGATGATAAAAAGGAATAATTGAGAAACAAGAGATGTCTCGTCGCTACGCTCGCTCGACATGACAATAATGCTTAATGTTACTTGTAACATCGACAGTACGAGCAGCGGTTGGTCACGCGTAGCACGGAAGTAATTCGTGCCGCGTGGGACGCGGTCAGCGAGTACTGTCAATGTTTAACTTTTAATGAGTAATGGACACCGATTGTCATCCTTAACATAGTGATGAATCTAACAACAACAAAACTATTATGAAAATAGCAATCAAGAATTTTATAACTACCCTCAAGCGCTTTAAGGTAGCCTCGCTGCTGAACATGGCAGGCTTGGCATTGGCCTTTGCTGCCTTCTATATTATAATGGCACAGGTGTACAGTTCCTTTACTTTCAACAAGTCAATAAAGGACAATGAGCGGGTGTATATGCTTTCGCCCTATTATGAATTCTTTGGAGGCTGGGGCGAGAATGTGCCGAATCCGGTCTCTTATGAGACTGCCGAGGCGTTGCCTACAGTGGAGGCCATCGCCTCTTTGAAGATAAGTGACCATGCTGTGTGGGCCGATGGTGATGGAGAGGCTAAAAAATATGACTATTTTGTATCGTGTTGCAACGCTCCGATATTGGATGTGTTCTCTTTTAAGTTGCTTGTGGGCAGTGCCGACGATTTCAAACGCATGAATGCGGCTGTGGTGTCGGAGAGTGCGGCAAAGGTCATGGGCGTTAATGTAGGTGATGTGATATATACAGAAACGGGCAGTCTTAAACCGGAAACTCCGCTTACGGTCGTGGGTATATTTGAGGATTTTGCTGCCAATACAATTCTTGGCGGGCGTCACATATTCCGTAACGACAACCGTGAGCATGGTATGGATAACAGCAATTGGAACTATTCGGTATTTGTAAAACTGCATGAAGGTGCCGACCCCAAAGAATATGTAGAACTATGGAGCAAGAAATTCCTTGAGTTCAACGAGAAGCGTCTTGCCGAATATGTGGCAGCGACAGGCGAAGAACTTAACATGACCGAGGAGGAGAGGGCAGAGCGTTTCAATATGCCTGTCAAGCTCATTCCAATGGATGATTTCTACTTTACAACAGAGTTCGAGATGTATCCTAACGGTTCGTGGGGTACAACAATGACTCTGCTTGCCATTGCCCTTGTTATTGTGCTTGTAGCGTTCATAAACTTTGTAAACTTCTTTATGGCCCTTGTGCCTGTGCGCATACGCACTGTAAACATCTGCAAGGTGTTCGGTGCCGGACAGGGGACATTGCGAATGAACTTCTTCTTTGAGGCGGTGGGCCTGGTTCTTATAGCATTGGCTATAGCGCTTTACATTGTATCGTTTCTTGACGGAGGCTTTATTAACGAATATATAAGTTGCCCGCTTTCTGTTGGGGAGAATATTGCGACGCTCGCTGTCGTGCTTGCTATCGCTGTGGGGGTAGCGGTCGTTGCGGCAGTGTACCCGGCATTCTACATTACAGGGTTCAATGCCTCGCTGGCTGTAAAGGGCGGCTTTGCTTCATCAAAGGCGGGGCGTGTATTGCGCTCGGGACTTGTGTCGTTGCAGTTCATTGTCTCAATGGTGCTCATG
This sequence comes from Bacteroidaceae bacterium, assembly GCA_017936265.1. GTDB lineage: Bacteria > Bacteroidota > Bacteroidia > Bacteroidales > Bacteroidaceae > HGM04593. Next base: position 17,980 of record JAGBFX010000054.1, on the reverse strand, counting down.
GTGCTTGCACTTGTGTTCTCATTGCAGTACAGCCACATGATTCGCTACAATGTGGGCATAGAGCGTGAGAATATCCTTGAGGTAAACTGTTATGACCTTTCGGCTAAGGAAGGACTTTTTATAGAGGAACTTGAGAAGATTCCCGGCATTGCTGCTGTAACATCATCTGTTAATCCGCTTTTTGGAAACAGTCACTCGTGTCAGGTCCGTACGATAGATGATGTAGATGTAGAGATGAGTATATGGTTCGTCAGGTATAACTTTACCGATGTGTTCGGCGTCCCGGTGATTGCAGGGGAAGGAATAACGAAAGAGAGGAACGGCTATCTGATAACCGATTATACTGCCGAAGCCACAGGTCTTGGTGTCGGGGACAAGTGGAGCGGTATGGATATTATAGGTATAATACCGCATATAAATCTTTTGGGTGCCAATAGTCCTAACGGGAATACTTTGCTTCTCGGTAATCACAATTACGTCAACGGTACATATTATGTGCGTTTGAACAAGAATGTTGATGTTGAGGCTGTGTGCAATGACATAAGACAGGCTGCCAGGAATATTGAGCCCAACTGCAGTGAACCCAAGATTGAATTTGTGAATGACGCCATCGCAAAGGTCTATGGTGACACAAAGAAACAGACTGTAATGATTTCTCTCTTTGCGCTTATTGCTGTTGTAATATCGTTGATGGGGGTGTTCGGCATTGTGCTCTTCGAGACACAACACCGCCGCAGTGAGATTGCCGTGCGCAAGGTCTATGGTGCGTCATCGGGCAGTGTGGTGACAATGTTCAACCGCCGTTATCTGCTAATAGTGGCTGTCTGCTTTGCAGTGGCTGCGCCGGTGGCGTGGATAATTGCAGACAACTGGCTCCAGGGATTCGTAAACCGCATTGAACTCTCATTGTGGCTGCCGCTTGCAGTGCTTGCTGTTGTGGTGTTGTTGACAGCATTGCTGGTTACTTTGCGCTCGTGGAAGGCTGCGACGGAGAACCCCGCCGATGTGGTAAGGTCAAATTAATGTTTAATGTTAAATGAGTAATCTTTAATGTTTAATGGGTAAGGGCCTCCGCTGTGTTAGGATGACATAGCGGAGAGCTCAAAATAAACTTTAAACAGTTTCAAAGAATATCAAGTATTGTTGTTTCTGATTAATATTATTAACTTCGCGCTATGGCAAAGAGAGGAACATTACTTATAGTCGATGATAACAGGAATATTCTGTCGGCGGTGAAACTGCTCGCCGACGGTTATTTTGCGAAGGTGGTGACACTCTCTTCGCCTACGACGCTGCTCTCGACAATATCTGCGGAACTGCCGAATGTGCTGTTGCTTGACATGAACTTCAATGCGGGAATAAACACCGGCAATGAGGGTATCTTCTGGCTCAAGGAGGTAAACGCCAAGTTTCCGCAAGTGAAGGTAGTGCTGTTTACCGCATATGCCGACATTGACCTTGCCGTCAAGGCGATGAAGCATGGTGCATTCGACTTTGTTGTCAAACCATGGAATAACGAGAAGCTGATGGAGACCCTGATGAATGCTCTCGAAAGTACAAAGGAGAAGGGCAAGAAGGGTGCTGCGGTACCGCAGCGCAGCGAGATTCCGATGTTTTGGGGCACAAGTGCCGAGATGGAGCACATACGCGCTGTCGTGGAACGTGTGGCTGTGACCGATGCGAATATCCTGATTACAGGCGAGAATGGAACAGGAAAGGAACTGTTGGCACGGGAGATTCACCGTATGTCGGCGCGCTGTGGCAAGCCTATGGTTTCTCTTGATATGGGTGCGATACCTGAGTCGCTGTTCGAAAGTGAACTCTTCGGGCATAAGAAGGGTGCATTTACCGATGCATATGCCGACCGCGAAGGAAAAATGGTGGCGGCAAACGGCTCAACGCTCTTCATGGATGAGATTGGAAACCTGCCGCTTCACTTGCAGGCAAAGATGCTGGTTGCATTGCAGAGCCGCATGGTTGTTCCGTTGGGCGGGAATACGGCAAAGCCGATAGATATTCGCCTTGTGGCGGCTACCAACCGCAACCTCTTCTCAATGGTCGAGAGCGGTGAGTTCCGTCAGGACCTCTTGTTCCGTATAAACACGATACACATAAACCTGCCGCCGCTCCGGAAACGTGCTGTCGATATTGTCCCGCTTGCGGGGATTTTCCTTGCACACTACTGCGAGAAATATAAGAAAGAGCCTTTAAGTATCTCTCAGGCTGCTGCGTCAAGGCTTATTTCACATACCTTCGAGGGTAATATCCGCGAACTGCAGAACATAATGGAGAAGGCGGTAATCATGTGCGACGGCGGCGAGATACAGCCCGAGCATCTGCAGCTTTATGTCCCGCAGAGTCAGTCAAGGGGCAGTGCCTCCACGCTCGAGGATATGGAACGGACAGCCATTGCCGAGGCCATTGAGTCGTGCGGCGGCAATCTCTCCATGGTGGCACAGCGGTTGGGCATAACACGTCAGACATTATATAACAAGATTAAACGTTATGGCCTATGAGGATACGCAGGCTCCCGATACTCAGACTGTTGTTGCTCGTTGCCCTTCTTGTGGCGGCGAGCGCGCTTTTCGGGTGGCTTGTGGCGCGTGGACATTATGGCTTTCTGACGCCTGTAATAATCCTTGTGGCATTCTTGGCGTGGAAACTCATAGGTGTTTACCGTAGAATAGTAAAGAACCTTGACTTTGTATTCAGCGCAGTTCGCAACAATGACTTCTCGTTCCGCTTTGTCGACAATCCGTTACGTACCGAGCATGCTGTTGTCAACTATTCGCTCAATAAGATAAAAGAGGTGCTTGATGAGGCCAAGATGAAGGCTGCAGACAAGGAGAAGTATTTTGAGACTGTAATTGAATGTGCCAGCATCGGTATTATAGTACTGCTTGAGAATGGTACGGTAAAACAGTACAACAGCAAGGCTATGAGTCTGTTGGGCGTGCCTATGCTGAGCCATGCCGAAAGGTTGCGTCAGATATCATCCGACATTGCCGACACGCTTCTTGCCATTGCTCCCCAGTAACAGAAGAGTGTATGTTTTGCAACGGAGACCGGTGACGTAAATCTGTTGTTCAGCTGTTCTTCAATGCAGTACGAAGGGCACATGTTGCGGGTGGTCTCAATTGACAATATCAACCGCGAACTTGATATACAGGAGGGGCTCGCATGGGAAAAGCTGACGCGCATACTCACTCATGAGATAATGAACTCCCTTGCTCCTGTGACATCGATAAGCAACACTCTTCTGCATAACAAGGAGAATGCCGAGGTATTGCAGCAAGGGCTTGAGACAATACACTCCACAAGCGACAGGCTGATGCAGTTTGTCGATTCGTTCCGTTCGGTGACACGTATTCCGCCACCAAAGAAAGCACCTTTATATCTTGTGGAACTGTTTGGCGAGGTCACTTCATTGGTAAATCTTCAGGGGGTGGAACTCAGGGTCGAGGTCGTGCCGCAGGACACTATGATATATGCCGACCATGGACAGCTCTCCCAGGTGCTTGTCAACCTTGTTAAGAATGCCGTTGAGGCCTGTGTCATGCGCGGTGGCCCGCAGTGGATTGAGCTGCGCTCACGCATAGCTCCTGATGAGAGGGTTCACATTGAGATAAGCAACAGCGGTGGCGCAATTCCAGTCGATGTGGCTGCCGACATCTTTACTCCGTTCTTTACTACCAAGCGTGACGGTTCCGGCATCGGCCTTGCCGTCTCTAAACAGATAATACGTTTGCATGGCGGTACATTGACCCTCTCACAGAACAGCGATGAGAGAGTTACTTTCCTTATGGTTCTTGAATAGTTATATACCCCTACTTTTTATTGTGACAAGTTCTGTTAACCCCTCAAAAAATGCTTTTTTGCTTACTTTCAAAGGAATATAACGCCTTTTTTGTAAAAAAAGAAGAAAAACCTTTTGTTGTTTTAAGATTTTTTAGTAATTTTGCGGCTCGTTTTGGGAATGCTATTTATTAACATAAAATTCTAAACAATGAAAGCAAAATTTTTTGTAATGATGTTGTTCCTGGCTCTTGGCTTTACAGCTAACGCTCAGGTTGCAAACAACGGTGAGGTTGCTACAAAGAAAGAGGCGGTAAAGGAAGCGGTAAAAGGTGCTGTAAGAGAGGCTGAGCCAAAGGCTGCCGTTAGAGAGGCAGCTCCCAAGGCTGCTGTAAAGGGCGCTCCTGCAAAGGCTGCCACAAAGAAAACAGCAAAGGCTGCTGAAAAGGCTGCAAAGGCTGCTGAAAAGGCTGCAAAGGCAAAGAAAACCGAGAAGAAGGCTGCAAAGCAGACTTTGAAGGCTACTGAGTATGAGGCTGTAAGAGAGGCTGAGCCAAAGGCTGCTGTTAGAGAGGCTGCTCCCAAGGCTGCTGTTAGAGAGGCAGCTCCCAAGGCTGCTGTTAGAGAGGCCGGTCCTAAAGGCGCTCCCGGTAAAGCTGCTTTGAGCGAGAAGGATGCTAAAAAAGCTGAGAAGGCAAGACTGAAGGCTGAGAAGAAGGCTGTTAAGGCTGCCAAGAAGGCAAACAAGTAATTCTTTGCTCAAGATGATGATGAACGGCTCCTCAAAGAGGGGTCGTTTTTTATGTCATGAATCTTGGAGGGTGTGAAGATGACAGAGTACAGATAAAAAGTGCGCGAACCGGTTTTCAAAGAGGGTTGCATGGTGGGTTAAAAATAAAACGGGAAGGCAAAAAAACTTCCCGTTTTATTTTTGGTTTCAACAGCTTATTGCGTAATCTTTATTCCTACAAAGAATGTGCGTGGCTGTGTGGGGCCGTAGAAATATCCCGAATCGCGGAACTCGCCCTTGTCAAGGTCTCCCTGGAAACTGTCAAGGATATTCTGCACTCCTGCATTGATTTCAAGGTTTATATGGTCGTGCAGGACGAATGTGTATGCTGCCTTCAGGTTCAGGTCAACGAAGTCGGGTGTGGTCTCCATGCGGTCATTCTCGATGTAACCTGCATAGTGCGGTACAATCATTGAACCGGTGTATGTTCCTGTCAGCGAGAGGGCAAGACGCTTCAGCGGCGATGATGTCAATGTGAAGTATCCGTAGTAGTCGGGAGTACGCATCATGCGTCTGGTGGTAAGTGCTTCGCCCTCAACCTCGGTCCACACCTCGGCTCTCTTGTAGCGGCTCTGCTGTGCGGTAAAGCCTACCTGCAGCGAGATGTCGTTGCCGTGCGCTATCTTGGCGTCGATATTTGCTCCGTACACGCGTGCGCCGTCTCCATTGCGACGTTCTTTCATGGCATGTCCGTCTGCATTGAGGCCTATATCCTCAAGGATGAACACGTTGTTCAGGTCGGTGTAGAATCCTTCGAGAAGTATGTTCGCCTGCCAGTGACCGAACTTGGTTGTCCAGTCGATAGAGCCGCTGAAGCTGTTCGAGCGCTCTTCCTTAAGGTTGTCGGCGAGCTGAATCTGTACGCCCTCGCCGCCTACGGCTGTAACATGGAGGTCCTCATCATATGCCTGCGGCGCACGGAATCCTGTCGAGTATGTCAGGCGTGCCTGTAGTTCTCTGCTCGGCTTGAAAAGAAGGTTCACTCGCGGGCTGAAGATAGGGTTGTCTATGAGGTTGTGCTTGTCCACGCGCAGGCCCATGAGCAGCGAGAAAAGGTTCATGTCCCACTCGTTCTGTGCAAAGAAGCTCGCAATGCGTACGTCCTGTTTCATGTCACGCTTGTAGCCTGTCATTATATCATGCAGCTTGTTCTCCTGATATTCTATACTGCTTGTGAATACAGATGGCGAGAAGAGGCAGTTGTCTATCTGTCCTGTATATGTGGCGCCGGCAATCCATGTCAGGTCATCGGTCTTGCCGTATGCGTTGGGGTCACGCTGTGCACCGTAATAGCTGTTGCGGTCGATGTGCTGCACCGATGCAAAGAGCGACAACTTGTGCTTGTAGCCTCTCCAACCCTTGTCATATGTCACACCGCCGCTGTTGATGACATGCTTGGTCTGCTCGGTGATGTCGCTTTCGTGTGGCTGAAGGTCGAATTTGTTTCCGCCGCGGCGCAGCTCGTTGGTTGTATGATATTCGAGGCTCAGCCGGCTGGTGTATGAAGGACGGTAGAATGCCCTCATGCCGAATGTGTTGATGTTTACCTTGCCAAGCTCGGAGAAACCGTCGCCGTCGTGGTCATAGGGGTTGCGGTTGCGGTAGTTCTCATAGAGCGCTATGCCGTATGTGTTGTCCTTTGACACCAGCGAGGCGTTGGCACCCATACTCTGTTCCCAACTGTCACCGCCGTAACATGCGAGGTTGCTTGTCAACGAGAATGAGTTGCTTGTTGGGTCCTTGGTGATGATGTTCACTGTACCGCCGACAGCATTGGCGCCGAAAAGGGCCGAGCCTCCTCCTCGAACAACCTCCACACGCTCAATCATGTTGACAGGTATCTGCTCAAGGCCATACACGCCACTCAGGGCGCTTACGATAGGGCGGCTGTTGATGAGTACCTGTGAGTATGGGCCTTCAAGTCCGTTTATGCGTACCTGGGGGAATCCGCAGTTCTGGCAATTGTTCTCCACGCGCAGGCCTGTGATGTAGTTGAGGCTCTTTGCGAGGTCGAGCGAATTGACGGCATCGAATAATTCCATAGATGCTACCGAAACGACCACAGGGGCATCCCTGCGGCTGACGACGTTGCGGTTGGCCGAGACTACAAGCTCATCCATCTGTACATCCTCAACCTTTAGTTTAAAGTGGATGACAGTGGTGAACTCCTTGCTTACGACAACCTCCTTGGTTGATGTCGAATAGCCTACTGCCGAGACGCGCAAGTGGTATTTGCCGGCGGCAAGGTTGCGGAACTCGAACTGTCCATCCTCGTTGCTTACGGTGCCGTCGCCTGTCTCCTCGATATATATCGAGGCATAGGGTATATCCTCTTCGGTAACATCTGCAATGACGTGACCCATGATGATGTTACCCTCCCTTATCCCGTCTGGGAGTGAAGCCTGCAGGGCGTTGATGCCCAGAATGTTGATAAATAAGATTAGTAATATTCTTTTCATAATATAAATGATTTGTCTTTTTAGCGTTTGCAAAGTTACGGATAATGTGCGCGCGAATAAATAACAACATGTTGTTAACGGGTCTATTTTTCATAGTGCTTTTTAGTGAATTTTATATAATAACCATCTGTTTTGTCATTTTTGGCAAATGTTTATCAGACTGTTGCCCACTTGCTCGTTTAATGTGTTTTTAAATGCACATTATGTTACAATTATTTTGCAATCACGGACTTTTTATCATATTTTTGCGCCTAAACAATTCTAAATGACATTTTATGAAGAAAACGACTACATTATCAATCCTTATTCTGTTTTTTGCAATTACGGCCTTTGCCGGTCCTGTAGACCCTGAAAAGGCTCTTGAGATAGCAAATTCATTCTGGAAAAGTATTCCTGAACTCAAACAATCAGAGCTTCTCCTTTTGCCTGTTGGCCCTTCGAAGAGCGCAGGCAGGGATGGTGTCCACAAAGCGGATGCGCAGTACTATCTTTTTGCACCCGAGGACAAGGGTGGCTTCGTGATTGTCTCAGGCGAGGATTGCCTCTCTCCGGTGGTCGGCTATTCGGCTTCTACCGTTGCGGGCGAGATGCCTCCTGCGCTTGTTGATTGGCTTGCAGACTACAGCTGTTTTGTGGATGATGTGCGTGCGGGCGTGATAGAACCCGCCCCGAAAGTTGCGGCAGGCGGGACAAGGATAGAACCAATGCTCAAAACCAGCTGGAACCAGGGCATTCCCTATAACAACCTTTGCCCTACAGTTGGTGGTCAGAGAACTCCTACCGGCTGTACTGCGACTGCAATGGCGCAGATTATGAAGTTCCACGAATGGCCCGAGAAGGCTACGTGTGATATTGTATGGCACAATAATATAACAAATGTGGATGAAACAGTCGCGCTTACCTCTCACACCTATCAATGGTCATACATGCTCGAGCACTACCGTGGCGGATATGCGTCGGCGCATGCCAATGCCGTTGCACAGCTCATGGTAGACGTGGGCAAGGCTATTGGCAGCAGCTATGCGCTTGAAGGTACCGGAAGCTCTGAGGAGTATGTCTCTTATGCTCTTGTGAATATATTTGACTATTCTCCCGATGTGGCAATTGTGAGGCGAAGCGAGTATACCAATGATGAGTATATCTCAATAATACGCGAGAACCTTGAGGCACGCCAGCCGCTGTTGTATACCGGAATGAGCCAATCCTATGGTTCGGGTCACGCATTTGTGTGCGACGGTATCGATGAGAACAACATGCTGCATATTGACTGGGGTTGGGACGGTGCTTATAACGGTTATTTCGATATGACATACATGTCTCCCAGCGGTGTGGGCATCGGTGGCGGCGACGGCCGTTACAACGTTGGGCAGACACTGGTTGCCAACATACGTCCGCGCAACAACGAGCTTGACACAGAGGGTGTTCCCAACGTGTACCTTATGGATGTTGTGGATGCCAATGCCGACCTGAATGCAGGGAGGCCAAAAACGCTCCTGGAGCAGACTGTAAGCTTCGTGGAAGGGATTGCGAACATAAGGATTGCTGCCGGATTGCTGAATATTTCACATTCAAGCGTAGACCTTTCAATGATTGTCGGCTTTGAGAAGGATGGCGAGCTGGTGAGCGCGTCAAGGATTACCGATGTCGGGACAATGGAGTTTAATGGCGATCTGGGATACTATCTTACATTGCCGATAAGCAGCAACCCGTCAAACCAGAACTATCTTGAGGCAGGAACATATACGTTGAGCATGTATTATGGAGATGCCGATGATAACCTTTACAATGTGCGTGGCGCAGAGAACGGCCTGAGGCTCGAGGTTGCTGACACCAAGGTGAGAATAAGCAAGATACTTCCCGAAATTGAAGTAACGGAGACCACCTTCCATGCTACTCCTTCGGCCAAAGGGGACAGGATTGCCCTTGATGCCAAGTTCAGGAGCAACAACGGCCGCAGCGCTACTGTGCTCATTGCTCCTGTTCTTAACAAGGTGCTGCCCGGCGGCGGGTGCGAGAGCACAGTGCTGAGCGACGATGCGGTATTGATACAGGTGCATGACGATGAGGAGATTTTTGCAACATTCGACTCCGGCTCTACAATTCCTGGCGATGGCGAGTACTTCATATCTTTCAAGTACAACATGAGGAATGAGTATTATAATCATTCTATGGAGGTAGACAAGTCGCAGCTTGTTGACATTAAAGGCAAGAGCGGCAGTTTTGTAGTGGAGGCGCTGCCCGACGGTGCTGTACCGTCGCTTACGGCGATAAGCGCAGTCTCGGTTGCATGGGGCGAGGAACTGCAGGTTTCGGCCACAGTGAAGAATATTGCGTCTACTGATGACGCGTACAGCGGTACACTGGCCCTGTTTGCCGAGGATGTATCGACTGCGGAGAAGCATATGCTCATGACTGGGGAGATTATAGGGCTGGAGCAGGACGCAGATACCGTAATCCAGTATAAGGCGGCAGACTATTTCCCTGTATTGAGGCAGGGAAACTACATTGTTTTCGTGTGCGAGAGAAAGGATGGCCAGTGGAAAAAGATAAGGCAGTCGGCGCCTTTGTGCCACTTTAATATTACTGCGGGCAGTGTAGTGCTCCCCTATGCTAATGCAAGGTACAGCATTAATGGCGGCGCGGCAGTAAGGCAGGGCAGCGAGTTCAATGTGGTTATGGAGCTCATATGTGCCGAAGGCGACTATGACGGCTATATCAAGGTATCTAACAAGGTAGGAGTGTCAAATCTGATAAGCAGTGACTATATTCCAGTCTCGTTAAAGAAGGGAGTCCCTTCGGAGGTTGTTGTTCCATGCACCTGCAACAGCAAGGCGCCCTTGAAGCAGTACAGGCTTAATGTCAACTGCTATGACAGCGGAAAGAACAAGATTGGCGTGCTCTCGCACAACACGGTTACATATCCTGATAACGGATATTTCTGGGTAGCCGATGTCACAGCCGTTGATAATCCGCAGGCCGAGGAGGTTGCCGTCATCGTTGAGAATGGCTGCATAACGGTTGACGGTGCATCGGCAGTCAAGGTAATGTGTCTTGACGGAAGAACCCTCTACAGCGGTAATGCAGCATCTGTGGCTGTAGAGAACGGCGTCTATGTCGTTGTAGTGGAGGGCACTGACGGTAATGTGGCGGTCAAGAAGGTACTTGTAAAATAAGGATATCCCCATGTGGTAAATTTAGGTGCAACCTTTTCGGGTTGCACCTTTTTTATCTTTCTCTTGCAGGAGAAGGCTGTCTCTTGTTGCAGTGACTTACTTTTTTTACTGTAGTTTTGCGGTATATTTTGCAATCATGGGCTTTTTGTCATATTTTTGCAAGATAACTATATTGAAGTGTTTATGAAGAAAACAATTTCTTTGTTGGCCTTACTCCTCACTTTTGCGGTTACGGCCATAGCAGGTCCTGTGGAGCCGGAGAAGGCTCTTGAGATAGCAAATTCATTCTGGAGAAGTGTTCCTGGGCTGAAGCAGTCCGAACTTCTCCTTTCGCCGGTCGGCCCTTCAAAGAGTGCTGGCAGGGATGGCGTTCAGACAGCCGATGCACAGTACTATCTTTTTACACCTGAGGACATGAGTGGCTTTGTGATTGTCTCGGGCGAGGATTGTCTCTCTCCGGTAGTCGGCTATTCTACCACTGCCTGTGCCGGCGAGATGCCTCCTGCACTTGTGGACTGGCTTGCCGACTACAGCAACTTTGTGGATGATGTGCGTGCCGGCATTGTAGAGCCTATCAGAACAACTGCTACCGTAGGTACTCGAATTGAACCAATGCTGCAGACAAGCTGGAACCAGAGTGCACCTTACAACAACTACTGCCCCGAGGTAAACGGCCAGAGGACCCCTACAGGCTGTACTGCTACTGCGGCTGCACAGGTAATGAAGTTCCACAACTGGCCTGAAAAACCCACCAAAGAGATTTCATGGTACAATAATATCAAGGGAACTACCGAAACTATTGATATTACCCAAAACACTTATAAGTGGAGCGACATGCTGAACCACTACCGTAGCGGTTATACAGCTGAACAGGCTGATGCCGTGGCACGGCTCATGGTTGATGTGGGCAAGGCTATTAAGAGCGTATACGCCATTTCAGGTACTGGCAGTTCCGATATCCAAGTTGCAAGGGCGCTTGTCGATGTTTTTGACTATTCTCCCGATATTAGAGTCTACAAGAGAAATGAGTGCACATATGATGAATTTATCTCAATTATAAGAGAGAATCTCGAGGCCCGTCAACCACTCGTATACAGCGGTCAGGCGCAGTCTTATGTCGCCGGACATGCCTTTGTGTGTGACGGTATTGATGAGAATAACCTCTTGCACATTGACTGGGGGTGGGACGGAGCATACAACGGATACTTTGATATGGCTTCGATGGCTCCAGGCGGCTCCGGAATCGGTGGTGGTCAGGACAGGTATAATGTGGCGCAATCCATCGTAGCCAATATCCGTCCACGTAGTGCCGATGATGTTGATAGAGTGGGCGACCCTTCACTCTATTATTCCGAAGTGGTAGATGCTGCAAACGATAATGCAGTAGTCGATGAGTATACCTCGCAATTCATTTCGGACAATGCAAGCTTCAGGTTATGGCTCTGTTTCCTCAACTGGTCACATTCGCCAGTCAAAATGCGTTATGGACTCTCTATAACAAGTGCGGACGGAACATTTAGCAATATTAGATGGGCAAGTGGAGAGGTTTCATTGCCTTTGGATAAAGAACTTGCATATTATTATGACCTTAATGTCAATAATGCGAATTCCGCTTATGCCAATTATCTGAAAGAGGGGAGATATAACATTGAGGTTGTATACAAGGTCGGTAACGGCGAGCCTGTGAAGATGGGCGGTGAGAACAACTGTTTCGTGCTTGAGGTGGGCAATAGCAGTGCGAAACTCCGCAAGGCGCAGCCGGCCCTTGAGGTCTCCGCGTTCAAGTTCAGGACAGCCCCCAAGACAACCAAAGATAATGTAATGTCGTTCGATGTGGCATTCCGCAACAATAATAGCAACAACGCTACTGTTGTGATTGTTCCTGTCATCAACCGCCTTGATGGGGATGCTGTTGTCGAAAGGGACACCCTGGCTTCGGCCGGTGAGGTTGTCAATGCATTTGACAACACCGATCTCCTTGTCACATATAATGTTGATAAAGAGTTCTCGTACAGTGGGGATTATTATGTGTCGTTTTTATATGACTTGAAAAACTCATATAATAATTTAAAACCAGATGTTGACAAGAAAAGGCTCAAGAGCATTGAAGGCAATAGCGGTGTCTTTACATTGGGTGAGATTTCTGATGGCCCGTTGACAGTCTCTTCAATATCTGTGACATCATCGACAGTAGGTGCTTATCTCAGCATATCGGCGATATTGAAGAATACGGCGACAGAGGGGCGATATACAGGCACGGTAGGTATCTTTGCCGGGAAAGAGGGTAAGGAGGTCCGGCTCATGACAAAAGAGATAACGGTCATGAAGGCCAATACCACTAAGGTCACATACAGCGGAACAGCATATGTCCCGGCTATCGGTGCGGGAACATACGAAGTATACGCGTGTGAACTTGTTGACGGCAAATGGAAAAGAATAAACTATAGCAGTCAGTACAATTTTACCATGAATGCTCCAGACAAGAGTGTACTCTACGCAGCAAGCAGAATCGTAGTTGATGATGACAATGTGGCTGTGCAGGGGGACTGCGTGAATGTCGTTGCAAAGATAGGCTGTTTGGGTAATGATTTTGACGGATTTATGAAAATTGATATAGCCAGTGGCTCCAATGCCGTGCTTGTGAGCGATTATGTTCCGGTTTCAATAAAGAGCGGAGAGGCTGTTGATGTGGTATTAAATAGCCTGTGTGGCGCAACTGCGCCCATGGGCGAATGGACGAAATTTGCCATCAAATACTACGATACCGGGAAGAACCTGGTTGGTACAATGTCGAACAACACTATAGAATATCCCGGAAACGGCAACTTCTGGGTGGCTGATGAGACAGCTGTTGATGAAGTGTCGGGAGAGGGCGCCGCAGTCGTTGTCGGCGACGGCTGTATAACTGTTGACGGTGCAGAGGCTTTCAAGGTGATGTGTCTTGACGGCAGGATAATTTACAGTGGCAATCCTGCTTCTGTTGCTGTAGAGAGGGGTGTCTATGCCGTTGTCGTGGAGAGCGCAGGCGGCAATGTCGCAGTAAAGAAGGTTTTTGTGAAATAAAGTATTTGTAATATAGAATTAAAATGTTCTTATTATATGAAAAGGATTGTCATGACAGTGCTTCTTGCATTGTCGATAGTAGCGGGATTTGCATGTACGGGTAAGGGTGACCTTTCGAAGCGTCAGGCAAAGAAGGTCAAGGAGTATTTTGCAAACACTCTGCAAGGTGTGGAGTGTGAATACAGTAACGGTAAGGCTATAAAACTTGCCGACATCAAGCAGATGCGCACTGCGGTGTGGAACTGCTGGCGTGAGGCGGTCAACGGATACAGCGAGGAGAAACTGATTGCTCCGTTTGCAAAGGATGAACCTCGCGACACGGGTTACTGGCACTTGCCCGAGAATCTTGAGCCTGATGCCAATATGCCATACTATTTCATCAAGAAGGGAGAGCAGCCCGAGGCCGGCTATCCTCTATTCCTTTATATGCACGGTTCGGGCAACAAACGCAGCGAGTGGGAGAACGGCTTCAGGCTTTGTCATAGCTATGCCGACGCTCCGTCACTGCACTTCATACCGCAGATACCCAATGGCTTTGGAGAGCTCTACCGCTGGGCTATACAGAGCAAGCAGTGGGCTTGGGAGAAACTGCTGCGTCTGGCATTCCTCGAGGATAATATCGATGCCAACAGAATCTATTTCTATGGTATATCCGAAGGCGGCTACGGCAGCCAGCGTCTTGCGTCGTTCTATGCCGATTATCTTGCAGGTGCGGGCCCAATGGCAGGCGGGGAGCCGTTGAAGAATGCTCCGATGGAGAACCTTGCGAATATCGCTTTTTCTTTGCGTACAGGAGAGATGGACCATGGTTTTGCTCGTAATGTCATGACTGAGAATGCTGCCAAGACAATTGCCAAACTTGCCGAGGAACATCCGGGGCTCTATAAGAACTTTATTGAAATAGTTCCGGGCATGGGCCACGGAATAAACTATGAGACAACAACTCCTTGGCTCAGCAAGCATGTACGCAATCCGCATCCTACGTACTTCTACTGGGAGGATTATGACATGTACGGCCGTCACCGCACCGGTTTCTACAACCTTCGCGTGAACGAGACATCGCGCAACAATGATGAGGAACGTACATGCTATGAGGTCAAAATCAGCGGTAACACAATTGACGTGAAGGTCGAGAATGCCACATATACGACGACACGTGCAATATATAACATACCTATGTTTTTTGAACGTAGTTATGCACCAGCGACAAAAGGAAATATTACCCTGTTCCTGAACGAGGAACTGTTCGACCTGTCACAGCCTGTAAAGGTCTTCGTAAATGGCAAGGAGGCGTTCAATGGTGTTGTAAAGCCTACTGTCGAGGCTATGGTAGATAGTTGTGCCGAGTATTTCGACCCGGAGCGTGTGTTCCCTGCGAAGGTGGATGTGGAGATACGTTGATGAGTGTTTAATGTTTAATGTTAAATGTTGAGTGTTTAATGTTTAGTGTTGAATGTTGAATGGTTGGCGTGTCTGCCTCTTTGAACCTTAAACATTACGCTTTTCCCATTAAACAATTTATGATTTGTTGTATCTTCGCGGAAATTTGTGTTGAGACGTTAATATGAATCAGGAATATCCATCGGCTCTCCTTGAGAGGGCGGTAAAGGAGTTTACCAAACTGCCGGGTATCGGCCGCAAGACGGCTACCCGTCTGGTGCTGCATCTGCTTCGCAAGAGTGAAGCCGAGGTAGAGGGTTTCTCCGATGCGATGACGACCCTCAAGCGCGAGGCGAAATATTGCAGCGAGTGCCACAGTATATCCGATACCGACATCTGCCCTATATGCGCGAATCCCATGCGCGACCATAGTACAATATGTGTTGTGGAGAATATTCAGGATGTAATGGCTGTAGAGAATACCATGCAGTACCGTGGCGTGTATCATGTTCTTGGAGGTGTAATCTCCCCCATGGACGGTGTCTCGCCAAGTGATTTGCAGATTGATAGCCTTATAAACCGCGTGGCGGCAGGAGATGTCAAGGAGGTTATCCTTGCACTCAGCTCGACAATGGAGGGCGACACCACCAATTTCTACATATACCGCAAGCTGCAGCAGTATGATGTCAGCCTGTCGGTTATCGCCCGAGGAATATCCGTGGGCGATGAGTTGGGGTATGCCGATGAGATAACATTGGGAAGTTCCATCAAGAACAGGACTCCCTTTACTGGAAAAACAATATGATAATGGAGAAGAAAGAGATATTGAAGTCATTGAGAATAAATCATCTGTTCTCGCTGTTTGCGGCAATACTGGTTATTGTCATGTTCGAGACGGGACTGCTCGCCAAGGGTGCGCTCGCGTCGGTAGTGCCGTCAGGCGGTATATATGTCATTGAAGTGGTGGCCGTAATGCTTACTGTGCTGCTTGTGCCTCTGGCCATAAAAGGGTTTACAGGCACTCTGACAAAGAACCTCGGCTGTGGCGAAGAGGAGTTTCTCAAACTGTTCGCGAGGAAGGGTTTCCAAAGGATTGCTCTCCTGTTCATTGCGCTGCTTGTCAATGAGTTTGTTTATTACGGGCTTGACTATACAGGTTCGTTCTATTGCGGCCTTCTTGCCCTGGGCTCGCTGATATACAGCTACCCTACAAAGATGGTGCTCGAGGAGTATCTCGAGAAGAACAGGACAAAGTGATTGAGGAAAGGCCATGAAACTCTCGGTAGTTATAGTCAACTACAAGGTAAAGCATTTCCTTGAGCAATGCCTCCTTTCTGTCGAAAGGGCGGCAAAGGGGCTTGATGTCGAGGTTCTAGTGGTCGACAATGCTTCACGTGATGGTTCGGTGGAATACATAAGTGAGCGTTTCCCTAACGTCACACTCATAGCAAGCGAGGAGAATCTTGGTTTTGCACGTGCCAATAACATGGCGATAAAGAGAAGCAGAGGGGAGTATCTCCTTCTGCTCAATCCCGATACAATAGTGCCCGAGAACTGTTTCAGCGAGTATATCCGCTTCATGGACAGCCACCCCGATGCTGGAGGCTGTGGTGCGTACATGCTCCACTGTGACGGTTCGTTCGCCCTTGAGTCGCGACGCGGCTTGCCTACGCCGTTTGTGGCGTTCTGCAAGATGTCGGGACTTACATCGTTGTTCCCCAAGTCCAGGACTTTCGGCCGCTACTATATGCGTTATCTCAATGAGAACGAGGTCAACCGCATCGAGGTAATGTCAGGAGCGTTCATGTTCCTGCGTCGCAGTGCACTCGACAAGGCCGGGCTGCTCGATGAGGATTTCTTTATGTACGGTGAGGATATCGACCTCTCCTATCGCATACTCAAGAGCGGATACAACAACTATTTCCTTCCCCTGCGTATGCTGCACTACAAGGGCGAGAGCACGGTAAAGAGCTCCTATCGCTATGTGCATACCTTCTACCAGGCCATGCAGCTCTTCTTCAACAAGCATTATTCGCACTATTCGTTGCTGTTGAGCCTGCCTATAACGTTTGCTATATGGCTGCGTGCCATGCTCGCGTATGTAGGTAACCAGTTCCGCCACAGGAGAGAGAAAAGCGTCTCGCTCTGTCCGTTGAATTGTCTTGTCGTGGGCAGCGAGGCCATAAAAGATGAGATAATGGGGCTGTTGAAACGGAAATATCCTAAATGCCGACATACCTTTGTCGCAGGTACTGAGGAGTCTCGTCCCATGGGGCATCTGAGCAAAGATATCGACCTGACGGGGTATGATACCGTTGTGTACGATGCCGATGCATACTCATACGGCACGATGCTCGGCCTGATATCCCGCGAAGAGTGCAAGCGTATGAGTATGGGGACATACTCGGCAAAGACAAGAATATTGATAACGGAAAGCGCTGTACACCGCAATGACAATGAATGACAACTGGCTCAAGGATGATATGATTAGATTGCGTGCACCGGAGCCCGAGGACTTGGAACTGATGTATGCAATGGAGAACGACACCTCTTTGTGGAGTGTCGGAAATGCCACATTGCCCTATTCACGCTACACGCTTCGCGAATATCTCGAGCAGAGCCGTCAGGATCTCATTACAGAGCGTCAGGCAAGGTTTGTGATAGAGATTGAGAATGGAGAGTGCGCAGGCATGATAGACCTTGCCGATTACGACCCCATCAACGGCCGTGCAGAGGTCTGTATCGGAATTTTGGGGGCATTCCGGGGGAAGGGCATTGCAACCCGCGCTTTGCAGCTGCTATGCAGCTATGCGGCTGGCAGACTGCATCTTCATCAGCTCTATGCCTATGTACCCGCATGGAACGAGGCAAGCAAAAGAATATTTGAGAAGAACGGCTTTGTCTCTGGTGCCACACTCATTGATTGGGTAAGGGAAAAAGATGGGTATTCCGATGTTGTTGTTATGCAAAAACGCCTGGAATAACCCGTTCCAAGGCTGAAAAAGCAAAAAAAATGCATGTTGCATGAAAAAAGTGTGGAAAATGTTTGCAGATTCAAAAATAATCCCTACCTTTGCACACGCTTTGAGACACGAACAAAGCAGAAAACTTTGACATAATGGTGCGTTAGTTCAGTTGGTTAGAATATCTGCCTGTCACGCAGGGGGTCACGGGTTCGAGTCCCGTACGCACCGCAAGAAGAAACCGTAAGGTTTCTTCTTTTTTTTGTATATACTCTCCCCGTGACCCGGGGTCAGGGTTCTTTGGGCTCAACGAAAAATTCTGAGGGATTTCATTTTTACGCATATAATTTTGCCAGT
>JAGBFX010000053.1 GCA_017936265.1 Bacteroidaceae bacterium | reverse complement strand
TTTAACAGAGCATTCTCCGCTTCCAGTTCCTTAACACGTAACTGCAAGAGTTCTAGCTCTGTCATCTCTTCCGGTTTCTTTTTCTTAGGTCTTCCCATATCGTCCTTTGGCGGTCTACCGCGCGTCTTTAATACATCCAGGTATTCATATCCTTGTTCCCTGGCAATCTTACACCACTTGGAGATAACCGAGCGGGCAATTAAGTGTTTTGCACTTAACTCCGTCAAAGATACAGATTCTATGAGATGTTCGCTAACAATCTGTAATCTCATTTCTTTAGTTGGCTTGGTGTAGGAGTGAGGCTTGAGACCATCTTCACCATGCAACCTATACCGTTCGACCCAAACAAATAGGTCTGTTCTGTTAACACCATACTGTTCTGTAACCTGTCTTTCAGTATAACCTGACAAGTAATGTTTAACAGCTTCAAGCTTAATTTCAAAACAAAATTTCATAACAAAACCCCGAAAGTTTTTTGTCTAACTTTCGGGGTTCATGTCAAAGGCTCTTTTTATCCAACCTCCCTACAAAGTGGGTGACCCAAAAGTGAAATGGGTCACCACTTTTTTGTTTAAAAGAGTGAACAGCCGTTAAAATGGGTAAAAATAGCTCTTCTGTTATTACATAACTTCTTGTATATTGTCCTTTTTTGTGGTAAAATTTGGTTGCAAACGCATTTTGGGGCTATTTTTGTTTCAAAATTAAATTACATGAACAGCACAGACAATTTGCTTACAGATATCCAATACGATAAGGTATTGTTGGGCGATTTCAATAGAACGGATGTATTTATGCATCCCTTGCGTTGCAATCATCTGATATTTATACTTTGCACTGAGGGAGAGATTGAAGTGGAGATAAACTATGTCACATATAAACTGCGCACGAACTCTTTTGTGACACTGCTTCCGCTTGATATAGTAACGAAGAAGAACGAGCCGGGTAACTTCAGGTGCAAGACCCTTGTCATTCCGCAGAAGGTATATGCACCGATGACAATGAATATTGATATCAATTATCTGAAAGATATCAAGATAATGCCTGTGGTCAATTATGTGGGACCTCATATCGATTTCATAGAACAGACATTCGGAGTGCTTGAAAAGGCAAAAGAGTTGCTTCCGTATGAAGATTTCGAAATTTATGCGCAGAGAATGATTCATGCGCTGTTTGTTGTCATGCGTGGATACATGAAGCAGATTTCGGAGAAGTCAGCCCCAATGCCTGGTGTGATGATGCGCAAGAGGGAACTGTTCAAGAAGTTCATAGAGAAACTTGTTGAGTCTTACTCTGTTTCGCGTGAGGTGCTTTTCTACGCCAACGAACTGGGTGTCAGTTGCGGTTATCTCAACGAGGTTTGCAATGAGGTTTCTACCCACTCGGCGAAGGAAATCATCGATTCTGCCGTAGCGTCGCGCCTTAAATACGAACTTTCATACACGAGCAAGACCATCCAGGAGCTGGCCGATGAGTACTGCTTCCCCAGCCAGTCATACTTCAGCCGTTATTTCAAGCGTCTTGCAGGTATGACGCCAAGCGAATTCCGCAAGAATAGGAATGCGTAGGTGCTGTTTGCATGATTTCTGGAATATAAAACTGTTCCATGAAAGTATATTAAACCAAATTGTATTATCTTCGCCCTCATGGGCGAAGATATTTTTTATTATAATGAGTTCGGTACGTATCTGCGTGGAATATTCGGCTGCAAAGTACAGAAAATAACGCTTGACGGCGGCTTTACCTGTCCTAACCGTGACGGTAAGATTGGGCGGGGCGGGTGTACCTATTGTAATAACCAGACATTCAATCCTGCGTATTGCCACAGGCATCTGTCGGTAAAGGAACAGATGCTTGAAGGTATCTCTTTCTTTGCGCACAAGTATCCCGAGATGCGTTATCTTGCCTATTTCCAGGCATATACCAATACATATGCTTCGCTCGATATCCTGAAACGGCGCTATGAGGATGCCTTAGCCGTCGACGGCTGCGTGGGTATTGTGATTGGTACACGTCCCGACTGTATGCCCGAGGAACTTCTGGACTATCTGCAACAGCTTGCCAAGCGCACTTTCGTGCTTGTGGAGTATGGCATTGAGAGCGTGAACGATGCCACGTTGCTTCGCATCAACAGAGGACATGACTATGCCTGTGCTGTGGATGCCGTGGAGCGTACAGCAACCCGCGGGATTCCCGTCGGAGCACATATAATCCTCGGGCTGCCGGGCGAGGACAAAAAGGAACTTATGCGTCAGGTAGTAGTGCTTTCGCGGCTACCGTTGACTACACTTAAGCTTCATCAGCTGCAACTGATACGCGGTACACGCATGGCTGCCGAGTATGCCGAATGCCCTGATGATTTCTCTCTTTTCGGGGTCGATGATTATATTGAGACTGTCATTGACTACATCGAACGTCTGCGTCCCGACCTGGTGCTTGAGCGCTTTGCATCGCAGTCACCTAAGGAACTGCTGATTGCGCCTGACTGGGGGCTCAAGAACCATGAACTCGTAGACAAGATAAAGCGCCGCATGCGCGAGCGCTCCACATATCAGGGAAGGCTTTTTGAAGGTGAAAACTGATAACGGAAAGTTGAAAGTTGAAAACGGATATATGGGAATATAAGAATTCATGCTGTCTGGAATTCCAGACAGCATGAATTTGTTATCTGATGACTTCGAACTTGAGTCTCTCTTCCGATTCGTGTGTTGTGACATGGATTCTGTCACCGTTCTTCAACGCACCGTCAAGCAACAGCTCCGAAATCTCATCCTCTACATAGTTCTGCAATGCTCGCTTAAGCGGGCGTGCTCCGTATTGTATGTCGTATCCCTTGTTGGCAAGGAAATTCTTTGCCTCCGGAGTAAGTTCTATTGTGTAGCCCAGCTCTGTCACTCTCTTCACAATCTGTGCAAGCTCAAGGTCTACGATGCTTACAATGGCATCAAGCCCAAGCTGGTCGAAGTTGATTATCTCATCCACTCGGTTGATGAACTCCGGTGCGAAACGCTTGTTCAGCGCCTTTTGTATGACAGAGCGCGAATACTCCTTGTCGCCGGCGCGCTCATCCTTGGCAAATCCTATTCCTGTGCCGAAATCCTTGAGTTCACGTGTGCCCACATTCGATGTCATTATAAGGACTGTGTTGCGGAAATCCACTGTGCGTCCGTAGCTGTCGGTCAGGCGTCCCTCATCCATTACTTGAAGCAACAGATTGAATACATCGGTGTGTGCCTTCTCAATCTCATCAAGAAGTACAATGGAGTAGGGACGTCGACGTACACGCTCGGTAAGCTGTCCGCCCTCCTCGTAGCCTACATATCCCGGAGGAGCACCCACAAGTCGCGAAACGGTGAATTTTTCCATGTATTCGCTCATGTCTATGCGTATGAGCGCATCGGCACTGCCGAACATGAATTTCGCAAGCTCCTTTGCCAACAATGTCTTGCCCACGCCGGTAGGACCGAGGAACATGAATGTGCCGATAGGCTTGTTCGGGTTCTGCAGTCCGACACGGCTACGCTGGATGGCCTTTGTCAGTTTCTCTATTGCATTGTCCTGCGCGATGACCTTGCTTGTCAGCTCCTGCTTCATCCCCTTCAGGCGTGTCCACTCATCCTGCTGCATACGCTGCATGGGAACACCCGAAATCATTGAGACAACCTTTGCTATCTCTTCCTCATCAACGGTCTGACGGCTGTCGGTAAGGCTTTTTTCCCATTCTGCTTTCATTCTGGCAAGCTCGGCCTGAAGCGCCTTCTCGCGGTCGCGGAGGTTTGCGGCACTCTCGAAATCCTGACGCTTGACAGCGGCATTCTTCTCCTTGCCGGTCGCGTCAATGAGCAACTCCTGCTCCTCAATCTCCTTTGGAACCTTTACGTTGCTTATGTGCATGCGCGCTCCTGCCTCATCCATAGCGTCAATGGCTTTGTCGGGGAAACAACGGTCAGTAATATATCTGTCAGTCAATCTGACACATGCCAGCAGCGCTTCATCTGTGTATGTGACATTGTGGTGGTTCTCGTAACGCTCCTTTATGTTCTTGAGGATGTTGTATGTGTCCTCGGCCGATGTTGGCTCCACGATAACCTTCTGAAAACGTCGCTCAAGTGCGCCGTCCTTCTCTATTGTCTTGCGGTACTCGTCGATTGTTGTGGCACCGATGCACTGTATCTCTCCTCGGGCAAGGGCCGGCTTAAGGATGTTCGCGGCATCCATTGAGCCTGGTGTCGAGCCTGCACCGACTATGGTGTGTATCTCATCGATGAAGATGATGATGTTGGGGTTGTTCTCAAGCTCGTTTATGATTGCGCGCAGACGCTCCTCGAACTGTCCGCGGTACTTCGTGCCTGCCACGACGGCTGTCATGTCAAGGGCAATGATACGCTTGTCGAACAGCATGCGCGATGTCTTGCGGTCTACGATGCGCTGCGCCAAACCTTCCACAATGGCCGATTTACCCACACCGGGTTCGCCGATGAGGATGGGGTTGTTCTTCTTCCTGCGGCTCAGAATCTGTGATATACGCTCAATCTCCTTCTCGCGGCCTACGACTGGGTCAAGTTTACCTTCGCTTGCAGCTTTTGTCATGTCTGTTCCGAAGTTATCGAGCACAGGAGTGTCGTTTGATGACTTTGCCTGCTGGGTACCTGTAGTCTGCTGGTTCGGAGTACCGCTGTTGCCGGGAAGTCTCTCTTCATCCTCATCATCATTGTCGGTAAAGCCGAAACCGTTTGAGATGCTGCTGTTCTTGTCGGTGGTAGTGGACTTTATCATGTCGAATATCCTTGGATATGTCACGTCATTGGCCTCAAGGATTTCTGCGGCAAGATTGTTCTTCTCCTTGAGAATGCCCAGTATAAGATGCTCGGCATCTGCTACGGCCTTGAAGGCGCGTGCCTCAAGAGTGCAGAAACGGAGTACCCTTGCCGTGCTCAGGCTCATCTCCACATTCTCATCGTATGGCTGGTCGGCCGATGCTGGGGCAATACGGCTCTCAATGGCCTCCTTCAGTTCCTGGATGTTTATGTTCATGCTGCCAAGAATGTCGAGGGCGCTGCCGTTACCACGGCGTATGATGCCCAGAAGAAGATGCTCGGGGTTTATGCTCCTGCAACGCAGGCGTGTGGCTTCTTCTTTGCTGAGTGACAATATTTCTGTTATTTTCTGTGATAGTTCGTTGCTCATTACTGTTTTTCTTTCGTTAATGAATTCGTCGTATAGTCTTTTCCCTTTAGAGAATGCGAAGATAGTGCATAAAATTATCCTCTTTGCACTCTTTTTACATAAAAATGCTTGCAAAAAGCGTGCCAAACCATTAATATTTCAAAAAATATTTTCATGTCATGAACAAAAACAGTTACAGAATGCGTCTGAGCGCATTCTGTAACTGTTCTGACAAGTGCAATATTGTCAGTCTGCAGGGGCACGGCTAAAAAGAGAATTATTCTTCGCTCTTTGTTATCCTGTAACCTTTCTTCATGATGAACTTGAGCGTACCTTCAGCAGTCCTGCGGTCATAATCTTTCTCCTGCTCCGACAACTTGTCATACGGTACAATACAAGGATGTTTCTTCTTGTCATCATTTCGTTCAGGACCGAAGCTCCAACCTTCATCGATGCGGCCTTGAGCCCAGACTTCGTGTACGTTCTCTGACATCTCCTCGAGAAGAATGCCGAGTTCCTGTGGCAGTGTGACATCGCTGCAGTCAAGAGGTTGCGGAGTGTATAGCTCTGCCTCAGTGAAACTTTCTGCGGTCAGGAGCTGCTCTTCAATGTCTTTCGTTTTTAACTCCTTGATTCTTATGCGGCACATCTTCCACAGATATATGCAGAATGCTATTGCTGCGATAATAAGAATTCCTTTGAATGTTTCTTTACCCTGGTTCATTGTGTCGGCGGCCATGAGAATGGCATCGTATATTCCATGCGCAAGAATCGGTGCCAATAATGCAAGCGTCAGGTTCCATGCTCTCTTTCTGTTGTCTCCGAATTTCGCAAGAGAATAGAAGTATCCCATCAGTACACCGAAAGAGAAGTGCATGGGCACAGACATTAGTCCGCGGGTTATCCCTACAGAGATGAATGAGTCGATATTGTCAAACAGGTACAGGATGTTCTCCAGGGCTGCAAAGCCCAAAGATACACTTACTGCATATACAATACCGTCAAGCCGCTCATCAAAGTGGCTGCACTTTTTCATTACTAACCACAACATGGTGAACTTTGCTATTTCTTCGGGTATTGCAGCGCCAAAGAATGCCAGAGAAACAGCTTCGCTTATTGTGGTATGTTCCGAGGTGTAGGCTCCGATAGCTTCAAGAGGCTGTGAAATACATAGCGAAATGAATATGGAAAGTATTCCGTAAAAGAATGCCTTTATGATTTGCGATACAGGCTCGGGTGATCTTTTGTCTTCCCTGTATATATATATCAGCAGAATTGCTATGGGAAGCAGTGCAGCGATAAGTACCTGATAAACCATGATTCCTACTTTTTATAATGGTTTATTGTTTGTAAAGTGACCAATCTATCTCGATAAGATGTCCGCACTCATCACAGAATTTCTGTTTGTAATATATTGGGGTCTTTACATCCTTCGGGCAATGCGGGCAGTAGAGGGCCTGCTTTGCATTGCGTATACGCGCAAACAGCGACTTGTACAGCGGGGTCTCTTCCCTTTTAATAAGGTCAAATCCCAATTTCTTTATGAGTTTCAGCGTATCCATGGCCATTTGGCGGTCATACTCTTTCTCTCCCTCTGATAGTCTGGAGTATTCAACCAAATCGGGGGTCTCTCTCTTCTTGTCATCCCTGTATGGACCGAAACTCCAGCCTTCGGCTATTCTTTTGGAAGCCCAGATTTCATGTGCGTTCTCAGCTATCGCTTCACGTAATTCATTCAATTCCTTCTCCAACTCAACATCGGACAGGTCAATAGGTCTTGGTGTGTAAGTCATGGTATTATGTATTATGTTGTTTGTGTTTTTTCTATGTCTGCAAATTTAGTCAAAATATTCTCTCTGCAAACAATTAGTTCAAAATAGCTTTGCTGTTATTCCTATATTGTCGCTCCGCAAAATGCAGGCCTGTTTTATCGTTAACATTTATTAACAATATCTTTTGTGGTATTATGGCGTTTTATTTCTCTATTAGAGTGTGAGGCTTAAAAGAGTATTTTAATAATAGGCGCCGGAGTGCGGGTGTTTTCCTGCTTTTTATCCTACCTTCACTCTAAAGGAACTGTTTCCAATTCATCAAGGTGTTGATGTTTGACGGTTTCGGGCGCCTATTATTTAGGACTCTTGATAGGAGTGGCTCTTGAACTCCCTCTGTTTATCAAAGGGTATTTTTATGTCGGGTGCTATCATGCGGGTGCAGTCTTAATATGTATTGTAAAATTAGATATGTTGCTTTTTTTAGTGTCGTATATATAACTTTTAACACGGAATTGTTGTATTTGTATTTATAAAAGTATATCTTTGCAAATTGAAATTGTATCTTAAGGAAAAATGAGGCAATTAAAAATTACAAAAAGTATCACTAACCGCGAAAGCGCATCGTTAGACAAGTATCTCCAGGAGATTGGACGTGAAGAACTCATTACCGTTGAAGAAGAGGTAGAGTTGGCACAACGAATCAGAAAGGGTGACCGTCGAGCGTTGGAAAAATTAACGAGAGCCAATCTGCGTTTCGTCGTTTCAGTTGCAAAACAGTACCAGAACCAGGGACTTAGTTTGCCCGACTTGATCAATGAAGGTAATCTTGGACTTATCAAGGCAGCTGAAAAATTTGATGAGACACGTGGTTTCAAGTTCATCAGCTACGCTGTGTGGTGGATTAGACAATCAATTCTTCAGGCTCTTGCAGAGCAAGCGAGAATCGTACGCCTTCCATTGAACCAGGTGGGTTCACTAAACAAGATTAGCAAGGCATTCTCAAAATTTGAGCAAGAAAATGAGCGTCGTCCCTCAGCAGAAGAACTTGCAGACCAGTTGGACTTGCCGGTAGACAAGGTGGTCGACTCGTTGAAGGTTTCAGGCAGACACATCTCTGTAGATGCTCCATTTGTCGACGGTGAGGACAACAGCCTGCTTGACGTGCTTGTGAACGATGATTCTCCAATGGCGGACAACCTGCTGGTCAACGAGTCTCTTTCTCGTGAAATTGACCGCGCGCTATCTACGCTTACCGACCGCGAAAAGGAGATAATCCAGATGTTCTTCGGAATTGGCATGCAGGAGATGACTCTTGAAGAGATTGGCGACCGTTTCGGTCTTACACGCGAACGTGTGCGTCAGATTAAAGAGAAGGCTATTCGCCGTTTGAAACAGAATCAGAGAAGCAAATTGCTAAAGTCCTATTTGGGATAAGAAAACTGCGGGAATTGCAGTTCAAAGAATGTATTGATATTACGGGCTATGCTTGAAAAAGCGTAGCCCGTTGCTTTTGAAATATACATGTGGCTTGGCGGCGAGATAACGGCGGGATTGCAGATACCGGGAAGAATATCGGTAACCCCGCCGTTCACGCCGTATGAGTAATGAAATATATTACAGCAGAGTAATAGTGTTGGTTATATCTGCAGCAAGCTCGGCTTTGGTCTTCTATGGGCTTCAGCTTGCTACGGCAGGGTTTGTACTCCTGCTTTTTGCTGCCAAATACCCTTTGCTTCCCGAAGGTGCATTCAGTGTATGTCTTGTGTATGCGCTGGTATGCGCTCTCTGTGACTTTCTGTATGCGTGGGTCGGGCCTGCTGCAGATATGATTGACGGGTTACTTTCCTGTATGTGTATAAACCGTTCCTTTGACCTTGACATTGCTGTCGATGCTGAGCCTTGACGGTGTCGGGTATTGGAGCTTGTCGAGTTCTTCGACGGCGCCCTTTATGTCTCCCAGCAACTGGTCGGCCATGTCGCGACTGAATCCCTGACGTACGACAATTCGCATGACAATTGTCTCCTCAAGTGTTGCCGGGAGGGTGTATGCCGGCACCATCCAACCATTCTGCTTGAGCTTGTCCTGTAGGTCGTAAAGTGTCCATTTACACTGTTTTGAGTATTCTTTCTTCATCTCCCAGATGAATAGCGGATTGGTCACCTCTGTGCTGTAGTTTCTGAAAGGCTTCATCTTGCCAATCTCGCTGTGGAGATACTTGGCGACCTCCATTGAGTTATGCTGTATAGCCTTGTATCCTTCGAATCCCAAACGTATGAACTGGTAGTATTGCCCTAGAATCTGTGCCGCTGGGCGTGAGAAGTTGAGTCCTACCTGTGTCACCTCTGCGCCAAGGTAGTTCACACTGAACGACATGCTGTCGGGAAGGAATTTCTTGTCTTTCCAGACAATCCAGCCTAATCCCGGGTATACCAGGCCGTACTTGTGCCCGCTAGTGCTTATTGAAAGAACCCATTTGAGACGGAAATCCCATTCGACTTCGGGTTGCAGGAACGGCATGATGAAGCCACCTGACGCAGCATCGACGTGGATGGGGATATCGTAGCCGGTTTTCTTGTTGTATTCATCCAATGCGTCGTTGAGCGCCTTGACATCATCGTTCAGACCCGTCCATGTGACACCCATTATGGGGACTACACAGATGGTGTTCTCATCGCACATGGCGATAGCCTCTTTGGGACACAGTGTGAGTTTCTCTGCTGTCAGAGGGACAGTGCGCATCTCAATCTGCCACAGCTGGGAGAATTTTTCCCAGACGACCTGATAGGCCGATGAGATGACAAAGTTGGGTTTGTCATATGGTTTTCCTTCGGTAATGCGGCGCTTCTTCCAGCGTTGCCAGGCTGCCACGCCACCAAGCATACATGCTTCGCTTGAGCCTACTCCCAACGCTCCGGCTTTCCATTTTGCCTGTTCGGGGCTGTTCCATAGGTTCGCGATGATGTTGATGCACTTTGCGCACATTACTGCTACACGTGGGTACTCGGTCTCATCGATGTAGTTCATTGCAATGGCATCATTCATCAGCTTGGTGGCGTACGGGTCCATATATGTTGTAACGAATGTGGCCAGGTTCAGGCGCGGCTGCGTCTGTGCGAACGTCTCATCCTTTACAATGCGGTAGGCAATTTCGGCCGTGGTGGGGTGCTGCGGAATCTTGTCTACGGGCGAACTCTTCAACATCTCTTCGGAACCGAACACTGATGTGGTGTCGTTTGTCATACAACTTTCTTGTCTCATTTCTTTAGGTTTTTAAGGTTTGTAAAATGGTTTATGTGAAGATGAAACATTGTTGTGATTGATGTGGTTCGGTCTTTTGTATTTTTTATGACGCTGCAACATTATGCCAAGCTCGGTTGTTGCTCTATAAAAGTATGGTTATGAAAAGGATTTATACAGGAAAAGGGTATATCGGTCTGCTGGCTCTTGTGGGCATATGGTCGGTGTCGGCATTGACATCCTTGCCGGGGCTGGCTGTCTCTCCGATATCGGAGAAGTTGCTTTCCGTCTTCCCGTCGGCGACGGAACTTGACATCCAGATGCTTACTACATTGCCGTCGTTGCTCATAATACCGTTTGTTCTACTGGCCGGTTATATGAGCTCAAGGGTGGGGTATATAAAGTTGTTATACATTGGTTTATCACTATTTCTTTTGAGTGGTGCATTATACTTCTTCTGTACTGGTATGACTCAACTTATTGTGGTGAGCGGGCTACTTGGTGTAGGCGCGGGAATAATCGTTCCTCTTTCGACATCGCTTGTCTCGAGGTTCTTTGAAGGTAAAGAACGTACTAGGCAGTACGGCTATGTGTCGGCAATAACTAACATCTCGCTGGTTGTTGCCACTGCGTTGACGGGTTGGCTTGCCGACATACAGTGGCGTCTGCCGTTCCTGGTTTATCTTCTGCCGTTCTTCTCCATCATTCTTGTACCCGCGATACGACGTGGCGAAAGCACTTTGAGGAGTGTTGTTGATGAGGAAACTCAAACGGAGGATAACGAGATAGATTATGGAGCCTTGTCGAAATATATGCTCTATTATCTGCTTATAACATACCTTGTAATGACTGTCAGCATAAACCTCCCTTTCCTTTTGGGTTCGTTGGGGCATGACAGCGGGGTGTCGGGGATTGTCACTTCGCTCTTCTTCCTTGCGATGATGCTGCCTGGGCTATTCTTGAACCGTATTCTTGCAATATTGAAGAGGTGGGTATGGGTGTTCTCGATGCTTCTGATAGCATTGGGGCTTGCAGATATATGGCTCAACGGCTCGCTCTTTTTCATAATCATCGGTTGTGTTGCCATGGGAGTGGGATACGGTATTGCCCAGCCGTATATATATGATGTGGTTTCACGAACGGCTACGGGAAGAAGTGTCACATATGCCCTTGCCCTCGTCATGGTCATGAATTATGTTGCGATAGTTGTGGCTCCGTTTATACTTGAGTTTTTACAGGATACGACGGGGCTAAAGAGCGGCAGCTCGCCATTCCTTATTAATGCTGTTATTGCTCTTGCTGCGCTCGTCTTCATGTTGTGGCTTGTTTTTATAAAGAAAAGATAAGTGTAGTTATGAATGGTTTTACCAAAGGTTCCTTGTCCTTGCTTGCAGCCCGCACATTGAGCGGGCTTAACGTGAACGCGCTCGGTTATCTGTTGCCGCTGTGGATTGCCCCATTGAGTTGTGTCTCGTTGCGCCTTGCTTTCGGCGCTGTTGTTTTCTGGCTCATTTCGATATTCTCAAAACCTGAAACGGTGCATTGGAGGGATGCGCTCAAGCTTGTGGCGCTTGGTTCCTGCGGCATTTTCGGTTATATGTCGCTCTATGCGCTCAGCATAAGTTACACGACTCCTGTCAATTTTGCAATCTTCAATGCGATGCAGCCTCTTTGGGTGGTTGTTGTCTCGGCCGTGGTCTATCGCGAAAGTGTCGATTCGCGTAAGTTGCTCGGTCTTGTGGTGGGGTTTGTCGGAGCACTGCTCTGCATACTTTCAGAACCAGATAAGAGCCATGCGAGTAATCCTTTGTTAGGTAATATGTTGGCTATATCTGCTTCAATCATATATTCAATATATCTTGTATTCTCGGCGAGGATGGTAGGGCGTTTCTCGAGTATCACTATTCTGCGTTATACATTCTCTTCGGGAGCTGTTGTCGCCCTTGTGGTTACTGTCTTTACCGGTTTCAGCGCTCCGCTTTTCGAGGATAAGCTTGAACTCCTTCCTTTGTCGGTGCTCATGTTTGTCCTGCTTTTTCCCACGGTCATAACCTATTTTCTCATTCCCATCGGGCTCAAATACCTGAAAAGCACGGTAGTGGCGCTGTATGGCTATGTCACTCTGCTTGTTGCAGCGTTTTTCTCATTCCTTTTAGGAATGGACCATTTTCAGCCGATAATACTTCTCTCCTTGGCATTGATTGGTGTAAGCATATATCTTGTCGGGGTGGTAGAGGGGCCACGTGAGTCTGGCGGGTAGTAAATGGCGGAATTTGCAGTAATGCTGTGTTAAAAATTGTCTCTTGAATAAAATAATCGGTAATAATTATTAATTTTGCAATTAAAATATAATTATATAATCTATTACTTGGATATAGTGATGAAAAAATACACATTTTTGCTTTTGCTGCTGTTGATTGCTACGGTTACTTACGCTGCTCCTGCGCGAAGGGTTTCTAAAAAAGTCAAGCAGTCGGATGGTACGGAGCTTACTGTAATGCTTACCGGTGATGAGGCGATGCATTTTTACACGACTCTTGATGGCAAACCGCTTGTAAAGGAGGTCAACGGTGACTTTTCTTACGCGACATTCTCGGCTGCCGGAGAATTCGTCTCGACAAAATGCCTTGCTCATGATGAAGCAATTCGCACTGTTGCCGAAAAGGAGCTTATCGGGTCTATTGATTATGCAGGTATGAGCGTTTCAATGAACAAGGCTTCGGCAGCCCGTTCGGCAATGTATAAGGCTGCGGCGCAGAAGGCCGGTTCGCAGATTGCGCCCGAGGGCGACGTCAATGTGGCAGTGGTGCTTGTCCAGTTCAAGGATGTCAAGTTCACATACACAAAGGATAATATAAACGACCTCCTCAATACCCAAGGATTTAAATTGGATAATCCTTTTGCCGAGTGCGTAGGCAGTGCGCGTGACTATTTCATGGCACAGTCCGACGGAAAGTTCCGACCCAATTTTATGGTAACCGACATTGTCACTCTTGATTACAATATGGCATATTATGGCGGCAACGATTCCGAAGGCGATGACAAGAAGGCTTCGTATGCGGTGAAAGAGGGTGTCATGAAGGCTGACGCGACCTTCGACTTCTCTGTGTGCGACAACAATGGCGACGGAGAGGTTGAGTTTATATATTGCATATATGCAGGATATTCCGAATCGTATGGTGCTTCGGAGAATACTATATGGCCTCATCAGTGGGAAATGTCGGCTCAGGCAGGCTCAGTCACTGTTGACGGCGTGAAGTGCAACACCTATGCCTGCAGCGGCGAGCTTGTGTACAGTGAGGAATATGAGCCGGAGATTGGAAAGGTGCTTGCAGGCATCGGCCTCATCTGTCACGAATTCTCACACTGTCTTGGTCTGCACGATATTTACGATACAACATATGAGAGCGGCAACTGGGGCATGGACTATTGGGATGTAATGGACCAGGGCAATTATGCTGCCGAAGGTTATGTTCCGGTGGGCTACAGTGCTTATCAGCGTGATTTCTGTGGTTGGAGAGACCTTGTGGTGCTTGACAAGAAGGGTGACTACTCAATGAAGCCTCTGACTCAGGGCGGTACTGCGTATAAGGTGGTCAATGATGCCAATCCTAATGAATACTACATTCTCGAGAACCGCAAACAGGAGGTTTGGGATACTTACCTTTTCAATAGCGGAATGCTTGTGATTCATGTTGATTACAACAAGAGTGCGTGGGACAATAATACAATAAATACAACAAAGAATCACCCACGGTACACGCTTATTCCTGCCGACGGCAAATTGGATGTGTATGGCGAAGTTTCTGCCCAGCAGTTCGTTGCCAGCCTCAAGGGCGATGTATGGCCAGGTACAAGCGGTAATACAGAACTTACTAATACATCGATACCTGCTGCTAAGGTGTATACAGGCGGTTACATGAACAAGCCCATAAGGAATATTAAGTATGAGAACAATATCATATCATTCAATTTCATGGGAGGAATGTTCGAATCTGCTCCAAAGGTTCTTCCAGCCACGGATGTTTCCGAGACTTCATTTGTCGCAAACTGGGAGGCTGTTGAAGATGCAGCTGAATATACTGTTGAACTCTACAAATTGTTGGCGGCATCGGACGGTACCGGTGACAAGGAGGTGTTGCTGAGTGAAGATTTCATGAATTGTATAGGCAGCAACAGAGAGTTGTATTATAATACAATTGACGACTATATGTCATCAATAGGTTGGGTCTGTGATAATGTATATAGCGAAAACGGCGTTCTTCGCATTGGATCTTCAAATAATTCCGGACTTCTTATGACACCATTACTTGAAGCAACAGGTAATGTCACTGTTACATTGGATGCATCTCTCTATAATCCTAATAAGGATAGTAATGTTGGTCTAGGAATTCTGTTCTATGACGAGGATGGAAATGGTTTTGTGGTTGAGAATTTTGAGGTGAATGGTGTTAATCGTGAGATCTCACTCTCGGCTGACGTTAATGGCAAATTCAATTTGCTAATTAATACTTGGTCATCACCAGGCTCGTTGCGTGTTAATATTGACAACCTTGAGATAAGTGTGACAACATCGGTTAAGCGTGAACTTGTAAATACTGTTACTACTACGGCTACAAACTATGCGTTCAAAAACCTTGATGAGGGTGCAGTTTACCTTTACAGAGTTAAGGCTTCTAATGGAAATATTACTTCGGCTTTCTCGGATTACGTTGAGGTCGTTCTTATGGCAACCGGTATTGACGATATTGTCGCTGCAGATGGCTTTGTAGAGGTTTATACGCTTGATGGCATAAAGGTCTATAATGGCAAGAATGGGGTATTTCCCGCTTTGCAGAAAGGTCTATACATCGTTGTAACGGCCGATGGTGCACGTAAGGTTTATATAAGATAATCTAACATACGGCGATGAGTTTCTCGCCACAAAAGTTGTGTTAAGAGTGTGGCTCAAAAGTGAAATGGGGCACACTCTTTTTTATTGTGAGATTGAATAAAAGAACTGTTTCCAGGCTTGCGAGGCCCGAAATAACTCGGTTTACTAAGCGTAAATGACTGTCTCCGGGCAAATGTAAAAACAAAATAGAGTTTTTGGACAGACCGTCTCTTCTTGTTTTATTATGCTTGTAACATTCGCAATGCTAATCGTGTCAGGTCGTACGCACCGGCGCTATTGGAGCCTGTCACTTGCTATGCACGGGAAAGCGATATTTGTCATTTATATTCTTCTTTCTTTCAACGTTTCTACGGCGCTGAATTTGTTTTTCTTTCTTGTTTTGTCCCCTTGCTGTCTCGTTTTTTCTCTTTTTAAGTTTGCAGTAGGGTGAAATTTTGCTCTTATTACATTGTTTTTCAGTAGTTTCGTTGCTTTTAAAGCCTTTTAGAATCGAAAATTTGCCCTTAATCCCTATTTCTTACTGCTTTTCACGATTTATTTGATATTACACAGTTTCAGTGCTGTTGTTTGCTGTAAACAGTAGTGCGAAATGAATATTTATTTATAAAAAAGCGTTGCAAATGTAAATGTTGTTACTTTGACTTTTTAAAACAAATGTAAATCTTAGTGTTTTTGAAAGTAGTTAAAGAGGGTGGGGTAATGTAGATTTGTAAATTAGGTATAGATTTGTAATATCGTGTTGACAGCTGTCAAGCAATGCGTCACAGGTTATCAACACCCTGTTATTAATAGCTCTAAAGGTAGTATACAAAATATATGCACTTTGTTTTAATTTATCATAAATCGCTATAAATCAATGCGAATAATGTATTTTGTTATCGCTTTTATTTTGCATCTTTGTCCTATTTGCGGGGCTTGAGTAGTGAAAATGTATATTTTTCTGCATTTTCAATGATAATGCTCGAAAAACCACAACTTTAGAGTAAAAATATAAAGTGAGTTATAACTATGGATATCGTTTGCCTTTCTGCTGTTGTTCTGTTTTTTATTAGCACTTCCGGGTAAAATAGAAAATGCTGCTGTCAAATTGCCGTCTTTACAAATGTTTTAATATTGTAAATTGTGTGTTGCGAGATTATGTTTCTTTTGATTTGCTTCTTCTGTAATTTTGTAATATCTTTGTTGTTGTGTTTTGTAAAACATTTGTAAAAACATAAATATTGCATATGATTATGAACGAGCGTGAGAGAATTGAATTGCTGATGAAGAGCTACGGTCTTACACCGTCACAGTTCTCCGACAAGACTGGGATTCAGCGTGCGTCGGTTTCGCACATCTTGAGTGGTCGCAACAAGCCCAGTCTTGAGGTCTTGCAGAAGATATATGATGCATTTCCTGAGCTAGATATCAAATGGCTTATGACCGGAAACGGCGAAGAGCCTGTAAGTAAGGGTACGGGCAATGAGGAATCTGTCATTGAAGAGAATACTCTATTCTCGCAGCCTGTCCAGTCCGAAAAAAGCGGTCCGCAGGTGCAGGTTGCTGCGCACCAGCCTCAGACTCCACGCTATAATGCTTATCAAGAGGCTGAAGTCCCGCAGACAAGAGCGCCACAGGCTGCCAGGCCTGTAGAACGTCAGCGCAAGGCTGCCGCTCCAAAAGTCCGTCAGCAGCAGACTGCAATTGAGCGCAGAATAAAAGAGATACGTATATTCTACACCGACGGAACCTATGAGACTCTGTTCCCTGAGAGATAGTTTCATCAAGATGTTCTCTTCCATGCCTCTCTACATACGAGCGTGTATTCCGTTATTTGTCATAAATATAAACAGCTATTAAATTATTCTTGATATTTTTAATACTCAGCCAAAAAAGTGCTATCTTCGCGTTATAAGTTGCCTTGCGGTCCGATGTTGTGTGCTGTCTCCGCAATGGGATTTATGTGACAACGGTGGCCCCATATTGCATATAAGGGCGGATTTTGATAAGATGGTATAACATTATATATATTATGAAAAAAGTTCTTGTCGATTTGACAATAAAAGAGGTCAAGCAGGTCAATGCAAACTGTGTTTTGCTGGTTATGGGCTGTGATGCGCCTCTTCCCGAGACATTCCCGGGACAGTTCGCGGAGTTGCGCATTGACGGCACTCCAAGCGTATTGCTGCGCCGTCCTATTTCGGTGCACAGTTTCGATGCAGAGAAGAATGAGGTCGGTTTCCTTGTGCAGCTTGTCGGTGACGGCACTCGCTGGCTCGGCTCGTTGAATGTGGGCGACAAGGTCAATACCCTCATGCCTCTTGGAAACGGTTTTACTTTGCCCGAGGGTGCAGGCAAGCGTTATCTGCTTGTTGGCGGCGGTGTGGGTTCGGCTCCTCTCTACTACCTTGCCCAGGAGCTTAAGGCGCGTGGCTGTGACTTCACAATTCTCATCGGAGCCCGTTCGGCGAAGGACCTCTATCTGCGCGAGGCATATGAGGCTTTGGGTCGTGTCGAGTACACAACCGAGGATGCTACATTGGGCGAGAAGGGGTATGTTACAAACCACTCTGTCCTTGGCGAGAAGTTTGACCATATATATACCTGCGGTCCTAAGCCGATGATGCTCTCTGTCGCTAAATATGCGCGTGAGAACGGTATCAGCTGCGAGGTCTCGCTCGAGAACAAGATGGCCTGTGGCCTCGGTGCATGCCTCTGCTGTGTGGAGGATACCAAGGAGGGGCATAAATGTGTGTGTACAGACGGTCCGGTATTTTCAATAGATGAACTGAAATGGTAAAGACAGATGTAAAAATAGGCGGTCTTGAACTGAAGAATCCGGTCATGACTGCATCGGGAACATTCGGCTACGGACTTGAGTTCGCCGATTTCGTTGACTTGAACAAGTTGGGTGGCTTTATAGTAAAAGGCACGACCCTTAACCATCGCGAGGGTAATGCCTATCCGCGTAGCGCCGAGACCCCTATGGGAATGCTCAATGCTGTGGGTCTGCAGAACAAAGGGGTTGACTATTTTGCCCAGAACATATATCCTCAACTCAAGGACCTTGACACGAATGTTATCGTTAATGTATCGGGAGCATGTATTGAGGATTATGTGGCATGTGCCGAAAAGGTGGCTGCGCTCGAGAAGATTCCTGCCATTGAGTTGAATATCTCTTGCCCTAACGTAAAACAGGGAGGTATGGCATTCGGCGTACAGGCAGCGTCAGCGGCAGAGGTTGTCTCTGCTGTGCGCAAGGCCTATCCGAAGACCCTTATCGTAAAGCTCTCGCCCAATGTGACGGATATTACAGAGATTGCGCGCGCCGTTGAGGGTGCTGGCGCTGACAGTGTGTCGCTTATCAATACTCTGCTTGGCATGGCCATTGATTCTGAGAAACGTCGCCCTGTGCTCTCTACAATCACCGGAGGCATGAGCGGTCCTGCTGTTAAGCCTATCGCTCTGCGTATGGTATGGCAGGTTGCCAAGGCTGTCAAAATCCCTGTAGTGGGTATCGGCGGTATCACGACCGGTGCCGATGCTATTGAGTTCCTGCTTGCCGGTGCAAGTGCAATAGAGGTGGGTACAGCCAATTTCATGAATCCTGCGGTAACTGGCGAAATTGTTGATTATATCCAGGATTATCTTGTACGCCACAAGATGAGCTCTATCGATGAACTGATTGGTGTACTCGAGGTATAAAGCCGGCAAACGGAATCAGGAACTCGTTGCTGAGTGAATATAAAAACAGGAGTCCATGAGGACTCCTGTTTTTATATAATTACTTTTGTATCAGTGCTTGTTTAAGTGTTATACTTTTGTATATACAAATGTAATGTGTAAATAAAATTTATTTTACTTCAAAAGGTCGGGGCGCAGAAGCTTTGTGCGCTCAAGCGATTGCTCAAACTCCCATTGGCGTATCTTTGCCTCATGCCCCGAGAGCAGGATATCGGGTACTTTCCATCCGTTATACTCTGCCGGGCGCGTATATACAGGTGGAGCGAGCAAATTGTCCTGAAAAGAGTCGCTCAAGGCTGATGTTTCATCTGAAATTACACCCGGAATTAGGCGAATGACAGCGTCGCAAATAACTTCAACAGCCAATTCGCCACCCGTCAGCACATAGTCTCCAATGCTTATTTCTTTGGTAATCAAGTGTTCACGAATGCGGTGGTCAATTCCCTTGTAGTGGCCGCACAAAAATATGAGATTCTGCTTCATTGAGAGCGAATTTGCCATTGGTTGGTCAAAAACCTGCCCATCGGGGGTGGTATAAATGACCTCGTCGTACTCGCGCTGGGCCTTAAGGTGCTTTATACAGTTGTCAATCGGCTCAATTTTCATCACGAGCCCGGCACAGCCACCAAATGGATAATCATCGGTCTTACGATGCTTGTCAGTTGTATAATCACGTAAATTATGTAAACAAATTTCGGCATATCCATTACGCTGAGCACGTCCCATTATTGATGAATTGAAAAAGCTCTCCATCATCTCCGGGAAGGTGGTAATAATGTCAACTCTCATATAAAATATAATTTTGTAAATTCAATTTATTCTGTTTCTCTTTTCTTTTGCGAAGATAAGATTTTTATTTGAGAGCAGGTGCATCTTCTTGTGGTAAACTTGGAAGTTGTTTGAATTCTGTAATCTGTGGCAGTTTGCAGAAATGTCATCACAGCAATCTGATATTTCTATCTGAAATTAATTTTGCAGCAAAAAATGAAAATCTCAAGAGGTCTCAGAAACAACAATCCGCTGAATATACGGCGGAACAGTACACAATGGAAAGGGCTCTCGCCGGTGCAGCGGGACAAGGAGTTCTTTTCTTTTACCGATGTGGGATGGGGTTATCGCGCAGCGTTCATAACGCTCAGGAACTATTACCGCAGGCATGGACTCAAGACTCTGCGCCGGTGGATAACGCGCTGGGCTCCGCCTGTCGAGAACGATACCGATGCGTACGTCGGGTTTGTCTCCTCAAAGACAGGCATCGACGCCGATGCAGGGCTTGATGTGGATGACCCGGTCAGCATGCAGAAGATAGTAGCGGCAATGTCGCATATGGAGAACGGGAAACCCGCATTGCTCTCAGATGTCGAGAAGGGGTGGAACCTATCGCTCTGTTGAGGATGTCCGTAGAAGCCGTTTAAACCGCTTTTCAGAGCTTTTTGCTTTAGAAGGCGGTTTAAACGGCTTCTGGAGCTTAATAAAACTTAATTTGTTTGCGTGTTTCGGCAAATTTGATTAATTTAGCAATGTTTTATATAATAAGGTATATAAAGAAGAATTTTGAGAAACCAATTAATATTTATTTTTAGAAGATGATTGAGAACGACAGAATTATTAAAGTCAATGTAGAGGAAGAGATGCGCTCTTCATATATTGACTACTCAATGTCGGTAATTGTGGCGAGAGCTCTACCTGATGTTCGAGATGGATTGAAACCCGTTCATCGCCGTATACTCTATGGTATGATGGAGCTTGGAAATACTTCGGACAAGCCATACAAGAAATCGGCCCGTACGGTCGGTGATGTACTCGGTAAATACCATCCTCATGGCGATTCATCGGTGTATGGTGCGCTTGTACGTATGGCGCAGGACTGGGTTATGCGCTATCCGCTCATTGACGGCCAGGGTAACTTCGGTTCTATCGACGGTGACTCTCCGGCTGCCATGCGTTATACAGAGGCACGTCTGCACAAGATTGGCGAGGAGCTGGCACAGGACCTCTACAAGGAGACCGTTGACTTCCAGCCGAACTACAACGATGAGTTTGTAGAGCCCACAGTAATGCCGACACGTATCCCCAACCTCCTGGTGAACGGTTCATCGGGTATTGCGGTGGGTATGGCTACCAATATCCCGACACACAACCTGAACGAGGTGCTGGATGCATGCGTTGCATATATCGACAATCCCGATATCGATACCGATGGCCTGATGGAGTACGTGAAGGCTCCCGACTTCCCTACAGGATGCGATATCTTCGGCCTTAACGGCGTACGCGATGCGTACGAGACAGGCCGTGGCCGCGTAATCATGCGTGCCGTTGCCGAGATTGAGGCCGGTGCGCAGCACGACAAGATTGTCGTGACAGCAATTCCTTACAATGTAAACAAGGAGGAGCTCATCAAGGACATCGCTTCAATGGTAAACGAGAAGAAGATTGATGGCATTTCAAATATCAATGATGAGTCCGACCAGTCGGGTATGCGCATTGTCATTGACGTAAAGCGTGATGCGAACGCAAACGTCATCCTCAACAAGCTATACAAGATGAGTTCGTTGCAGACATCGTTCAGCGTGAACTGTATCGCGCTTGTCGGTGGCCGTCCGAAGCTCCTTTCACTGAAGGAGTGCATCGGCTGTTTCGTGGAGCACCGTCACGATGTTGTAATCCGCCGTACAAAGTACGAGCTTCGCAAGGCCGAGGAGCGTGCCCACATTGTAGAGGGTCTCATCATCGCTTCGGACAACATTGATGAGGTAGTACGTCTCATCAAGGCAGCCAAGTCTCCTGCCGATGCAAGAGCCGCTCTTGTAGAGCGTTTCTCTCTTACCGAGGTGCAGGCTGCCGCAATTGTAGAGATGCGTCTTGCACAGCTTACCGGCATACAGCAGGACAAACTGCATGCTGAGTACGAGGAACTCATGCGCAAGATTGAGTACTACAACGCAATCCTTACCGATGAGGAACTCTGCAAGCAGGTCATCAAGGATGAATTGTTTGAAATCAAGGAGAAGTATGGCGATGAGCGTCGTTGCAAGATTGACTACAGCGCATCAAGCGACTTCAACCCCGAGGACTTCTATGCCGATGATGAGATGGTCATCACAATCTCTCATCTGGGTTACATCAAGCGTACTCCTCTTACCGAGTACCGTAGCCAGAACCGTGGCGGCGTAGGCTCAAAGGGCAGCGATACACGCGACAGCGACTTCATAGAGTATATCTACACGGCTACTATGCACAATACCATGCTCTTCTTTACACAGCGTGGCAAGTGCTACTGGCTCAAGGTATATGAGATTCCCGAGGGCAACAAGAACTCAAAGGGACGTGCAATACAGAATCTGCTCAATATCGACGCCGATGATGCAGTCAATGCATTCGTACG
Source organism: Bacteroidaceae bacterium (assembly GCA_017936265.1). Lineage (GTDB taxonomy): Bacteria > Bacteroidota > Bacteroidia > Bacteroidales > Bacteroidaceae > HGM04593. The sequence goes on along the minus strand of JAGBFX010000053.1, from coordinate 4,071 downwards.
TGTGAAGACTCTTGCCGACAAGAACTTCATCGAGAGCCACAATATCGTCTTCTGTACCAAGAACGGTATCATCAAGAAGACAAGCCTCGAGCAGTACTCACGTCCGCGCACCAACGGTATCATCGCCATTACCATCCGCGAGGATGACCGCGTGATTGCAGTTGCACTGACAGACGGTGACAGCGATATCATTCTTGCCAACCGTGGCGGTAAGGCTGTACGCTTCAACGAGAGTACAGTCCGCGCAATGGGCCGTACGGCGACAGGTGTCAAGGGTATGGACATTGCCGAGGATGATGAGGTAGTAGGCATGGTGGTGCTGCCTAAGAACGATGACGTAGAGCATAGCCTGCTTGTACTTTCTGAGCAGGGATACGGCAAGCGTTCTGTAACAGATGACTATCCTACCGTAAGCCGTGGATGCAAGGGCGTGAAGACCCTGCAGGTAACCGAGAAGACCGGTCAGCTTGTTGCTATTATGGACGTGAATGATGAGAACGACCTCATGATTATCAACAAGTCCGGTATTACAATACGCACATCAGTCGACCAGATTCCAGTTCAGGGCCGTGCTACACAGGGTGTACGCGTAATCAACCTCGGCAAGAAGAACGACTGCATCGGTTCGGTATGCAAGGTAACCCGCGACGTTGAGGATGAGCAGCCTGTTGAAGGCGCCGAAGGCACAGAGAATACAACAGAAGAGAGTAACAACTGAATATAAACTTAAACCTTTTAGTATGAAAAAATTAGTATTATCATTAGCATTTGTCCTCATGGGGTCATTTGCTATAGGTCAGGAATTGACTAAGGAACAAATCAAGGAGCAGAAGAAGCAGAGAAAGGCGCTCATGACAATGGTTCAGGATACTGAGGCAAAGATTCAGCAGAATCCTGTAGCTGCGGCAAATGCCCTTAAAGCAGCAACAAGCAATGAACTTGTCAACACTGATGCATATGTATGGTTCGTGAGCACATCGGCAAAGAAGGCCGTTATCGACAACGAGAACCGCAAGCGTGCCGAGGGCGCTGCATTTGATGAGCCATTGATGTACTCATATGTTTATGAGCTTGGCACAGACCTCGCAAACTGCGAGAAGTATGACAATATGCCCGATGCAAAGGGACGCATCAAGCCCAAGTACAGCGAGTTCATCAAGATGACTTATGCTCAGCAGTTTGCACAGTTCTACAATGCAGGTGCTTACTACTACGGCAATGAGGAGTATGAGAAGGCTTACAACCTCTTCAAGATGTTCATCGATTCATCTGATAAGCTTTACAAGGAAGGCATGATGCCAAAAGATACAGTAAACGTACCTGTTGCAGCTTACAACATGTCTCTTTGCGGTATGCAGCTCGAGAACTATGACATGGTTCTCACTCACGTTGACCTTGCAATGCAGAACCCACAGATGGCCGAGAGCGCTTACCGTTTCAAGGCAGCCGCTTATCTCGAGAAGGGCGACAGCGCTACATGGTTGAACATGTGTAAGGAGGGTATCACAAAGTTCCCGTCTGACCTCTACTACAGCCAGTCATTGATTCACTACTATGACAGCCGTAACCAGAGCGAGGAGCTCGGCAAGTTGGCCGATGAACTGATGGCTGCAGACCCATCAAATCCTCTCTTCGTTTACCTGAAGGGTTATATTGCACACCAGAAGGAGGACTTCGATACTGCAATCGAGTGGTATGAGAAGACTCTCAATGTTGACCCTAACTACGAGAACGCTCTTTCTAACCTCGGCCGTTGCTACCTTATCAAGGCGCAGGAGTACAGCACAGCTCAGTCTTCAACAAAGGTTACTGACAAGAAGAAGATTGCCGAGGACAAGAAGATTCTTGACGGTTACTACAACAAGGCATTGCCTTTGCTCGAGAAGCTCCGCGAGGTTGCTCCCGACAAGCACGACCTTTGGTTGATGAACCTTACAAACTGCTACTACAACCTCAAGATGACCGACAAGCTCGAGGAACTTGAGAAACTTCAGAAGTCTTTGGGTTATTGATTCCTTGACTATTGACAACAAAAAATCCACAGCCGAAAGGCTGTGGATTTTTTTGTTTGAGTATCAATCTATAATCAGTCAACACGTCCGGGATATTGTTCAAGCGCCTTGCCAAGAAGGAAGATTGCACGCTTTAGGTCCTGCTTGTCAATGGCGTAGGCAATACGTACCTCGTTCTTGCCATAACCCTCCTCGCTGTAGAATCCCGACGCAGGCGCCATCATTATGGTTTCGCCTTCATATTCAAAGTCGGTAAGACACCATTCGCAGAACCTGTCACTGTCATCGATTGGCAAGCGTGCAACGGTGTAGAAGGCGCCCATAGGAATAGGGGAGTAGACCCCCGGCAACTTGTTCAACTCATCGACAAGGCAATTACGGCGCTCGATGTACTGCTCGTATGTGTTTATTGCATATGAACGTGGAGCCTCAATTGATGCCTCGGCAACAACCTGGCCAAGGAGTGGTGGGCTCAGACGCGCCTGACAGAACTTCATAACAGCCTGACGCACAGCCTTGTTCTTGGTTATAAGCGCACCGATTCTGATGCCGCATTCCGAGTAACGCTTTGATACAGAATCAATCAACACCACATTATCTTCGATGCCTTCGAGGTGGCAAGCCGATATATAAGGAGAGCCTGTGTATATGAACTCACGATAAACCTCATCCGAGAAGAGATAGAGGTTGTGCTTCTTGACAAGGTCTCGTATACGGTTCATCTCGTTGCGGGTGTAGAGGTAACCTGTAGGGTTGTTTGGGTTGCAGATGAGTATGCCTCGTGTACGTTCGTTGATGAGTTCCTCGAAGCGTTCCATCGGTGGCAAAGCAAACGACTCATCAATAGTAGAACGTATCGGGCGGATAACGGCTCCGGCAGATATCGCAAATGCCATGTAGTTGGCATATGCCGGTTCCGGAACGATAATCTCGTCGCCGGGGTTAAGGCAAGTGAGGAATGCGAAAAGCACAGCCTCCGAGCCGCCCGAGGTTACGATAATGTCATCGGGCTTGAGTTTTATCTGATACTGGTCGTAGTAGCCGACAAGTTTCTCACGCAAAGAGAGAAAGCCGTCACTCGGGCTATATTCAAGAATCTTCTGGTCGAACTTCTTTATGGCTTCAAGGGCAACCTCGGGAGAGTTCAGGTCGGGCTGTCCGATGTTTAGATGATAGACCTTTATGCCACGTTCCTTTGCCGCATTTGCAAAAGGTGCCAACTTGCGGATTGGCGAGGATGGCATTAGTATAGCTCTTTCTGATAATTCAGGCATATTCTTAATATATAATAATGTATTTGAATTCAATTTTTAAAAACGGATGCAAATTTACTTAAAATCAACGAATTCTCAACAGATTCCTATAATAAATGCAAAACGATAACCGAATCTTTACATAATCATTCTATCGGCTTTTTAATTAAATATCCATTATTTCTGATAATTATTATGTCTCCGTTTTATTGTTTAATAAATGGTTGAAGACCCCTACCGGTATTCCCTGAACCATTAGCATGATAATAAATATTATGTTTAATATAACTTTGATATTTGCACTCTCTTCGTGCAGTTGATGAGATTTTAAGAATTTGCACGCATGGAACATAATTCTATGTCTTATGTTTAATATAACTTTGATATTTGCACTCTTTTCGTGCAGTTGATGAGATTTTAAGAATTTGTACGCATGGAACATAATTCTATATTCTATGTCTTATGCTTAATATGACTCTTGAATTTGCGTTCTTTATTATATTTGGTAAGGAATTCCGCTTTGTCGTTCATGAGATACTTCGCTAAGCTCAGTATGACAGGTGCGCCCGTGCACCCCAGAGCATCACTTCCAACGATGCCGCATGCGATGTTTACTACAAAACTTGTCGATAACATAACAAAGTTTTGTCATTCTATATTTGCATTGTCATTGACTCGTTTTGCTTTTCGCAACCCAAACGGCATAACCTACGGCTATGCTACGTTTGACCTGTTGCTGCAAAACTCGCCGATAACAAAACAAAAGAGCATTGGTTCGTTCATTGTTACACTAATGAACTCACCGA
>JAGBFX010000052.1 GCA_017936265.1 Bacteroidaceae bacterium | reverse complement strand
GCTGCAAGCATTATCGATTAATAAAATTAATTCCGCAGCACCCTGCAAACAAGCGAAAGCCTGGAGTGGCACCATTGCGGGCGAGCAATGTTTGCGACGACGGGAACTTTAGTTCCCCAAAGGAGTGTGCTTTAGCACCGGTGCCCGACCGAATGCTCACCTATGGTGGCATGAGCAAAGGGCGCTTGTGACGATTTTTTCCGAGTGCCGAAGTTTTTGGTACTTTTTGCGTCAAAAAGTACAGCAAGAACGACAACAATAAGAATACATGGCGACAGGTCAAGGGTAAAACAAATCAAGGAATAACATTTCTATTATACCAGAGTGTTACCCACACTAGTTTTCTACACACCTTTACAACCCCAGTTTTTTGATTCTTGAATGAATTGCGCCTGGTTTGCGCTGAAAATGTTCGGCGAGTTCATCTACCGTCGCACCTTCGCCCCATAGAGAAAGCAGCTCCGCATCATCATTCTCGGTCCATGGAGTGTATGCGTTCGGGAAATCCTGCCTGCATGCATAAACCGAATATCTCGGCTCGCCTATCAACTGTTTATACGCCTTCAGGTATTTTTTCAGGCGCTTGACATCCTTGTCCGAGATATAAGGCAAGCGACGCACATCCATATTATCGGTAAGGTCATTGAGTTTGACCGCCACAGCTAACGGATTGTCCTTTATGCGGGCGATAAACCTGTCATAAGGCTCATTCTCGGAGAGTTTGGTCACACAGCGCAGCGCCTCGATGACCTCAGCAGAGAACCCTTCTGCCTCAAGCTGCTCAAAAGTCCAGTCACTGTCCTCTACCACATCATGCAGCACACCGGCAATCTTCTCCTCGATTGTCCTGCCGGCCGCCATCACACGCAAGGGGTGGCCGATGTAATCGCAACCACATTTGTCGACCTGGCCGCGATGTGCCTCGGTCGCAATCTCTATTGCACGTTCAAGAGTACTCATATCAGCACATGCGGTCCCTGTAGTCCTCGTATTTATACACCTTATATACCTCAAGCTCGCCATTCTCATGGAGCATGGCAATGCTCGGGTGCGATATTCCGTTGAACATATTTGTCTTTACCGTGGTATAGTGAATCATATCCTCGAACACCACCCTGTCGCCTACCTTTAACGGCTGCGGGAATTTCCAGCTACCCATATAATCGCCACTGAGGCAGCTGTTGCCACCCAAGCGGTAGATATTCTCTTCAAAAGGAGCTCCCTTCACAGCATCAGCATCAAGCGACTCCGCACCTGTCACTACAGGCTGGTAAGGCATCTCAAGACAGTCGGGCATGTGGCATGTGAAGCTCACATTGAGGATTGCCGTACGTATGCCGCGACTCTCCACGATATCCACAACCTCCGAGACAAGCGTACCCGTCTGCCAAGCAAACGCCGACCCAGGTTCAAGAATAACCTGAAGATTAGGATAACGGCTACGCAGCCCTTTGAGCAACCCTATCAAATGCTCTACATCATAATCCTTGCGTGTCATCAAGTGGCCGCCGCCAAGGTTCAGCCATTTCACTTTCGGCAACCAGCGGCCGAATTTTTCCTCAATATGCACCAGGGTATTCTCGAGTGCATATGAGCTTGACTCGCAATGACAATGGCAATGGAAGCCCTCGATACCTGCCGGCAGTTCATCGGGCAACAGATCGGCCGTAACGCCGAAACGGCTACCGGGAGCACACGGATTGTACAGTTCGGTCTCAATCTCGGAATACTCCGGGTTGATACGTATTCCGCACGAAATCTCATGCCCGGCCTCCTTTGTCATCGGATAGAAGCGCTCATACTGCGTCAGCGAGTTGAACGATATGTGACTGCTGCAGCGCATCATCTCGCCGAACTCCTCGGCCGTATATGCGGGCGAGAAAGCATGCGCCCTGCTGCCGAACTCCTCAAATGCCAGACGTGCCTCATGGATTGAGCTTGCCGTAACCGAATTTATATATTCGCGGAAAATTGGGAAACTCTTCCACAAGGCAAAAGCCTTGAAGGCAAGTATTATCTCGACACCCGCCTCACGCGCCACTCGGCTTATGAGAGCAAGATTTCTGCGCAGGAGAGCCTCTTCCATGACATAGCATGGCGAAGGTACCTTATTTATAAGGTCTTTATCCATTATCTTGTACATTATCCTATAATTTTTAGTTTCGCAAATTTAAGCAGCAGAGTCTTCACTCCTGCATTCTGGAATTTTATTGTAGCCTTTGCATTTTCGCCCGTACCCTCGGTCGAGTGCACCTCGCCGACACCGAAGCGGTCGTGCTGCACAATCATGCCCACGCTCAGCGCCGCAGGGTTTACCTTGGGAGCATAGAAGTCACGCTCGACATCGGATACGCGACGCAGGTTGGCCGGTTTCTGCATTAAAGAAGAGGCATCAATGACACGCTTGCCCTGCGGAGCACCACCTTGCTGCGACGGCCGTATACTGTCCTGACGGCTTTCATGCGAAGGAGCACTACCCCATGAGTCACGTTTCCATGCAGAAGACTGCCCCGCCGCCCTGTTGGTACCGCCGAACATTCCGCCACTGCGCCATGACTGCCCGCCCTGCTGCGGACGCTGCTGCACCCCGCCCTGCATGGCAATATAACGCGAATCAATCTCCTTGATGAAGCAGCTCGGTTCGCAAAAGCCGAACTGCCCGTATTTGTAACGGCTCTTGGCAAAGGATAGCACACAATGGTCCTTGGCACGGGTTATCGCCACATAGAAGAGACGGCGCTCCTCCTCCATCTCACGCATTGAGCTTTGCGCACACTGGTTAGGGAAAAGATCCTCCTCGAGCCCCACAATGAACACAGTGCGGAACTCAAGACCCTTTGCCGAGTGTATTGTCATCAGTGTCACATGGTTGCCGTCATCCTCATCCTTGGCGTCAAGGTCGGTTACAAGAGCCACCTCGGAGAGGAAGTCTACAAGCTTGTCATTACTGTCGCCCTCTTCGCGGCGCACGTCGACAAAGTCAGCTATTCCGTTCATGAGCTCCTGCACGTTCTCCTGACGCGCCTTGCCCTCGACACTGTTGTCATTATTGAATTCCAGCAACATCCCGCTCTCCTGCAACACCAGGTGTGCCGTCTCAATAGCGTTCTTGCTCTGGGCATAGCCTGCAAAACGCTCAATCATCGCCGCAAAAAGCTGCAGTTTGGCGAATGTTCCCTTCGTTACATCCAGCGGTGGCTGCAACGGGTCGGCAATCACGCTCCAGAAGCTAGTCTCGCGTTCCATTGCCGCATCCTTGACTTTCTGCAGTGTCTTGTCGCCAATGCCACGTGCAGGGAAATTTATTATACGTTTGAACGCCTCCTCATCATTCGGGTTGCATATGAGGCGGAAGTAAGCAATCACATCCTTTATCTCCTTGCGCTGATAGAACGACAGGCCACCATAAATGCGATAAGGATAAGAGCGCTTGCGGAACGCCTCCTCAAATATACGCGACTGTGCATTGGTGCGATACAGGATTGCAAAATCCTTGAACTCAAGCCCTTCTCGGCGACGCAGTTCCGATATTTTATTGGCAACAATCTCACCCTCTTCAAAATCGGAGTAGGCGGAATAGAGAGCAAGCGGCTCGCCCTCGCCACGGTCGGAGAAGACCGTTTTCTTTATCTGCTCCTGGTTCCTTGCTATGAGGCTGTTGGCCGCATTGACAATCATCTTTGTAGAACGGTAGTTCTGCTCCAGTTTAAAGATTCTTGCTCCGCCGTAACGTTCGGTAAAGCCTAGGATATTCCCGATGTTGGCACCGCGGAATGAATAGATGCTCTGCGCATCATCGCCAACGACGCATATGGCCCTGCGCGCCTGTGTCAGCTGCCACACGATGCAGCCCTGCACATAGTTGGTATCCTGGAACTCATCGACAAGCACATATTTGAAGCGCTCTACATATTGGTCGAGAACCTCGGGCATATCCCTGAAGAGCCTGTATGTATTCACAAGCAGGTCATCAAAATCCATCGCGTTCGCAAGGCGGCACCTCTCGGCATACCTTTTATATATCTCGTAAGTCGAGGGAATCTTAGCATGCAGGTCATCACGTCGCAGCCCCTGGTCATTCTCATAGTCGCTTGGCGATATAAGCGCGCTCTTTGCCGATGATATCCTCTCGGCAACAGCATTGGGCTTGTACACCTTCTCATCGAGCTGCATCTCCTTGATGATACTCTTGACAAGGCTGCGCGAATCGGTCTGGTCATAGATGGTAAACTGCGGGTCGTACCCTATGTGATGCGCCTCACGACGGAGAATCTTGGAAAAGACCGAGTGGAATGTGCCCATCCACAGCATGGAAGCCGCCCTCTCCCCCACACGCGCAGCGATACGTTCCTTCATCTCGCCCGCCGCCTTGTTGGTAAAGGTAAGCGCAAGAATGGACCAAGGCTCATAGCCATGCTCAAGCAGATATGCTATCTTGTATGTGAGCACACGTGTCTTGCCCGAACCCGCACCCGCTATCACAAGCGACGGCCCGTCAAGATAGCGCACCGCATCGAGTTGCGCTCCATTCAACTCCTCTTCGTAGTTTATCATCTTATTATGTTATCTTATTTTCTGCGAAGATAGGCAAAATCCGCCATATTTCCGAACATCGTCCCTCAAACCTTGTTTAGAAAGTATTAGCTAACCAAGAAAAGAATACAATCATGAGCGAATTAGTAAAGAGCACCCATACAGGCTTTCAGATGCCTGTACTCATCTACCCCACCGGCGCGCTGACCCCCGTCATCAGCCAGGCCACCGTAGAACTGCACTACGGCAAGCATCTGCAGACATATGTGGACAACCTCAACAAGTTTGTCGCAGAGACAGAATTCGAAGGAATGACTCTCCGCGAGATAATCTCCCAGGCTCCTCCGGGCCCGCTGCTCAACAATGCAGGGCAAGTACTCAACCACTCGCTCTACTTCGAGCAGTTCACGCCCTATCCACCCGGCAAGAACCTCCCCGGGCACAACCTGAAGGAGTTCATACACTTTGACTTCGGGAACTTCGAGACACTCAAGAAAAAGATGGAAGACGCCGCGGCATCACTTTTCGGCAGCGGTTGGGTGTGGCTGGCACAGGAAGAGAGCGGCAAGCTGAGCATTCTCAGCTGTTCCAATGGCGACACCCCCATCCGTCACAGGATGACCCCGCTTTACGGCATTGACGTTTGGGAGCACGCCTACTACATCGACTACCAGAACCGCCGCGCCGAGCATGTAAAGAAGCTGTGGGACATCGTCGATTGGGAAATGGTCGAAAGCAGACTGAACATATAACCGGTTAAGGCGCCAATTGGCGCCTTAACCGGTTATATGACAATTTGGAACCAAACCGTCTACTTGGCCTCTTTTACCAAATACACTATCACTGGCAAGTGGTCACTGTAACCGTTGAGCCACACACCGCCCGCATGAGTACGCAAAGTGTTGCCCTTGTAGCGGCCCTCCTGCTGGAACATGTAGTTACGGGAGAAGATTTCCGTCTTGTAGAGTTTCAATGTAGAGCGGTCGTTGCCGAGCAGGTTTCCACTGAGGACTATCTGGTCAAAAAGGTTCCATTTGCCTTTGTATTTGAGGGTTCCATGTCCTTTCTGGCGCAGGATGTTCCACCAGGGATTATATAGGTCGGTCGATGACTTTACATCCTTTTTATCGCGCATGGCACCCAGACAGCTCTTCATACTTTTGTTGTCAGGGTCATCATTCATGTCTCCCATGATAAGGACCTTGGTTTCGGGATGCACGTTCATGATAGAATCCTTCAGCTGGCGCACAAGCACTCCCGCACGCTCGCGTGCCGGTGACTTGGCATATCGCGACGGCCAGTGGTTGACGATGATATGAACCACCTCGCCACCCATCTCTCCACTTACGACAAAGAAACCGCGGGTCTTGTAGGTAGTGTCATTATCCTCTGTTATATAAGGAGAGAGCACTGAATTTATCGGCTTGAAGAGTTTGGGATTGTAAAGCAGGGCGCAATCGACACCACGGGTGTCAGGTCCCTCGATGTGTACGAAATCCCATCCGTGCGGAGCGAGAACCTCGTGGTTCACAAGGTCAGCGAGCACGCGGCTGTTCTCAATTTCGGAAACACCCACTGCAGCCATGCCCACAGGAACGACATCGGTACCCATCTCGTTGAGCACTGTTGCCATATTCTTGAGCTTATTCACATATTTTAGTGTACCCCACTTATTGGTGCCGTCCGGCAGAAATTCATAGTCGTTCTTTCCCGGGTCGTGGATAGTATCGAACAGATTCTCGAGGTTATAGAATCCCACGCTGTACACCTCATACCTCTTCTCCTGCGCCGATGACGTGAACAGCATGGCAAAAAGCATCAGCGCCATCAGCAAACAAAAATTCTTTCTCATTATTATATATTATTTATTCTTGTCTTTGCACTACAGCGGGTAAAATTAATGAAAAAAAACTTTTTCTGTATCATAAGCACAAGAAATTATGTGTCGGAGAACAGAAAATGCAACACAAATGATACCTTTTTCTGTTTATTAGTCAGTGAACGGGAGTTTTATCTTAACATATTGCACCTGAATTCATTTTTGTAATACATTTTTACGCATAAAAGCGGATTTTCTTTGATTTTATCAAATATTACTATTAATTTCGCGCTCCTAAATCATAATATTCTAAAGAACAATCAATAAAACAATATAACCATGGCACAGATGAATTTTGGCGGCGTCATCGAGAACGTCGTGACACGTGAAGAATATCCATTGGCAAAAGCATTGGAGACATTGAAGGATGAGACAATCGCAGTTATCGGCTACGGCGTACAGGGTCCGGGCCAGTCACTCAACCTGCGCGACAACGGTTTCAATGTAATTGTAGGCCAGCGTCAGAACTCAAAGAGCTGGGACAAGGCCGTTGCTGACGGCTGGGTACCGGGCGAAAACCTTTTCGACATTGAGGAGGCCTGCGAGAAGGCTACGATAATCGAGTATCTGCTCTCTGACGCAGGACAGATTTCGGTATGGCCAACAGTAAAGAAGCACCTTACCCCGGGCAAGGCACTCTACTTCTCTCATGGCTTCGGCATCACATACAAGGAGCGCACAGGCATTGTTCCTCCAGCCGATGTCGACGTCATCCTTGTAGCTCCCAAGGGCTCAGGTACATCACTCCGCCGCATGTTCCTCCAGGGACGCGGCCTGAACTCAAGCTACGCAATCTTCCAGGATGCCACAGGCCGTGCTTGGGACCGCGTCATAGCACTCGGCATCGGTGTAGGTTCAGGTTACCTTTTCGAGACCACTTTCAAGCGTGAGGTTTACTCAGACCTTACAGGCGAGCGCGGTACATTGATGGGCGCTATCCAGGGTATCTTCGCTGCACAGTACGAGGTTCTTCGCCAGAACGGCCACACACCTTCCGAGGCATTCAACGAGACAGTCGAGGAACTTTCACAAAGCCTCATGCCGCTGATTTCGGAGAACGGTATGGACTGGATGTACGCAAACTGCTCTACCACAGCACAGCGCGGTGCGCTCGACTGGTGGAAGAAGTTCCGCGATGCCACAATGCCTGTATTCCAGGAGCTTTATGCCGAGGTTGCTTGCGGCAATGAGGCACAGCGCAGCATTGACACCAACTCACAGCCCGACTACCGCCAGAAGCTCGAGGAAGAGCTGCGTGAGATGCGCGAGACAGAGATGTGGCAGGCCGGTACAGTGGTACGCAAGCTCCGTCCCGAGAACAACTGATAAAAGACTTCATGAACATCTATAACCTGCAAGCCCTGCTTGCAGGTTATTTTTTTTGTTCCAAAAAAAATATTCTAAATCTTTCACACAAATATACTTTTTTCTAACTTTGTCAATTGGCAGTAATTTTTAAATAAAGAAAAGAGCCTTCACAAGACTCATTGCATACAAGCATTTAAGTATTAATTTATTATAAACCATTATGATTAGATTATCAAAGTTCGCGACATTCCTGTTGCTATGCATCGCTTGCATGTCAGGCGCAGATGCACAGGGACAGACGCAATCCAAGGACGGCCTCATGAAGCAGCAGCCAGCACGTCAGCTCTATGCCGACACGCTCCTGGTCAAAGAGGCAAGCGCAGTGGATAATGTCATCACAATCAGCGATGACAACAACGAGTCGTACACTTTCTCCGAAGGTCAGCTCGGCGATGATGATGACTATGCCGGTACAACGGCAATGGTATCATCGAACGATGACTACTTCCTCTCAGAGGTAGGCTATCTGTTCAGCCCTATGCGTTTCCGCATCCGCGCCTACGAGTCAATGTACAACAATGTGTATGCCAACGGCGTAATGCTCAATGATGCTGAGAGAGGCCAGTTCAGCTACGGTATGATAGGCGGTCTCAACGATGCCACCCGTAACAAGGAGGGTGCCACATTCCTTGAGCACAACCGCTTCGGATTCAGCACCATCGGTGGCGCAAGCAACATCAACATGCGTGCAAGCCAGTATGCGGCAGGCAACAAGATGTCACTTGTGGGCTGTAACCGCAACTACCTCGCCCGTCTTATGTACACAGGCTCTACCGGTCTCATGCAGAACGGCTGGGCATTCACCGCATCGGCATCATACCGCTGGGCAAACGAGGGCGTTATCGAGGGTACATTCTACAACTCGCTGGGCTACTTCCTCGCTGCCGAGAAGAAGATAAACAACAAGCACAGTATCTCTATCGCCACATGGGGCTCTCCCACCGAGCGTGCCCAGCAGGGTGCAGCTACCGAAGAGGCATACTGGCTCGCCGGCAGCCACTACTACAACCCTAACTGGGGTTACCAGAACGGCGAGAAGCGCAACGCACGCGTTGTAAACTCATTCGAGCCATCTGTACTCTTCACATGGGACTACAAGATAAACGACAAGATGCAGTTGACGACATCACTCTTCGGCAAGTACTCGATGTACAGCACTACAGCCCTCGGCTGGAACGGCAACGCTGCCGACCCGCGTCCCAACTACTACCAGAACCTGCCAAGCGCAGCATATGATGTATGGGACATCGAGTACACTCCTACCGAGGATGAGTACAACGACTACATGACACGTTACAACTACTGGAAGGCAAGCAAGGCCAACCGTCAGCTCAACTGGGACTATATGTACTATGCGAACCAGCAGGCAAACGCAGTTGGCGGCGAGTGCCTCTACTACGTCGAGCGACGTCACAACGACCAGCTTGCACTGAACCTCGGTTCAGTCCTGAACATCGAGTACAACCGCTACAACACCGGTACCATCGGAGTCAACATGGGAACAACCAAGGGTATGCACTACAAGACCATGAGCGACCTCCTCGGTGCGAACAAGTACACCGACATCGACAAGTTCTCTGTCGGCGACTTTGGTCCCAACAGCGACTATGTACAGAACGACGTCGACAACCCCAACCGACAGATTGGCGAGGGCGACGTGTTCGGTTACGACTACGACCTCTATGTAAACAAGGCCAACCTCTTCTATCAGCACCAGTTCAACAAGGGCATTTTCCACCTGTTTGCAGGTGCCAATATAGAGGGTACCACAATGGAGCGTTTCGGTAACATGCGCAACGGACGTGCAATTGAGTTCTCAAAGGGCAGCAGCGGCACAGCCAAGTTCCTTGGCGGTGGTGCAAAGCTTAACGCCATATTCACATTCAACGCATACAACACGTTGTCACTGGGCGCAGGCTACGAGAACCGCGCACCTATCGCATACAACTCATTCATCGCACCACGTATGCGCAACGACTTTGTACAGGGTCTCGAGAATGAGAACATCTTCAGCGCCGAGGCATCGTACAGGCTGAATGTAGGCCCGGTCACAGCAAAGGTCACTGGCTATTACACAGTTCTGAACGACCTCGTTGAGCAGAATGCATTCTACAACGACCTTCAGTCACAGTTCACATACCTCACCATGACAGGTGTGAACAAGGTACACTACGGCGTTGAGGCAGCAGTAGTATACAACGTCACATCGGCACTCTCATTCAATGCAGTGGCATCGGTGGGCAATGCCGAGTACACCGACAACGTTAAGGGCTTCCTCATCAGCGAGAACGAGAAGGTTGTCATGAACGACAAGGTATACATGGACGGTGTAAAGGTCGACGGCACACCGCTCACAGCATTGAGCCTTGGTGTTGACTACAATGTCAACGGCTGGTACCTGAGCGCAAACGTCAACTACTACGACAACATCTACATCGACGCATCGAAGTATGCACGCCTCGAGAGCGTCGTAGGCGAGCCCGTCATTGACGCTACCACAGGCAAGGAGATACTTGACCTCCCCACACAGTTCAGTGGCCGTGGCGACTTCATGGTAGACGCGTCAATAGGCAAGAGCATCAGCCTGAGAAGGGGTAAGAAACTGAACATCAACCTCAGCCTCAACAACATCCTCAACAACCAGAAGATGATTACCGGCGGTTACGAGCAGAACCGTGGCGACAGCTACGCCGACGGCGAGGCGCGTACATACAAGTTCTCGAAGAACCCGTTCCTCTACTATGCCAACGCATTCAACGCATACCTGAACATTGGATTACGTTTCTAAAGAAGAAAGGAGAAAACGAATATGAAAGCAATAAAATATCTATCAATACTTGCACTGTCACTCTTTACAATGACATCGTGCATGAACGACTTTGATGAGCCCGATTTCAAGGAGCCTCCTTTCGGCAACAACGAGATTGGCGAGGCAAACATGACCATTGCCGAGTTGAAGGCAAAATACGCCTCAACAATTTCGGCAAGCGGTGTCAAGGAGGTTACAGAAGATATCATCATAGAAGGTGTTGTAGTTGCCGATGACGCGACAGGCAATGTCTACAAGCAGTTCATCATAAACGACGAGACAGGCGCAATCATCATCGGTGTGAACGATGTAGGCCTATACGCAATGGTACCCGTTGGACAGCGCGTACGCATCGACTGCAAGGGATTGCATGTAGGCGGATACGGTAAGATGGCACAGGTAGGCGGACTTTACGAGGGCAAGATAGGCCGTATGGCAAAGAGCGTTTACAGGGAGCATGTCCGCCTTGTAGGCGAGCCAAGCATGGTACAGCCCGAACTTGTTCCCGAAGTCATTGATGACACATACTTCACTAACGAGAACAAGGAGAACCTTGCTAAGTTCGTACGCCTTGAGAATGTAGAGATTACCGAGGCCAACGGCACCGAGCTATGGGCGCCCGAGGAGCTTGCCTACAACAACGTGGTAGAGCGCCACATAAAGATGGGCAAGACCAACCTTGTACTGCGCATGAGCACATATGCCGACTTTGCCAATGAGGCTATTCCTGACGGCAAGCTCAACATCAACGGTGTGCTCACACGCTACAACGACTATTGGCAGTTTGTAATCAGTTCAACAGGCGACATTCAGCAGATTGCCGAATAATAGAGAAATAACAACAATCAAAAAAATAACAATCATGAAACTCAAGAATTTATTTTTGGCAGCGATGACTCTGTTCGCTTTTACAGCGTGTACAGACACTCCTGACTCGCCATACGATTTCCCCACAACCGGCGGAAACGGTGGAACAACCGAAGAGGGCGTCTACATCAACGAGACATTCGCAACGGACTTCGGCGTATTCAGCACAGCCGAGACAGTCGGTGACACTCCATGGATTATCGACTACAAGACAGCGAAGGCTACATCTTACGTTGACGGCACTAACAAGGCCGCTACAAGCTGGCTTATCTCATCACCGGTAGACTTCACCGAGGAGACCGAGGCATATGTAGCATTCGAGTACATCATCCGCTACTCCGAGAGCGGCAAGGTTGCAAATAACCACCAGCTGCTCATCAGCGCCGACTACACCGGTGACCCTGCTGCAGCAACATGGACCGACCTACCTTATGGTGCAGTAGAGGGAGCCGATTGGGCAACATTCTACAAGGCAAACGTTGCTGTTCCTGCTGAGTTCCTCGGCAAGAGCGGTGTCGTTTTCGCACTCCGTTACACAGCCACAACAAAGGCAAGTACATGGGAGGTAAAGAACTTCAAGGTTGCTCACGGCACAGCCGACGCACCTGAAGAGCCCGAGGAGGCACAGGAGTACACTGTTGCCGAGGCTTTGGCTGCATTCACAGGTGTTGCTACCCCCGCTGTTGTAAAGGGATATATCGTGGGTACAGTAAACGGTCAGGTATATACTGAGGGTTGCGTATTCAGCGGAACAGCGGAATCAAAAACAAATATTCTCATTGCCGACAATGCCGATGAGACAGACTACAACAACTGTATGCCCGTGCTGTTGCCAAGCGGTGCAGTGCGCAACGCATTGAACCTTGTAGAGAACCCAGGCAACTACAAGAAGCAGGTAACACTCACAGGTAGCCTTGAGAAGTACTTCGGCGTTCCTGGTTTGAAGACAGTAACAAAATACGAGATTGAGGGTGTTACTCCCGAAGAGCCCGAGACTCCCGAGGGCGCATACATCAGCGAGACATTCGCAACAAGCTTCGGTGCATTCACTACACAGGAGACAGTAGGCAACTATCCTTGGATTATCGACTACAGCACAGCAAAGGCGACTTCATATATTGACACAGACGGCGACGGCAAGGCTGAAACAAACAAGGAGGCTACAAGCTGGCTCGTATCGCCGACAATCGACCTTACAAACGAGACAGAGGCATACATTGCATTTGAATATATCATCCGTTACGCCGAGAGCGGCAAGGTTGCCGACAACCACCAGCTGCTCATCTGCAGCGACTTCTCGGGCGATGTTGCAACAGCATCATGGACAAACATCCCTTACGGTGCCGTAGAGGGTGTTGATTGGGACACATTCTACAAGGCAAACGTTGCCGTGCCCGCGGAGTTCCTCGGTAAGAGCACCGTTACTTTCGCACTCCGTTACACTGCTACAACAAAGGCCGGCACATGGGAAGTAAAGAACTTTGTTGTTGCTCATGGTGCAGCTACAGGCGAAACTCCTGAGCAGCCCGAGACTCCTGACACACCCGATACACCTGTTGTTCCAAGCGGCGAGAACATGCTTATTAACGGTAGTTTCGAGGATTGGAATGGTAGCGCAGCTGTTGCATGGGCAGGTCCTGCAGGCCACAATGCTACTGTTTCGCAGAGCACTGACGCACGCACAGGCAACTACTCTATCGCAGTAGCAGGCGTTGCAAACAGCAACAAGCGTCTTGCATCACAGAGCTACGTTCTTGCAGCCGGTACGTATACATTCAGCATATATTTTAAGGCAAACGGAGCCGAGGCTGGTCTTTGCCGTATCGGTTACGTACCCATTGAGAATGGTCAAGCTGTTTCAAGCAAGTACACTTACGAGACAGCATCAGCGTCAGCAGCACCAGCAGAGTGGACTGCAAGAGTATTTGAGTTCACACTCACAGAACAGACAGAGGTTGCATTTGTCATAATGAACAACAAGGCCGGCAACGGTGCTTCATTCCTCGTTGATGATGCCTCATTGACAACAACTGACGGTTCAATCTCCGGTGGCGGTAACGAAGAAGGTGGCGAAGAGGAAGGCGGTGAAGAGCCCGAGACTCCTTCTGCCGACAAGTACGACTTCACAGCCGTGACATCTGTTACAGCCGGTGCACAGTACCTTATTGTAGCAGGCACCAACCAGGCAACAGCACTCGATGCATCATATAGCTATGGTTATCTGCCTGTGACAACCGTAAATCCTTCAAATGGCGTAATCAACACAACTGATGACAACGTATTTGTCATTGAGGCTGTTGACGGCGGTTACAGCATCAAGGACGCTCTTGGCCGTTACCTCTACATGAAGGGCGATTACAACAGCGTGAACCTTGACACTACTCTCCCGGCAGAGGGCGGTGTATGGACAATCGAGTTCAACGCAGACGGAACAGCGAAAATTACAAACACATACAACAGCAAGTTCATGCAGTTCGACAGCAATTACAACAGCTACGGAGTATATCCTGATGCTCGCGGTACTATGCCGACACTCTACAAGAAGAACTGATAACATTACTCTGTATAACAAATAATGCGATGGGGTAGTGCCCATCGCATTATTTGTTTGTAGTGAAGCGCTCTCACTTCTTGTCCTGGATGCCGAAAGAGAGCCACACCTCAGGCGGAAAGTTCTGTTTGATTGGTGCTTTTGATGCATTGAACAGCTCCTTCAGTTCCTCGAGAGAGGCATGTGCCTTCTCGCGCGCCTCTTTCAACTTGGCCTCGACAGCGTCCTGAGCCTCGCCCGCCTCTACAAGCGCACGGCAAGCAGCCGACAATCTGTCAGCATCAACGACAATACCCTTCTTCGCAAGCAAATCGGCCTGTTTCCTTACCCCTTCGGCAAGAGCCTCAGCCTTGGCGATAGGGTCCAAATAAATCTTGTTCATAGATTGAATTTAATAGAGAATAAACCCCGTTACTGAAAGGGACAGCGGACCATGCAGAGGGGAGCCTGCAGGGAACGTAACAGATGACCCTTTCGAACAAATTTATGAAAAAAAGGCGAGAAAAAGAAGCTGTATATCAGTGCAATGCAATGATACACAGCAGACGCAAACGATTGGCAGACAAGCTTTTACCCAATTGTTAAAAAAGGATAAAAATTCACGCCACAACCCTGCGCAACAGCGGTATCCGCGATATAATCCAAACCAGCAGAGCCGATATCGAGAAGGCCGACACTGCCATGAGAATCATCTTCAGCACTGCGGACAGCGACGGCACCAAGGCATTGCAGACATCGTACATTACCTGCACCACGAAGAAGTGGCATAGGTATATTCCGAAGGTCAGGCGTGCAAGGGCACTGATGAAAGCCGATGGGCGGAATCCTATTTTCCGGATAGTGACAAAGACTGGGAAAGTCATCATGAACACATTGATGCTCGTGAAAAGCCACATTATTTCAAGATAGGCATAATTGCCGGGATAATACTCCTGCATCATAAGATATCCGCCGAAAGTGACCGCATAGCCGGCTACGAACATAGGTACACCTATCGCAGCAATCTTGCCCCAGCTCCAGTCGAGCGGGTAACGTACAAGATAGTGGGCAAGCACAATGTAACCGATGAAACCCGAGATATAATAGAAAGTGCCGAAGGTATTCCAGTCACAGACTCCCCACAGTCCCATGTTACCATAGTTTCCTGTGTAACCAAGAAGAGGGGCGGCAATGTTTACCATCGGGAGCAACAACGAAACTCCCCAGAGTTTGAGGAACAGTTTTATGTCGGAACGCGGGGCGCTCTTGAGCCACGCATTAAAAACAGGCATTATAAGGTAAAGCCCGACAAGCATGTAGAGATACCAGAAAGGAGTGGTGTCGTAGTTGAAATTGAAGATGAAGGTATAAATCTTGTTCAACGTGGCATCAGCACTGAAAGAGTCGGGGTTGAGCGAAGGGCTGCCCGACTGATGAACATAATTCATGTACAGGAAGTAGAGCACAGGAGTGAGCAGCGACCAGAATATCAGCGGAACAAGCAGACGCCCCACCCTCTTGCGGTAGAATGCACCCATACGCATGTCATTAGGGATGACAAGCACTCCTGTTATCATTACGAAGAGAGGTACACAGCAACGCACCAGGCTACCCATGCCACACCCCTGCAGAAAGACATCGTAATCGGTGTCGAAATGAGCCACGTACGGGTCGGTGCAGTGAGCAAGGACTACTAGGAAGCATGCAAGCACTCTCATGACGTCGACCCATGCGATATTATTCTTTCCCATAATCAGAAGCTGTTTAAATTTCTAAAAAAATATTCTTATATTGGAAGCTGCTATTTCGTTGTTTTTTATGTCCAAAAATGCCTGTTTTATTCTTTTCTTCAGTTACGTAGTCCACTACGCGCCCTCAAAAAAACAACAAAACATTCTATTTTTGACCTATAAAAAACTTAACGATATAAATTTAAACAGCTACTTGGAAGTATAAATTACGCGCAAAGAAAAGTTAAGTTCAACAGTTTTCAAACTAAAAAAGAGGAAAAGTTAAGATTTTTGTATTTTATGAACTATCTTCGCAGAAAGGATAAGAACAATTAAAACATATATACCATGAAACTACTTGAAGGAAAGACTGCTCTTGTTACAGGAGCCACACGAGGAATAGGCCGCGCCATTGCGGTAAAGTTTGCCCAGGCAGGTGCAAATGTAGCGTTCACATACCGTCAGATAAACAGCAACGCCGAGGAGCTCATAAAGGAGATTGAGGCATTGGGCGTGAAATGCAAGGGCTATGCCGCCGATGCGGCCGACTTTGCAGCCACAGACGCTGTTGTCAAGGAGGTCATGGCCGACTTCGGTCGCATTGACGTGCTTGTAAACAATGCAGGAATAACCAAGGACGGACTTATAATGCGTATGACCGAGGAGCAGTGGGATGCAGTAATCACCACCAACCTGAAGTCGGCATTCAACTTCACACGTGCCGTAGTGCCCGTCATGGCAAAGCAACGCGGCGGAAGCATCATCAACATGTCATCGGTTGTGGGAGAGAACGGCAATGCGGGCCAGTGCAACTACGCGGCATCGAAGGCCGGTATAATAGGATTCTCGAAGTCTGTAGCCAAGGAGATGGGTCCACGTGGCATCAGGTCCAACTGCATTGCTCCGGGATTCATCATTACTGACATGACAAGCGCCATTCCCGAGGAGATGCGTGCCGAGTGGGCAAAGACAATTCCTCTGCGCCGTGCAGGTAACCCCGAGGATGTAGCCAATGTGGCGCTCTTCCTTGCCAGCGACATGTCGGCCTACGTGAGCGGACAGGTCATCAACTGCTGCGGAGCAATGAGCTGCTAAAGAAAAAGGATTTATTTATAACAACAGCAGGTTGGCAATTGCCAACCTGCTGTTGTTATAAATAAAAGACAATACAATGAAACATCTTTCAACATTAAACATTACACATCAAACACTTTTCAGAATGGTTTCCTGGTAACATACATATCCACCAACGGAACCACCACAAGAACATCAAGTACCGCAAGCATGAGCACTGCACCCAAAGCACCTATGGTAAGCGCCATAGCCAAGGCATAGAGGAACGAGAATGCGTGAAGCAGAATCAACGCTATCGCAAGCAGGAACCACAGCTTGAGTCTTGTCAATCTGTACAAAATGACCGCGAAGGTAGCAAGCGTCAGAGGGATGAAGAACATCAGATTCTCATTTATGGATATAAGCAACAACAGGCTCAGCAATGCCATCAGCAGCAACACCGCATAAAGTTTGTTCGCCGCCACAGCCAACGCAGCCGATGACTTCGCGCTCTTGCGGAGTGAATTGGATGTTCCATTGACAGCCTTCCTGCGCTGTCCTATATGTACCCACACCACCAGAAGCACCATTACGACAACCGAAACAGCCATTGCCGCATTATCGAACGGAATACCCTGTACGATGCCGAAAGGCTTGAACGTAACACCTGTGACGCAGCATGAGAGGAACGCGACAAGCTCACCTGCCACAAGAGCCGCAATAGCTGCAAGCAGAGCCTTCAATGCACCCCACAGCACCTTGCGAAGCTGCACACGTCCGCGCAACACCTCAAGCACCAATGCTATCACGAACAGCAGCAGTACCACGCTGTTCAACACAATGTACTCTCCCTTTGTGAAGTTGAACAAGCCTATGAGCGGCAGGGTAAAGTTAATTGTATCGGCATCGGAGAGAAGACTGTCGCGGGATGAGTATCTCTCATCGGTCAGATAGCTGTGTACAACAGGAACGACCTGCGAACCATAATGCTGAATGGACCTCGGATTGACATTCGAGAAGTTGTCAAGGTCGGTATGATAGTGGTTGATATCGGCGATTGTAGAGAAATTCATTCCCGGGATTTCATCCTTCACAATGGTAAAATCGGTAAAGTTAGGCATGAATCCATACACTACCGTTGTCAGCGAGTATGTAAACGGATATTCAGCTGCCGACTCATAGAGTTCCATAACCTTATCGTTACCAGGCGATGTCTCGAAGAGCAGAGCCGGGCCGAACGGGCCACGTGCCTCGATGTTAATCATGAAGCCCACATCGTTGAACTCCTCGCGGTTGTTCTCCCACATAGCCTTCATACCCTTCATGCCGACCTCCTCTGCATCGGTAAAGAGCACCTTTACACCCTGTTTCCAATCGGCACGGTACTTCAGGGCCTGAGCCACGGTCTCGAGTATTACACCCACTCCGTAGCCGTCATCAGCAGCTCCATAGGACCACACTGTATCACTCTTGGCGATAGGCTGCGAATAACGCGAGTCATAATGAGCAACCATGAGCAGATAGGTTGTCTGCTCTGTGGGGTTTTCGGGAGCGAAAGTTGCGAGCACGTTGGTCGCATCGAAGGTGTATGTTACATGTTTGTTCTCGGGGCCGGTGAGTGACTTGTATTCAAAAAGACGGACCGTGTCGGCACCGAGCTCCCCAAGACGGGACACAAGATAGTCACGCACCTCGGCACGCTCCTGTGGATGAGCCACCGAATGATGATTACGGGAGATGACCTCAATGTCATTTACAACACGCTCGGCAGAGAAAGCCGATGAAGTGGCATCCTGAACCCCAGGACGGCTACACCAACCATAAGCCACCAATCCAATCAGGACAACCACTACAGCCAATAGACAAATTCTTATTCTGTTCATGTTATATCATTTAATTCTTTAATTGCACAATTGTTGTTCTTAAACAGTGCTAAGATACCTAAAAAATGAACAAGAAGCGGAATTCCGGCCGATAATTTGCAAAAAATCAGACAAGATGTTCACACAATAAAGAAGATAAATTACACATCAAACACTACACGTAACACATTACACATTTAATTATCCATTAATAGACGTGGCAAGCATTGTTGTTGCAGACATATCAACACGGAATCGCAGACCAATGATTAAGAGATTTTTCGCATGCGCTCAAAATGACATTCAAGTTACAGGTTATTAGACACAGGAATATAATGGCATATGTGGGGTGGCTCTGACACAAAGTGACAGAGTTGATAAACCAAGCAAAGTTCCCAGTGCACGCTTGTTGAAGTTTTTCAGGCAAGAAAGTCATATATCGGGCAATAATAATTAACTTTGGACTTAGCCACAAATACACTACCGAAAATGAACCGACCTTATATAATCAACGACGCTGAAGGTAACCCGATGAACGCCAAATATCCACCAAACAAGGAACTGTACGGCGATGAGTTCGGTGGATACAAAAACAGAACAGAAGAAGTTCTGTTCTACGAATTTATAGTGTTGGAAAAAGATGTCTCTTTTATATACAATGGAACGAGATATTACTTTTACAAGCACAACACCCCCGCAACAGCATACAATGCAACCAAGAAAGAGATTATTGCTGAATACCCGAATGAATTGGAGTTAATTGAGAATTTATCAATTGATGGCATACCGTTTTTGAAGTTGAGGGATAAAATCTTTGACCTAAACACGTACAGAAATGTGTTCAAACCACACTTTGATTTAGACAAGGACGGATACCCTTACAACTGTAAGTATCCGCCAAATAAAGAGAAATACGGTTTTTCGTATAATGGTTACAAAAGCTCTTTCGAGGAAACTCTTTATTATGATTTTGGAGTCCAGAACTATGACCTATACTTTAAGTATAAAGGCAAAGAGTATCATGTGCTTAATGAGTTTAATCATGTAGCCTTATGCGATGAACATTATACCAAAGAATACGAAGTTTTCGCTGATGAAATGGATTTCATTGAGAATTTCAATATTGACGGTGTACCTTTAATTAATTTAATTGAAGAACTTGAAGAAGCAGACCCTATGTAGTTTCATAAAGACTACGCTTTACAACAATCAATCATAGATTTCAGGAAATGAACCGACCTTATATAATCAACGACTCTTAAGGCAACCCGATAAACACCAAATATCCACCGGACAAGGAACTATACGGCGATGAGTTCGGAGGGTATAAAAACAGAACTCTCCGGCGCTACGCGTGACCACCGCTGCTCGCACTGCCCACACACACTTTAAACATTCACAGGACTGGCCGACCCCGCCCCTACGGAGCCTCTCCCTAACCCTCTCCAGTAGAGAGGGAATCAAAATATGTGGAAGAGATCCCTCGGCGCTGCGCTTTGTCCGGATGAACTGTGTTAAAATCCAAATAAATTAAGCATAAAATTCGTTATACGCGCAATTATTCTTCACAATGGCGAAAATCTGTTTCAAAAGTTTATTTGCAACAGCAATTAAAGCTATTTTGACAGCCTTTCCTTTTTGGCGCAGCCGTTCGTAAAGAG
>JAGBFX010000051.1 GCA_017936265.1 Bacteroidaceae bacterium | reverse complement strand
TGTTTAATGTTTAATGTTTAATGTTTAAGGGCTACTAAGGGTAACTAAGGGCTACTAAGGGTTATTAAAGGTTATTAAAGGGGCTAATGGGATGCTGTACATTTTTCGTTTTAACTTTTCGGTTTGATTACTATGAAACAATACATTGAGATAGAGAATTACGATGCACTTCAGCCTCTTATAGTTCCCGGTGCTGTGCTTGAACATTATGCTTTCCAGAACATCGAATTCGGCCGCGACGCAGTGCAGTGCCGTTTCAGGGATTGTATCTTCTTCGGCTGCTCAATGCCCGATGTGATGCGCAACGAGCTTGCTCCCGACTGCTGTGTGCTGCCGGAACTTCCAGTACCGTTCAACCCTTTTCCCGCGCATCTCTATTCTCCGTCAGAACTGTACGAAGGGTATGACTACCGCAATCCGGGCAGCTTCGGGAACTGTTACGACACGCGTATATACAATCATTACATCGACCATGGTAAACAGGCTGTTGACATAGCCGAGACTCTTGCACGCTCGCTGCATGACCATTCGATAAGCGATGCGCTGCATGACATGCTTGCCGGGTACGATGAGCACAAGATTGTCGCGGTAATGGGCGGTCACGCACTGCTGCGCACGGATGATATGTACCGCAAGGTGGTGCTCATCGGAAAGCACCTTGCCGAGAAAGGGACTCTTCTGGTTACAGGAGGTGGTCCCGGAGCCATGGAGGCTGCTCATCTTGGTGTGTGGCTTGCAGGACGTCCTGACGCCGATGCCGATGATGCGATACGCATGCTCTCCGTTTCTCCTTCGTACAAGGACAAGGAGTGGCTCTCTTCGGCTTTCAAACTGATGGAAAGGATGCCCCGAATGAATGATTATTGCAGCATAGGCATCCCGACATGGTTTTATGGACATGAACCGGCAACCCCGTTTGCTACACACATTGCCAAATATTTCGATAACAGCATACGCGAGGACGGGCTTCTTGCAATAGCAAAGGGCGGTGTCATATACTCTCCCGGCAGTGCAGGCACCATGCAGGAGATATTTCAGGATGCTGCGCAGAACCACTACCTCACATGCGGGTATGCAAGCCCTATGGTTTTCCTTGGCATTGAGTATTGGAACGAGACTTTTCCTGTCTATCCGATGCTTGTGAAACTGAGCTGCAAGGGGTGTTACAGGAATCTGCTGCTCTCAATAACCGATTCGCCGACGGATGCGGTGAATGCCATTATGGAGTTTGTGGAATCAGTGTCCGAAGCGTGATGTGTCCACAGCCTTGCTCTCCTTCTTCTTGTATCCGCCGAAGCGGTATACTACCGAGAGTGTGAGATTGCGTGTGTGGAAATCATTCCTGTTGATAAGGTTCTGTCCCTTGAAGTTCATCTTCATGTCGCCGATGGTCGAGTTGAAAATGTCGTTGTAGTAGCAGCTGAGCGTTCCCTTACCTTTTGCAAAGTTCCACTTTGCACCGGCTGAGAGGCTCCACATGGTCTCAATGCTGAATGTGCCTTGCGTGGCGGGAGTCTGCAAGAAACCCTTCAGTTCGAATACCAGTTCCTTGTTCACACGGAAACTGTTGTCGAGCATGAACATTCCAATCCACTGGTTGTCCTTGAAACCGATATCGAAGAAATCATCGCAGCGCTGGGTAACATATACACCTACCAGAGTGGCGCTTGTATTGAACCACGATACAGGGCTGTAGGGGATGACTGCCATTACTCCGCTCTGTGAGATGTAGTCCCAATTATGTGTCTGGTATATGAGTGCCAGACGCTCGTTTGACTGGTACATGGCCTGTGCGAACATCTTGTCGGTATGGTTGAGGAACGCACCGAACACATATTTCTGTTTCAGGATATAGTTGGCGTTGAGGCTGTATCTCTTCGAAGGCTCCAACCCCGGTGTGTTGTGCAGTTCGGCATATCCGTCAATGTAACTTACGCCTTCCTGCATCTGCCAGTATGATGGGTACTGCTTTGTCACGTTGAATGTTCCCTGAAATATATGGTCGGGGTGGCGCATATATGTCAGCGATGCCTGCGGGTATGCTGTCCAGCGCTCGCGGCCGTTGAGCCTGTAGTACTCTCCTGTCAACGAAAGGTTGAACGACAGGCCCATTCCTGTCTGCTTGCCTATGGACAGGTATGCTTCGGCAGTATGCTCCGAGAGGGTGGAGTTCACGTCATCGCCTTTCATGGTGCTCTCGGCCGAATATGTCTGGAAATCCTCGCTCTCGCTGTTGCGGTACGATGCTCCGTAGCCTACGCTCCAGCCCTTGCCGAGGGAGTGGGTCTGGTCGGCGTATGCATGGAAAGCATGTACTTCCTGTCCTGCTTCCTGTTTCATCTGAAGGACGTTGCCGTTGAGGTAGTCGACACTCATTGTCTGGTCCGAGAGGTTCTCATATATGGTGTAGTCAGCTCCTGCAGATAACCCTGTTCCGGTAACGGCCTGCAAGGAGAAATTGTGCATCGCATCTTTCTTGACATCTTTCAGGTTATCCGAGCTCTGGAAATTGCCTGTTGAGCCGGAATGTCCCTCGGCATTGCTTTTGTACTGTCCGTTGTATGCAAGAGTGATGTTGCTTTTTTCATTGAAGTTGTATTCGTATGATGCACGGGTGCTATGCAGCAGTGCCTCGCCACGAATCTTCTGTAGCTGCCGTATCTCATGCACCTTGCCTTCTAATGTGTGCAAAGATATCATGTCTACATCCTGTACGTCTGATACCTGGTTGGCGCTGTACATGATATCGAATGCCTGCTTGGGTGTCGCTGCACGCAGAAATATATGCCCCTCGCCCTCATTGTAGAACTTGTTACGGTAGGTTGCGCCGACCTCGCCCTGAAGGGAGTATCGGGTGTCGTGCTTGAGCACGATGTTTATTGCTGCGCCGCGAACATGATACTGCGGCGGTGCGCTGTACATTACCTCGGCCTTCTCTACACGCTCTATCGGGGTTGTCTTGAGCAATGTTGTCACTTGCTCCTGGGTCATTGTCGTTGGCTTGCCGTTGATTATCAGGGTGACAGAACCTGCCCCGACAAGTGTCAGTGCCTCATTCTCCTCGCGTACACCGGGCAGCTTCGTCAAAGCCTCATACGTGTTGTTGGCAACCTTGTCCCTGGTCAGTTGCTCAAGGTCATATGCCAGTTTGCCATCCTCGACCTTTACAAGCGGACGCTCACTGCTTATCACAACATCGCCCAATACGACATCCGATGGCTCCAGGACAATGTCGCCTACATTCTTCGTATTGCATAGCAATTCGCGCGAATGGAACGCCAAGTGATGCACTACAAGACGGAAGGTGTCGGCTTTATGTTGGAATGTGAAACGGCCTTCTGCATCAGTAGACTCAATGCCCATGTATTCCGATACTGAGTTTTGCAGCACCACGTTGGCATCGGCAACCGGGGTGCCGTCGTTGCTTATGACACGTCCTATTATCTCTTGGCCATGTATGGCTGTGGTGACTGAAATGATAATTGAGAACAGAAATAGTAATCTTTTCATGATTGTGTGTCTGTTTGAATTCACGAATGTAGCAAAAAGATTGCCCGCGGAATGTTTTTATACTCTTTTTTATACTTTTTTATATATTGGACGTATCGGGGCCGAATTTGCTACATGAGTAGTATGGATGTATACGAAAATTTATCATGTCACTCTCTTTTACCATTTATTATATTTTAAACGGTGCGTTATTTTTTGTATCTTCGCGTCACTATGGAAAATGCAAGGATAAAGATTCTTATTGGAATTACGTTGTTCTTCTCACTGGTATTGCTTGTGACTTGTGTGGGATGCGGCAGTGATGAGGAAGTGGAACAGAAAACAGAGGAGACATCTCTGGAGATAAAGAAAGATTCTTTTACAGGTAAACCCAACAAGATAGTTTACTGGAACCGTCGCAAGGAGTTCAATGACATGAATGACACTCATCTGTCGGCTGCACGGCAGATAGGCATCAGACCACTGGCCTCGCGCAAGGGTATCCCCGATGCATCGCGTAAACTCTATCTGATATGTGGTAATATGGGATTTGTCGGTCCGGAACCTTATGTGGTTGACCGTCTGACTCATTCGACCCCTTATCTTGTAAAGGATGCAGCAGACCTGTTGGTTGAAATAGGCAAGAATTTCCAGGATTCCCTACGCAACAAGCATATCTCGGCACATAGTATTGTAGTTACCTCGGTGCTGAGGACCGATGAGGATGTTAAGAAACTTTCAAAAAGGAATGTAAATGCTTCGCAGCGTTCGGTACATTGTTATGGAACGACATTCGATATATCGTACAAACGCTTTATGAAACATGACAAGAGTGCTGCCGATGCACGCGATGTCGACCTTATTGCTGTGCTTGGTGAGGTGTTGCGCGATCTGAAGAAAGAGGGTCGCTGCTATGTGAAGCACGAGGTCAAGCAGGCCTGTTTCCACATTACTGCGCGAGGACGGCAATGATTGTCTGTCCGCTGCTGTTTTCAGGCGCGACGGAGAGTCATCTTCAATAAATCTCTCGCACGTTCTCTCCGTCAGCCCGAACAGAATAGTAACAATTGGCGGGCTGGTTCTGTTCGCAAATACAGGCTTGCATTTATTGCAAACATTTACTATCTTCGCGTATTGATAAAGAAGTAAAATAAAAAACCATTTAATATGTTCTCAGGAATAGTTGAAGAGTTTGCTGTAGTACGCAGGCTCGTACGCGAGCAGGGCAATCTGCATCTGACATTGTCTTGCTCATTTACAAGTGAGCTCAAGATTGACCAGAGTGTGGCACACAACGGTGTATGCCTGACTGTGGTGGAGATAAACGGCGATGAGTATACGGTAACGGCGATGCATGAGACTCTTGAGCGTTCGAACATCGGATTGCTCAAGGTGGGCGACAAAGTGAACGTCGAGCGCAGCATGATGATGAACGGACGTCTTGACGGACATATCGTCCAGGGACACGTCGATGAGACGGCTGAATGTGTCTCGGTCAAGGATATGGACGGAAGCTGGTACTACACTTTCCGCTACAGACGTGATGATGAAATGGCTGCAAAAGGTTATCTTACAGTCGACAAGGGCTCTGTTACCGTGAATGGTGTAAGCCTTACCGTTTGCGCTCCGACCGATGATTCATTCTCGGTTGCAATTATCCCGTATACCTATGAGCATACCAACTTCCACACGATAGAAGTGGGCTCCAAGGTAAATATCGAGTTTGACATCATCGGTAAATATATCGCAAGAATTGCCAAGCGATGAGGAGCTTTCTTGAACTTGCACAGGCACGACAGAGTGACCGTGCCTACGAACACGGGCGTATGATAGGGCGTGATGTGCTTGAACGCATACTTGAGGCAGGGCGTCTGGCTCCTTCGGCATGCAACGGACAGCCGTGGCATTTCACTGTCGTTACGGAGCCCGAGTTGTTGAAAGAAGTGGCAAAGGCAACCTCAAGTCTTGGACTGAACAGGTTCGTAAAGGATTCGGCGGCTCTTGTGCTGATAACGCTTGAACAGACCAATATTACATCAAGGTTCGGCTGCGGTATAAAGGATAAGGATTTTCCGATGATGGACCTTGGCATCGCTGCTTCGTACATCACGCTTGCCGCCGAGGATGAAGGAATAGGAAGCTGTATTCTTGGCTGGTTCGATGAGAAGAGAATCAAGGAACTTCTATCCATTCCGCAGAAAAAACGCCTTATGCTGATAGTTTCGTTGGGATATACCGTCAAGGCAAAGCGCAGGAAGATACGCAAGGAGTTCGATAAGGTTGTATCGTTCGAGAAATATACAAAATGATAAAGTTCATTCTTTACCCGTTGTTGGCAATACTGGTGCTTGTTTCAATGTGCATGCATACAATACCCGACAGGGAGATGCATATGCAGGAGATAGAAGTCCAGGTTTCCTGTTTCCTGAAGGAGGGGAATATATACGGAGTGAAGATTCCTGACAACATAATTGCAAAGATACAGGATGAGGAACATGTTTCCGCAATGCTGGACAAAATGGTTGTCGTAGAGGAGCATCAGCTCCTTTCGCTCGGCAAGATTGTGACATCCGATAATGAGTATATCCTCTCTGTAGGAATACTCGGTAATGTCATAGTATTGCCAAAAGAGGGCATTTCGGAAAAGGTTTTTCTTAAACTAAGGGAAAAGAAAATAATAGATTGATTATGAAAATAGCTGTACCAACAAAAGCCGGTGTGGTGGACAACCATTTCGGGCACTGCGACCATTACACGATATTCACCGTCAACGACGGTAAGGTTACTATGAAGGAGATTCTGCCGTCACCGCAGGGCTGTGGCTGCAAGTCGGGCATAGCCTTGGTATTGCACCGTATCGGTGTACAGGTAATGCTCGCGGGGAACATGGGCGAAGGAGCAAGAAATGTGCTCCGGAACAATGAAATAACTGTCATCCGCGGTTGCAGCGGCAATGTCGATGACCTGGTGAAGGCCTATCTTGCGGGTGAGGTAAACGATAACGGAGAGGCTTGCAACCATCACGAGTGCGGAAGTCACTAAAATGATATTTGTATGGTTAATAAGGTGTATCTGGAGAATTTCGAGAGCCGTCTGATGAACGAGCTGCTCAAGATATGTACACAATACAGGATGCTTGAGGGGACACTGCTTTCTACCGAGGATATTGATGCACGTTGGCATGATATCGCTCCTGAATATGTGGCCGATGCTGTTCCCAACATTGCCGACTACCCGACAGTCGCCATTGCATGGGCCGGTTACGTGGGTATGGCTGTCGCGCACCTGTGGGATGAGGATTGGGCAAAGCACTGCAACGATGAATATAAGTCGCTCTATGGACCGGCCGGGTTTGATGACATGGATGAGAACATCGTGAAGAATGTGCTCGGTTTTCATCTGGAATCACAGGAGGCGAAGAATATCGAGCAGATGATGCGTAGGCTCGGCGAGACAGTGCTTACGCTCATCCGCCGCGAGAATATCGAACCGCAGTCTCCGATGGCATTCCATGCCTATGCACGTGCAATAAAGGTCCTGTTCCGCATAGCTGCCGCCATTGAACTCAAACGTCTTGGCTATAAGTTTGAGCAAGTCAACATGCCTAATTTGGGTGGCGGGATAGGGGAGTGCTGATTTCGCTGTCAGGGAAATGGTAAAGAACCGCCGCATGTAAGGGCGTTGTTCATCGGCCGCATGATATAAAACAATAAAAGACCCATCGATTGATGGGTCTTTTATTGTTTTATCAATTCAGATTCTTAGAATCGGAAGTCTACACCGATTGTTGCATTGTATGTGTTGCGGATGTAGTTTGAAGCCTGTGTCTTGTAGCTTGCGTATGAAGCGTAGCAGAAACCTACGTTCAGGTCAAGATTCTCAGTGAAGCTGTACTTTGCACCAAGACCAGTCATGAATGAGTCGTTAGTGAATGAGATATCGCTGATGTACTGGTCTGTGATACCGAAGTCGCTGAACTGGACACCTGCAGAGAGAAGCAGTTTCTCTGTTACATTGAACTCAACACCAGCCAACAGCTCGTATGTGTTGTGGTCGAGGTTCTTGTTGTTGTCGCCACCGAGGAGTGACTCAACCTTTGCATCCTTGTCAAAGTAGTATACACCACCAATCATAGCCTTGAACCAAGATGTTGCCTGCCATGAACCTGCGAGTGAAAGCAGTGCGGGAGCATCGCTGCGGAGTGACTTGCCGTCAGCAAAACCGCCGAGGTAGTTGCCGAGTGCACCACCGGCTGCGCCCTCGATTGTCTGGCCCATGCCGATACCGTTCATGAACTCGCTTGCTGCAATGCTCAACTCCTTTGTGTCGTTCTCAAGGTGGTTGATGGCACGGAACTCATACTTTGCCGCGAAGTTGAAGTCGCCTACCTTGTAATCAACGCCGATTACCGGAGTGAAAGAGATACCGCTCTGGTCCATGTCGATGTTTACGGCCATTACATCCTGTGTACCCATGTTTACAGCGCTGAGGTCTGCAATTGCCTTGATTGTGCCCATGTAGTTGTTGTTCACATAGTTACCGCGGATACCGCCATATACTGACCAGTTGTCAGAAATCTTGTATGCTGCACCCAACTGCAGAGAGAACATGTACTGTGTAGACTCGAACTGTGATGCACCATATACATTCATAGGAATCGGTGCCATTGCGCCGAGGCTGCTGCCGAGATCGCCGATAAGGTTGTTGAAAAGAGGAAGACCCTCGTTGAACTCTGCCTTACCGCCACCGCCGGGCATTCCGAAGAATCCGCTGAATGTCCAGTCGCCGGTCTTGTATGATGCAAGGATTGTAGGCATGCAAGGAACGTAAACCTTACCCTCGAACTTCTTCTTGTCTGGTGAAAGAAGGTTCTCCACGTCGCGGTCCTGCCATACCATCTGCCAGTTTGCTGAAAGTGCCCAACCCTCCTTGAAGAATGCAGTACCTGCAGGGTTGAAGTAGATAGCATCGGTCTCCAATGATGCGTAACGCATAGGGTTACGTACGAAAGATGCGCTCTGGTTTGTGTTTGTCAAAAGACCACCTGCAAATGTAGAAAGTGCAAGTGATGCAAAAACGATAGTTGAAAAAATTCTTTTCATAATATGAATATTTAAAAAGGTTTTTGTTTCTCGTGTTTAAATTTTGCACAAAAGTATGTTAAATGTGCAGTGTTAAAAAATAAAAGAGGGATTTTAACAATAAAAATGCACATTATGAAATATCCTTGTACAAATTGGCTGTATGTTGGTCGGTCGCTTGTATATTGTTCAGGCGATAACGTGTAATAATAATTATAGCCGCCGGCGACGGCCGGCGGCTATAATATAATAAGGTGTCAATTACTTTCTGACAGGTATTGCATCAATGCGTGCCTGATGGCGTCCGCCCTCGAATGGGGTAGCGAGGAATGTCTCGACGCACTCCTTTGCGCTCTCGGGGCTGATGAAACGGCCAGGCATTACCATTACGTTCGCGTCGTTGTGCTGACGGGCAAGAGCCGCAATCTCGGGCATCCAGCATAGTGCGCTGCGGATTGCGTCGTGGTGGTTGAGTGTCATGTTTATGCCGT
The DNA here is from genome assembly GCA_017936265.1 of Bacteroidaceae bacterium. GTDB lineage: Bacteria > Bacteroidota > Bacteroidia > Bacteroidales > Bacteroidaceae > HGM04593. Next base: position 22,655 of record JAGBFX010000051.1, on the reverse strand, counting down.
TGCCTGTACCGCATATGGCGATGCCTGTCTCGAACTCTCCCTTCTCGATTGCCTCGGCAAGTGCGTGGGCAAACTCGGGATAGTTGCAGCTCTCTGTACTGTGTGTACCGAAGTCGACAAACTCATAACCCAGTGCCTTGAGCCACTCCTTTACCTGCTCCTTGAGCGGGTATCCCGCATGGTCGCTTGCAAGTCCTATCTTTTTCATTATAATAGATTATAACATTGATTTTACCTGGTTGTAAACATTCTCAGCTGTGAAACCGAGCTTCTCGTCAAGCACCTTGTATGGCGCCGAGAAACCGAATGACTGCAAGCCCCATACCTTGCCGTTGGCGCCTACAAGACCTTCAAGGTTGACAGGAAGACCTGCTGTAAGGCCGAATACCTTGGCACCTGCAGGGATAACGCTCTGCTGGTACTCCTTGGGCTGTGTACGGAACAGACCCTCTGAAGGAACAGATACGATACGTGTCTTTATGCCGTCTGCCTTCAGGAGCTTGGCACCGTCAACAAGTGTAGAAACCTCGGAACCTGATGCAAGCAGGATAACGTCGTAATCCTCATCGCTGCCGGCAATAACATATGCACCCTTGCTTGTCTCTTCGTATGGTGTTCCCTCGGGAAGGTTGTTCACGTTCTGACGTGAGAATATGAGGCCTGTGGGGGTGTTGTCGTTCTCCATTGCCAACTTCCATGCTTGTGTTGCCTCGTTCACGTCGGCGGGGCGCAGTACAAGCATTGAGTTCTTGCCGCTGTGGTTCTTTACCTTCTCCATGAGACGTACCTGTGCCTCCTGCTCAACCGGCTCGTGTGTAGGACCGTCCTCGCCTACACGGAACGCATCGTGTGACCAAATGAACTTTACAGGGAGCTCCATGAGAGCCGCCATGCGGATAGCCGGTTTCATATAGTCGCTGAACACGAAGAATGTACCGCAAGCAGCGATGACACCACCGTGAAGTGCCATACCAATACATACGCATGCCATTGTCAGCTCCGATACTCCTGCGTGCAGGAACGCGCCGCTGAAGTCACCCGGAGTGAACGCATGTGTCTTCTTCAGGAAGCCGTCGGTCTTGTCACTGTTGCTCAGGTCGGCCGATGAACATATCATGTTGCCGTAGTTCTCGGCGAGGATACCGAGAACTGTAGATGAAGCGTTGCGTGTAGGGGCGTTAGCCTTCTGCTCGATGCCAGCCCAGTCGATATTCGGCTGCTTTCCTGCGAACCAATCTTCGAGTTTCTGTGCCTTGTCGGGGTTTGCCGCAGCCCATGCTGCCTTTGCCTGCTTGCGTTCTGCGACAATCTTGCGGAGTTCATTAAGACGGTTATCGTACATCTCCTTGACCTCGGGGAAGAATACGAACGGATTCTCCACGTCACCGCCAAGGTTCTTGATTGTATTGATGTATGCATCGCCGCCGAGTGGAGCACCGTGTGTACCGCAATCGAATTCGTAGCTACTGCCGTCGGCACGGCGTGCGCCTTTACCCATAACTGTGTTGCCGATGATAAGTGTTGGACGCTCTTTCTCGGCCTTTGCCTCTGTGAGGGCCGCACGGATTGCGTCGCAGTCGTTACCGTCGATAGTGATGACCTTCCAGCCCCATGCCTCATACTTCTTCGCGGTGTCCTCGAACATGACCTCATCGCATCGTGTAGAGAGCTGAATCTGGTTAGCGTCGTAGAACATGATGAGATTGTCGAGCTTCAGATAACCTGCAAGACGTCCTGCGCCCTGTGAAACCTCCTCCTGGATGCCACCGTCCGAAATGAACGCATAGATTGTGTGGCCCAGAGCCTCCTTGCCCAGACGTGCCTCAAGGAACTTGGCTGCAATGGCTGCACCTACAGCGTAGGTGTGACCCTGACCCAATGGACCCGATGTGTTCTCGATTCCGCGTGCGAAATTGACCTCAGGGTGTCCGGGGGTAGCGCTTCCCCATTGACGCAGCTGCATGAGCTCATCCATGGTGTATTTGTCCGAGAGTGCAAGCACTGAATAGAGCATGGGAGACATGTGTCCCGGGTCAAGGAAGAAACGGTCGCGTCCCTCCCACAATGGGTTTTCCGGGTCGTGAATCAAAAACTCAGAGTAGAGTACGTTGATGAAATCGGCACCGCCCATTGCACCGCCCGGGTGTCCCGATTTAGCCTTCTCTACCATTGCAGCAGTCAGAATACGGATATTGTCCGCTGCCTTGTTCATCAGTTGCTTGCTGTTCATATTTACAGTTATGGTTATGAGTGTTAATTATTTCGTATAAAATATTCCAGGGAAAGGTCTCACATGAGTGCATAGCTCTCCCTAAATTGTTACAAAAGTAATACTTTTGTTTGAATGTGGAACATATTTCAGCGATGATTTTGTCTGCTGTTTACAAATAATTGTGGAACGGAGAGGGTTTTTATTCTTTTTTCGCAACAATACCTGTTTTCTCTGCAATTGTTGTATCTTCGTGCTGTCAAAAAAGAATCTTATGCTGATAAATATAATCTCAAAGGAACTTGGATTTCCTGTCGATAAAGTAAGGAATACAGTCGAACTGCTTGAGGGTGGTGCAACCGTACCTTTCGTGGCACGTTACCGCAAGGAGGCTACAGGCTCTATGGATGAGGTTGCCATAGGTAACATCAAGGAAATGCACGAGAAACTGAAAGCAATCGTACTGCGTAAGGATACAATCATCGCTACAATAGAAGAGCAGGGCAAACTTACTCCCGAACTGAAAAAACGCATTGACAACTGTTTCGATGCAGTTGAGCTTGAGGATATCTATCTGCCGTATAAGCCGAAGCGCCGTACTCGTGCTACAATAGCGCGCGAGCGTGGTCTCGAGCCTTTGGCCGATCTCATCATGCTGCAGCAGAACGTTGACATCCGCGGTCGCGCCCAAGGCTTTGTCTCGGCCGATGTCCCGTCACCCGATGATGCCATTGCCGGTGCATGCGACATCATTGCCGAGCGTGTCTCCGAGGATGAGGGAGCCCGTAACGCTATGCGCCGTCAGTTCGCGCGTCATGGAGTGCTTGTGTCAAGAGTGGTAAAGGGCAAGGAGGCCGACGGAATAAAGTATGCCGATTACTATGAGTGGGAGGAGAATATCGCCCGCATATCATCGCATCGCCTGCTTGCGATAATGCGTGGTGAGGAGGAAGGTTTTCTCCGCATGTCAATTGGTGTCGACAATGAGATTGCCATTGAGCAGCTTAACAGACGTTTTGTGAAACGTCCTTCATCTTCGCGCGAGTATATCGAGGCTGCCGTTGCCGACGGCTACAAGCGTCTGCTTGCCCCTTCAATCGAGAACGAGACTCGTTCTAACTCAAAGCAACGTGCCGATGATGAGGCGATAGCTGTCTTTGCCGAGAACCTGCATCAGCTGCTCATGTCATCGCCGTTGGGTCAGAAGAGGGTGCTTGCGATAGACCCCGGTTTCCGTACAGGATGTAAGGTTGTTGTCCTCGACTCTCAGGGAAATCTTGTCCGTCATACGGTAATTTATCCGCATCCGCCACAGAACGACCGCGACTCGGCTGCGCGTGTGATAACTTCCCTTGTCAACGACTATTCCATTGAGGCGTTTGCCATCGGCAACGGTACTGCAGGACGTGAGACCGAGGATTTTGTCCGCCGTCTCGGCCTTGCTCCCGACATCTTCCCGGTCAACGAGGATGGTGCATCGGTATATTCTGCATCGGCTGTGGCACGCGAGGAGTTTCCCGATGAGGATGTCACCGTACGTGGCGCGGTATCTATCGGGCGCCGTTTGATTGACCCGCTATCCGAACTTGTGAAGATTGAGCCGCGCTCAATCGGGGTGGGGCAGTATCAGCACAGTGTCGACCAGACAAAACTCAAGGAGCGCCTTGATGTGGTTGTCGAGAGCTGTGTGAACAAGGTCGGTGTAAACCTCAACACTGCTACAAAGCAGATTCTTACCCACATCTCAGGTCTTGGCCCTTCGCTTGCCGAAAATATCGTGAAGTATCGTGCCGCAAATGGCGATTTCCGTACGCGCAAGGAACTTCTTAAGGTTCCACGTCTGGGCAAAAAGGCATTCGAGCAGGCGGCGGGCTTCCTCCGCGTCGTTGGTGGCGATGAGCCGCTTGACAACACGGCCGTGCATCCCGAATCGTACGCGATTGTTGTCCGCATGGCGAAGGATATGAATGTCTCTCTTGAGGAGTTCATATCAAACAGTGAACTGCGCAAGAAAGTGGTTCTTTCAAAGTACATTACCGACAAGGTGGGAATGCCTACTCTCACAGATATAATGGATGCCCTCAACAAGCGAGGTCTTGACCCACGCGAGCAGGCAAAGGCATTCTCTTTCGACCCTAATGTGCACGAGATTGAGGATTTGCATGTGGGTATGGTTTTGCCCGGTCTCGTTTCCAATATCACCGCATTCGGTGCCTTTGTAAATATAGGTGTTCACCAGGACGGTCTTGTGCACATATCCCAACTCGCCGACAAGTTTGTCTCTTCACCCGGTGATGTTGTCAAACTCGGTCAGCAGGTTATGGTAAGGGTTGTCGAGGTGGATTTGAAGAGGCGGAGGATATCACTTTCCATGAAATCCATTTGAACTTATTGAAATAACTGCTTAAACGTTTGATTGGACTGATTCATATATAATGCATGACTTCAGCGAGTTGCTGAGGTCATGCATTATAATGTTTTTCATCAAGACTGTTCAGGGGCGATGAATTTTGGTTGAATTAGAAGTAAAAGTTAAATGCAACGTTTCCATTCATCATGCCTGTGGCTAATTCTGTCTCTTATTACAAACTTATAATTACCGCTTGTGTACCATTGGCTGTACTTACAGCAATTGCACAGCAAATAAGCATTAAAGAAAATAACTTTTTCTTAGTTAATGGATTTTAGGTTAGTATATAAATTTATTTTATAGAAATATCCGGTTTACTTCACAAGCACCTTCTTGCTGTCGACAATGTTTATTCCTTTTTGTGGGTGGCTCAGCCTTTTGCCGGCGATGTTGTATATGTTGCTGCTCTTCCCTTGTGGGGTAGAGGGTATCACTTCAATGCCTGTGGGGTCACTGAAGTGCACCGTGAGCTCGCTTGCCTGGGCAACGTTGCACTCCATCCAGCATTGGTTCGCTTCAATCTCCTTTGAACCGTCGAAAGCCTTGAATGTGCTGTTTGCAAAGAGGAACTTCTTTGTGTTGCCGCTCTGAGTCAGACTGCTCTCTACATAGTTGCCTTTCAAAAGGGATTCCGGCAGTGAACTCACGGCTCCGTGGTCCGACATCGTGATTGCAAACCGATGAGTGCCTTCGCTCCCGTTTATGATTGTAGGGGTACCTCTTTTCAATATATCTCCGGGACCGGCAATCGTTCTCATTGTGCAGCTGTATCCGCTTGGTTCATTGTTCTTTATGTCTGCATCCGTCATATCATAGGCATAAATGCCTTCGGGTATGACAACATTGAACGGAAGGCACACGGCTGCTGTACCATCGGCCTGCAAGGTCAAGGGAAAAGCTTCGACCTCTTCAATTGTGTATGTTGCAAGGCCGGCTTTTGTGGCCTTGTCGTTGCCTGCAACGCCGTGCTCTTTGTATATGTTCATGTAGTTTATACCGTCGCTGCTGCTGCGAATCTTGTATATATCGGCTGTCGATGTCTCCTCGAAAAGATATATACCGGCCTCGCTTTCGTTGTCCGAGAACATTATGTGTCCCCATTTGGTTAGTTTTGGCTCTTTCAGAAACTTACCCTGCATTGTCAGGGTGTATCCCACACCCGATGGCTCAATGATGAAAATCTCGTCACCGGCAGCCGATGTTGAATAGTGGTCGGGTGAGATTAGCTTGTATCCTTCGCTTCCGCTGTTGTCGTGGGTGGTGTTGTAGCCAATAAAAAGCGGATTGCCGTTATAGTTTATGTGGTATGCACCGTTGTATCCCGGGTTGATGATTACGGCAAACATGTATATTGTACCGTCGGGCATTGTCACCACGCCCGTGTGTGCACCATTGCTTACGTCGTCTCTTATTACAACGTTGCCAAGGTCGGTTGCATCGCTCTCAATGAAATCTCCGCTCACTGTTGCGCCCTCCTGCTTGCCGAAATATGGTGTGAGGTCGATGGTCTCACCCGGTAGGGCAATTATTGAAATCTCAGCATACTGCCTGTTGCGTATCTTCTCCAGTTGGGTCGATAGCTTCTCTACGACAGCGGCATTGCTTGAGGCCATGTTCTGGTTCTCGTTGAACTCGCCGTTGACATGCTTGAATATCTGCGGATTGGTTGAGTAGCCTGTCTCAATCTTCGGTCCCCATGGAATCATTGTGGCACCGCCTTTAGGCTCAATGAACTTCCAGCCTGCAGTGCACAGTGTCAAAGTGTGGTTCTGTGCCATGCCAATGGCGAATGGACGGCCTTTTTCATCGTTGCCGAACCATGTGGCAGCCTCTCCCGGTAAACCGTCGGTTGAGAGTGACTCGCCACCACCGACACCGGCAATGCTTGCCATCACATCAAGGAAGTCTATCTGTGAAACCAGTGAACTCTTCACTCCCTGCTCCTTTATTACGGCCGGCCAATGAACGATGAACGGCACGCGTGTTCCGCCCTCGTATGCGCTGTATTTGCCGCCACGCAGGCCACCGGTAGGCGAGTGGTCGCCAACAAGCTCCTCGGCCTGGTCTACATAACCATCGTCAAGCACCGGGCCATTGTCACTGGTGAGTATGATAAGGGTGTTGTCGAGCAATCCCTGCTCTTCGAGAGTGCGTACAATCTCGCCCACGCTCCAGTCGAACTGCACTATGGCATCGCCGCGCAGTCCCATCTCGCTCTGCCCACGGAAACGTGGATGCGGGAAACGCGGTACATGGACGTCGTTTGTGGCAAAGTACATGAAGAACGGTTCATTGCTGTTCTCCTTTATGAAGTCGACCGCATGTGCCGTGATGCTGTCGGCAATATTTTCGTCTTTCCACAGCGCTTTGCCGCCACCTTTCATGTAACCAATGCGTCCTATACCGTTGATGATTGAATTGTCGTGCCCGTGGCTCGATTTGAGATTGTACAGTAGCTCCGGGTTGTTTGCACCTGTCGGCTCTCCGTCAAAGTTCTTGTTGTAGTTTACATATATTGGTGCCGACGGGTCATAGTTCGCCACTGCGCCATTCTCAATGAATACGCATGGAACGCGGTCGGCTGTTGCAGCCATAATGTACGAGTAGTCGAAACCGATATCGCCCAATGCCGGGGTGATGGGGGCATTCCAGTTCTGCTTGCCGGTCTGTGAACCAAGTCCAAGATGCCACTTGCCAAAAGCGGCTGTGGTATAGCCTGCCTCCTTGAATACATCGGCAACGGTGTACTGGTCGGGCGATATAATCATTGCTGCATCGCCGGCAGCAACGTCTGTTCCGCTCTTGCGCCATGGGTACTCTCCTGTGAGCAATGAGTATCGCGATGGGGTACTGGTCGATGCCACGGCATGGGCATTGGTAAAGCGCACGCCATTGTCGGACAGACGGTTTACATTAGGGGTCTTTACTCCTACTGCACCGTAGCACTCAAGGTCGCCGAATCCCAAGTCATCTGCATATATCATAACCACGTTGGGACGCGATTTCAAATAAGGTTCAGTGTCGGCACTCTCTTGGGCAACCAATGCACCCGGCAATGTTGCAAGGGCAAGCATGCCTACGTTCAGGTTCTTCATAACAAGTCAGTTTCTTTATATTTTGCTAAAATACAATATTTATTTCAAAAATACAACATCTATTTCAAAAGTGTTGTAATAACAAAGGGGGTGACTAAAAAGTAAATTTCTGTGTTACGTTTGCCTTCAAAATCCTCATTTACGCTTAGTAAATTAACCCACTAAGTGGCTTTTCCTCCTCGTAGCTCGGCATAGAATACAAGCATTCTCTGCTCTCGCATTACGGCGTCGGTTGCGGTTTTGAAGCCTGCACAAGCGCACTGCCTGCGGCGAGCCTTGGCTTCGTTCGCTGTAAAACATTAAAGTAAACTTTATGTTTAGCTCACTTGCACAAACCTTGAACTTTGCTTTTTATTCACCCCCAACAAAAAGAGGATGACGCAGCGGGTCATCCTCTTTGGATTTTATGTTTCTTGCTCAAGAATTAGCAGATTTTGCGAGAACCGTCACCGATAACTACGTTGTACACCTTTGGTGCCTTGCCGTATTTCTCGTTGTAGCGCTTCTCAGCCTCAGCAACGAAGATCTCGTACAACTCCTCCTTGACAAGGTTGATTGTGCAACCGCCGAAGCCACCGCCCATCATGCGTGAGCCGGTAACGCCGCAGTCGATAGCAACGTCTACAAGGAAGTCGAGCTCCTCGCAGCTTACCTCATAATCCTTGCTCAAACCGAAGTGTGTCTCGTACATCTTCTTACCTACAGTCTCGTAGTCGCCGGCCTCAAGAGCGGCACAAACGTCGAGTACGCGAACAACCTCGCCGATAACATACTTTGCACGGCTGTAATCCTCTGGCTTAAGCTCAGCCTTTACCTCCTCGAGCATCTCGAAGCTTGCGTCACGCAAAGACTCAACCTCGGGGTGCTTAGCCTTGATAACCTCTGCAACGCGTTCGCAGCTCAAGCGACGCTCGTTGTAAGGAGAACCTACGAGCTCGTGCTTAACGCATGTGTTCATGAGAACGAGCTTGTAACCCTGTGGCTTGAATGGGAAGTACTGGTACTCCAAAGAGCGGCAGTCGAGACGGATAAGGCTGCCGGCCTTGCCGAATACGCTTGCGAACTGGTCCATGATACCGCAGTTGACGCCAACGTAGTTGTGCTCTGTAGCCTGACCTACCTTTGCAAGCTCGAACTTGTCAATCTTGTTGTCGCCGAAGAGGTCATTCAATGCGTATGCGAATGTGCTCTCGAGAGCAGCTGATGAAGACATACCGGCGCCGAGGGGTACATCACCTGCGAATGCAGTGTTGAAACCCTTAACGTCAACGCCACGCTTGATCATCTCACGGCATACACCGAAGATGTATTTTGCCCAAGAAGCGCGTGGAGCATCCTCCTCCTTCAGACCGAACTCAACATAGTCCTTCTCATCGATTGAGTAAGCGCAAACCTTATCTGTACCGTTAGGCTTGATTTCTGCCATGATACCCTTGTCTACGGCACCTGGGAATACAAAACCGTTGTTGTAGTCAGTGTGCTCGCCGATGAGGTTGATACGGCCTGGAGAAGCATAGATGCTTCCTGTTGTACCATCGAAGTGCTTGATGAAGCGGCTTCTTACAAATTCTATATCCATAGTTTTAAAATATTTAGTAGTTAAACAAATATTAGTCGATTGTCATATTACTTCTTGGCTGGCTTTGAACCGATAAGAGCATAGAACAAGAGGTATGCTGCACAGAACATAACAACCCAGTAGCTTGTCATGTAGTCTGTCATCTCGGCAACCTGAGCCTGGATAGCGAGCATTACGGCGCAACCGAATACCATTGTCATGAAGATACCTGATGCAACAGCTGTGTACTTGCCGAGACCCTCAACAGCCATGTTGAAGATACCGCCCCACATAACTGATGTGCAGAGACCCACGAGCAAGAATGCGAAGATACCTACCGGTACCTCAGCCCAGATAAGTGTCAATGTACCCCAGTCGATACCAGGAACCTCTACTGTTGTCTCAGGGCTTGAGAACATACCGAATGCAACGAGTACCAATGTGGCGATAGATACTGTAGTAATCATCGCGCGGCTTGATACCTTGTTACCGATACTTGCACCAACGAAACGGCCGATAAGCATCATGAACCAGTATACAGCAACGATAAGACCTGCTGTAGCTGCAGAGATGCCGAGCTCAGGAGTGTTCACAAGGTACATGTTGACATATGTAGGAACGCCTACCTCAATACCCATGTAAAGGAAGATTGCGAGGATACCGAGTGTAAAGTGACGGTACTTCAAAGCGCCTTTGATGAGGCTTATCTCAACAGGTGCCTGCTCTGGCTCTTCGATCTTGGTGAAGAGGATTACGATGAACGCGATAACGAAGATTGCGAGAGCAATCATCAACGCCGGAGTCGCATCAGAGATAGCTGTATCCTTTGAAATCTCACCGATGAGGGCACCCATGATGATGTATACAGCAACAGCTGCTGAAGAGTTGAACACACCACCGAGCTGGATGAGCTGGTTACCGCTGTTACCGCCACCACCGAGAAGGTTGAGCATAGGGTTAACGACACAGTTGAGGATACACATACAGAAACCTGCGATGAAAGCACCTACGAGGTATACGCCGAACACGAGACCAAGGCTCTCCTTGGCATCGAGCATGCCGCTGAACCACTGAACGAGGATACCGATGATACCTACAGTAAGACCGATAAGCGCTGTCTTCTTGTAACCGTACTTTGCGATAAGCATACCTGCAGGGATACCCATAACGAGGTAAGCAACGAAGTTACCGTAGTTACCGATCTGTGCAAGTACTTCAGGAATGTCTCCCTGTGCCTTGATGATGTTTGCCATTGGTGAGCAAAGGTTTGTCACGAAGGCAATCATTGCGAAGAGCGCAATCATTACGATGATAGCTCCCCATTGTTTCTTTTGATTACTCATAGCTTTTAAAAATTAGTTTATTAATGAATTATTTCTCTATACCGAATTTATATACAGTAATCTGCTTGTATGTCTCGCCCGGGCACAATGTCACCTTGGGGAAGTGTGCGCGGTTAGGAGAATCGGGGAAGCATTGTGCCTCGAAACAGATGGCACTGCGCTTGGGGAATGTGGCACCGTGTGCGCCTGCGAAACCGCTGTGCCAGTTCGATGTGTATACCTGGACACCCGGCTCTGTGGTGTATACCTCCATTGTACGGCCGCTTACAGGCTCTGTTACCTTGGCTGCGAAACTCAGTTCGCCTACCTCTTTCTTGTTGAGGACATAACAGTGGTCGTAGCCTGCACCGTGCTTTATCTGTTCCTCATCGGCATCGATGCGTGCGCCTACTGCTGTAGGAACGGTAAAGTCGAATGCCGTGCCCTTGACTGGCGCGATGCATCCGTAAGGTACCGATGTGTCATCAATGGGGACAAAGAAATCGGCATTGATTTCGCAAATGAGATTGTCTATTGTGGCTGTGGGGTTTGCAATACCTGAGAGTGAGAAGAATCCGTGGCTTGTGAGGTTCACGATAGTCTTTTTGTCGGTAGTTGCAGTGTATTCGATTCTGAGCTCGTTATCATCGGTAAATGTGTAGACTACTGTCACATCAAGGTTACCGGGGAATCCCTCTTCCATGTCTGCCGAGAGATAGTGGAGCTTCAATGTCTGACCGTCAACCTGCTCGGCATCCCATACTCTTGCGTGGAAACCGGTAGGACCGCCGTGGAGGTGGTTGGGACCGTTGTTGATGGCGAGGTTGTACTCTTTTCCGTCAACTGTGAACTTGCCCTTGCATATGCGGTTGCCGTAACGGCCTACAAGTGTGCTGAGGAATGGCTCGGGGCTGTTCAGAAGGTTGTCTATGCTGTCGTGTCCCTGAATTACGTTCGCATAGTTGCCGTTCTTGTCAGGAACCATGATGCTGCATATTGCGCCTCCGTAGTTTGTGATTGCAACTTCGCTACCTGCTTTGTTCTTCAAAATAAATAGCGCTGTCTCTTTGCCGCCGATGTTCTTGACAAAGTCGGCGGCCTTTAATTGTGAAAGGTTTTCGGTACAATTCATATTTCTGGTAGTTAATAGCTATTTCTCCGCAAATAAAATAAAAAAAAGGTTTACAGCAAAGGAAAATGAAAATAAAAATTAGCGAAAGCGGGAAATGGTGCGTCATTTCCCGCTTTCGCTAATTTTATGTCGCTTTAACGCCTCTTGATAACCTTTGGCGCCGCTATTTTATTGCTGTTTCCCGGTGCTTGCCAAAAGGTCGGCCACGATGAAACAGCTTCCGCCTACAAAAATGAAGTCATTGCCGTTGCTCTCGGCTGTCGCGGCCTTGAGCGCTTCGGGGACAGTGGGGTAGGCGTTGCCCGTAAGCCCGAATGCCGACGCCTTCTTTTTCAGCTCCGTGGCAGGCATCGCTCTCTGTATACTTGCCTGTGTAAAGTAGTATTCGGCCTTCTTTGGCATCATGGCAAGTACAGCCGTGATATCCTTGTCGCTTACCATTCCGAACACGATGCGCAGTGTGTCGCACTCTTGTGCCTCAAGCTGTCTGGATACGTATTCAATGCCGCCTATGTTGTGTCCTGCATCGCATACAATGCGTGGATTTTCGCTTATTGTCTGCCAACGCCCCATAAGGCCTGTCAAAACGGTGGTGTTTGTAAATCCTTTTCGCACTGCGTCGGCTGTTATTTCAAGTCCCTTATGCTGTAGTTTGTCAATGGCGCAAAGGATTGTATTGGCGTTCTTCTCCTGACAGAACCCTCCCAGCTCACCGTTGATGATTCCGTACTCCTTTGTCATGTATTCAAACCCGCTCCTGCATGGTGTGGCGCTTGTCACGGGCCGCTCATCCTCGGCGAAGAATACCGGAGCACCCACTTCTTTGGCCTTGCTGCCGAAAACCTCTCTTGTCACAGCTGTAGCCTCGCCGATGACAACCGGTACTCCGCTCTTTATTATGCCTGCCTTCTCGGCTGCTATCTCCCTTGCGGTGTTGCCCAGGAACTGTATGTGGTCGAGACTGATGTTCGTTATGATGCTGAGCACCGGGGTAATGATGTTGGTGCAGTCGAGACGGCCGCCGAGGCCGACTTCGATTACGGCGATGTCTACCTCCTGCTCGGCAAACCAGTTGAATGCCATGGCGGTGGTCAGTTCGAAGAACGAAGGACACAACGGCTCAAAGAATTCTTTGTGTTTCTCTACGAAATCCACGACATACTCCTTGGGTGCCATAACGCCGTTGACCCTCATCCTCTCGCGGAAATCAATCAAGTGCGGCGATGTGTAAAGTCCCACCTTGTAGCCACTCTCCTGCAGGATGGCAGCTATTGTGTGTGACGTGGACCCTTTCCCGTTTGTGCCGGCGACATGTATTGTGCGGAACTTCCTGTGCGGGTTCCCCAAATGGTCGTCAAGCGCTATGGTGGTTGTAAGCCCCTCTTTGTAAGCAGCACCGCCTACTTGCTGGAAGGGCGGTGCGCAGTTGTAAAGATATGTGACAGTCTCTTCGTATGTCATAATCATTCAAAAAAGTTCTTGAAACGGCGGAATATCTTATCCTTTATTCCCTCGCTCGGCCTGAAGTTGTCCGACTCCCTGAACTTCTCTATGCTCTTCTTCTCATCCTTGTTCAATGTCTCGGGGATATACACGCTTATGTTCACGATAATGTCTCCGCGTCCGTATCCGTTCAGTACCGGCAAACCTTTACCGCGCAAGCGCATTACGGTGCTTGGCTGTGTTCCCGGGTTTATGGTTACTTTCGCCTTGCCGTCAATTGTCGGAATCTCGACCGTACCGCCCAGAGTCGCGGTGGGGATGTCGAGCAACAGGTTGAATATGAGGTCGTTCTCCTGACGTATAAGTGTTTCGTGCTGCTCCTCTTCCACAACTATCTGCAGGTCGCCGGCTATGCCGTTGCGACGTCCTGCGTTTCCTTTGCCACGCATGGTCAGCACCATGCCTTCCTGTACTCCTGCAGGGATGCTTGCCTCTACAATCTCCTCTCCTGCAATTACACCCTCGCCGTTACAGTGGCTGCACTTGTTCTTTATGATTCTTCCCTCGCCGTTACACTTGGGGCATGTGGTCTCGCTGTTCATTATGCCGAACGGGGTACGTACGGTGCGTACGGTGCGTCCAGTTCCGTGGCAATCGGGGCATGTCTCGGTAGAGTTGCCTTCCGCTCCGCTACCATTGCAGTGCGGACAAACGACGTTCTTCTTCAGCTTGAACTTCTTTGTCACACCTTCGGAAATCTCGCTCAGGTTCAGTCTTACCTTTACTCTGAGGTCGGAACCCCGGAATCTTGGCTGCTGACGCTCTCCGCCGCCTCCAAAACCACCGAATCCTCCGAACCCTCCGAATCCTCTGCCGCCGAAGATGTCGCCGAACATCGAGAATATGTCATCCATGTTCATGCTGCCGCCACCGAATCCGCCTGCACCGCCATTCATGCCTGCATGGCCGAACTGGTCGTACTGCGCCTTCTTCTCGGGGTCCTTCAGCACGCTGTATGCCTCGGCTGCCTCCTTGAACTTCTCCTCGGCATCCTTGTCGCCCGGGTTCTTGTCGGGGTGGTATTTTATGGCCATCTTGCGATAGGCCTTCTTTATCTCATCGGCTGTTGCACTCTTGTTTATGCCCAGCACTTCATAGTAGTCTCGTTTTGCCATATTGTGTAGATTATTCGCCAACGGCTACCTTTGCGTGGCGTATTACCTTATCATTTAACATGTAACCGCTCTGGATGCAGTCGAGAACCTTGCCTTTCTGGCTCTCCTCGAATGCCGGAACCATTGCAATCGCTTCGTGGTAATCGGTATCGAAGTCTGCACCTTCGGTTTCAATCTTCTGCAGACCGTTCTGCTTGAGAATGCCCGTGAACTTGTTGTAGATGAGCTCGACGCCCTTCATTGCCTCTGCCGCGTTCTCATCCTTCGCCATGTTGCTGAGTGCACGCTCAAAGTCGTCAAGTACGGGAAGTATTGCCTCGATTGTACGCTCGCCGCCGTTCTTTATAAGCTCGGCTTTCTCCTTCATGGTGCGTTTGCGGTAGTTGTCGAACTCCGCTATCTGGCGAAGATACCTGTCCTCAAGCATCGCTATCTTCTCGTTTGCCTCATCAAGTTCTTTCTGCAGTTTCTCCTCGTTTGTAGGCTCGGTGTTTTCCTGCCCTGCGTTCTCTTGCCCGGTGCTCTCCTGCACGTTCTCTTCGTTTGTGCCGATATTCTCGTTTACGGCATCCTCCAGAATCTCTTTATCTTTTTCGCTCATGTCTCAAAAAATTTCTACTTCAATAATAACAAATATCTTGCCAATGGAGTTTTTGGCACATTATTTGTGCAAAGATACTCAATTTGTGTGACACGTGGTGCCAAAATGGCAGATTTTGATTTTTTAATACGGCTGTTAACGGAAAATGGCATAATTTTATTATTTTCGTGGAAAATATTTATTTAGTCGACATCTGATGGATAAATTCAGTTTGGGAATCTGCTCGTTTGCTCTTGTTTCTCCGTTTGTAATGCAGGCACAGGAGGGCACAGAACGTACTCATCCTAACGTGGTTCTTATATATGCCGATGATATCGGTTTCGGAGACCTTGAATGTTATGGAGCAAAAGGCGTTAATACTCCTAATGTCAATAAATTGGCTGCAAATGGTTTGCGTTTTACGAATGCTCATGCCGTGGCTTCCACGAGCACCCCTTCGCGGTATTCGCTGCTTACAGGAGAGTATCCATGGCGCAAGCCGGGGACCGATGTTGCGGCAGGTAACGCTGCAATGATTGTCACTCCCGGACAATATACCGTCGCCGACGTCTTCAAGGCGGCGGGTTACACCACTGCGGCTTTCGGAAAGTGGCATCTCGGGCTCGGTTCCGATACTGGCAAGCAGGATTGGAACGGAGAGATATCGCCCGCTTTGGCAGATATCGGATTTGACTATTCCTACATAATGGCAGCTACGGCCGACAGGGTGCCGTGTGTCTTCATAGAGAACGGCAGGGTGGCGAATTATGATTCTGAAGCACCGATATATGTAAGTTACAGGCAGAATTTCGACGGCGAACCTACGGGCCGCGAGAATCCTGAACTCCTGTATAATCTGAAGCATTCTCATGGACATGATATGTCAATCGTGAACGGGATAGGCCGCATAGGTTATATGAAAGGCGGCGGAACGGCATTGTGGAAGGATGAGAATATAGCCGACAGCATAACATACAAAGCAGTTGAATTCATTAAGGAAAATAGTGAACAACCATTCTTTATCTACTTTGCTACCAACGATGTACATGTTCCGCGTTTCCCGCATGAAAGGTTCCGTGGAACAAGCTCTATGGGGTTGCGTGGCGATGCCATAGCACAGTTCGACTGGAGTGTGGGCGAGGTGGTCAGGGCTCTTGAGGAACAGGGCGTCCTCGAGAATACTTTGATTATTCTGACAAGCGATAACGGCCCGGTGCTCGATGACGGTTATGCCGATGAAGCCGAGGAACTCGTAGGCGAACACTCGCCGACAGGCGGTTTGCGAGGAGGAAAGTACAGCACATTTGAGGGCGGCACGCGTGTCCCTTTCATAGTTCATTGGCCTGCAATGGTCAAGACTCCTTCCGTTAAAGACGGACTTGTATCCCAGATAGACTTCCTTGATGTCATGGCAAGCATAACCGGTGTGAGTGGCGGACAGCGTCTCTCGCCCGACGGGGCGCCAGTCGAGAAGAACACTTGGCTTGGTGCCGATGACGGTGGCCGTCCTTTTGCGGTGGAGATGGCTGCCAACCACACGCTTTCGCTCATTATGTTCGGGTGGAAGTATATCGAGCCTAAAGGCGGGCCGGCGATGGTTCCCTGGGGGCCGAAGATTGAGACGGGATATTCTGCAGAGCCTCAATTGTATAAGATGATTGACGGCGAATTCGATGAGAACAATAATGTTGCAGCCGAGAATCCTACGCTGGTAAATGGCTTGAAAGAGGAACTCGAGAGAATACGCAATACAAGAGGATATTATATTGAATGCAGATGAGTGCCAAATTGAATGAAATGCAGCGCAATGCGCTCGGAAGACTGAATATTGAAAGGCTCAACGAAATGCAGTCGGCGGCTCTTGAGCATTGTTGCCGGAATGACAGTATGGTGCTTCTTTCGCCAACAGGAACAGGAAAGACGCTGGCTTTTCTGTTGCCGTTGCTCGAGAGGCTCGATGCCTCATGCAAAGGAGTGCAGGCGATGATTGTACTTCCCTCACGCGAACTTGCCAGGCAGGTATTTGATGTGTGGCGTGCAATGTCTACTCCGTTCCAGATGACAGCCCTTTATGGTGGCCGTCCTCTTGAACAGGAAACAGCTTCGCTCGGTGGCGCCTCGACGGCTGTTATAGTTGGTACTCCTGGACGTCTTCTCGACCACTTGAACCGCTCGAGCTTTACAGTAGATAAATGTACTCATCTTGTTATAGATGAGTTTGATAAATGCTTGGAAATGGGATTCCTGGATGAGATGTCAAAGCTCATAGACAAACTCCCGGCCGTAAAGTCTCGTTTCCTTATCTCGGCGACCGATGCTGCCGAGATTCCGCAATTTGCGGGTGCATCGGATATCGTTAAACTGGACTACCGCAAGGGTAGTGGGCAGCCCACCGTGCGTACCTCTTTCTATACCATAACGACAACTCCTGACAAACGGCTTGAAAGACTCTTTTCGTTGCTCTGTTCTTTTGGTGGCGAGCCGGCAATTGTCTTCTGCAATTTCCGTGAGACGGTGGATGAGGTGTATAAATACCTTACAAAAGCCTCGCTTCATTGTGTCGCCTATAACGGAGCTATGGAGCAGAAACAGCGTGTGCTTGCGCTGTACCGCTTTACCAGCGGATGCTCTAATATTCTTGTGAGCACCGACCTTGCAGCGCGTGGCCTTGACATAAAGGATGTCAGGCACGTTGTCCATTATCAGCGTGCTCTCTCGGCCGAGATCTTCACGCACCGCAACGGACGCACCGCCCGTTGGGAGGCCGAGGGCGCTGTGTATATGATGGCATTCGAGAACAAGGAACTGCCCGATTTTGTTCCGACTGAACTTGAGGAATATACTTTGCCCAAGCGCAACACATTGCCCCCTGCTCCCGAATGGACGGCACTTTATGTGGGCAAGGGCAAACGCGACAAAATCAGCCGTGGCGACCTTGCCGGCTTTTTCATGAAGAAGGGTGGCTTGAAGCCCGATGATGTGGGTACAATCCTGGTGTTCCCAGATTATTCATACGTTGCTGTGAAAATGAACCGCATGCGCGAGGTACTCAAGAAAGTGGCGGGGGAGAAGATAAAGGGTGTGAAGACACTGATAATGCCGGCCCGTATAAAGTGACAGGAATGGCGATGATTGCATTACCAATCCAGTGCAACAATTTTGCCTGTTTCTTCTCATTTTCCTCCATTATTTCTTAATTTCGCACATTGAAAAAGAAACTGACTGTAAATGATAAAATATAATTTCAATGCAGGCCCTTCAATGCTGCCACGCGAAGTGGTGGAGCAGACGGCGGCGGCAGTGCTCGACTACGACGGCAAGGGGCTGTCGCTGATGGAGCTGAGCCACCGTTCGGCGGAGTTCAAACCAATCCTTGATGAGGCGCGTGCGCTCATGAAGGAGCTGCTCGATGTGCCAGCAGGTTACGAGGTGCTGTTCCTCGGTGGTGGTGCAAGCATGCACTTCTGCATGGTGCCTTTCAATCTGCTTGCAAAGAAAGCGGCCTATCTTAACACGGGAACCTGGGCAAGCAAAGCCATTAAGGAGGCGCGCCTTTTCGGCGAGGTGGTCGAGGTCGCTTCATCGGCCGACAAGGCTTTCAGTTATATCCCCAAGGATTTTACCGTTCCTGCCGATGCCGATTACCTGCATGTGACATCGAACAATACCATATACGGAACGCAGTTGCGTCGCGATATTGATTCGCCGGTGTCTCTTGTGGCCGATATGTCATCCGATATCCTGTCTCGCCCGGTGGATGTGTCAAAATACAGCTGCATCTATGGCGGTGCGCAGAAGAACCTTGCACAGTCGGGGCTCTCGTTCGTGATTGTCAAGGAAGATGCTCTCGGTAGGGTTGGACGTGCGATTCCTTCTATTCTCGATTATCGTGTACACATTGCCAACGGCTCGATGTTCAATACCCCGCCAACGTTGCCCATCTACACCGCGCTATGCAACCTGCGTTGGGTAAAGGCTCAAGGCGGTGTGCCCGAGATGGAACGACGCGCGGCTGAGCGTGCGGCTGTCGTGTATGATGAGATAGAGCGTAACGCACTTTTCTGCGGAACGGCCGCCGAAGAGGACCGCTCATATATGAATATAGATTTTGTCATGGCTCCGGGATATGAGGCGCTCGAGGGCGGTTTCATTGATTTTGCCGTATCGCGTGGAGTAGTGGCTATAAAAGGGCATCGCTCGGTGGGCGGTTTCCGTGCATCGTGCTACAATGCGATGCCGCTCGAGGGTGCACGCACGCTTGCAACATGCATGAAGGATTTTGAAAAGAAGGTACAGGGATAACAATGCTTGAAGAGGATATATACAAGACCATAGAACAGCAGGGCGAGGCAATATACACCGAGAAACGCAGCAAGTTTCTCGCCTTTGCCATTCCTGTGACTACAATTGGACAGGTAAAGGAGCATATCGAGGCGTATCAGAAGAAATATTACGATGCTCGTCATGTGTGCTATGCCTATCGCCTTGGCGAGCGTGGCGACCAGGAGCGCTCTAACGACAACGGCGAGCCGTCGGGTACGGCGGGCAAGCCCATCCTGGGGCAGATACACAGCAAGGAACTGACTAACGTGCTTGTTATTGTGGTGCGTTACTTTGGCGGCGTGAAACTGGGCACCAGCGGCCTTATAGTGGCCTATCGCGCAGCAGCTGCCGAGGCTCTTGAGGCTGTGGAGCATGTCGAGAAGACTATCAACGGCGAAATTATACTCAAATTCTCTTATCCGCTCCTGAACGAGGTCCTGCGCATAGTAAAAGAGGAGGAACCCAAGGTCGTTGAACAGGTTTTCGACAATGATTGCATGGTGCGGCTCTCTATGCGCCTCTCGCGCTTGCCGCGATTGGTGGAGCGTTACGAGAAACTTGTAGTTTCGAGCAAGAACGACCTTAAAATCGAATATCCCGAATAAGAATGGAAACAGCCTGCGATTTTTTCTCTCTGCTGAGGAGCGTGACTGTCGATTGCAAGGACAATGGCCGGGAATTTACCGTTGCCGACAGGATTGCTGTAATCGGGCGTTTGCTCGAGGGAACTTCCTACTCGCTTGTTGCACGCGAGCCGCTTGCGTTGCTCTTTGCTAAGCGTGTGCCGCAGGAGTGTGAAAAGATTGTGCTCATCTCTTCGCACATCGATTGTGTGTATAGCAGTTGTTTCTGCGATGATGCCGATGGTTGCTGGAGAGGTACTTTTGACAACAGCTTCGGCAATACGGCTGTGCTGTGGTGCATGATGAACGATATGCTGCCCTCGTTCTGCACGTAAAGCTGGGCATCCTCACGGAACGTTACTACCGTACCCGGCTTGATGGTAAGTTCGGCATTGACGTAGACGGTGCCCTTGACGGTCACAGCTCCACTCCATACGGTTGCCTCGTTGATGGCCTTCGTTCAGTCGCCCTGCACCACAGGGACATTATCTTCCAAATCTTCTGATTAGCATTCTTTTTCATAATCGTAAAATTTATATGGTTAGTAGATAATGTATTTTTATAAAAACGCCATGCGCTACCGCAGGGCACAACAGTGTCCCACAACAGCGCATGGCATTATGTCCGAACAAATCCCCTCCTCATATGGGAGAGATGATAGCACCTTAATATTCAATCTCTTACGGTTTATTTTCCATTTATTAGTCCCATAAGTTTCCCCATGTTCCTCGGCAACCATTGACATCGGTGGTACCCTCCTTCTTGCTTTCGCCAATCTCTATTTGTGATGCGGCAATCATCTGTGCCATTTCCACATCAACAACCTCCAAATCCGGTTTGATATAGTTTGCCTTCATGCGTTTCTGTATTGTGTGTTATAAAATACGTTTCTTCCCATTTACGATGTAGATACCTTTCTCGGGATGTGCCACACGGCGTCCATTGAGGTCGTAGTACACATCGGGGGTGAGTCCGTCTATCTCGACAGCATCGATTATCGTCTCCTCACCGTTGCGAGTGCGCACCCTTACTTGCGCCACGCTGCTTGCCTCTGTGGTGAAATAGGCGCGATAGGGTTTTACGGTGAGTGTTTCGGTTATCTGGTTCAGCTGATGGTTGGCCGAGCTATAGGCATAGTAGTTCTTCCTGGCATCCGACGCACAATCGATGGTCTCGTTGCTGAATGAAGGTATCATTGCCCATGTAGCATCGATAGTGGAAGACTCACCCATCGCAGCACCGATGGTTACGCTTGTAGTGGATACAAGGGGAACGGCATCGCCACTTTTCAGTTTGTACAGATAGGGGGCGTTGGATTGGGGTAATGACACCTCATCAAAGGTGAGCGTACCGTCATCGGCCGATGTCAGCTTATAGAAAGTATAATTGGCCATACACGCAGCATCGGGAACGAAGGGGAGCACGATGGTGCCGTACTTTCCCGTGGGCAGTGCTCTTGTATAGCTTACCGTGTGATAGGTATTCTCGTTTTTGCAGGCGAAATCGGTGGCATCGGCATCATTGAGTGTCAGATGTATGCGTGCATTACACTGACTGAATGCATACACGTGGAAGTTGGGATTGGAGCACCAATAGATGTCGGTCAGGTTGTTGCAATCCTGGAATGCATATGACCCTACTGTCTCTACCTTTGCAGGGAATGTCAAGGTGGTCAAGTTGGTACAGCCATCGAATGTGTGCCCACCGATAGTATTCAGTTCGGCCGGTGCAGTGAATGAAGCCATCGGGCAGTCCTCGAACGCATAGTTGCCCAAATAGGTCACACCGGACGGTACACTCACACTGCTCAGACTCGTACATTCTGCAAATGTCATATCGTCTATTCTTGTCACTCCGCCAGGGATAGTTATGCTGCTCAGGGAGCTGCAATATCTGAAAACCTCTTTGTCCAATACTGTTATTGTAGAGGGCAAAACAATATTGTCAAGTGCCTTGCAACCTCTGAAAGCCTGATAGCCTATCGTCTCAAGTCCTTCGGGAAGTGTGACACTCTGCAGCGCAGTACAATTCAAGAAACAGGAGTGTCCCACAGTCTTTACACCTTCGGGCAACACCACTCCGGTCAGTGCAGTACAATCCTTGAATGTTCCACTGAGCAAGGTGACACCACCCTTTGGCATCTTTACCTCTTTCAGGTTACTGCAACCCTGAAATATGCCGTTCATCTCTCCTACCGATGAATTGGGTAGTATTGTAAGGGTGCAAGCCGAAAGGTCGGCGCTCTCCAAGGCTGTACATCCATAAAACACCCCCCATACCTAAGGTGGTTATACTTTCAGGCAACGTTATGGTTGTAAGGCTTTTACACTCATCAAACGAATGTTCCCCGAGTTTTGTCACACCATTGGGTATATTGATGGAGGAAAGAGATGTGCAACCATCGAATGCATAGTTACCTATTTCTGTGATTGTTTCGGGGAGT
Source organism: Bacteroidaceae bacterium (assembly GCA_017936265.1). Lineage (GTDB taxonomy): Bacteria > Bacteroidota > Bacteroidia > Bacteroidales > Bacteroidaceae > HGM04593. The sequence goes on along the minus strand of JAGBFX010000051.1, from coordinate 342 downwards.
GTGACAGATACAAGCGAAGTACAATTCTGGAATTCATAAGCGTTAATCTTTGTCACACATGAAGGCACGGTATAGCTCACGAGACTTGTGCAACCGCCAAACACTGTGTTACCCATAGAAACCACTGTTTGGGGTATGTCGGCAACTGTCAGTCCTGTACAATAATAGTATTTGCAACCAGTTATTACTCAATATTTTGCGAGTAATAAGTCAGAAATATGGTCATAACCTTTAGGGGTGCATTCTAAAAGGTGAAGATTTAACCTTTTTATTGTTTCTTAACGCTCGACGCGTATCAATAAAGGGCGTTTCTTCTCTTTTCAGTGCTATTTGCAGTTTGAT
>JAGBFX010000050.1 GCA_017936265.1 Bacteroidaceae bacterium | reverse complement strand
GCAACCCAAACGGCATAACCTACGGCTATGCTACGTTTGACCTGTTGCTGCAAAACTCGCCGATAACAAAACAAAAGAGCATTGGTTCGTTCATTGTTACACTAATGAACTCACCGATAACAAAACGTTGTTTTGTCATTCCGAACCGTAGGGAGGAATCTCTTGTGCACGGTTTAGAGATCCCTCGTCGCTACATAAGCTGCTGAAGCAGCACTCCTCGGGGAACCTAAAGGTTCCTTCGTCGCAACCAACGCTCATTCGCGTCGGCGGGATGACATTGCTGGTGTGCTTTATCTACTCGGTCTTGCAACAAGTTGTAATCCAGAGGGGGTCCTCCTATGTTTCTTTTTCTACTCATCAGTCACTACGTGACGGCAGGGTGCGTTTTTACAAAAATCATTAAAAAACCATTAATTGTTTGCAAATATGCTGATTGCTGTTACGCAAATTTGTGAAAAATATAGGATAATTGAAGTTTATTTGTAAATTTGCAAACCACTATATTAAGGATAAAAGACTAACTATGATAGCAGTATTAAAACATGGAGTAACCAAGGCTCAGCAGGATAACCTTATCCATTGGCTCGAGTCGCAGAATGTGCGTGTGCATGTCTCGGAGGGCGAGATGCAGACCGTCATCGGTCTCATAGGCGATACACGCAAGATTGATATTGACCTGCTTGCAGGTCTTGAGATAATTGACCGCGTGACACGTATTACCGACCCCTTCAAGAGCGCCAACCGCAGTTTCCACCCCGAGGATACGGTTGTGACCGTGGGCAAGGGTGAGAATGAGGTGAAAATCGGTGGCGGTAACTTTGCAATAATGGCGGGTCCTTGTTCTGTTGAGAGCGAGGAGCAGATTCTTACCGTCGCACGTGCTGTAAAGGCTTCGGGCGCGAATATCCTGCGTGGCGGTGCTTTCAAGCCACGTACATCGCCCTATGATTTTCAGGGATTGCGTGCCGAGGGTTTGCAGCTACTGTTGAAGGCACGTGAGGCGACAGGCCTGCCGATCGTTACGGAAATCATGAGTGCTTCGCATCTCGACCTCTTTGCCGACGTGGATATCATTCAGGTGGGTGCACGCAACATGCAGAACTTTGAGCTTCTCAAGGAGCTTGGCCGTTGCAACAAGCCCATTCTGCTCAAGCGCGGTCTCTCGGCTACGCTCAAGGAGCTTCTGATGAGTGCCGAATATATTATGTCCGAGGGCAATGAACAGGTTATCCTCTGCGAGCGCGGTATCCGCAGCTATGACAACTACACACGTAACGTGCTTGACCTTGCTGCCGTTCCGGTGCTTCAGGGATTGACACACTTGCCTATTGTCGTTGACCCTAGTCATGCGACAGGCGTCTCACGCCTTGTGCGCCCCATGGCATGTGCGGCAACGGCTGCCGGTGCCGACGGCCTTATCATCGAGGTACACAATGACCCGGTGTGCGCCCTTTGCGACGGTGCACAGTCGCTCACTCCCGAGCAGTTCGACGAGGTTGCCCAGCGTGTACGCGAAATCCGCGGCATAATGCATTGATTATGATAATAGGCATTGTTGGATTAGGACTTATAGGCGGTTCGGCAGCCAAGGCGTTCAAGGCTGCCGGACACTCTGTATATGCCTTTGATATAAACAGGCAGATAGTGGGCTACGCCCAGCTTGAGGGAACGGTCGATGCTGAACTATCGGCCGACAACCTGGGCGAATGTGCCCTTGTGCTGCTGACGGCAACACCTCAGGCGGTAATGGGATATATAAGCGAGAATGCCGGGTATATCTCGCCCGGTGCTCTTGTCATTGACTTCTGCGGTACCAAACGCGCTGTATGCGAGAAGGGCTTTGCCCTTGCAGCAGAGCATGGCTTCACGTATGTGGGCGGTCACCCGATGGCCGGCCTGCAATATTCGGGCTACAAATATTCCAAGGCTACGCTATATAATGGTGCGTCGTTCATCATTGTTCCTGCCGTACACGATGACATTGCGCTTCTCGATCGCGTGAAGCAGTCGCTGCAACCGTTGGGTTTCAAGAAGTTCGTTGTTACGACAGCTGATTTCCACGACCGTATGATTGCCTACACTTCGCAGATGTGCCATGTGGTCTCCAATGCCTTCATAAAAAGTCCCTCGGCAAAGTTTCACAGGGGCTACAGTGCAGGCAGCTTCCGCGATTTCACACGTGTGTCGCGCCTGAACGAGGATATGTGGACGGAACTGTTCCTTGAGAACAAGGAGCATCTGTTGAATGAACTTGATTTGTTGATAAACTCTCTTCAGGAGTATCGCGAGGCTATTGCCGGCGATGATGCCGATACTCTGCGCGCTCTTTTGCGTGACGGCAGGATTGCGAAGGAAGAGGCTGAAAAATAAGACCTTTTGGTCAATGAAACGATATTTACATTAATAATGTAGCAATTGTCTGTTATCCCGAATCGAAGATCGACGCCCGTAGGGGCCAAAGTCAACCTTGTGTGAGGGATCTCAAAAAATCATTTTGGGATATATCACAAACGTTCGATATGACACTAATACAAATCTAACTATAGATTAAACCTGTATATGCAGTACAATACGATACACGTTGAGGCTTCGCGCAGCTATGATATCCACATAGGCCGCGGTATTCTTGCCGGGTTAGGCGGGTTTATACGCCCTCTGCTGGGCAACTGCCGTTTGGCTGTGCTCACCGACAGCAATGTCGATGTGCTCTATGGCAATGCTATAATGGAATACCTGAATGCGGCCGGTTACAATGCGTGTAAATATGTCATTCCCGCGGGCGAGGCATCGAAATGTGCCGACAATCTGTTGGCTTTCCTCAACTTCATGGCGGCAGAGCAACTGACACGCAGCGATGCCGTGGTGGCGTTCGGCGGTGGTGTGGTGGGCGACCTCGGTGGTCTTTCGGCATCGCTCTACCTGCGCGGGGTAAAGTATGTGCAGGTGCCGACAACGCTGCTTGCAGCGGTAGACAGCTCGGTTGGTGGGAAAACTGCCATTGATATCCCCGCAGGCAAGAATCTTGTCGGGAGTTTTTATCAGCCATCGCTCGTGTGCTGCGATACGGCTCTTATGGATACTTTACTCCCCGATATCTACCGTGACGGCTGTGCCGAGGTAATAAAATACGGTATGATTCTTGATGCGGAACTTTATAAAACCCTGCATACTCTTCCTTTTGACCGCGAGGCGGTAGTGGCACGTTGCGTGGAGATAAAACGTGATGTTGTGCAGCAGGATGAGTTTGACAACGGCATACGTGGTCTGCTCAATTTCGGACACACTTTCGGGCATGCTATCGAGAAACTGAGCAATTTCGCTGTTTCTCACGGCGAGGCGGTTGCAAAAGGCATGGTCATTGCCGCTCGCATCGCTCCGCTCTGCGGTCTGTGCGATGTTGCTGATGAACTCTCGGCACTGCTTGTGGAGTATGGCTTTGACATTGCTTGCCCTTATAGTGCGAACGAGGTCTATGATGCTTTGCTGTCGGACAAGAAACGCCGTGGAGGAAATATCTCTGTCGTGTTGCCGCGTTCTGTGGGCGATTGCACTCTTGTTTCCCTGCCGGTAGAGGAGTTGAAGGAATTATTGCAGAAAGTGATATGATGCGTTGTTGTCATATCGAACGCATGTGAGATATCCCGAAAGATTTTTTGAGATCCCTCACACAAGGTTCGGGATGACATAAACACCTTAATTCAGTATATATGGAAATAAAAGTTCACGGAACATTGAGGGGTGCGGTTACTCCGCCACCGTCAAAATCGCAGGCGCACCGCTTGCTCATCTGTGCGGCATTGGGTACAGAGCCATGCTCCATTGTGTGCAACAGTGTGAACGATGACATCATGGCAACAATGCGTTGCCTCAATGCCCTTGGAGCAAGAATTGCCTTTTCATCGGGTGTTTTTGATGTACAGCCTGTGAACGTTACAAAGGGCGGCATGCTCGATTGCGGCGAGAGTGGCTCCACGCTTCGTTTCCTTATGTCTGTTGCAGCTGTGCTTGGTGTCGATGCCACATTTACTGGTAAGGGCAAGCTTCCGCAACGCCCTATGGGGGCGCTGACCGATGTGCTTTCTGCGCATGGAGTATCATTTGAGCGCCACTCGGCCGATGAGTTGCCTGTCACATGTAATGGAACATTGCAGGGCGGCAAGTTTACACTTCCGGGGAACATCTCATCGCAGTATCTTACCGGTCTGCTTTTTGCTCTGCCTTTGGCTGCCGTGGACAGCGAGATTGAGGTTACAGGAGGTCTTACAAGCGCCTCGTACATTGATATGACAATAGATGCCTTGCGCACGGCTGGAATATCTGTGGAGCGCAGGAACAATATATTTACTATAAAAGGCAACCAGCACTACCGCATGCCGGAGCGCGTGGTTGTCGAGGGCGACTGGTCTTCGGCGGCGTTCTGGGTGGTTGCCGGTGTCATAGGCAAACAGCCTTTGACAATTTGCGGAATGAACAATGAATCGTTGCAGGGTGATAGTGCAATAATTGACCTTCTGCGCAGTATGGGCGCCTTTATTTCCGTCGATGATGACAAGGTAATTGCAATGCCGTCGCACCTCTTCGGTGCAGAGCTTGACTGCATGGACACCCCTGACCTTGTGCCTGTGCTTTCCGTTGCGGCGGCCGTGGCACAGGGAACGACAACATTCACAAATGTGGGGCGCTTGCGATTCAAGGAGAGCGACCGTCTGGCTGCCATGAAGAGTGTGCTTGAATCATTCGGTATAACCTCTTCCGTTGGCGATGATACCTTTACCGTTTATGGCGGTAAACCGGTTGCGGCTCATCATGTTGACAGTTTCGGCGACCACCGCATAGCAATGTCTGCGGCAGTGCTGTCAACTGTAGCTGAAGGTGTAGCAACGATAATTGGCGCTGAGTGCGTGGCAAAGTCTTACCCCTCTTTCTTTGAGGATTTTGCAGCGCTTGGCGGGGTTGTGGGATAGAGGTATTTGTTTGCAATGTCATTGGCGAGTTTTTCTATTCGCATCCCACGCGGCATCACTTGCGCGATACTTCGCGTGACTATTGCTGAAAAACTCACCGATAACAAAACTCTGTTTTGTCATTTCGAGCGGATGCGAGAAATCTCAAAAAAATATAAAGTATTATGGTAAATATTCATCAGTATTGGGTGTATATTATGTCAAATAAAGCACGTACTGTTTTATATGTTGGTATAACTAATGATCTTTACCGTAGATATTTAGAACATAAAGAAGAAAAGATAGAAGGTTTTACACAAAAATACAGGTGTCATGATTTGCTTTATTACGAGGAATTTAATGTAGTGAATGATGCGATTGCTCGTGAAAAGGAGATAAAGGCATGGCGAAGAGAAAAGAAAGAGAAACTTATTGCAACAAAGAATCCGGCGAAAAGGAATTTAGCGATTGATTTAGAGTGGATATGAATGTTCAGAGATCCCTCGTCGCTTTGCTCTGTCGGGATGACAAATACGTGTTTTTTCGCTGTTTTGTCATTTCGAGCGAATGCGAGAAATCTCAACAAACGGGCGTGAGTTGATTAATGGTGTATAAGATTCCTCACGTTTGTTCGGAATGACAGTAAAGGAGAAATCTCAAGAATGAATAATATAAGAATAACAATAAAAACTACATATTATGGACTTGGACAAACTACGTCAGGAAATAGATGAGATAGATACACAGATGTGCGACCTCTTTGCGCGTCGCATGCAGGTAGTGTCAGGAATAGGAAAGTACAAGAAGGAGAATAACCTCCCTGTTTATCACCCTTCACGTGCGCGTGCGGTACTGCACAATGTGTCAAAGCGCCTCGGCCCTGAATTTGAGGGCTATGGCCGTACTCTTTACCGCACGATATTCGACCTCAGCGAGTCATACGAGACACGTATGCTCTCCGAGGGAAGCGAGTTCTTCAACTACTTCAAGAATATTGCTTCTGTTCCTCCACAGCCTTTCCCCAAGCGTGCTTCCGTTGCATGTGCCGGTTGCGAAGGTTCATACGCGCACCTTGCGTCGGAGCGTCTCTTTGACCTCCCCGAAATAATGTACATGAGCAATTTTGAGGGTGTCTTCAAGGCTGTCAACAGCGGTCTGTGTGAATTCGGTGTTCTTCCAATCGAGAACTCTCTTGCAGGTTCGGTAAATGCCATCTATGACCTTCTATCGGAGTATAACGTGAACATTGTACGTGCTGTGCGCCTTAAAGTGGACCACGCTATCCTTGGTGTTCCCGGTGCAAAGCTCGAGGATATCCGCGAAATCTATTCACATCAGCAGGCAATCAACCAATGTTCCGAGTTCCTTGGTACATTGAAGAACGTGCGTGTGATTGCTTGCGAGAATACAGCCGAAGCTGCCCGTATGGTGGCCCAGGGTGGCGACCCTACCAAGGCATCGCTCTCTTCGCGCCTCTGCGCCGAGCTCTATCAGATGCAGGTAATAAAGTCATCAGTCCAGAACCGTGACAACAACTACACCCGCTTCATCTGCATTGCCAAAGAGCCTAAAATATATTCAGGTGCCGACCGCACCAGCGTTATGATAAATATACCTAATCGCCCCGGTACCCTTTTCCGCATTATGTCTCGTTTCAATGCAACCGGTGTCAATCTCGTGAAACTCGAGAGCCGCCAAATCCCGGAGCGCGAGTTTGAGTACCGTTTCTACTTTGACATCGAGGCGTCCGTTTACAGCGATGAATTCCTTTCCCTCATGTGCGAACTTCATGAGTGTGGGGAGCAGTTCAGGTATTTTGGTACTTATGCTGAAATAATATAACGTGATTATTTAAAAGCGCGATAACTGTGTTGTTGTGGCTGATTGGGCAATCCTCATTTACGTTCAGTAAACTCCGGTTCCCCAACAGCCACACGTCGTGTTCTCGCACTTTTACTCTAATCACGTTGTTGTTTGAATCGGAATGACTTTGTTTTGCTCAGTTTTGTTAACGGTCATTTAGGTCTACTAAACTCCCTTTTTCAAAACCGTCGCAAGCCTTGCCTTCGGCAATTTATATTAACCTGAGTTCGATGATATAAACTCAACCAAATCGTGCAATTGTCATCCCGACAGAGCGAAGCGACGAGGGATCTCAAAAATATCGTGGAATAAGAGATTTTTTCGGGCAAAGCCCTCAACAACACGTCTCACATTCGTTATTCGCTAAAGCTCAT
>JAGBFX010000049.1 GCA_017936265.1 Bacteroidaceae bacterium | reverse complement strand
CCCCATTCTTTATCCTTATTTGCCGCTAACAACAACTGTTGCTCACACAGTGCCGGTTTCTTTTTGAAAATTACTCTTGCAATGAAAATTCGTTGGACATTGTCATTCTGGAGCGAAGAGTAACGGAGCGAAGAATCTCAAAATAGAGTTACTGTTCAGAGGGGTAAAAGATAAAGATTTTTTCCTTTTTAGACTGGCAAAATTATATGCGTAAAAATGAAATCCCTCAACTTTTTACGTTGAGCCTTTTTTTGTGGCACGGCCATGCGGGGGCAGTGCGGATTCTGCCCCAAAAAAGAAAAAGGAGAAAGATGACTTTCTCCTTTTCTGTGATCCCGACAGGATTCAAACCTGTAACCTTCTGATCCGTAGTCAGATGCTCTATTCAGTTGAGCTACGAGACCGATTTGTTGTCGTTGTCGTTTGACGTGTGCAAAGGTACTACTATTTTTGAAACGTGCAAAACTTTTCCGCACTTTTTTTGAAGTTTTTTTATTTTTCCACTCTTTCCCACCCTTTTATTCTGCTTTTCCCCCGTTTTTGAGCATCAATTTTGCCGTAATTGGCAAAATTGCTACCTTTGCAGACGCTTTACAAGCCGACCAAGAGAACGTTTGAATATTTATATAGCAAAATGAAGATTACCATAATACAGCAGGATATCGCATGGAAGGATGTCAAAACGAATATTTCCCGTATCGAGGCGCTTGTCGCTGCAGCCGAGCGTTCCGACCTCTACCTTTTTCCCGAAATGTGTTCTACCGGTTTCTGCATGCAGCCCGAAGGGGTAGCCGAAGAGGCCGAAGGTGAGACGGTGCAGCTTGCCATGAAACTTGCTGCGGAGTATGATGCGGCAATGGTGGTGCCTGTCATGACCCGCGAGAATGACATATATTATAACAGGATGTACTTCGTAACTCCCGAGGGCATATTGGGACAATATGATAAACATAATCTTTTTGAATACAGCGGCGAGGACAAGGTTTTCGAGCCCGGTGCGGGCAAGGTTATATGGGAGTGGAGAGGAATACGTTTCCGTCCTGCCATCTGCTACGATTTGCGTTTCCCTGTCTACCTTTATAACAGGGCGGAGTATGATGTCCTGCTCATAGCAGCGAACTTCCCAGACAGCCGTCTGCTTGCATGGGATACACTTGTACGTGCGCGCGCGATAGAGAATATGTGTTATGTCGCAGCAAGCAACAGGGTCGGTGCCGATGAGTATGGTACATACAAGGGACACAGTGTAATACTGAATCCTTATGGAATGACTCTTGCGGGTTGTCCCGACGGCGAGCAGGGCAGCGCGACGGCAGAACTTGACCCCGAAATGATAGCCAAACTGCGCGTGATGACCAAACTGAACAGATAGACAATTGCGGAAGAGGTCCTTATTCCTCTTCCGCAATTGTTTTGTATTCGGGTATCTCCTGCAGGAACGTGTAGCTGTTTCTTCCGTAATCCATCCTGCAACAGTAGTGCTGTAGCCCGTTGCTGATGATCAGATAGTCGACCCTGAGCGTGAGATTGTATCTTGAAATCTGTGCGAAGACTTCTTTTGTAATTTTTACCGACGGCGCCTTGTACTCAACTATGGCTCTTGGACGCAGCTCTCTGTCATACACTACGGTATCGCAGCGCCGTTTCATCCCGTTGAGCGTTATTGCCACCTCGTTTGCCATGAGTGCTGCCGGAAAGTTCCTGTTGCTGCATAGGAAATTGACAAAATGCTGCCTTACCCACTCCTCGGGAGTGAGCGCCACGTAGTTTCTGCGCAGAGGGTCGAAAATCTGTAGTTTGCCATCCTTCTCGCAGATTTTTGTTTCGTATCGGGGCAGATTTAATGCTAACATCTCTTTTTTCGGGTTGAAACTTGAAAATAGCCTGCATCCACAGTAAAAAATATCCAAGCGAGCTTGATATTTCTCGCTCATTTGTTTGTATCTTTGTGGTAAAGCGCAAAGATAAGACAATTATCCGATTTTTTCCAAGTCAGAACAGTTTATGGCAAAATATACCTATGAAAGCATAATGTCGGAACTCAGGAGCGGTGTATATCATCCCGTCTACTATCTTATGGGCGAGGAGGGGTATTTTACCGACAGGATAACCGACTACATCATAGAAAACTCTCTCACAGAGGTTGAACGCGACTTCAACCTGACTCTCTTTTATGGGCTTGAGACCGATATCAACACTGTAATAAACACAGCCAAACGTTTCCCCATGATGGCCGAGCGTCAGGTCGTCGTTGTGAAGGAGGCGCAGGCGCTCAAGGACCTTGATGCATTGGTCTACTACCTGCAGAACCCTCAGCCTACTACGGTGCTCGTGTTCGCCCACAAGAACGGCTCCTTGGACAGGCGCAAGAAGGTTGCGACAGAGCTTGACCGCAAGGGTGTGGTACTGGAGACAAAAAAGTTCCGCGATGATGCTCTGCCTTCGTTCATAACATCGTACCTCAAGGAGAAAGGCCTTACTGCTGACCCAAAGTCGGTACTTATGCTCAGGGAATCCATAGGTGCCGACCTAGCGCGAATAGCAGGAGAGATAGACAAACTATCAATATCGTTGCCCCAAGGAGCCAAGGCCATCACTCCTGAACTTGTAGAGGAACACATAGGCATCAGCAAGGAGTACAACAATTTCGAGTTGCAGAATGCCATTGTAAACAAGGATATATACAAGGCAAACAAAATCATAAACTATTTTGCCCAGAATCCCAAGAAGAACCCCATTCAGATGACCCTTGCGCTGTTGTTCAGCTTCTTCTCGAACCTGATGATGTGCTATTACGCACCCGAGAAGAGCGAGCGTGGCGTAGCCGAGTTCCTCGGACTGAAGAACACATGGGGGGTAGGGGATTACCTTAAGGCTATGCGCAACTACCGCGCCATGCATGTGATGGAGATTCTTCATCTCATACGCCTGGCCGATGCGCAGTCCAAAGGTGCCGAGGGTGCGCAGCTGCCCGACGGCGAGATTATGCGTGAGCTGCTCTACAAGATGCTCCATTGATTGCGTGGAGTGGCTATTTATTAACAATGAAAAAACGATACTATGATAAACAGGAATCTTAATGGTTCAGATATTACATTTGAGCAGGACGGTAGGCTTACCTTCAATGAAGAGGAGCATATCTACACCCTCAATGGCATTGAGATGCGTTCTGTAAGCAGCGTTGTGGCTATGTTCTTCCGTGAGTTCGATGCAGTGGGCATCAGTCTCAAGAAATGCTATGGCAATGAGATTGAGGCTGCCAAGCTGCGCGAGGTGTGGGAATCGAAAGGCTGCGTGGCAAGTCAGGCGGGAACATTCCTGCATAAACAGATTGAGGACTACCTCAACGGCAAGGAGATACCCGAGCTGCTGTGCAATGTACGCTACGACGGTAAGTATGTGAAGCTGGGAGACAGGCTCGACATATCGCGCGAGTGGAGCTACTTCAAGGCCTTTGAGCGTAACACGACCTTTTCCCCTTTCCGTACCGAGTGGCGTATATATGACGCAGATGCGCGGATTGCCGGCACTCTTGATTTTGTGTGTGCGTGCCCTGACGGTACATACGAAATCTATGACTGGAAGCGCAGCAACAAGATTGACCCTACCGAGCGTAACCCATGGGCCAACGGTCTGAATGGCCTTGAACATATGACCGACACATCGTATAGCCACTATTGCCTACAGCAGAACCTTTACCGTTATATGCTCGAGAAGAACTATGGCATAAGGGTAAGCCGCATGAATCTTGTAGTGCTTCATCCCGAGTTGCCTACATATAGGGTGGTGCCGATTCCTCCTATGGAGCGTGAAGTGTCGATAATCCTTGAAAGATTGGCCAATCTATGAAAAGTGACAACAGAGCGGAGCTTTTCCCGATAGTGGATGCCGAGGGCAATACAATTGGCTGTGCAACACGCGGGGAGTGCCACGACGGCAGCAAGCTGCTGCACCCGGTGGTGCATCTGCACCTCCTTAACAGTGCAGGGGAAATCTATCTTCAGCAACGCCCGCTGTGGAAAGAGATACAGCCGGGAAAGTGGGATACGGCAGTCGGCGGGCATGTCGACTATGGCGAGAGTGTCGCCGATGCACTGCTACGCGAGGTGCGCGAGGAGATTGGCATAACGGACTTTACCCCCGTGTTCCTTATGTGCTACCGGTTCGAGAGTGAGCGCGAGAGAGAACTTGTCTATGTATACAAGTGTGTTTACGAAGGCGAGGTAAAACCGAGCGATGAACTCGACGGTGGTCGTTTCTGGGCTATCTCCGAGGTTGAACATGCCATTGGAAAGGGCGTTCTTACTCCTAATTTCGAGCAGGAGTTCCGGATGATAGAGGGGTTATTATGAAACAAAATCGAGGTCACAACAATGTGACCTCGATTTTGTTTCATTGTACAACTGTATTACTTCATCAGCTCGATGCTGCGCTTAACGAAGTTGTTGAGCGCCTCGCCCGAGAGCATGTTGTTCTGCAACAGGGTTATGTCGATGAGCTGTTTGACGGTCTTGTCATCCGCTGCATACTCGGCAAGGATTCCCTCCTTCTCGCTCTTTGCCGCTGTAATCTCTTTCTCAATCCCGAAGAGTTCATCTTTCTCGCTCTGTGGAATCTCATCATCCTTCTTGCCGTTGCGTGCATCGTACAGCTCCTTGCGACGGCTCTCCAGTGCAGCCTTCTTCTCATCTATCGGCTGTGTCCTGTCGGCACAAGCACTCTCGGCGCTCTCGAGCACACGTTTGATGAGCGGGTGCTCCTCGTTGAGAAGTACGTTGAACATGTCGGGCATCTCGCCATAGAATGACATGCCTGGCTGTATTGCCGCCATCTCCTTCATACGGCGCATATACTCGGTCTGTGTAATCATGATGGGTGCGCCGTTCTCGCCCATAGGCATAGCCTGAACGTGGAACTCTCTCTTATCCATGTGCGGGAGCTGGCTCTCGAACACACCTGTGAGCACTTCGCGTCTTGCCTCGGAGAGGGTGCTGAACTTCTGCTCTTCCTTTACAATAAGGTTCTCAACGGTATCACTGTCGACACGTGTGAAGCGTGTCTTCTCGAACTTGCGCTCGAGCAGGCTGATGAGTGCCACGTCAAGCTGTCCGTCCATGAGGAGTACGTTGTATCCCTTGTTCTTGGCGTTTTCAATGAAACCGAACTCCTTCTCCTTGTCATTCGAGTAGAGGTAGATGATGTTGCCCTCCTTGTCGGTCTGCTCGGCGCTGACAAGGTTCTTGTACTCCTCGTAGGTGTACTTGTTGCCGTCGGTATCCTGCAACAGCGTGAACTTGCTTGCCTTGTCATAGAAATCTTCCTCGGTAAGCATGCCGTAGTGGATGAATATTTTCAGGTCGTTCCATTTCTCCTCGAACTCCTTGCGGTCGTTGTTGAATATCTGTGTAAGACGGTCTGATACCTTCTTTGATATGTATGTTGATATCTTCTTTACGTTGGAGTCGCTCTGCAGGTATGAACGTGACACGTTGAGCGGGATGTCCGGCGAGTCGATGACACCGTGCATCAATGTGAGGAAATCGGGCACAATGCCTTCTACCTCATCGGTCACATAAACCTGGTTGCAGAAGAGCAGAACCTTGTTCTTCTGTAGCTCGAGGCTGCTCTTTACCTTCGGGAAGTAGAGTATACCTGTGAGGTTGAACGGGAAGTCCACGTTCAGATGAATCCAGAAGAGTGGCTCATCGCTCATCGGGTAGAGCTTGCGGTAGAACTCCTTATAGTCCTCATCCTTCAGTTCGCTTGGCTTGCGTGTCCAAAGCGGGGTAGTGTCGTTGATGATGTTGTCCTCATCGGTCTCGACCTGCTTGCCGTCCTTCCACTCCTTTTTCTTGCCGAATGCAATCTCCACCGGCAGGAATCGGCAGTACTTGTTGAGGATAGCGCTTATGCGGCTCTCGCTGAGAAACTCCTTGCTGTCATCATCGATATACATGATGATGTCTGTTCCGCGCTCTGCCTTCTCGGTCTCCTCGAGAGTATATTCGGGGCTGCCGTCGCAGCTCCACTTGACAGCCTGTGCGCCCTCGCGGTACGACTTGGTTACAATCTCGACCTTCTTTGATACCATGAATGCCGAATAGAATCCGAGACCGAAATGGCCGATGATGCTGTTCGCACTGTCCTTGTATTTCTCGAGGAAGTCGGTTGCGCCCGACAGGGCAATCTGGTTGATGTACTTCTCAATTTCCTCGGCTGTGAGTCCGATACCGTTGTCGCTTACGGTAATGGTCTCTGTTCCCAATGTAACGGTAACCTTCGGCGATGAGAATTCGCCTTTGAACTCGCCCTTCTCGTAGAGGGTCTTCAGCTTCTGCGTCGCGTCAATGGCATTCGATACAATCTCGCGAAGAAAAATCTCGTGGTCACTGTAGAGGAACTTCTTTATTACGGGGAAAATGTTTTCGGTTGTTACCCCAATATTACCTTTCTGCATAATATATATGTTTTTTAGTTTGTATTATGATTGTTGACAGGGACAACGCCACTGCGTAATAATATAAACAAAAAAAATGCCAGTTGTTCGACAACTGACATTTTGGCAGAGATATCGGCACTTTTGCACAGAAAAAGGGCTTGGGAACAAAAATAGGCTCCCAAGCCCTTTGCTTTTGAGATTTCCTCAAATGAGCTGTTTATCTGATTTTGTCGTAGAACTCCTGACGTGCTCCCTGAAGTGCGTTCAATGCACGTGGAAGAATGTCGCTTACGTCGGGAGAACTGTCAAGGAAGTTCTCGAAGAACAACCATACGCTGTCATCAAACAGACAGACCTTCACAACCTTGTATCCCTGGTTGACTGCGTTTGCGGCCTCGAGAAGAACGCCTCTGTTATCCTCGTTCACATCGCAGATGTGTGGCATTACCAGCTGGAAGAACTCATTGTCGTTGCTGTTGTTTACAAACAGGAAGTTTGTCATCTGATACTTGAAATAGATGCTGCCGTTGTTCTCATCCACTTCGGGGCAGAAACCCTGCTTGCGCAAGAAATCCAATACCATTTCAGTTGTTGTCATAGCTTTAGTGTTTTAATGGTTAGTAATATAAAGTTAATCGTAGTGTATAAAACCTATTTGGGGACGGTTCATGTTTCTTCTCTCGGTGTTCTCCATGTTGTTACGAATAGTTTCGTAGATGTTGAGCGTGTCTTTGCCGAGTGACGGTCGTGTGTTGGATATTGATTCCTCCAGCAATTCTTGGGTAATCTTCTTGTCCGTAAATGCTGCAACCATGGCAGCGTCGTTTACGACGTATGCAATGTCGCTTGCGATATATCCTTCTGTAATCTCTGCCAATCTGTCAAAGTCGATGCCGCTGTCGTATGGTCTTCCTTCGATGTGTAGAAAGAACATATCCTTGCGTGCCTCCTTGTCGGGCAGTGGAACATATACAAGTTTGTCGATACGTCCCGTGCGCAATACGGCTGGGTCAATCTTGTCGGGCCTGTTTGTCGTTCCTACTACGAAGATGCCGCGCTTGGCACAGTTGTTCATCTGTGTAAGGAACTCATTCACTTCACTTGATGTCTGGCTGGCAGCAAGGCTTGAGCGGTCGGGGACAAGAGCATCGAACTCATCGAAACAGATTACAATAGGTGCATTCTTCTCGGCTTGCTTGAAGAGTTGGGCAATCTTCTCCTGTGAGCCGTGCAGGAACGAGCTTGCAACGTCGGAAGATTTTACAAGGATGAAGTTGAATCCTGTCTCTTCGGCGAATTTCTCGGCAACGAATGTCTTGCCACATCCCGGAGGGCCATAGAGCAGCATGCCGTTCGGGGTAGTGAGCTTGTACTCCTCGGCCTTCTCCTTATTCTGTATGACAAAGATGACGCGCTGATACAGATAGTCTTTCAGTGACTTCATTCCGGCAATGTCCTTGAAACCGTTACCACAGCCGCGTTTGATTTCAAAATCGACCTTGTTCGGGCTTTCGTTTCTGGTGTCACTCTCATTGTGCGCCTCATTCTGTGTATGTCCAGAGGTGTTGCCTGTCTGCTTTTTCTCCTGATGGAACTCAATGTTCTCGGAGCCCAGGTCGGACAATATGCCGTCAATGTCTTTGTATCTGTCGCCGTATGCTACACTGAGTCCTTTCTGAAGAACTGCCTTTATCTTGTCCTCAACCTCCAACGTGCTGAAGTCAATGGGATTTGCTTTCCTGTAATCCTTCAGCAGTGTTGCTTTTCTGCTTCTTTGTGCATTCTCGGGGAACTCCATCTTCCAAGGACATACTCCTGTAATCATGGTGTATAGTACCGCTGTCGCAGCAAAGATGTCACTCTGCTCATCATATATGCCGGCGAATGTCTCGTTGGCCGAGAAGAATACCGCCAGGTCTGAGGTGTCGAAAGGCACCTTGCCATTGCATCTCTTTGATGCGTGTCCCAGGTCTATTATTTCGGGCATATTACCCGATTGGGTCAGGAGCATTATGTTGTTCGGCGTGATATCGTTGTGGCAGATACCCATTGAGTGGATATGCTTGAGACCCTCAAGTATACCTTTGAATATCTCCACGGCTACATCTGCGGCGATTCGTTTTTCCCTGAATATCTTCTCTGATATGAGCTCTCCGCCAAGATAGTTCGTTACATAGTATTGGCATTCGCCTTCGGCGGTCTCTGTCTTGCCGTTTGCAATGAAACTGATGATGTTCTTGTGTCTGATGTTCTGGCAGAACTCAATTTCATAGATATTGCCGCTCTCTTTGTTTATGAGTTTCTCCGGCAATCGTTTTAATATGAACGCTTTCAGAAAGAACGGGTTATAGTCCTCATCCTCAACCTTGTATGTTTCGGTGTACAGGTTCTCCTTAATAAGGCTCTTTACAACGTATTTGTCTATTTTGTGTCCCTTTTCAAAAATTGGCATATAAAATCAATCTTAAATAATACCTTAATATAATATGTTGCTGAACGCAAATATATGTTTACATTTGCTAAATAACAAATAATATATTGTATTATTGAAAAATTTGTCGGCACAAATAATACACAAGCAAAAAGCACCAGGGCAACTGGTGCTTTTTGCTTGTGTATGTGAATAAATGTTTACTTTTTTCCTGAATTGTTGAGGAAGAGACTTACGTCGAAGTACATTCTGCGTGACTGGAAGTCGGGTGTCGGTCTTACGATGAGTATATTGCAGAGCGACTCGGTGTCAAGCTCATGTGCCACCTCCTCATCTATGTTAAGCGAGAACATGACGTACTTCTGGTCTTCGGGGCTTACAATGCGGAAGGCACTCTTGCTGCTCATACCGTCGCCGTAGCTCTTTATCATAGTAATGATGTTCTGGTGCTTGTTCACGTAAGAAAGGTACTCATCTTCGCTTTTACCGATTGTCTTTGCCGAAATCCATGCATAGAAGAGTGCGTCAAGGTTCGCGGGAGAATATGCGAGTATCTTTTTGGCAGTCTCGTATACCTTGGGGTAGTTGTCCTCATTGTAATACTTCTTCATCAGTTTCTCGTTCTCATCCTTGCCTGGGTTGTACTGTGGCAGGAAGGCTTGGCCATAGTACACAAGCGCAACGTCATCAATGTCAAGGTACGGGTCATCGCTGTTGAAGACCTCTATTATGTCATTGAAGTAGCTCCTCTCGTTCTTGACGATGTCCTCTATGGTCTCCTTGTCAAGAAGAAGCTGCGCATTTGCAAATGATGCGGTGGCAATGAGTATTGCCATAATGAAAAGCTTTCTCATATATATCATACATTGAATTTCAGGATTACTCCGCTGTTTGCGGGCACTGTTATGTTGATTGTATCGTATGCATTCAACGGCAGCTCTATCGTGTTGCCGCTGAGAAGGTCTTTAGCCTTCCTTGTCTTGTCGTTGTATGATACACCGTAGAATGCGAATGCCTCTTCGGGTACCGTAACACCGCACTCCTTGTCAATGCCGCTGAAGTTGGTCACAATCAGCAGCAGTTCCTTCCCGGTTCCGCGAAGGAATGAGAAGATGTGGTTGCTGTCATACTTGTCACTGTAGGGGTTGGCATACTGAAGACCGTAGAACAGACCCTCGCGCAGTGCCTCGTTGCTGTTGCACAGGTTGAGGAGGTTGGAGTAGAATGCCTGGAGGCTCTTCTCCTCTTCGGTCAGCAGTTCGCCTGTGTAGCTTCCGTCGCCTTTCCAACGGCGCAGGGTGTCAACGCTCCAGTAGTCGAATATGGTCGTCCTGCCGTCGACGCCGCTGTAGCCCTCCTTGTCCATGCCCCGCTCGCCCAGTTCCTGTCCGGCATAAAGCATGAACGGTTGGGTGCCGATTGTCGCGGATACTATGAATGCTGCCAATGCACGCTCTGCCTTTGCCGCGAAGAAGTCCGAGGCTATGCGCTGCTCATCATGGTTCTCGAGGAATGTCAACATATTATGGCGTATGTCGGCTGTGCTCTGCAGTGTATAGCTGATGTCGTTTGCCGATGTCTGACCGTTCATGACTCCTCGCAGTGTGTCATAGAGACCCACTTTGTCATATAGATAGTCGAAACATCCCTGCTTGATGAAGAGACGGTAGATGTGCGGCTGATATATCTCGCCAATGAATATAATCCCGGGGAACTGTTCCTTGATTTTGGGGACAGCCCACGCCCAGAACTCAACAGGTGTCATCTCTACCATGTCGCAACGGAAACCGTCTATTCCCTGCGATGCCCAATATTGCAGAATCTTGAGCATCTTTACCCATGTGTTGGGAACGGGCGAAAAGCTGCGGTTGCCTGTACGGTAATCGATACCGTAGTTGAGTTTGACCGTGTCGTACCAGTCGTTGCGTGAAGGGCTGCCGAAACAGTCGTTGCCTGTTGCGCGTAGCGGCTCCTCGCTGTACTCCGTGTCGGCGCAATCCTTGGCGTCGAGGTTACAGCCGTATGACTGGTTGCCGATATAGTAGAAATTGTTGTGTCCTGCAAAGAACGTCTCCTTGTCATCGAACTCTCCGAACGGATAGCTGCCTTTTGGGGTGTTGTCGCTGTGGTAGTGGCGTGCTACATGGTTAGGGATGAAGTCCATGATGACCTTTAGCCCTGCCTTGTGTGTGCGCCCGATGAGTGCCTTGAACTCTTCGCGGCGCCTGGTGACATCGACGGCAAGGTCGGGGTCATTGTCATAGTAGTCCTTTATTGCATAGGGAGAACCGGCCTCGCCTTTGACAATGGCCGGGTGATCGGTAGGTATGCCGTATCTTGAATAGTCGGTACGTGTAGTATGCTCGATGACACCTGTGTACCATACATGTGTGGCACCGAGGTCGCGTATGGCACGCAAAGCCTTTGGGGTTATGTCATTGAATTTGCCGCAACCGTTCTGCTCGATGGTTCCGTTGGCAACACTGTTCGCTGTGCTGTTGCCGAAAAGTCGTGGTAGTAGCTGGTAAATTATTATACGTGACATGTCAAATAGTGTTTATTCTGCTGCAATGGATTTCTTGATTTTACTGATAAGACCCTGCTGTACACTGCCTGGGCCGCACTCTATGAAATCTGTCGCTCCGTCGTTTATCATATTGATGATTGTCGGAGTCCAACGTACAGGGGCTGTGAGCTGTGCAATCAGGTTTGCCTTGATTTCTTCGGGGGCGGTATGTGGCTTGGCATCAACATTCTGGTATACCGGGCACACCGGTGTGCTGAATGTGGTGCTGTCGATAGCCTTTCCGAGTTCCTCTTTTGCGGGCTGCATGAGAGGGGAGTGGAATGCTCCGCTGACGCTCAGGGGAAGTGCTCGCTTTGCGCCTGCAGCCTTAAGTGCCTCGCATGCCTTGTTGACACCTTCTATGCTTCCCGAAATTACAACCTGTCCGGGGCAGTTGTAGTTCGCGGCCACGACAATGTCGCCTGTTGCATTAATCTCCTTGCATGTATTCTCGACGACATCATCGGCGAGTCCGAGTACCGCCGCCATTGTAGAGGGTTGCATCTCGCATGCCTTCTGCATTGCCATGGCACGCTGATACACGAGCTTCAGACCATCCTCAAAACTGAGTGCACCGGCTGCAGTCAGAGCCGACAGCTCGCCAAGAGAGTGTCCTGCGACCATGTCGGGCTTGAACTCTTCGCCAAGTACTATTGTCTGTATTACTGAATGGAGGAAAACGGCCGGCTGTGTGACACGTGTCTGTCTCAACTCCTCATCGCTGCCGTTGAACATGATATCTGTTATGCGGAAGCCTAGAATCTCATTGGCCTTCTCGAAGTATTGCTTGGCGATAGGGTGGTTTTCGTACAACTCCTTGCCCATTCCGCTGAATTGTGCTCCTTGTCCTGTAAAAACGTATGCTTTCATAAATAAATAATGTCTTTTAGAGATTTCTCTTCCGTTTGCGGGTGCAGATTAAACCTCCGTGCAAAGGTACGGATTATTTTTCTCCTTTCATTGCCAATTTGATATATATAATATTAATGTTTCTAAAATATCGGCAAAAATTTAATATTTCGTTGCCGGGAAACCTTTATTTATTGATGTGAACGATAGCTGCTATCGGCAATTTAGATAGATTGGCAATATGTGAATACAATAATAGATTATAAATTTGTATGTTTTTTGATAATTTCACAGATAACAACACTTGTAAATTTATTTAATTAAATAATAATCAATTAGTTATGTTTAAAAATTTCCCTGGGTATAAAATTCTGGAAGGAATCCAGAAGAAGAAATCCCACAAGAGAGAGAGAAAACTCCCTCTCAATGCCATTAAGCTTCTTTTCATTATCGCTATTACAAGTGTAATAGCATTGTTGCCAACCGAGTCATTCGGTATTGAAGGCTTGACAGTAATTCACCAGAGAATAATTGCTCTGTTCGTGTTTGCCGCGCTCATGTGGCTTACCGAGACAATGCCTTCATGGGTAACATCAATGGTTGTCGTGACAGTGATGCTGTTTACTGTCTCAACAAGTGCGTTCTCATTCCTCCGTCCCGAGGGTGGTGTGGGCCTGGTACCGTTCAAGAGCATCTTTGCTTGTTTCTCTAACCCCACAATCATGCTCTTCATCGGTGGTTTCGTGCTTGCCATTGGACTTACAAAGGTAAAACTTGACGTTGCTCTTGCACGTGTATTGCTGAAGCCTTTCGGAACACGCTCCGAGATTGTGTTGCTCGGTTTCATCCTTGTAACAGCTATCTTCTCGGCTTTCGTGAGCAACACAGCTACGGCAGCCATGATGCTTGCGTTCCTTACACCGGTGCTCCGTTCGCTTCCGGCAGACGGTAAAGGCCGTATCGCTCTTGCTCTTGCAATTCCTGTAGGTGCCAACCTGGGTGGTATGATTACCCCAATCGGTACTCCTCCCAACATGATTGCTCTTGACTATCTTTCATCACAGGGCATGGGTATCAGCTTCGTGGACTGGACAATCAAGATGGCTCCGTTCGTGATTGTACTTCTTGTACTCGCTTGGCTGTTGCTCCGCATCATGTTCCCATTCAAGCAGAAGAATATCAAGATAGAGATTGAGGGTGAAATCAACTGGAACTACAAGACATGGTCGGTTGTCGTTGCATTTGCTATCACAATCTTCATGTGGATGTTCGGTACAGACCTTTGGGGCATCGATACCAATGTGGTTGCCATGATTCCTATCGCTATCTTCTGTGCAACAGGTATCCTTACACGCCGTGATCTTGAGGAAATCAACTGGAGCGTGCTGTGGATGGTAGCCGGCGGTTTCGCGCTCGGTGTTGCACTCAACTACAGCGATGCAAACTCTGCAAGTCTCAGCAGCCTTATCGTGAAGTCTGTTCCATTTGACAACTTCTCACCGCTGATGGTAATGATTCTTGCAGGTCTCATCTGCTTCGGCTTCTCGAACTTCATCTCTCACTCGGCAGCAACATCTCTGCTCGTTCCGGTGCTTGGTGTCGTTGCAAGCGGTCTCGGTACAGCGCTTGACGCTTTCGGCGGTCCTCAGGCAATGCTTGTAGGTATTGCTATCGCATCTTCAGTATCTATGATTCTGCCTATCAGTACACCTCCTAATGCCATTGCTCACTCAACAGGTTTCATTGAGCAGAAGGATATGATGAAGGTTGGTATAATAGTAGGTCTTCTGGGTGTCGTGCTCGGTTATGCCATGCTGATATTCATCGGTTTCTGATAACAGCCGAAAATTCATATTTTTATAACATTTCTGCCTCACAGGCTTCATTTTCTCAAAAGAATGATGGCTCTGTGAGGCAGATTTCTTATATTCGCACTTGAAATGATTATAGGCGTGTCGCTTATAGGAATTATATGGCTATAGAATGGAACTGAGACAACTGAAATACTTTGTAAAGAGTGCCGAATACCTGAACTTTTCTGTTGCAGCAAAGCATCTTTATATAACGCAGAGTACTCTTTCGCAGCAGATAAAGCAGCTTGAGTTCGAGCTCGGATTTGAACTTTTCCTGCGCAATAGCCGCCATATATCGCTTACCGAGGCGGGCGAGGAGTTCCTTCCGTTCGCGCGCAAGACAATACAGGATGCCGAGGATGGTGTGCAGCGTCTGCATGACCTACAGCATGTCAAGGCGGGCAGACTCAGGGTAGGGGTAACATACAGCCTCAGCACGGTGCTTACCGAGGGACTTCTTGAATTCATGAAGGTGTTCCCCGATATAAAACTCGAGGTATGCTACAAGACAGTTAATGAGCTACTTGCCCTTCTAAAGGAACGCGAGCTTGACTTCATCCTTTCGTACAAGCCGTTGCTAGATGCGCCTGATGTCGATTCGATGCCTCTCTTCGAAAATGCTCTTGCACTGGTCGTATCAAAGGAACATGCCTTGGCTGCAAAGAAGAGGATTACTTTACAGGAACTCTCCGATGTTCCCTTGGTCCTTCCCTCTCATGACTTGCAGGCACGCATGATGCTTGAGAGGCTATTGGCGGGAAAGGGCATAGAACTCAGTTCAAAACTGGAGCTCAATGAAACAAATATACTGTTACAGATGGTCTCTACAGGCAGTTATGCAACAGTGCTCTCAACGTCTGCGGTGTTCGGCAGTTCCCGTTTCAGGGCAATTCCCATCGATGACCCCGCCAATGTGATGGAGGCATCGCTTTTACGCCTTAAGGGAGCATACCAGAAAGCTGCGGCACGCGAGTTCGTGAAGATACTGCTCGATACCGAGGCTGTAAGGCGCAGACATGTAAGTTGGTTCGATTGATAATATTGGAAATTTAAACAAATATAATTATGGTAGAGAAATATAATGCTGTAAAAAGAATCCCGAGTTTCGATGTCGACATGTCATCGACTCTGAAACCGGCATCTTTCCTCAATTATGCGCAGGAAGCTGCTAATATACATGCCGATTACATTGGTGTCGGTTACGACTCCATGCATGTGACACGTAAGGGGTGGGTGCTTGCTAGGATGCACGTGATATTTCACCGCCTTCCCAAGTGGCGCGACAATATAAATGTACAGTCATGGCACAAGGGTGCTGCAGGTTTCCAGTTCTTGCGTGATTTCGTGGTGTATGACAAGGAGGGTAAAGAGAGACTGATTTCTGCTACATCATCTTGGCTGGTAATTGATATTGATACACGTCGGCTGTCGAAATTTCCCGAACTTGTAGAGAGTGACGAAAAGTGCATCAAGGAGAATGTCATTGCAGAACCTGCTCCAAAGATTGTAATGCCAAAGGACTGTACCCCTGAATGTGTTGCAACACGTGATGTAGCATATTCAGACCTTGATATGCTTGGACATGTGAATAATGTGAAATATACCGAGTGGTCTATGAATGCCATTGAGCTTGAGGTTACTACAACACGTTGCCTTAAGGAACTTGTAATCAACTTCAATAATGAGGTTAAGCCAGGCGATAAGGTTGAACTCTATCGTCACAAGGAAGAGGGAGAGAACGGTTCGCTCGTGTATTACATTGAGGGCAGGGTAAATGGCAAGTCCTCCTTTATCGAGAAATTGGTATTTTAAATATATTTATTATTATGAATAAACTTATTGTATGTTTGTTTATAGCGGTTGCGGCTATCGCTCCTTCCTCGGCGCAGAATGGTGTGACTATCAATGAGGGAATCATTACCGAATATTTCAATGCCTCGATAGGGGATGAAGATGCGCAGTTTGAAGATGAGTCCATAATCCCTGCCGGCGAAATTGCCTCTACAAGGGAGAGAATATGGAATCTCTGGAAAAGTGCCGTGGAGAATTACGATGAAGAGAAACTAATCCCACTCGATATTCTTGAGAACAGGAAAAGCGGCTCATGGGTGTTGCCTTCTTCTCTTGAACCCAATGCTACAATGCCATACTATTATGGTTGCAACGCATATCCGAGCTATGATGCCGATAGCAAATATCCCCTTTTCCTCTATATGCACGGTTCGGGCGACAAGGCCCAGGAGTGGGAGACCGGCATTGGACTCTCTCTGCGCCGTTTCTACAGTCCGGGAATATATTTCGTTCCGCAGATACCAAATGCCTATGGCGAATATTACCGATGGGCGATACAGAGCAAGCAGTGGGCGTGGGAGAAACTGTTGCGTCTGGCTTTTGTGAGCAAGAATGTAGACCCTAACAAAATATATTTCTTCGGTATCTCTGAGGGTGCATACGGCAGCCAGCGCCTTGCCTCGTTCTATGCCGACTATCTCGCCGGTGCGGGTCCTATGGCTGGCGGTGAGCCGCTAAAGAACGCACCGATGGAGAATATGGCCAACATCGCATTCTCATTGCGTACAGGTGCCCTTGATGATGGTTTCGGCAGGAATATCCTCACTCAAAAGGCGCTTGAGGTTGCCGATGAACTTGAAAAGGCACATCCGGGTTATTACAACCACTATATTGAGGTTATACCGGACTATGGTCACAGCATTGACTACAAACCGACAACCCCATGGCTCGCGCAGTTTACCCGTGATGCTCATCCCGATTATGTATATTGGGAGAATTATGCTATGTACGGACGTTACCGCGAAGCGTTCTACAACATTAGAGTCATTGCAAATGCGACAGCAAGTTCCAATGCGCGTGCATGCTATGAACTCAAGAGGGAAGGGAATACCATTGATCTCAGTGCGAAGATTGTGAACTATTCCACTTCGTACTCTCAGGGAGGCATCGAAATGTACTTCAACAAGAAATACAGCAAGGCAAGCAAGGGAAAGCTCAGGATATATCTCAATGAGGATGAATATGACCTCTCACAGCCGGTGAAGGTTATCCTTAACGGTACGGAGATTTTCAACGGAATGGTAATGCCTACACTTGAAACCATGGTCGAGAGCTGTGCCCTTTTCTATGACCCTGAACGTCTGTTCCCGGCTGCCATTGATATTGACATTGCTGCCAAGAGTGCTGTACCGACATCAATCGATTATGTGACTGAGAATATTGAAGAAAGTGAAGACGCTTCACTCTATGACCTCACAGGTCGTAGGATCGTGAACCCGCTCAAGAATGGCGTTTATATAAGGAATGGAAAGAAAATCATCATTAGATAATGATACAATAAAAAAAGAGTCCCGCAGGACTCTTTTTTTATTGTATCGGTGCAGTGTGTAGCAGTTGCTACTCTTCAACCTCAATTATTTCGACCTCCTTTATCGGACGTGCAAGCTGCTCGCCTTTGATGTATACCTTTGTCATCTCATGGACGGCGTTGCTGTGAATTGTGATGCTTGTCCTGAACTTCTTTGGTGCCTTGTTCGTGCCGTTGTAGGTCACGAAGATTGTGTCCTGTGCTCCAGGTTTGATGGCATAGGTAGGATATTCCTTTGTCGTGCAGCCGCATGAGGTCAGTATCTGGTGTATGTACAGGTTGGCGTCACCGGTGTTCCTGAATACGAAGTGACACTTCTGTATGAGGCTGTCGGGGCCAAACTTCCCGAGGTCAATCGTTGTCTTCTCGAATTCAATGTTTGCCTTCTGTGCGGTTGCCGAAAAGGCAAGCATCAGTGCAAATGCAAATAATATGCTCTTTTTCATCTGTGTCAGTTTTATCAATAATTTTCTGCAAAGTTAAGGCTTTATGATTTAAACATAGCAGTTTTACATCTTTTTAACCTCTCTTCACTTGTTTCACACCTTTTATATTCTCAATCTTTGCAATCAGTTTGTTGAGCTTGAGCTTGTCGTTTATCATGAGTGACAATGTGCCCGAGAATAGTGTGTCGTGAGACTCGATGTTTATTCCCCGCATCATGACATCCTTCTCCTGGGATATTACCGAGGTTATGTTGTTTACTATGCCTATGTCATCATGGCCTACTATGCGCAGTGTAACGGGGAGCAGTGCTCCGTGGCTGTCCACATCGCTCCAACGTGCATCAATGACGCGGTAGGGGTAACGCTCCTGCAACTGTCGGGCATTGGTACAGTCCTTGCGGTGGATTGAGATGCCGCCGTTGATTGTCACGAACCCGAATATCTCATCGCCGAAAATCGGTGTACAGCATTTGGCAAGCTTGTAGTCGACCCCTTTGAGATTACGCTCTATGACAAGCACGTCGTTTGAGCCTTTTGCTTCCTTGTCATTGATGTATGTGAATTCTCCGGCACTGCGTGAGTGTTCGCCTTGTTCACTCTCGGGGTTAATCAAGGCCTGATAGCGCTTGAGGATATCGGCAATGTCAATATTGCCCTCTGCCACATTCTGGAAAAAGTCGCTCAGACGCTTGAAACCCATCTTGCGTATCAGGTGGTCCATGACGGCCTCCTCGAACTCTATTTTATGGTTCTTCAGCTTGCGGATGACAGCCTCGCGTCCCATATCGGCCTGCTTGGCACTGATCTCCTTGAGTGCCTGACGTATCTTGCTGCGTGCACGTCCGGTCTTGGCTATGCTGAGCCACGCCTGTTTGGGTGACTGCGAGTTCGATGTTATGATTTCAACCTGGTCACCGTTGTTGAGGACATGACGTATCGGCACGTTGCGCCCGTTGACGAGCGCTCCTGTGCACCTGCAACCCAAGCCTGTGTGTATGGAGAATGCGAAATCAAGGATTGTCGCGCCTTTTGATAGACGGAACAGGTCGCCCTTGGGAGTGAAGATGAAGATTTCATCCTTGTACAGCTCCATCTTGAACTTGTTCTCGCTTGCCTCCTCCTCGCTCAGGTTCTGGAGAGTGTCACGGATTGATGCCAGGAGGTTGTCAAGTCCCTTCTCGCTCTTTATGCCCTTGTAGCGCCAGTGTGCGGCAAGACCATGCTCTGCTACGGCATCCATGCGTTCGGTACGTATCTGTACCTCTACCCAACGTCCTTCGGGGCCCATTACGGTGGTGTGCAGCGATTCATAGCCGTTGCTCTTGGGCACCGACAGCCAGTCGCGCAGACGGTGCGGGTTCGGCGTGTACATGTCGGCAATCATAGAATATACATGCCAGCACTCGCTCTTCTCGTTCTGCGGTTCGCTGTCAATGATGATGCGTATTGCAAAGAGGTCATATATCTGTTCGAACGGCCTCTGCTGTTTCTTCATCTTCTGCCAGATGGAGTTGATGGACTTTGTACGTCCCTTGATCCTGTATTTGAGGTGGGGGAGTGTCTTGAGCTGTTTCTCTATCGGCTTGATGAATGATGCGATGTAGTCCTCGCGCGATGCGGCGGTCTCCTCGAGCTTGCGGCTCAGTTCGGCATAAATCTCGGCCTCGGTGTAGCGCAGCGCAAGGTCCTCCATCTCCGATTTCAGTTTGTAGAAACCGAGCTTGTGGGCAAGCGGTATATATAGCTTCGATGCCTCGTTGGCCACCAGCCTGCGTGCAGCATCATCAGTTGAATCGAACAGACGGCGCAGCATTACCAGACGGCTTGCAATCATGATGAGGATTACGCGCATGTCGTTGGTGAACGAGAGCAACAGGTTCCTGAAATTCTCTGTCTCGATAGTAGGGCTCTTGGCATAGAGCGCGTTTATCTGAGCCAGGTTCTCGAGAATGTTCGCGGCATTCTCGCCAAGCGTATCTTTTATCTCATTGATATTTGCTGTTCCGGCCTGCATGGCGCGGTTGAGCAATATGCTCATGATTATCTCGCGCTGGAATCCGATTTCCTGTCCTACAATGAACGCAGTCTGCAAGTCTATGATTATTGGGTTGAATCCGAATGCGTCGCGTGTTATTCTGCCTTGTGATGCCGCATCGGAAATCCTATTCTTGAGAAATCGGAAGTCGCCGGCGGGCACTCTGCCGTCAATGCTTTTCCTGAGCAATACGGTAAGTTCCTTAATCTCTCTCTTTTCCTCCGCTGTAAATTCTAAAACACCCTGCATAATACTTTTCTTGTTGTTCTACAGCGCGAAGATAGCTTTTTCTCATTAAATAATGGCTTTTTTTTGCCATTTATAGATTTTATTTCTATATTCGCTTGATTAATTTAGAAAACTTTAACTAACGGTATTATGATAAGTAAAGCAGACCAGGCTCTATTGAGCAAAAAAGGTATCTCGGCTGAACAGGTAGCCGAACAGTTGAAAACATTCAAGACAGGTTTCCCTTTCCTCAAGATTGAAGCAGCTGCTACTATCGGGAAAGGTGTCCTTGCTCCTACAGAACAGGAGATAGAGGAGTATCTCAAGGTTTGGGATGCATATTGTGCTGCGGGCAATGCTATCCTCAAATTCGTTCCTGCATCAGGCGCCGCAAGCCGCATGTTCAAGGATTTGTTCGCATTCCTGAGCGCGGAATATGATGCTCCTACAACTGATTTCGAGAAAAATTTCTTTGCAAACATAGAGAAGTTTGCTTTCTATGCCGACCTTGACGAGGCATGCCGCAAGAACAAGTCACTCTCGGTAAAGGAGCTTATCGAAAAAGGACAGTACAAGGATGTTGTCTTCAATCTGCTCGACTTCACAGGCATGAACTACGGCTCATTGCCAAAGGGATTGCTCAAGTTCCACAACTATGAGTGTTGTCCACGCACATCGGCCGAGGAACATTTTGTAGAGGGTGCACTCTACGCTGCCACAGACGGCGTTGTGAAGCTGCACTTCACTGTATCTCCTAACCACAAGGCCCTATTCGAGGAACTGGTTGCCGAGCGTAAGGCACACTACGAGGCAATGTTCGGTGTAAAATATGATATTACATTCTCTGAGCAGAAACAGTGTACCGATACTATAGCAGTAGACGCCGAGAATGCTCCTTTCCGCGAGAACGGCGCGCTTGTATTCCGTCCTGGTGGTCATGGCGCCCTCATTGAGAATCTAAACGACATTGATGCCGATGTTATTTTTATCAAGAATATCGACAATGTCGTTCCCGACCGTCTGAAGGATGCTACAGTAACATACAAGAAGTTGCTTGCCGGTATTCTTGTCAGCACACAGAAGAGAGTGTTCGAGTATCTGCAGCTTATCGACAGCGGCAAATATACTCATGAGCAGGTCGAGGAGATGATTCGTTTCCTGCAGAACAATCTGCAGTGCCGCAACGAGGATATCAAGAACATGGAGGATTGCGACCTTGTCCTCTATCTGCGCAAGAAGTTCAACCGTCCTATGCGCGTGTGCGGTATGGTAAAGAATGTGGGCGAGCCCGGTGGCGGTCCGTTCCTTGCATATAATCAGGATGGTACAATATCGCTTCAGATTCTTGAAAGCTCACAGATTGACATGAACAACCCCGAGGCCAAATCTATGTTCGAGAACGGTACACACTTCAATCCTGTTGACCTTGTATGTGCGGTCAAGGGCTATAAGGGCGAGAAGTTCAATCTCCCTGCATTTGTTGACAAGAACACCGGTTTCATCTCACACAAGTCAAAGAACGGTCGCGAGCTTAAGGCTATGGAACTTCCGGGTCTGTGGAATGGTGCTATGAGCGACTGGAACACAATCTTCGTTGAGGTGCCTCTTGTAACCTTCAATCCTGTAAAGACAGTGAACGACCTTTTGAGAGAGGTTCATCAGTAAGAATCTCCTGATTATGGATAAACATAGAGGCTGACTAAAAGTGATGTGACCCCCAAAAGTTGGACGGTTTAACATTATTAAGAGGCGCTCTTAGATTGGAATAAAGCTCGGTATTGCACCGGGCTTTTTCCATTTAGCCTCAGTTTGATCCTATCATTGTTATAATAGTGTATATAT
>JAGBFX010000005.1 GCA_017936265.1 Bacteroidaceae bacterium | reverse complement strand
CGCCAAGGCCCAGAATGTCCAGTTCTATCTTTGCGATGATGGTAGCTACATCATCCGTATGGCGGGCAATAATAAGTTGGCACTATCTGCGACTTCTTCTAAGGGTCGTGTAAAGCTTGCAAAGTTTGACTCTTCTAGCTCGGCCCAGCGTTGGGTCTTCAAGGATACCAAGGGCAACAAGATCGACATTCAGTCCGGCACCACTACCACTACCAACACCGTTACGACCCCTTCCGGAATCCCAGCATCTACATATAAGAAGACAGGAGTTACTTATACTGTTAGTGGAAATAAGTACTATGAGGCCAAAACCTCCCAGGCATACAACGGGGTTGCCTCTAACTCCATCTTCTTTGTCGATTCCAACGGCAAAGTGGTCAACAACGCTGATGTGCTCAATAAGCTCTACACTTTGGATCTCTTTAACGATGTCCGTGTGATGCAGAAGAGTGCTGCAGAGGGCTGGGTGAGCGCTGCGCAGGATTACTACAGCATCTACACCAATATCGCAGCCACTGAGAAGATGGGCGAGGTCATTGGTAAAGGCTCCGGAGCACTGTTGAGTCTTGGCGCAGGTAATAGCCTTACTTTGAAGGAAAGCTTGATTGAACTTGGTGACTCTGTTGTGTCCACGGAGACCTTAAAAGCAGCTTCCTTGCTTGGTATGGTTCGGTATTATACCAACAATGTTATTGCCAACGGTAATAAGGTTGCAGGTGCTATGAACAGCACAATCACTGACTACGACACTATGGTTGCTGCTGTGTCCGCTTATGCAGAGTGCGCGGCCAGCTTTGGTGCTGTCGAATACTTGATTGGAGATCAGATCCGCGACTTGAGCAAGAGTTCTACTCTAAAGGAGCTTGGCAAGTACTTTGACAATGTCGTAGTCTCCTTTGCCGACTCCATCATCCCCGATCTGAAGGCCGTAGAAGTGACCAAGGCGATCACTGACGGCGTTGTTTCCTTAAGTGAGATGGCCGTCAACTCTGGCGCTGCGTCTGTTCATGACAAGAGGCTAACTGAACAGAAGGCTTTTCTGTCCAAATCCTACGCAAGTGCCAAATCTGTTGCTGATAAGCTCGCATCCGGCAAGGATTGGGGTTCTCTAGTTGGAAAGACTGTTGCCAACATCAAGGATGGCAGTAGTTACACAAAATGGTACGGCAGCGGAAACATCTCCGCAAAGGCTGGCTACGATGGCGAGTGCACATGGTATGCACTTGGCAGATTCTATGAGGTTACAGGAATTGCATTGAAGACTGCTCCTCATGCAAAGAAATGGCTGTCTGCCAACAAGGACGATACTCGTGTAAAGATTCTGAATGGCGCTGATAAGATCGTTGCCGGCAGCATCTGTGTCAACACCGGTGGTACCTACGGTCATGTGATGTATATCGAGTATGTTGAATATGAGAATGGCAAACCTGTTACCGTCTATTTCACGGAGTGTAACTATGACGGCAACAGCAGCTACAATGCTGGTAAGGATTGCATTTTGCAGAAGATGTCCTATTCTAAGTTCGTTTCCCAGCGTAGTCCCGATGGTTACATTGTAGCCAAGTAAGTGCAGGCGGCACCCACGGATTCGTCCGTGGGTGCCCCTTTTGATCAGTCATTCTCGAGCTATGGAGGGTATATGATAAAGCAAATTAAGAAGTATCTAGAAGATGCGGGCATAGTAGCAACAAATGTTGCCATCGACAATATCCTGCTCCTTTCCTTTCCTAATGCGGACTTTCTGGATTTGATGGTCTTACACTTTGGGAAAAGCGATAAGACGCTATGGCGTGCAGAATATCATTCCGAGCCAATCGAATTATCCGGGCTATACCTGCCTGTCTTCTACGTGATGGTCAACACATTGAACGAAAAAGGTATTACTAAGGGTAGCTGGTCTTTTATTGTTAGCGAAGGAAAAGGCTATTTTGTTTATACTTATAGGTTCAATATGGATAGCTGTTTGTTCAGCCTCACTCCCGAAATTATTCAATATGCCATACGCGAGTTCGAACAGAGTGTTGTTAACACAGTTTCAAATCAGGTGCTTTCCATCTATCGAATGATTGATATGGTAAAGCGAGACCGCGGACTGGGAAGTTCAATGTCCTATGCTATGACATTGACAACCAACATAAATTTTGAAGAATTTTTGCCCGCAGAGGAACGCCAACGATTACTTTTATTGCAAGAAAAGGTGGGATTGTTTGATGATTATGAAGTCAGTAGAGAGGACGAATTAGCCCTCGAAAAACTTTATGAGAGTCAAATTAACGCGCTGTATGAAAAACGTATAACAGCCAGCGTTATCTTGTTTAATAGTGTGAGAAGGGTTTTCCATAGAATGCGCAATTCTCAATGAAGGGAGATCGAACGATGTATCGAGGAAAGAGATTATTTCTCGATGATACGAGAGATATTCCGGATGGTTTCGATGGCTGTCGAGATATCCGTTCCGCTAAGTTGGCACTGACAACGCAAGAGTACGACTACATTTCTCTTGACTATTCTCTCGATGATGGAACAGGTCTTGATATCGTGGAGTGGATGCTCCACTATGGAATCTATGTTCCGCACATTAACATCCATAGCAGCAATATCCTTGGGCGAGAACGCGTGCGGGACTTGTGTGAAGCTGCCTTTACCAGCTCACACATAACAATGAATATGCTAGCAAAATAGCAGTTTGCCTGGACCGGTGATTCATTCGGTCTAGGCATGCTGTCTTGAATATTTGATTGTCCTATCGGACTATATGGATGGAACAGCTACTGAGAGCAAAGAAGACTTAGGTTTTGAGACTCTTGCAGCCAGTGGTGGCTATGTAAACCATGAGATATTTGAGAATTACAACATAGCCGACAACTGAGAAGTTCTCTTGTTTGATAAGAGGAGGTGCTTATGGCAAACAGACCGGTCTTTGTGCCGATTAACAGCCGACCATACTATACGACGGTCGGCGTTGACTTTTCATTTAATCCTGGTTTCTCGGTCACGCAGAAGCAGAAAAACATTATTGCTCTTCATGAGGCTTACAAGAAAAAACAGGGTGGTGAGGTTCTTGAGATCTCGTCCAAATCTCTTCAGCCGGAGGGGGTGGCATTAAGTGCCTATAATCTCCGAACATTCATCCCTTCTTTGAATTGCAGGGTGCCTGTAGAGTGTGTTTATCAAGGATCTAAAGTCTTTGAACAAGGAGGTCCGTATACTGACTTATATCTAAAAAACCCACAGGAAGCCAAGAGAGATCCGCGACTGCAAGAAAATGGCCGAATAATCTCTTTTTGCTATGAGGGTGAGAACAAAGATGCTTACCCGGTGAATTGCTTTTATGATTGGCTTTACATAAGCACATTAAAGGATAACCCTGAGGTCGCCCGACGTTTGAACCGATACAGTGCGTTTACCGATATAGAGTTCAATCCCAATAAGGGCATTAACTGCCAGGCGCGAGCTGCGGCAATTTATGTGGCGCTTTGTAATAGTGACGCAATTACTTGTATAGATGGCTTTGAGAGTTTTCGAGAGCTCTTTCTTTAAGATATAAAAAGGATGTTGCAACAAAGCGTGTGATGTACGCAATAGGAGGCATCGGCGCTTATTTATGCAGCAGTTTAGACTCGCTGATAGCAATTAAAACAGTTCGTGTTACCCGCGTATTCTGTTGCATTTTGTTGAAGTACATGATATACTTCGACAAAAAGAGAATGTGGTTATCGGCTTTAGTAAGCAAGGGACGCAGCCTCGGCTCCCTCTTTGAGGGAGCTGGCAAAAATCTCTGATTTTTG
>JAGBFX010000048.1 GCA_017936265.1 Bacteroidaceae bacterium | reverse complement strand
TTAAACATTAAACATTAAACACCAAACACAGAACAATATAAAAGCAAACAAAATATCAAAACTATTATGAAACATCTATTTTCACTACTGACAGCAATTGTTGTTGCGGCAAGTTCATTTGCAGGCAATGACGTGACATTGCACGATGTCATGTACGGCGGCTACTGGCCCGAGACCTATGCAGCCATCAAGCCAATGGCCGACGGCGAGCATTTTGCACGCATGAACGGCGACCGTACAATGATTCTCAAAGGTTCATTCAAGAACGGAGAGATTGTAGACACCCTTTTCAACGCTGCGACAGCACGCGGCTTCGGCGAAAAGCGCATAGACGGCTACCAGTTCTCGCCCGATGAGAAGCTCATCCTTCTGCAGACAAAGACACGCGGCATCTACCGCCACTCGTTCACAGCAGAGCATTACATCTTCAACCGCAAGAACAACAAGGCAGAGGCGCTCTCACAGAACGGAGCACAGCAGGTACCCAAGTTCTCGCCTGACGGCACCATGATTGCATTCGTGCGCGACAACAACCTGTTCCTTGTGAAACTGCTCTTCGGCAACAGCGAGTCACAGATTACCACCGACGGCGAGTTCCGCAAGATTATCAACGGTATACCCGACTGGGTATATGAGGAGGAGTTTGCCACCAACTGCTCATACGATTTCAGTGCCGACAGCAAGGTCATTGCATACATCAGATACGATGAGAGCGAAGTGATGATGTACGACATGCCGATGTACACAGGCGGAGAGAGCAAGGAGTATTTCGACTTCAACAAGCCCTACAGTTTCAAGTACCCCGTTGCAGGAGCCGACAATGCAAAGGTATCGGTTCACTCATTCGACATCAAGAGCCGCGTGACACGCCAGCTCGACGTGAATATCCCCGAAGAGGGCTACATTCCACGTATCAAGTTCACAAAGGACCCTAACATGCTCGCGGTGCTCACGCTCAACCGCCACCAGAGCGTACTCGAGATTCAGGCAGTGAACCCGCTCTCGGGAGTGAGCAAGACCATCTTGCGCGAGGAGAGCGACACATATCTCAACGAACAGACATACAGCGGCATAGAGTTCCTCGACAAACATTTCGTGTTCCAGAGCGAACGCAGCGGCTTCAACCAGCTCTATCTGTACAACCTCGCCGGCGAACTTGTACGCCCCATAACGACAGGCGATTACGAGGTCAAGAAGTTCTACGGTTGGGACAGCAAGAAGAATGAGTTCTACTACTCAAGCAACGAGGGCAGCCCTTTGCGCGAGAGCATATACAAGGTAAATGCCAAGGGCAAGAAAACAAAACTGAGCAAGCGCGAAGGCACCAACTCGGCAGTATTCAGCAGCGGCATGAAGTACTTCATCAACACCTACTCAAGCATTGACACACCGCACACAGTGACCATAAACGACAACAGCGGCAAGGAACTGAAGACACTCATCGACAACAAGGCACTTACCGAGAAACTGGCAAAGTTCGACATGCCGTCAAAGGAGTTCTTCACATTCACGACAACCGACGGCGTTGAGCTCAACGGCTGGATGATTAAGCCACACGACTTCGATGCAAACAAGAAATACCCCGTAGTACTTTTCCAGTACAGCGGCCCCTACTCACAGCAGGTAACCGACAACTGGTACATAGGAAACTACGGCAATGCAATGTTCGAGAGCTACATGGCAGGCGAAGGCTTCATCATGGTATGCGTTGACGGACGCGGTACAGGCGGACGCGGTACAGAGTTCGGCAAATGCACATACCTGAAGATTGGTCAGTACGAGCCGGCCGACCAGGTTGAGGCAGCGAAGTACATGGCATCACTGCCCTACGTCGATGCAAAGAACATCGGTATCTGGGGCTGGAGCTTCGGTGGCTATAACACCCTCATGTCAATGAGCCAGCCCGAAGGCATATTCAAGGCAGGCGTTGCGGTAGCTGCTCCAAGCGACTGGCGTTTCTATGACACAGTGTACACCGAGCGTTACATGCGCACTCCAAAAGAGAACAAGGAGGGCTATGACAAGGGTTCAGCGGTTGTGAATGCTGCCAACCTGAAAGGACATCTTTTGCTTGTCCATGGTACAGCCGATGACAATGTACACTTGCGTAACATGATACATTACATAGGTGCACTGAACCAGGCGAACAAGAAGTTCGAGACAGCGCTCTACCCCGACAGCAACCACAGCATCTATCATGGTTCAAACACACGTTATCATCTGTTTGAGCAGATTGCAGAGTTCTTCAAGGCAAATCTGAAGTAATTCCATACAGCATAAAGTAGTAGAGCGATGCCCTTGCGGGCATCGCTCTACTGCTTTAATTATATCTCAATTACATCACAGGCTTAGGAGGCGCTGCGAATGCAAAGACTATCAGTGATATCAGCGCAACTGCAATAACAATCATAGCGATATTCTTGAGCATCTTCTGACGCTTTGCCGCCGACTTGCGCTTGCGCTCCTTCTCAATGCGCGCGGCACTCTTCTTTCTTGGTTTCTCGGCAATATTACTGTTTTTCAATATTAACGACAATATTCAATTCATCCAGCTGGGCAGGCTCAAGAACAGAAGGCGCATCAATCATGGTATCGCGGCCCGAGTTGTTCTTTGGGAACGCAATGCAGTCGCGTATTGAATCGAGACCGGCAAAGAGGCTCACCCAACGGTCGAGACCGTATGCAAGACCGCCATGAGGAGGTGCGCCGTACTTGAAGGCATCGAGCAACCAGCCGAACTGCTGCTGAGCACGCTCGGGAGTGAAACCGAGAAGCTCAAACATCTTGTTCTGGAGCTCGCTGTCATATATACGGATTGAACCACCACCGACCTCGACACCGTTGATGACCATGTCATAGGCATTGGCACGCACGGCACCCATATCGGTATCGAGCAGTGGAATATCCTCGGGCTTGGGAGAAGTGAAAGGATGGTGCATAGCCATGTAACGGCCCTCTTCCTCGCTGTACTCGAAAAGCGGGAAGTCTACTACCCACAGGCAAGAGAACTTGTTCTTGTCGCGCAGACCGAGCTGAGAGCCCACCTCGAGGCGAAGCTCGCAGAGCTGCTTGCGTGTCTTCATGGTATCATCGCCGCTGAGGATGAGGATAAGGTCACCCGGCTCGGCATTGAATGCTGCCTTCATTGTCTGAAGTGTCTCCTGTGTATAGAACTTGTCAACGCTTGACTTCACAGTGCCGTCGGCCTCGACGCGTGCATATACCATGCCCTTTGCGCCAATCTGAGGACGGCGCACGAAGTCGGTAAGTGCATCGAGCTGCTTGCGGGTATATACAGCAGCACCTTTTGCACAGATACCGCCAATGTATTCAGCCGAGTCAAAAACACCGAAGCCATGACCTTTCATTATGTCCATGAGCTCAACGAACTCCATGCCGAAACGGGTATCGGGCTTGTCGCTGCCGTAGTACTTCATTGCATCGTGCCATGTCATGCGCGGGAAAGCCTCGGTAAGCTCCACACCGCGGATAGTCTTGAAGAGGTGCTTTGCCATACCCTCGAAGAGAGAGATTACATCCTCCTGGTCAACGAAGCTCATCTCGCAGTCAATCTGCGTGAACTCGGGCTGACGGTCTGCACGGAGATCCTCATCGCGGAAACATTTTACAATCTGGAAGTAACGGTCGAAGCCAGACACCATAAGCAGCTGTTTGAAGAGCTGAGGGCTCTGAGGCAGAGCATAGAACTGGCCGGGATTCATGCGCGAAGGCACCACGAAGTCGCGTGCACCCTCAGGAGTAGAGGCTATGAGCATTGGAGTCTCGACCTCGATGAAGTTCATCGAGTCGAGGTAACGGCGAACCGCCATTGTCATCTGGTGACGCAGTTCGAGGTTCTTGCGCACTGCCTCACGACGCAGGTCAAGGTAACGGTACTTCATGCGGATGTCATCGCCGCCGTCGGTATTGTTCTCAATTGTAAAAGGAGGTGTAGCGGCCTCGTTGAGGATATTAAGTTCGCTGACAATAATCTCGATATCACCGGTAGGGATATTCGCATTCTTGCTCTGACGCTCACTCACTACACCCTTTGCCTGGATTACATACTCACGGCCAAGGTGCGAAGCCTTCTCGCATAGTTCTGCATTTGCATCCTCGCTGAACACAAGCTGTGTAATGCCGTAACGGTCACGGAGATCCACAAAGGTCATGCCGCCCATCTTGCGTGCACGCTGCACCCAACCGCTAAGGGTAACAGTCTCATTAACATTGGCCAAACGAAGTTCGCCACAAGTCTTTGTTCTGAACATTGTATATAAATTTATAGTTTTATCATAAATACACGGGAAGGCACAGCCTTCTCCACCAATGTGCAAAGTTACGAAATAATAATTACAGTATAAAATAATAAGAGGAGATATTGAGCAGCCATTTGTCGCTACAAAAAATAATAGAAGAATAAAAGGAGTGTATGAAATTTATTTGTGCTATCTTTGCGCTAAAGTGGGAAACCGCATAAACAGATACATATATTCATTAACATAAACCTAAAGATTTTATCTATGAAGAAATTTTTACTTTCATTTTTCTGCATGCTCGGTATAATGAGCTATGCTTACGCGGAAGAAGCGAAGTTCGACTTCACTGCTCCAAGCGGGCTTACCCCGTCAATTACCGATGACATGTTAAGCGATGCCGGAGGTGGTGCTTTTGCTTTCAACACAGCAGAAACCACATTTACAAGCAATGGTGTTACACTCAACACCACAGACGGTTCTACCGCCTCACGTATCTGGAAAGCAGCATCCGGCAAATACGATTTCCGTGTGTACAAGACCGCTACGATGACAATTGCAGCACCCGAGGGCGGAGTAATCACTGCCATTGCATTTGACGGCGCCACAGTGAGTAGCTTCAGCGCTAACAGCGGCACAGTTGACGGCAAGAACTGGACAGGAGCAGCGACATCTGTTGTATTCACATGGGCCAGCGATGCCAAAACACAGAAAATCAACACCGTAACAGTAACATTCTCTACCGACGGCAGCGTTACTCCCGACCAGGGAGGTGACGGCGAAGGCGGCGATGAGAACGAAGGTGAAACAGAGGTTACATACACAACCATAGCCGAGGTTCTTGCGGCAGGCACCGGTAATGCAGCAACAAAAGGAACTGTCGTAGCAACATATGCACGCGGTTTCCTCATGAGCGATGAAACAGGTTCCATTCTTGTTTACCTTGGCAGCGACAAGGGCTATGCAGCCGGTGATGCTGTTACCGTAAGCGGTGCAACAAGCATGTATGGCGGTCTCCTGCAGTTCGGCAACGCATCAGTTGTAGAAAAAACAGGCACTGCAACCGTTAAGCACCCTGCTGCAACAACAATGGACGGCGCTGCAATGGATGCTTACCTTACAACACCTGTTGTGAAGTATGTAGAGTACACCGGTACACTCACAATCAACAACAACTACTACAACGTTGCTATTGAGGGTGCAACAACTGCTGTAGGAAGCATACAGTACCCGCAGGAGGCTATAAAGGCAAACCTCACAAGCGGTTCTGTTGTAAAGGTTACAGGCTACACAATTGGCGTAAGCAGCAGCAAGTATGTAAATACCATGGCCGTTAAGGTCGAGGTTGTCGAGGAAGGCGAAGAGCCTGAGGAACCCGAGATACCGACAGAAACAAAGGCATACACCGTTACAGAGGCTCTTTCTGCATACGTTGACGGCCAGAAGATTCCGGCAATTGTAACAGGCTACATTGTCGGTGCAATGAACAGCGATGGTTATGTTCCTGATTTCCGCATAACAACTGTCGCCACAAACCTTCTTCTATCGGACAATGCCGACGAGAACGACATCGCAAACTGCATCATCGTTCAGTTGCCTTCAGGCAACATCCGCTCTGCATTGAACCTTGTTGACAACCCTGACAACTACAAGAAACAGGTAAAGGTTACCGGCAGCATCGAGAAATACTTCCAGAGCGCAGGCTTGAAGACCCCGACAGCATTTGAGTTCACCGGTGTCACAGGCATAGAAAATGTGAAAGGTGAAAACGGAAATGTGAAAACCATTTACGACCTCACCGGCCGCCGCATTGAGAGCATAACAGCTCCAGGCATCTACATTGTAGATGGCAAAAAGTTGCTCGTTAAGTAATAACAGAATACCATACAAAGCAATGAGTGGGTGACCCAAAATGAAATGGGTCACCCACTTTGTAGGAGGGTTGGATAAAAAGAGTTATTTTTAGACTTGCGAAGCCCGAAAAAACGCAACCGACGCTGTAATGCGAGAGCAGAGAGTGCTCGCATTCTATGCCGCGCTACGAGGAGGAAAAGCCACTTGGTGGGTTAATTTACTAAGCGTAAATAAACTCTCGATTTGCCAACCTCAAATATCTACTTAATTATCAAATTATTACTCACACATATTGCGGTTGCTGTAAAATTTTACAACATACAATTTGCATACAAAATCGGAGATTTTGAGAAAACAGTAATGCTA
>JAGBFX010000047.1 GCA_017936265.1 Bacteroidaceae bacterium | reverse complement strand
CCCTTATTTGCTGCGTTAAGACAACAACGGCAAGAATAAAACGACCGAGGGATGTTGCTTGCAACTCGTGAGCAAAGTTTTATTCGACTTGTGAACTTTGTGCCGGGCCTTTTGGTCCTTTTGGGCGCCAAAAGGACATGACAGAACGACAACAAAAAGAATATACAACAACAGGTCAAGGGTAAGTCGTATTGAAGAACACAATACTGATGTCTATCCCCATTTCTATGTCATCACAAGAAGTATCCCTCAACTTTTTACGTTGAGCCTAATATATATAGTATAGCAAAGCAGTCATTGGCCGGCCAATGACTGCTTTGCTATATGTCGGTATATACCTATTACTTCATAATCTTTGCAATGTTCTCGGCAATCGCAGGCATCTCCAAACCGCCTACAATCTTTATCGGTTCGCCCTCAACAGGGATAAACAGCAGGGTAGGGATAGCTGAAATCTGATATGCGTTTGCAATCTCGGGGCAATTGTCCACGTTTACCTTATATATGTAAAGATTGCCTGCATGCTCCTTTGCAACTTCATCGAGCAGTGGCGCAATTCTCTTGCAGGGACCGCACCAGTCTGCATAGAAGTCCACAATGGCCGGCTTGTCGCCCAGATATTTCCACTCTGGGGCATTATAGTCTGCAATCTTGCTCAGGAACATATCGTTGTCTACCTGAATACAGCCTGCATTTGTCTCGCTCTTCTTTTCGCCCTTGCTTGCACAATTGTCGCACTCGCCGACACCGCTTTCGCATTCTCCTGTGCAATCTTCGTGGCTGCCGTCGCAGTCACTATGCTGGTGTGTGCACTCTGCATGGTTGTTACCGCACTCGTTGCTCTTCTCCTTGTTGCCGCCGCATGATATCATCACTGCTGCGCAAAGTAGTGTAAAGAAAATCTTTTTCATATTAA
Source organism: Bacteroidaceae bacterium (assembly GCA_017936265.1). Taxonomy (GTDB): domain Bacteria; phylum Bacteroidota; class Bacteroidia; order Bacteroidales; family Bacteroidaceae; genus HGM04593. The sequence goes on along the minus strand of JAGBFX010000047.1, from coordinate 31,938 downwards.
AGTTGAGTTATAAATGGTAAGTTGTGTACTATGTGTATGCTTTGGCGCAAAGATATGTTTTTTGTGAAATTCCAAGCGTTTTTATTGTTAAAATATCTTGTCCTTGTAATACTTTTTTGAGATATGACGGATTATGACTATTTTTGCGGGTGTATAATAACTGAAAAACGATGAAGAAGCTATATTCTTTTTTTATTCTTGTGCTGTTTGCTGTCGCTACAGCACAGGCGCAGCGTGCACGTTTCGAAATCTCGTTCACTCCTGCTCTTGAGGGTGAGGCAAAGGTGTATGTCCAGCCACGTGTGGATGGCGAGGCGAAAAGTACGGCTCTCCGTCTGAAAGATGGTCTGTACGTCGGCAATATACCTTTTTCCGGTACCGGTTTTTATGATATTGTTCTTGTCAATAATAATACACAGTTGATGACGACTGTATATGCATCCGATGCAAAGAGTGTGGAATGCGGTGTGGAAGTAAAGGATCGTGCACTCTTTGTGTCCGATACTCCCGATAACCGTGCTCTTTCAGCGTTTAATGCTACAGTGGCTGCGAATGCGCGCATGTTATGGACAAAACCTGGCATGAGCAATGATGAAATGAAGGCTTTGATTGCTTCGTATGGCAATGTGGCCGATTCATTGATTTCGGCCGAAAAGGTCTCTGATCCTGCTTCCGGTTTCATTAAAGTGTGGGCATATACTGCTGCATACGATGCATATACCTCGATACCCCGTGCGCAGAACATAGACGCTTCTGAAGTCGGCTTTGAACTTGGATCCCTGTTGCAACCTGATTATAGGGCGCTTGACAATGACTATGCACCGCTGTTCTACTCTGCATACAGGATTATTGCCGAGGGAATGCCTGCCGATGTCGAGAACCTGATCGACAAACTTGAAATACTCCACAACTACTATCAGAATGAGGCTGTTCGCAAAATGGCGATGTCGAAATTTATATCTTCATTCCTTTCCAAGCATGACTATTCGGCCGACTATGAAGGCGGATTGTCGATACTCGAGAAGGTGACAGAGATATACGGCCTTTCCGATGAGTATATCAATGAGTATATGAAGCGCAAGGCAACGATTACCGGTTCTCTCTTCCCTGCCGGAGTGGTACTTGAGGATGCCGAAGGCAATGTTGTCGATTTTTCCTCTTTCAAAGGTAAATATGTTTACATAGACCTTTGGGCGAGCTGGTGCGGACCATGTTGCAAGGAGGTGCCTCATTTGCAGGCGCTTGAGAAGGAGCTGCAGAATGAGAATGTGGTGTTTCTTTCAATATCGACAGATACCGACAAGGAGGCTTGGAAAAAGAAAATGGTTGAACTCGGTATGCACGGCAATCAGCTGCACGATAGGGATAACACACTCTGCAATGCATTGAATGTTAAGGGAATCCCCTTTTTCCTTATATATGATAAAGAGGGTAAGCTGCATACATACAAAGCTATGCGCCCGAGTAGCGGCGACGCACTGAAGGCGTTTCTTGAGGCTCTTGAGTGACAGGATGTTTGCAGGATGTTAAAATGTCGATTGATTGAGTAATTAATCGACATTTTTTTCGTTTTATCTGGATTTATTTGTATTTTTGCCCATTCGATTAGGAAATGATTGTCAATTTATTATTAAAAATGAATTTTATGAAGAAAAACTACCTTATGTTATTTTGCCTTGTGCTTTTTATGGCAATAAATGCCACAGCACAGGTAAGTTCTGTAGCGGACCTTTTCGGTAAGTACAAGTTTACAGCTACTGTGGAGTATACAGAGGCCGGAGAGACTTACAAGAACCAGCTTCCCGCAGAGTCGGATGTAACAATTTCCGAAGATGCCAATTACATAGCCAAGATTGTCGGTTTTGCCGGTTCCCAGACCCAACAGAACATCAATGCAATCAGCACAGAGAAAAAGATGCTGAAGGTCACTAACCCGAATACTCCGCAATTGTGGAATGGACTTTATCTCGCGAACATAAACGGTGACAACCCTTATGGTTACTTCAATGAGGCTACAAGCGAATGGGAGGTTGAGAGCTATGGCCCTGTTTATTACTCTTATAACCCCGAGACAAAGGAGATTACTGTTCCCGACTTTACAGTGATTACCATTCAGGATATTCAGCACTCAGCCAAGGGTACTATCATCGCAAAGTACACAAGCGTGAAGATGACTCTTGTTGAGGCTGAGAAAGTTGAAGTTGCCGATATCAGCGGCGACTGGAACTTTGCAGCCGGTAGCGGTGCATACGATACAATGGAGGGCTCTGTAATTCCAACTGATTTCTCAATAGCACTTACAAAGAGCGGTGACGACAACCTCGCATATACGGCAACAATTGCCATCGAAGGTTACAACAATATTGAGCTGCCTGCTACATTTGACGGCAATACCTTGGCGCTTGCTTATGATGATACATACCTCGATGAGGCTAAAGGTATCCGTTTCGCTCCTATGTACGGTTCTGCAAAGAAAGGAACAATCGAGTTTAAGAGCCAATCAGAGAGTGCATTTACTCTCTACAACGGTTTCTCATTCGCAAGCGACAAGATGGGTAAGACCAAGGATGAAACTGCCGATTCTTTGTATGTTAACGGTGAGTATCACCAGTGGTATATCGCAGGTACTCTCAAGAGTGCAGATGGCGGTTCGCAGGCATTTACCTGGGACGGTGTATGGAATGTGAAGGTAGGTAACCCTGCTACTGATATCATTAAGGCCGGTACCGAGGACATCTCTTCATGGCCTGCAGAATTCCCCATGCATGTTACATATTACGAGGCTACCGGTATGTACTATGTTGACCAACTTTTTGGTTATGACCTGTATGGCGTGAACCAGGGAGGCCTGAAGCTTACTCCTAATGCCGATGGGACAGCTACTGTAGCGCTTGATGGTTATTATGGTTGTGCATTCCTCAAGTCGAATGGCGATGGTACATTCTTGCAGTTGACAAACTCGTCAGGCGCAGCAACAAACTTCACTATCACTCCCAATGAGGACGGCTCAGTGAAGATTGAGGACCTTTTCATCCAGGTACTTGATTTTAATACAGGTGCCAAGACTCCTGTCGTGTTCTACCAGAATATGTCTGCTGTAAAAGAGAGTGCCGAAGAGCCTGTATTTGACTGGACCGGTGACTATAAGTTCAAGGCCGGTGCTGTAGATGTTTACTATCAGGATGTTGAGTTCCCCGCGGAGTTTGAAGTGAATATTACTTACTTTGACGGTTCGCAGTATAGCATGGACAGTTATTACTATATCAGTTCATTCATGGGCAAGCAACTTGGTCAGAGTGTTATCAAATTGAATATAGCAGAGGATGGCAATAGTGCTGAAATGGTTGTCGGCGGGCTTTGCGGTGCAATAGTTCCCGGTGAACAATACTATAAAATCTATGACATGAATGCTACAGATTCACCGGTGAAGATGACACTTAATGAGGACGGTACAATATCTATTGCAAATTTCTTTATTAAGGTAATGAACTACAATGATATGAGCGAGGTTGCCGGTGCATTGTATAAGAATGCCGTTCTTGTGGCAGCAGGTAGCTCTTCTTCTGTAGAGAATGTGAATACAGAGAACAATGTCGTTAAGGGCATCTTTGATATTCAGGGTCGCAGAATAGAGCAGATTACAGCTCCCGGCCTTTACATTGTCAATGGCAAAAAAATCCTTGTAAAGTGATTTTTGCTGTCAATGATGAAAAAGCGAGCCATATGGTAATGGACTTCTTAATAAGTTATATTAAATAATATTATTAACATATAATAAAAGTGTCCCCGCACTATTGCGGGGACACTTCTTTTTTGTATTTTTGCGTTCCCATTTTCCGTAAATGGCTTTGTGTGGTCAAATGTTTATATTTTTTTGAATTTTATATATGAAAAACAGTAAATTAACGATAGCGATTCTCCGCAGGATATTGATGCTGATGCTGCTTGTTGCAGTGCCGGTATCCGGTGCCTATGCGGTAGGAACAGTATCCGGCACAGCACCTGATGAAGTGCCTGTTAAAGCCGTGGCTTCAGGAACTGTCATCGACAAGGCAACAGGCGAGCCCGTCATAGGCGCCAATGTCGCATTGTGGTCAGGTGGCAAACTGCTTGTAGGTACATCTACAGACTACAAAGGCGAGTTCAAGATTGCATCGCCTGTCAAGGAATTTGAGCTTCAGGTCTCTTTCATTGGTTACAAGACTGTAACATTCGATTCAAAGAACGGCGCGCTGGTAAATCTGCGTGTAGAGCTTTCCGAGGATTCCAATCTGCTTGATGATGTTGTGGTAACGGGCTTTGTATCCAAGAACAAGGAGACATTTACAGGTTCGGTTACCGAGGTAAGCGGTCTTGAACTCAAGCAAGTGTCAGGAACAAACCTCATAACGGCAATCTCGGCGCTTACTCCCGGTATGGCAATGGTGCAGAACACAAGTCAGGGCTCTAACCCTAACCATACTCCGGAACTTGTGCTCCGTGGTATGAGTTCGTTCTCGAACAGCGGTCAGCAGGTTAATCAGCCTACAATCATTCTCGACGGAACAGAGATTACGATGCAGGACCTTTATGACCTCGACATAAATGAGATAGAGAAGATTACCGTACTCAAGGATGCCTCGGCAACTGCGCTCTACGGTTCAAAGGCGGCAAACGGTGTCATTGTCATCACCCGCAAGCCTATCCTCGAGAGCACGCTGCGTGTCCAGTATAACTTCACTGGCAATCTGCAGTTCCCCATGCTCGGCGACTACGATGTGCTCAACGCGAGGGAAAAACTCGAATATGAGCGTCTGGCCGGCCTCTACGATGCAAAGGGTGCTGTCAATTCCGCTACAGGCCTTCCCCTGCAGTATGAGTATGATGAACTGTATAACCAGCGCTACAAACTTATTGCGGCAGGGCAGAACAGTGACTGGCTGTCGCAGCCGGCGCGTACAGCGCTTTCACATGACCACTCGTTGCGTATCTATGGCGGTGCATCGAATCTCCGCTATGAACTCACTGGCCGTTACGGCGATACAAAGGGTGTCATGAAGGATGACTACCGCAAACGTTACAGCCTTGGTTTCAAGCTCGATTATTTCATCGGCTCTGTAACAATTTCTAACCGTACCACGTATCAGGAGATTTCTGTAAAGAACTCACCCTATGGCTCCTTCTCGCAGTATGTGCGCATGAATCCCTATGACAGGATGTACAACGAGGACGGAACCCCGAACGAAAAACTCTCATGGGATGCCGACAATCCTCTTTATGAGGCTTCCCTCGGCAGCTTCTCGAAGAGCGGCGAGCGTACATTGACCAACAGCACTGATTTCCGTTGGGACATCAGCAAGATGTTCCTTCTCACAGGTCATTTCAATATCTCGAGTGCAACGGGCAGCAGCGATATATTCACATCGCCCAAGTCGCGTATCTATAAATCGGAGACCGACCTCAGCAAGAAAGGACAGTACACCAAAGGCGCTACCAGGGGTACAAGCTACAGCGGTAATATCGTAGGTACTTTCAATAAGTTCTTCAAGGATAACTCTCTTGTCAGCCTTTCTGCCGGTTGGGAGATTAACCATGCCGAGAGCACAAGCGAGACAATGCAGGCAATCGGTTTCTTCAGCGACCACCTCTCATACATAGGAAACGCGGCAGGTTATCCTACGGACAGCAAGCCTTTCGGCTCACAGGCCGAGAGTGCCGATGTGGGTCTTTTCACGACGGGTAACTTCTCGTGGCGCAACCGTTACTTCATGGATGCCACATGGCGCATGACCGGCTCTTCGCAGTTCGGCGAGAACAACCGTTTCGGACATTTCTGGTCCGGTGGTCTTGGATGGAACATAATGAACGAGCCTTATATGAAGAGTGTCAAGGAATATTTCGATATCTTCAAGCTGCGTGGAAGCATGGGTTACACGGGAAAGGTTAGCTTCAGCCCGTTCCAGGCCATGACAATGTACCAGTATCTCAATGACTATGAGTATAAGAACGGTATCGGTGCCATACCGGTCACTATCGGAAATGTCGACCTTACATGGGAACGTACGATGAACTATAACGTAGGTCTTGACCTCAGTATGTTCGACCGTCGTCTGAACCTTGTTGTCGATGCTTATATACGCAACACCACCGACCTTCTGCTCGATAAGGCAAAGGCCCCGTCAACGGGTGTGACAACTGCAAAGTCGAACCTCGGCGAGCTGCAGAACAAAGGTATAGAGTATCAGCTCGACGGTTACATCTTCCGTACCAACGATTTCTACTGGCGTCTGGCGACAAGCGGTTACATGAACCGTAACAAGATTACCAAGATAAACAAGGCGCTTGAGGAAATCAACAAGGAGAATCAGGAGAATGCAGATTTCTATCTGACACCGCTGCCGCAATATGCCGAGGGCGAGAGTGTGACAGCACTCAAGCTGGTGCGTTCGGGCGGTATCGACCCTGCAACGGGTAAGGAGGTCTACATCAAGCGTAACGGCGAACGTACATTCGAGTATGACCCCGCCGACAAGGTGCTCATCGGTGACACTGAACCTGCGTTTGCAGGTACATTCAGTACCAACCTCTACTGGAAAGGATTCAGCCTCTATGCGCTCTTCAACTTCAGGATGGGAGCCTGGGTATACAATACTACCCGTGCTACAAAGGTCGAGGGTGCCGACCCGCGCTTCAATGCCGACCAGCGTGTGTTCGATGACCGTTGGAAGCAGCCTGGAGACCATGCTATCTACAAGGATATTGCCGATACGTCGCGTCCTCAGCAGACCGACCGCTTTGCCGAGAAGGAGAATACCCTCTCGCTTGGTTCTCTCAACATCAGCTATGAGTTCGGCGATGAACTGTGCAAGCGTATGAGTCTGCGCAATATGCGCGTGGGTGTGAATTTTACCGATATGCTCCGTTTCTCGACGGTGAAGATTGAGCGCGGTACTGATTACCTCTATAGTCAGGGATTTGAGTTCTACCTGAATGTTACACTCTAAGAAACAGCTACTATGAAGAAGATGAAATATATGATATTGCTGTTGTGTGCAATGATGGTTGCTACAACATCGTGTGATGATTTCCTTGATATCACTCCCGACGGTCAGGTAAAGCGTGACCCTTTACTGTCTACTCCCGAGGGCATCGAAGACGCCATGTATGGTGTTTATGCGCAGATGCGCCAACAGACGCTTTATGGTCAGGAATTGCATTTTTCAACCTTGGAGATTCTGTCACAGACTTTGTGGTGTTATGGCAACACGGGCGTGACAGCCATGAGCGGTTATAAATGGGAACATTCATCGGTCAAAAGCGTCTTCGAGGGCGTCTGGACAGCGATGTACAAGAACATTTCCAACGTGAACAGCATCCTTGATGCTCCGCTTGTGGCTAATGCAACGGAGTTCCCTTATACTCTCTATCGTGGCGAGGCTCTCGGTATGCGCGCTTTCATGCATTTCGACCTTGTGCGTCTTTTTGCAGCTCAGTACACGGTAAATCCCGCAGCCGGCGGCATTCCTTATGCAACGGAATTCTCGCTCAAGACACCCGAATTCGAGTCTCTTGCGAAGAACTATGAGCACATTGTTGCCGACCTGCTCGAGGCTGAGGCTCTCCTTGCCGATGAAGAGGATTATGCGGGCTCAGGTAACTTCATGCTCGACCGTCAGATACATTTTAACCTTCATGCAGTGCGGGCGACACTGGCACGTGTATACCTGACTATGGGAAATAGCGAGATGGCTGCCTTATATGCCCAAAAAGTCATCAGTGAGGGCAACTTCTCTCTCAAGGAGAAGACCGAGGTCGTAAACGATCTTGCGGGCGTGCTGTCGCGCAAGGAGACTATCTTCGGAATCTATTTTCCTGGCTTCTATACAAATGTGAGCGGGAAACTGCAGCAGGTCACATCGTACTATTCGCTGGACTTGCGCGATGACTTCATGGAACTTTATGAGAGGGATGCTTCGGGTCTCGACTTCCGCACAATGGCCTACTTCTCAGAGTCTGGGGTCGGCGATGACGTCAAGTACCGCCTATGCAAGTTAACCGACATTTACGAGCTTAACAATATGCCCTCTGACCGTCCTGCTGATCTTATCCTTGGTGTGAACCTTATCCGTTTGCCCGAGATGTATTACATTGCGGCCGAGGCATTGCTCGACAGTGACTACGATGCGGCTCTCGCCCTTTACAACGACGTGCGCATGCATCGCGGCCTCGACCCCCTTGAGGCGGATAAGACTCTCACAGTTGAACTGATAAACGATGAGCGTTATAAGGAGATGATTGGCGAGGGGCAGACGTACTTCAATATGAAGCGTCAGAATCTTCCTATCCTCTCGCATGACGGCAAGAGTACCTATAACCCGGCTGACGGAATTTATTCTATTCCTGTTCCCGATGTCGAGATTGAAAACCGCAACTAGGAAACAGAAAATAAAGAAGATGAAAATGAAAAAGATAATAAGATATGCCATTATGGCACTTATGTTGCCTGTGTTGTCGCTTATCACTGCATGCAATGATGAGGATTACATGAGGTTCGACCTCTCTCATTCGGGCATATACTTCACGAAAGATACGCTGAACTACTCGTTTGGTGTTACTCCGGTTGAGGTAAGGGAGTATACATACAATATCCCGGTAAAGGTCATGGGAGGTATCAGCAAGGAAAAACGTGAGATTGGCTATGTGATAATGCCCGATTCCACAAATGCGCTCGAGGGTGTGCACTTCACAATAGACGAAGCGTGTATAATGCCCGACTCTGTAGAGGGTGTTATTCCTGTCACTGTATACCGCGATGAGCTGAAGGGTAACTACATCGATGGCTATGAGAGATACACTCTTTGTCTTCAGTTGATAGACAACCGCTTTTTTGCGCCGACTCTCGACTCGTTGTCTCAGGTCCGAATGTTCCGTTTCGATAACTCCGTGGACCAGCCTGAATGGTACAATGCCCATGGCGAGAAGGTGTGGCAGAAACGATACCTCGGCGAGTGGCATCCGCTCAAGTTCATTAAGATGGTGGAGTACTTCCACGCAGTGGAGGAGATACACCCCGAGACATACAGAAAGATGGTTGAACTCTATGGTGAGAATCTTGAGCATATCCCATACGGCGACCCTTACCAGTATCGTACAATCTTTGTCAAGTATATCTATTCAAAGATGTATGAGTTCTTTGAGGACCCTGCAAACAGGGAGGGAATACTGGCTGAGTTCCCTGACTTTCCGTTTGACTTCCCCGACCCGTATACCGTAGCGTCGTAAACATTTTCCGAACGATAAACCGTATTAAAGATATGAGAATATTAAGATTGTGCCTGATATCGGCGTTTCTGCCCCTGATGGTGGCATGTTTTAGTGATGAGACAACCGAGGCGACACGTCCGCTTTCGCATATAATGATAGAATCGGGTATTGACAGCATATACAATATTGACAAGAACGAGACGCTTGTGATTGAGCCTGTGGTTACACAGACAAACAAGCAGAAACCCTTGACATATACTTGGGAGATAGAGCTTGATGCATACTCCAACGAGGAGAGGTTTCTCTTTGTGGGTACCTCACTGGGCAAGTACAGCTGCCGTCTGATTGTTGAGAACGAGGATGGTAAAAGTTTCTTTCCTTTTGTGGTGTATGTAAACTCTCCATATGAAGAGGGCATAACGTTGTTGAGCCGGGATGAGGGCGGCAACTCGATGCTTTCGTTCATGCAGAAGCCGCTTGACAATGAAGAAGCTTCCTTTACTACAGGCGATTGCTTTGCCATAAACAACCCCGACATGCAGTTTGCTGCAGGTGTCGTCGATGCTGTACAGTGCAGCGGAAATCTCATCATTGCCTGCCAGGGTGGTGGGGAGCGTGGCGATTTACCTACTATCTATTACCTCAACGAGAAGACCCTTGTAGTTGAGAATATGTTCACAGTGCCTGAATATGATGACTTCAAGCCTACACTGTTGGGAATCCCTGACATGGCCTATTCCGGAACATCATATCCCATAATATGTGAGAACGGCAAGGTCTATGACTTCTCGACGACGGAGTCTGCAATAGCTAAGCCCCGCAAACTGCAGTCGACATATGCACAGAACTGTATTGTTTCAAGCGGCAGCAGTTATGACATACTGCTTTGGGATAACCATAATAATGCCATCGCCCAGATATATAACGGTTATGGCCCCTATTATTGCAGTACCGAATATCATCTTATGCTGACTGATTCGCTCTTCAAGAGCAAGAACTACTTTAACAACCGCAATCTTGTGGCAATGACTAAGATACGGATGACACAGGCGCAGAAGGCAGCCTCGGGTGACCGTCAGGAGTTTCTTGTCATGACAAACATAGCGAATACCCCGATAACCCGCAGCGAGGTGATGTATACTGATTTCTGGGGTTATGATTTTACAGAAATGAAGCACACATTTACAACAGCCAACACCACACAAGGCGCGCTTGTGAACAGTCCGTTCAAGGTAAACACTCCGAATGTGGCAAACAAGACATTCTATTCACTATTGTTTGCCGATGGAAATAAGGTGCGCCGTTGGAATTACAACAGCAACATAGCAAGTCTTGCCAATGCTCCTGTGTTGCTCTCTGTGGGCAGCGATAATGCCGTAATTACCGAATTTGAGATAAGCGCCGACCACCTGAAAACATATGTTGCTTTCTATGAGCCGGGTCAGGAGGGACTCAACGGCAGTGTCTGGGTGTTCGATACCGACAAGGGCACGGTGCTCGAGAGGTACGACAATGTATGCTATCAGCCGGTCAAGATGTTCTACAAGAAAAGGTAACCGGCCCAAAAGCCCTATTTTGAACGAGCAATCCCCGATAGAGTATATTCTAACGGGGATTGCATTCTTTGTAAAATGACTTTTGAGTCATCCTCTTTCTGTTTGTCGACACGTTTTAAAAAAAATTAAGGAACAATTCTTTCTTTTCTTGCATTTATTCTCTACTTTCACTCTCCGTAAAGAGATTGTCTGTTTTAACTCCCTGTATTGTCGTTCTGAACGCAGTGAAGAGCCTCTTGACTGCACGACGAATGGCAATAAGGTAAAAATACAATTCCAATAACATTTAAACTTTACGACTATGATTATCGGTGTTCCAAAAGAGATCAAGAACAATGAGAACCGTGTCGGTATGACACCTTCCGGCGTTCAGGAGATGACCAGGCATGGCCACGTTGTCTATGTGCAGGCTTCTGCAGGTGTGAACAGCGGCTTCAGTGATGAGGCATATACGGCGGCAGGTGCAAAGATACTGCCTACAATAGAAGAGGTATATGCCGCTGCCGATATGATTGTAAAGGTTAAGGAGCCTATTGCAAGCGAGTACGGGCTTGTGCGCAGTGGCCAGCTGGTATTTACCTATTTCCATTTTGCTTCAAGCGAACCTCTTACCAAGGCTATGATTGAGAGCGGGGCGGTGTGCTGTGCCTATGAGACAGTTGAGCGCAAGGACCGCTCGTTGCCGCTGCTTGTACCGATGTCAGAGGTGGCAGGACGCATGGCTACACAGGAGGGTTGCTACTTCCTCGAACGTCCGCGTGGCGGCAAGGGCAAACTCATGGGCGGAGTACCCGGAGTAAAACCTGCCAAGGTTTTTGTAATTGGTGCCGGAGTGGTGGGAACTGCCGCAGCGCGCACTGCTGCGGGTATGGGTGCCGATGTCACTATCTGCGACGTTTCCCTGCCCCGCCTTGCCTATCTTGCTGACGTAATGCCACGTAATGTAAAGACTCTCATGTCATCGGAATATAATATCCGCGAGGAACTGAAGAGTGCCGACCTTGTCGTAGGTTCTGTACTCATTCCTGGAGCGAAGGCACCAAAACTGGTAACACGCGAGATGCTCGCTCTGATGGAGCCGGGCAGCGTGCTTGTAGATGTTGCCATTGACCAGGGCGGTTGCTTCGAGACTTCTCATCCGACAACGCACGAGGAGCCTACGTATTATGTCGACGGCATCCTGCACTACTGCGTAGCCAATATCCCGGGTGCGGTACCTTATACATCGACCCTTGCACTTACAAACGCAACGTTGCCCTATGCTCTACAGCTTGCTGACAAGGGGTGGCGCAAGGCTTGTGCCGACAACGAAGAACTTCGCAAAGGATTAAATGTGGTCGAGGGCAAGGTCGTATATAAAGAGGTCGCCGAGGCATGGGGGCTGCCTTATGAGCCATTATCACTGTAGATACTTATAATCAACTAACTATAATATTTTATTACTATGGAACTACCTTTTGCAGAATCTTGGAAAATCAAGATGGTTGAACCAATCCGTAAGAGTACTCGCGAGGAGCGCGAGCAATGGATTAAAGAGGCCGATTACAACCTATTCCAGTTGAAATCGGAGCAAGTGTATATCGACTGCCTTACCGACTCGGGTACCGGTGCCATGAGCGACCGCCAATGGGCAGCCATGATGATGGGCGATGAAAGCTATGCCGGTTCATCTTCGTTCTTTCAGCTGAAAGATACCATTGAAAGGCTCACAGGTTTCAGCTACGTCATACCTACCCATCAGGGACGTGCTGCCGAGAATGTGCTCTTCAGCCACCTTGTGACAGCGGGCGCTGTCGTTCCCGGAAACTCTCATTTTGACACCACCAAAGGTCATATCGAGAGCCGAAAGGCTGTTGCTTTGGACTGTACCATCGATGATGCCAAGAATACTCAGCTTGAGATTCCTTTCAAGGGCAACGTCGACCCCAAGAAACTCGAAGAGGCACTTCAGCAGCATGGCGACAAAATACCGTTCATCATCATTACAATCACCAACAACACTGCCGGCGGACAGCCCGTATCAATGCAGAACCTGCGCGAGGTACGTGCCCTTGCAGACAAGTACGGCAAGCGTGTCATCTATGACTCGGCACGTTTCGTGGAGAATGCCTATTTCATCAAGACACGCGAAGAGGGCTATGCCGACAAGACAATCAAGGAGATTGTAAAGGAGATGTTCTCGCTTGCAGACGGCATGACAATGTCCTCAAAGAAGGACGGTCTTGTAAACATGGGCGGTTTCATCGCTACACGTCATGAGGACTGGTACGAGGGTGCAAAGAAGTATTGTATTCCTTTTGAGGGCTATCTTACATATGGCGGTATGAACGGCCGTGACATGGCGGCTCTTGCTGTAGGTCTCGAGGAGAACACGGAGTTCGACAATATCGAGACACGCATCCGTCAGGTACAGTATCTGGCAGCCCGTCTTGATGAGTTCGGTATCCCTTATCAGCGTCCTGTAGGTGGACACGCTCTCTTCATCGATGCCGACCGCGTGCTCTCCAATGTTCCTAAGGAGGAGTTCCCCGCGCAGACATTGGCGATAGAACTATATCTTGAGGCCGGCATACGCGGTTGCGAAATCGGTTATATCCTTGCCGACCGTGACCCCGTTACACGTGAGAACCGTTTCGGTGGTCTTGACCTGTTGCGTCTGTGCATAGCACGTCGTGTATATACAAATAATCACATGGATGTCATTGCTGTTGCACTCAAGAACGTCTACGACCGTCGTGACAGCATAAAGCATGGTGTCAAGATTGTTTGGGAGACCGAACTGATGCGTCATTTCACTGTGAAACTCGCACGCATCGAGGATTGATAATCAGTTATGAGAACAAAAGAGTGCAACTCAATCGAGCTGCACTCTTTTGTTTTGGTCCTTATTGAGGTTGTCAGTCGTTGTTCATCTCCTTGATGTCGACCTCGCTCTCTTTAGCTTCACCCAGCAGGTGCTTGCTGAAGAAGTCGGCCATCTTCCAGAAGAAATATTCGTCTTTAGTCTCAAAGCCGTGCCTGTCACCAGGTAGTATTAGCATTTCAAAACGCTTGTTGGCACGTATGAGCGCATCGACGACGCGTGTGGTGTTGGCCGGGTGGACATTGTTGTCCATGTCGCCGGTTACCAGCAACAGGTGTCCCTTCAGGCGGCCTGCAAGCTCCTGATTGGTGCTTATGTTATATGCGAATGTGGTGTCGCACTCAATGACGCCGTCCTTGCCTGTCCTCTCCTTGATGTTCTCCTTTATACCATGGTGCTTCTCGCTCCACCAGTTGTTGTAGATGCGGTTGTCGTGGTTGCCGGCACATGAAACGGCTGCCTTGAAGAAGTCGTTGTATGTGAGTATGGCTGCTGTCGACATGAAACCGCCGCCTGAGTGTCCATGGATGCCCACATTATTGCCGTCGATGAAACTGTGGCGTGCAATGAGCTGCTGTGCTGCCACCTTCTTGTCGGCGAGGCCATAGTCGCGCAGGTTGCCGTAGCCGAAGTTATGGTACCACTTCGAGCGGTTGGGGTGTCCGCCTCGGTTACCTATGGTAATGACAACGAATCCCATCTGTGCAAGGCGGTCTACACGGTTCATTCCGCTCGACCAGCTCTCGTTGACAGCCTCGGTCTGCGGGCCGGGGTATACGTACTCAATGAGCGGGTAGCACTTTGTGGAGTCAAAGTCAAATGGTTTGTACATTACTCCGTGCAGGTCGGTAATGCCGTCCGCAGCCTTCACGGTGAATCGCTCCGGAAATTTGTAACCCGCAGCAAAGAGTTGTGAGAGGTCGGCGGTCCCAAGTTCGACACTCTTCTTGCCGTTTTTGCTGTATACATAGTTTACCGGTGTAGTGTCCACGCGCGAAGCGGTAACTACAAAAGCCTGGCCGTCCTCGGCTACAGAGTAACTGCTTATGTTCATGTCTGCATCGTCAATCTGCTTCAGGCTGCTACCGTCGAAGTTCACGCTGAACAGGTGCATGTAATACGGGTTCTCCTCCTTGTTGTAGCCGCATGCGGTAAAGTATATTTTCTTTGCCTTCTCATCTACGGCAACAACATCCTCCACGTGGTATGCGCCGTCAGTAATTGCATTCACGAGCGTTCCGTCAGCATTGTAAAGGTAGAGCATTGCCCAGCCTGTGCGCTCCGACCACTGGATGAACTGCTTGCCGCCGTTTACAAGGCGTATCTGCTTGCTCTCGATACTTGTGTTCATCTCCTCGCGGACAAGTGCCTTGGCGGTGTCGCAGTCGAGTGACACATGGCATACCTCAATCTTTTTCATGTCACGGCTAATGCGCTCGAAGTAGAAGCCGTTCTCATCGCCGAGCCAGATGTTCTTGTGTGGGTTCTCGTAGTTTGTGGCGTGTGTGCCGGGCTTCCTGAAGAGGCCCAGACGCTGCTGCTTGAACTGTGACACGTTGATGTTCCTGCTTGTCTTGTTCTCGAAGTCAAAGAGCTCCATTGTGGTGACGGGTGTCTCCTCGCCCGGCATCTGGTAGTAATATGTCTCGAGCTTGGGGCGTGGGCTGCTCAGAGAGTTTATTACCCACATCTTCGAGAGAATGGAGTCGGCGCGGTGTGTCATCACGAAGTGACGTGAGTCGGGGCTCCACAGTGCGTATACGCGGTAGCGCTTGGTGCTGTCAGGCTTCTCATCGAGCGAGTGGTGTGCATAGCACCAGTTGGGGCGGCCGTTGAATGTCAGCTGATGCTCGACAACGGTTGTATCCTTGTCCCATATGCGCAGTTTCTCAAGGTCCTCCATTGACATGTACCACAGGTTGTAGTTCTTCTCATAGATTGCGACCTTGCCGTCGGGCGATACGTTTGCCCATGCGGGGTAGTTGGGGTAGAGGTCATCAATCTCATCCTTTGTACGCTCGAGCAGTTCGCCTGTCTTGATGTCGTACTCGAAGTAGAAGGTCTTGTTCATCTTCTTGCCCTTGTTCTCCTTTATTTTGGTGCTGTCGTTGCGCTCGTGGCGTGGCAACTCGCGGTCAACCTCTTTCTTTGAGGCAATGTCGAAACGCACGTAACGTCCTTCGCGTATTATCCTGTTGATGCCTATTGGCAGGTGCTGTGCATCATAAGGGTCGCCGGTGCGCACAGTGACCTCCTTTGCCAGCCAATCCATGTCCCAGAGCTTGCGCTTTGTGCCCTTTACTGCATCAACGATGTAGAAGTTGCGCTCTTTGGTGTCGCTCCATGAGTATATGAATTGCTTGCCGTCCTCGAACCATACAGGCTGCACTCTTGTCTGCTTTACCATTCTGCCGACTTTCTTCGGAGAGAAGCGCTCTGCAAGCTCATAGTTCGGCTTTACCTTGTTGTCATTGTTCTCGTTCTGTGCATTGCCCTTTGCCGACGCAAGCAGCAGCGGAAGAGCAAGAAGTAAAAGTAGTCTTTTCATTATTTATAGTGCTTTATTTCGTGAATACCAATGAAAGAAAAGAATTCCTGTTAAACATTAAACATTGAACATTAAACATTAAACATTAACTCTCTCCGTCTCACTTGTTCTTTGTTATATGCAGTGTGTCGAGAATCTTACGGAAGCCGCGGCGCTTGCTGATGTCAATCTTGGCAATACCGCCGGTTGATGTCTCCTTGTATAGGCTCGGCAGGTCGTGTCCGGTCTCCTTCATAACCTCAACTATGCGGTCGTAGTCAATCTTGTGCTTGCCGTCCGAGAGTGCCGAGTATGTGCATGCGTCGAGTGCGCGTGATGCGGCAATGGCGTTACGTTCGATACAAGGTACCTGAACAAGCCCACAGAGCGGGTCGCATGTGAGTCCGAGATGATGCTCAAGACCCATTTCGGCAGCATATTCAATCTGGTTGATTGTTCCGCCGAACAGCTGGCATGCTGCTGCTGCCGCCATGGCGCAGGCAACACCAATCTCGCCCTGACAACCTACATCTGCGCCCGAGATTGACGCATGCTCCTTGGCTACGTTACCGAACAATCCGGCTGTGGCAATAGCACGCAGGATACGTTTGTCCGAACAGTTGTGCGATGTGTGCAGGTGGTAGAGTACTGCCGGCAACACTCCGCTTGAACCGCATGTAGGTGTGGTGACAATGATGCTTCCGCTGGCATTCTCCTCGCTGGTGGCAAGTGCGTATGCATATACTTTCGCCTTGCTGCTTACAGCCGCATTGTATGACTGTGACTTGTTGAGGTAGACGTTTGCCTTGCGCTGTAATCCGAGACCGCCTGGCAGTACGCCCTCATTCTCAAGTCCTCGCTTGATTGTGCTTTTCATAGTCTCCCACACTTCGGTAAGGTAGTCCCATATTTCGGGACCTTCATACTTCTCGACATACTCCCAGAAGGTGCATCCTGTCTCATCGCACCAATCCATAATCTCGTGTATGGTAGTCAGCGGGTATATGTCCTCCTCGTTCTTTGTGGTCTCTTCGTTTGCGAGCTCGCCGCCACCGATGCTGTAAATTGTCCATTTGTCAATTACCTTGCCGTCCTTGATTCCCTCGAACAGCATGCCGTTGGGATGAAACGGCAGGAATACTGTAGGCTCCCACAGTAGCTCCAGCTTTGCAAGCGGCTCAAGTACCGAAATTATGGCCTTGTCGGTCATGTGACCCTCGCCGGTTGCTGCAAGGCTGCCGTAAAGGGTTACTCTGTATGTGTCGACATCTGGGCAGCGCTCGGCGAAAATCTTCGCAGCGCGGTTAGGCCCCATGGTGTGGCTGCTGGAGGGGCCAAGGCCAATCCTGAATAGCGAACGTAGTGATTTCATATGTATAAGGTTCTTTTTTAGTTCTTTCTGTCATTGTATATGGAAAGTCATATTGCTCAATGATTTTCTGAATGCGAAAATAGTGCTTTAAAGTGAATTTATCTAATCTTTGCAATAGTTTGTTTGCTAATACTTCATATACTTCCTTAATATCTATTACAACTGTATTGAACATCATCTTTTATCGCTTTTCAATAAGCTTTATGGCACTTGCTGTTTTGCGTATTTTTTAAATAATGGTTCCAGTATGTCGGGAATGTCAAGTTCGTGAATCTTGATTCTTTCAAGACGTGATTTGCCCTCTTGGGTTAGTGACAAGTATATTTTACGCTTATCCTGCTTGCCTAATTGACGTTCAATAAGTCTCAGCTTTTCTAATGAGCCAATCACTTTCGATGTGTGCGACGGAAGCATTCCTGTCCTGTTGGAAATGTCTGATGCGGTAACATCTTCATTGCCTACGGCGCAAAGTACCATGGCTTCGTTCAAATTGACTCCATGTATCTCTGTTAATTCTTTCTCAAGACATGAGAGAGCTGTAAACAACTCTCTCATGACGCATATGCATGTTATTTTCTCCATTGTGCTTTACTTATATGAATAAATTGACGTTAGATTGTTCGGCTCTGTCCATGTATGTGGCGACACCGCCAATTACTACATTGTCAAGTAGCTCTTCACGTTTTATCCCCATAACATCC
The DNA here is from genome assembly GCA_017936265.1 of Bacteroidaceae bacterium. Classification (GTDB taxonomy): domain Bacteria; phylum Bacteroidota; class Bacteroidia; order Bacteroidales; family Bacteroidaceae; genus HGM04593. The sequence continues at coordinate 13,676 of JAGBFX010000047.1, read as the reverse complement.
ATAGACATCTGACATGCGATGAATTCAACGCCGTTTTCAATGGCTTGTAATCTGAGTTCTTCTAATGAAGAGACATTTTTCTTCCTCATCAGGAAGCGCATCATCTTGCTGCCGATGCCCATCATGTTCATCTTTGAAAGGGATAGTTCGGTGGAATCAGAAGGGAGCATCCAGCCGAACATCTTGCCGAAAATGTCTTTTTTTACTTTCGGCTTCTGCACTTTTTTTATTGCATTCAGTCCCCAAAAAGTGAAGAAGATGGATACTTTCTTGCCTGTGGCAGCGGCTCCGTTCGCAAGTACAAATGTTGCTAAAGTCTTGTCGAGGTCATCGCTGAACAGGATGAGTGTCTTGCCATTCCCATCTTTTTCTACATTCTCTGTACACTTCATCCCTGAATCGGATTTCTCGATTATAACATGGTGTATGCCATTCTGGGAGTGCTTCCCGATAAATATATTGCCGGTCGTGTGACACCATGCTTCTGCATCCCTTGGGAAACCGCCATCGGTAGCGCAAATTTCAATACGCTCTCCTGTGTTGACGGACTCGATGGATTTTTTCAATTTGAGAATCGGTCCGGGGCATTGGATTCCGCAAGCGTCAACCTTTATTGTCGTAGTTGGGCTTGAGTGAGCACCTGGATGTTCTTCCGGCTCATTGTCGTTATGCTTTGTGACCGGGAGCAGTGGGGATGTCGATGTTTCATATGTCTTGAGTCCGCCGATGAGATTGCGTACGTCCTTATAGCCATTGCCTTTTAGAATGTTTGAGGCCAGGTAACCTCTTAAGCCTACACTGCAGAACAGATATACCGGACGCTCCATGGGCAACTCTTTCATGCGGTCTCGCAGTTCATCCAGAGGAATATTTATAGCTCCCGGAATGGTTCCCAATTCTGATTCCTCCTTTGTGCGCACATCGACCAATGTAATCCGGGAGATGTCGGTTTCTGCTAAATCCCTCCAGTAGAGTGGTGTCATTTTGCCGCTCAGTATATTGCCGGCGATATATCCGGTAATGGCAACAGGGTCTTTTGCCGAAGAATAAGGAGGTGCGTAGGCATGTTCCAGTTGAGTGAGCTCATTTACTGTAGCCTTGTTCTTGATGTGCAGAGCATATTGGTCTATACGCTTGTCTACACCGTCGTATCCTACAATCTGTGCTCCATATAAGCGGCCATCTGTGGGTGAAAAAGTTATCTTTATGCTCATCTGTAATGCTCCTGGGTAATAGCCTGCGTGTGAGCCTGCGTGCGTTGTGGCCGACAGGTAAGGGATTCCCATTTGCTTGAGTCTTTTGGCCGGCAGTCCGGTGCTCGCAACTGTAATGTCAAAAACTTTGGCAATGGATGTCCCTATTGAACCTTCATAGCTCACGATGTTGCCGAACACCATATTGTCTGCGACAATGCGTGCTTGGCGGTTGGCCGGGCCGGCAAGAAAATTGAGCCAAGGTTTTCCTGTGATTGGATGGGGATACTCAATGGCGTCGCCAACGGCATAAATGTTCTCATCGGATGTCTGCAGGTGTCTGTTGACATATATTCCCTGCATCTCGCCTAATCTCAGTCCTGCTTTTCGGGCTAAAGTGGTTTCTGCTTTTACTCCAATGGAGAGCAGGACCAAATCCGATTCTAACTTTATACCCGATTTGAAATGCACTGTGAGCCTTCCGTCCTTGCCGGTAAATGACTCCACGGCTTCTCCCAATAACAGTTGTATGCCTTTTTCCTGCAGATGCTTGTGGACAAGTGATGCCATGGAGAAGTCAATGGGATTCATTACCTGGTTGCCCATTTCTACAATACTGACATTAACCCCTGTATGGTGTAGATTCTCTGCCATTTCCAGACCGATGAATCCACCGCCCACTATCACTGCATTTTTTATTTTCTTTTGTTGCATGTAGCTTTTAATTCTGTCTGTATCGGCTACGTTTCGCAGAGTGAATATTCCTTCATTGTCAATGCCTGGCAACGGAGGACGTACAGGAGATGCTCCGGGTGAAAGTAAAAGCTTGTCGTAGCTTTCAGTGTACTCGCGCCCGTCAGAAGTGCGTATATGTACTTGCTTTGCAACGGTATCGATGTCAATGACTTCGCTCTTTACACGCACATCTATATTGAATCGTTTGCCGAAACTCTCAGGAGTCTGTACAAAAAGGCGCTCGCGTTCTTCAATTACGTTCCCAAGGTAATAAGGTAAACCGCAGTTGGCATATGAGATGTGCTCACCTTTCTCGAATAGGATTATTTCAGCCTGCTCTGTGTTGCGGCGAATTCGCGCAGCGGCTGTTGCACCTCCGGCAACACCGCCTACAATGATGAATTTGGAGTTTTTGCCTGTTTTCATGTCTAATGTTTTTCTAAGTTGTTTAATCAATATCTTATGGAAAATACCTTTATAGTCTAATGGCATTGCAAAGATGATAAATAGTTTCTTTATTACAAATTTTCCATTGGAAAATATTTTTGTTGTTAACTTTTTTTATGTTTGTTATTCACAAGCTTTTTAGGAGAACTTTTGAAATTGTCTGTTCCAATGGATGTTGCCGGTACCAAGCGCTATAAAACATTCAAAATGCAATATGTGAAAAAAGGTTTCTGTTAACATATATTATCTATAGCGGATTATATAGTGTTAAAATCATAAATTATATTTGCGAGACAACAATTAAGAAAAAATATTAATAAATGTACATCGGATTGAAAAAGGTTCTTACCGCTATTTTAATGGCCTGTTCTTTACAAGGAATGGCTTTCCCAAAATACTCATTGCCTGCCGATACTGCTGCTGTGGCTCTTGAACCTAATACATTCGACCCTTATTTTCGGGAACCTCTGCCATTGAACGCACCCGAATGGATGAAACGGATTGTCAAGAACCCTTCGGGTGTGAATTTCAATGAGATGCAACGACTTTTCAACGAGTGGCGTGCGTCGGATGTGGATGTCCGGGTAAAGACCGTAGACCATAAGCCGGCATTCAATTTCTATCGGCGTTGGATGGCTGCCTACCGCAAGTATGTGGCACCCGACGGCAGCATTGTCTTGCCTGCTATTCAGCAATTCGCCGCTAAAGTAGACTCTATGAACAGCCGTGTGACGGAACGTGATGCGAAGGCAGATGAGCTTCTTTGGCGGAATATTGGCCCGAACCGAACTTACGAGCACAAGAACGGAGAGGTCAAACGCAAGGATTCACAGGTGTGTGTATTCCGCATTGATGTGAGCCTGAGTGATAGTGCAACGCTTTATTGTGGAACAGAATCGGGCGTCGTGTTCAAGACAACGGACCATGGACGGACATGGCAGCCTTGTGCTCCGCAGCATAATTTCGGTGGCTCAATATATAGTATAGCGATAGACCCGGTAGATGATGATATTGTTTATGTAGGTGGCGGCCCTTGGTTATGGAAAACTACCGACGGTGGTGAAACCTGGTTGCGGTGCGCCGGAATTACAAGCCGCGTGAATTCTATACGTATAAACCCGGAGAATAGAGATAACATTACAGCTTCGGCCGGAAGCAAGCACGAAGATAAATCGGGCAGTGGATTTTACATTTCCAATGACGGTGGGGAAAGTTTTACGTGTACTTTGAAAGGAATCTGTTTCGACCATGAACTTCAGCCGGACAATCCGGAACGTATTTATTTAGTACGTCGTGAACCGGTAGGTCCATGGGCCGGTATATATGTTTCGGGAGACGGCGGTTACAGTTGGCAGCAGAGAGAGCTTCCTGTGTCGATGATGATATGCGGACGTCTTGCAGTGAGCCGGGCCCCTGGTGGGGAGGATTATCTCTATGCACTTGTGACATGCGACTCATGGGGATATGACGGCGGGCCGCAAGGTGGCAAGGGAGAACCGTTCATCCTGCTATCAAAGGATGCAGGGGATAGTTGGGAAGATAAGACTGTAAACAAAGGCGAGTGGCATTGGGACAACACGTTCTCTCCTATAATGGACAGTGCCGGGGGACAAGGATATTTTGATATGATGATTGGTGCATCGGCCCAGAATCCCGGACATGTGCTTTTTGGCCTGACATCGCTTTACCGCTCCACCGAGGAGGGTACGTGCAACTATCGCGACCACGGTATAGGAGGCTATCAGCGCAGCGACTGGATGCATTGCGATATTCAGGATATTGCAGTACATCCATGCGGGGATATCTGGATATGCAACGATGGCGGCATCAAATACTCGCGCGATTTTTTCGAGACAAAAGGTGAGGACCGCTACGACGGTATCTACGCCTCGGACTATCAGGGCCTTGGAGTGGGTTGGAACGAGGATGTAATGGCAGCAGGACGCTGGCATAACGGTGACGTTGTGCATTCGGCATCATATGGCGAGGGTAACACCGTACATGTGGGCGGTGTGGAGATTGCTACAGGCTATGTGATGAAGAGCAACCCTTGGAATGTCTATTTTACCGACGCTTCCACACGCATAATGCCTCGCGAGATTGACGGTACGATAGAGGAGGATTTCCGTACATGGTTTACCGAGAAGAAACCTTATGAGGTGCTACGCATAAACGGCGAGATTGCTACTGACCCGCGCTATGCCCTCAAGGTGTTCCTGCAGGATATGACAAATACGTGGGAGGGTTATCTCTCGTATGATGAAGGTGCATCGTTCCAGAAGGTGTTCGACAGCGACGGCGAGGATTTCTATAGCTATGAGTTCGCACGTACAGACCCCGACCGCATATACATTGTAGGCGCATGGAATCTGTGGCGCTCAGATGATGGCGGATTAACTTTTTATGAGTGTACAAAGCCGTTCCCTATAACAGATGACTATACACACTTTACACGTGTGGTTGTTGACCCGAATGACGAGGACCATTTGTTGGTGATATGTAATGACAGGTATGGCGCTGTTGTGGAGAGTTTTGACGGTGGACACAGCTGGCAGCAGTTTGACCTTGCCAACCTTTCAAATATAAGGGTGCACCAGATAATCCTTGTGGGTGACAATTTCGGCAGTTGCTACGTGACAACCTACGACGGTGCGAATGTATATTTCCGTGACAACAGCATGGGTGAGTTCATCGATTACTCAAGCGGCCTGAACCCAGGTGCGCGTATTTCGAAAGTCGTTCCTTTCTACAAGAACGGCGTGCTTCGCATGGCAACTGACCAGGGATTGTGGGAGGCTCCTCTCTATCATCAGGATTTTATCGCGGTTCCACAGCCTATGGCTCTGAATCTCGGTAGCGGTAACCTTACTGCCAATCCGCTGAAGGAGGTACAGTTTGACAGCTACAGCATAGTGCGTCAGGATGAAAATACCCGTTGGCAGTGGAGTTTCTCTCCGCAGCCTCAGCATGTGAGTGACCCCACTGTGCGCAACCCGCGCGTGGTGTTCGGCAATCCAGGCAACTATGATGTGACTCTTACGATAACGACAGTTGCAGGAACCTCATCGCGAACTATAAAGAACATGATTACGATTGAGGGAAGTACCGGTATCGACGAAGATAAAGTGGGTGAGGTCGGTATTGAAAGTGCATTGCTTGAGCAGGGCGAACCTTTGGTGATTTTCTGTAGCGGTTTTGAGACGGATGCCTCGTTGACAGTGCATGGGATGAGAGGGCAGTTGCTCCACAGCGAGACACTCCCTGCCGGAAAGGAGAATGCCTATGTCCATTTCGATAATCTACCGGCAGGAGTTTACATCTATTTGATAAAGAGTGATACGCAGAAATTCTTCGGGCAATTCATTATAAAGTGATATATCAACAGTAAACAAATGGAAAAACTTGAGATTCCTCACTTCGTTTCGGAATGACAAAACAACGTTTTGTTATCGGTGAGTTCATTAGTGTAACAATGAACGAACCAATGCTCTTTTGTTTTGTTATCGACGAGTTTTGCAGCAACAGGTCAAACGTGGCATAGCCGTAGGTTATGCCGTTTGGGTTGCGAAAAGCAAAACGAGTCAATGACAGTGCAAATATAGAATGACATGTCCGCGGTTTTTGTCCTTCACTGTATTCGGCACAATAATAATTCAAGAAAATATGAAATATAAGAAAATACTCATATCAGCAATATGTGCGCTCTCTCTGTTGAGCGCGAGTGCACAGGAGAGCGTCAAACATGATTCTCTGTTCACTCCATATAAACTCAATTATCTGCCGGCTGGTTCCCCAGCCTGGATGGCACAGATGGTAAATCCCGAAGGGCTTGATTATCGTGCCCTGGTCGACAGTTTTAACATCTATCTTCACGACAATCCGGGTGCGCGACGCAAGAGCTCCGAGACTAAGCAGGTGGTCAACCATTTCCGCCGTTTCCAGAAGGCCTATTCGCGTTTTGTGCAGCCCGATGGAAGGATAAGATTGCCTTCGGCATCGCTCTACCACAGCGATGTGAAGAGTGCGGCTGCCGAGGTGCGTGCTGCAAGGGCGCGTACAGCTGCTGTCCGCGATGGCGGTACTGTCGCTCCGTGGAGAGTAATCTCGCCTATTGTCACCTATGACTATCAGCATAAGAAGCTCTCTCCCGCCCAGGCGAACATACAGCGTTTCAAGGCCTCTCGTTCCAATCCCGATGTGCTGTACTGCGGCTCGGAAACGGGTCTTGTGTTCCGCACAGTTGACAAAGGCGAGACATGGAGTCCTTGCAACGGAGGCGAGTGGATGGCAGGCGAGATAACCACAATCGATATAAGTTCTAGTAACCCTGACCGCGTGCTTGTGGGTGCAGGAGGCGTATTCTGGATAAGTAATGACGGTGGCGTGAACTGGGATGATATAACTCCCGAAAAGAATACCTATGCACGCACCAGTTCTGCGCAGTTCCACCCCTCGGATGACAAGATAATACTGGCAGGTGACCGCGCACAGTTATGGCGCTCAACCGATGGCGGTGCAACATGGCAGTGGGCACTTGGCGGTATGGTATTCGATATAAAGTTCTCGGTGCAGAACCCCGATGTATGTTATGTTGCCATAGAGCAAAATTATACCGTGAAGCTATACAAGAGCACCGATGGCGGTGCATCGTGGAATCTTCTCACGCTCGATGACCAGCCGCTCATCAGCGCGCGCATCGGATTGAGCGAAGCTCCTAATGGTGCTGATTATCTCTATCTTTGGGCCTGTAGAAGAAATCATCTTTCGCAACCGGGTCCTCTCTATTTCAGTGGACCTCCTTTGCTCTACAAGAGTACAGACGGTGGTACATCGTTCACCGTTACCGACCCGGTGGGACAGCTGGAACATGTCGACAAGAACGGCGGGCAGGGATATTACGACCTCGTCTGTACAGCATCGGCCACAGACCCCGAGCTGCTGCTTGTGGGAATAATACAACTTTACCGTTCGGCCGACGGCGGAAAGACGCTTGAGAATATTGGCGGTTATTATGGTCGCTTCGACCTGCATTGCGATATGCAGTGCATACAGACTAACGGTGCCGGAGATACATGGCTTTCTACCGACGGCGGAATGATATACAGCAATGATTTTTTCCTCTCCGACGCACAACCCAAACTCCATGGTCTATACGCTTCAGAAATGTGGGGCTTCGACCAGGGGTGGAACGAGGATGTGATGGTCGGTGGTCGTAACCACAACGGAAACATGTCACAACTCGACCGCTACAATGGTGTGACCCTTTCGATGCGCGGTTCGGAGCGCCCTACAGGTTATGTCTTCCTCTCTAACCCGCGCAAGGTGGCATTCAGCGACTCTGAGAACGTAATAATGCCCGATGACTGGCGTGATGAGTTCGTGCCGTTTCTCGACTACTGGACATATCCCAAGGAATCATCGCAGCATGGTATAGGCTTTGAATTTGACCCCCGCTATGCGCAGTGCTTCTACATTGTGCAGGGTACATACGATGAGGAATACAGGACTTTGTGGCGTACAACCGATGATGGAGCCTCATTCTCAACTGTGTATACTTTTGAGAACCCGATTTCGGCATTTTCTGTTTCGCGTTCGAACCCCGACAAGATTGTGGTTTCAACCTGGGGACGTCTCTTCTATTCGCTTGACGCGGGCACGACGTTCAACGAGTATCCTATCCCCGATGAAATGACACATAGCATAAACTATAAGATAGGAATTCATCCTCGCAATGAGAACGAGATATGGGTAAGTGACGGCAATGCCGGGGGCTTCTGGCGCACTGTGGACAATGGCGCGACGTGGGAGAAACTGGATGACGGTCTTACAATTACAAGTTGGAACGGCAATCCCGAGCCTCATCAGGTGGGCCGTTTCTTCCTGACAGGAAACGAGAAGAATGCGGCCTATGCCATAGCATTTACAATGGGATACCTCAACGAGTCGTATACGACACCCCGCGGCAGGGTCCTTTACCGTGATGACACAACTGACGGATGGGTGAACTACAGCGACGGTCTTCCGAAGGTTGCGAATCTCAACCGCATGTTGCCTTTCTACAAAGAGGGTGTGATACGTCTTGCGACCAATAACGGAATATGGGAGCGTGAGTTAGCCGATGCTCAGTTCAAACCCATTGCGCAGCCGATTATCCTGAATGCCGGCTCGGGTGACAATACCTCGGCAAACTATCCGCGCACGATACAGCTCGACAGCTACAGCATAGTGAATCAGGAGAATGCCGAGTGGCAATGGACAATCAATCCGGCACCGCTCTCAATCTCCGATGCATCAGCGCGCAATCCTGTAATTACAATAGAACCTGACCAGACATATGACATAACCCTTACAGTGACCACTCCGGGGGGCAGCGATACAAAAACCATTGAGGCGATGATTAAGGGCGGCAAGCCTGTTCCTGACGGCACATCGGTTTCTCCTCTTAAGGGTAAGGAACTGCTGCTTGCCTGCAATGTGGTAAAGGCGGGCGAAAGTTTTGTCTTTACTTCTCGCAACCTCGACGGCAATGTCTCGTTGAAGATATTTGACGCAAAAGGCAACGTCGTGGCAGACCAGCTCTCTGCCGAGCGCGCCGATGTGAACACAACGGGATATACACCTGGTATATATTTCTATCTTGCGACAGATGAAGCCGGCTATCAGAAGACCGGTAAACTGCTGGTAAAATAAATATATTACTATGAAAAACACATTTGTGGCTTTGTTGTCTGTGCTGATATCCTTTTCAGTGTCTGCACAGGACAGCCTTGAGTATCATCATAGATTGCATGACTTTGTCTTCTCGGCGAGCCGCTGGTGTCAGGAGAGCGAGTCGCAACCGGTAAAGATTACACGTCTCTCATTTGAGGAGTCTAACGCATTCAATCCGCAGACAGCAGCCGACATGTTGGGGCTTACCGGCGAGGTCTTTATACAGAAGAGCCAGTATGGAGGCGGTAGCCCCATGATACGTGGATTTGCCACAAACCGTCTGCTCTACAGCATTGACGGTGTGCGCATGAACAGCGCAATCTTCCGTGCCGGCAATCTGCAGAATGTGATATCGCTCGACCCTTTCACAATCGGCAATACCGAACTGTTTTTCGGTCCGGGTGCGGTAAGTTACGGCAGCGATGCCATCGGTGGCGCAATGGTGTTCAGTACCTTGCAACCGCGTCTGTCGGACGACAGCCGCCCTGTCGCATACGGATCGGCAACGGTGCGCACTGCAACAGCATCCAATGAACTTACTGCGCATGTGCATGCAGGAGTGGGGTGGAAGCGTTGGGCATTGCTCACAAGTTTCACAGCATCCTCTTTCGATGACCTTGAGCAAGGTCTGCATGGTCCCGAGGAGTATATAATGCCATATATCGTAATCCCAAGCATCAATGCCAATGGCGAGATTGATGATATCGTGGCTGTCAACGGCGACAAACGCGGACAGTCACCCAGCGGCTATTCGCAGATGAACTTCATGCAGAAGGTGCGTTATACCCCTGCAGCCGCATGGAATCTTGAGTATGCATTCCACCTGAGCGAGACATCGGAGTATGCACGCTACGACCGTCATCAGCGCATGCGCGGCGGGCTTCCCCGTTACGCCGAGTGGAACTACGGGCCGCAGAAGTGGATTATGAACCATCTGCGTGTGGAGCATGCCGGTGGCGGTGCAGTGTACGACTCCTTGAGGATTGACCTTGCGCTGCAACGGTTCGAGGAGAGCCGCATAAGTCGTGACCTGAACAAACCCACGCGCGAGACGCAAAGCGAGAAGGTCGATGCCTGGAGCGCTAACATTGATTTCCTGAAGAATCCTATTGCCGGACTATCAATCTCCTATGGCGCAGAATACGTTCAAAACAACGTGCGTTCCAAAGGAGTGGCAACCGATATCACTACCGATGTTGATGAGCCTATGGCTGCGCGTTATCCAAAGGCCGAATGGTACAGTGCCGCTCTCTTTGCGCAGGCCGGCTGGCATGTCACGAACCGCCTGAATGTGGCGGCAGGTGTGCGCTACAACTATTACCGCATAGAGAATGACTTTTCAACCGCTGGCTATGATATCCCTTTTGCTCCCCGACAGAGTGCTTCGGCAGGCAGTGTCAGCGGCAATGTGGGGCTTAACTGGCGTCCGGTATCAGGGTGGCTATTCCGCGTAAACTATGCACGTGGCTTCCGTGCCCCAAATGTCGATGACATGGGCAAACTCTTCGACAGTGTCGACGGTTGTGTAACCGTTCCCAATCCGACGCTCAAGCCCGAGTATGCCGATAATGTCGAGATAGGCATTGCCAAGCGCTTCGGTTCTTTCCTTACAGCCGATGTCACTGCATATTATACACGCTTGGATAACGCAATAGTGAGACGCGACTACACATTTGACGGTTCGCTTACGATGGAGTACGGTGGCGAGGAGTGTAAAGTGCAGGCATTGCAGAATGCAGCTGTTGCCAATGTGTGGGGTGTGCAGGCGAATGTCGATGCACGCTTTGCCAAGTGGCTCTATGCCAATGCGAGCCTTAACTGGCAGCGAGGTCGGGAAGAACTTGACAATGGCGATACATCGCCCTCGCGCCATGCAGCGCCGCTCTTTGGGCGTGTGGCAGTAGGCTATAAATGCGACAGGCTTACCGTTGAGGCATTCACTGCATTCCAGGCAGAGTGCAGTGCAGATGACATGCCCGAGGAAGAGAAGGGGAAAACAGAGTTCTATGCCCTTGACAAGGAGGGCAACGCCTACTCCCCGGGGTGGATTACGCTAAACCTGCGTGCATCATACCGCTTTGCGAAAGGTCTTTCAGTCAATGCTACACTCGAGAACCTCACCGACAGGCGCTACCGCCCTTACAGCTGCGGCATCAGTGCTCCCGGCCGGAACATGACGGTAAGTGTGACGTATGCGCTGTAATGGTGTCGATTGTCATGCTGAGCGAAGCGAAGCATCTATAGTGGGCTTGTCATCCTGATATAGCGGAGCGACGGAAGGATCTCTTATTTCTCTTTACCTATTTGCTTTCAGTGAAGTTTGGCTATGAGTGTAAAAACAAATTTTACCCATTTGCTAGCACAACATTTGCGCGTTTGTTTGTATATTTGCGGTAAACCGCGAAAATAGGATATGGCTTGGAATAATAAACGAGTAAACTTGTTTTATTCTCCACTCGCCTTTCACTATATTTGTGATAAAATGTGAAATAGGTTCATTTGTAAAAAATAATAATTAAGTTGTGAATCCTTAGTCGATACATGAGTCTAATTCAGAATATTTATGGATAAGAAAATACTTGAATTTGTAACATTCTGCATTGGGAAACTTTCTTTGTTGCTGAAACTGCCGCAGCAAGAAGTATATAGGCGTCTCAAGGTTTCCGGAATCTTGGATGAGTACATCATACCCTCATACGATGTACTTCATACATTCAGTTCCCGTTATTTAATGGAAGACCTTACTGAATATATGAGGGAGAAAGGAGTGCTTGAAGCATGAAACTGTACCATTCATCAAATGTAGTTGTTGAGCATCCCGATACAAGGCATTCGCGTAAGTATCTCGATTTTGGATGTGGCTTTTATTTGACATCATTATATGATCAGGCTGTAAGATATGCACAACGTTTCAAAAGAAGGGGGCAGCAAGCTTGGCTGAATACATACGAGTTTTCTTTATGTGATGAAACCCAATGGAATATTAAGCGCTTTGATGCATACGATGAGCATTGGCTTGATTTTGTGGCTCAATGTCGTGATGGCAAAGATGTCGGTAATTATGATATGATAATTGGAGGAATCGCAAATGATAGGGTAATCATCACTCTTGACAGGTATTTTGCTGGTGAAATATCACAAGATGAGGCTTTAGGGCTTTTGAGATTCGAAAAACCTAATGTGCAATATTGCATCCGTTCCGAGCGGATGCTTCAGGAATGTCTTACGTACATTGAAAGTGAACAGGTATGAGCGAAGATAGTAAGCTGGTTATAAGAAGTGCCAAATGTGCCAGAATCATCTTGTGTATAAGCGAGATGTATGGTGTGTCACTTGAAGAAGCAACAGATATCTTTTATAATTCAGAGACATCTAATATGATTGAAGAAGAAGTTGCAGATTTGCATTGTCGTAGTGATAAGTATCTGGCAGAAGAAGTTTGGAATGAATATAATGCCACAAAATGATAATTCAAGGAGTATTATAACTAACTCAAACTTTGTGATAAAAAGTAAGTTGTGGATTTTATACATATCATCCCTCAGTGAGGGGGACTCTTTAAACAGGGATTTGAAAATTCAATGCAGAAAGCAACCTCGGTGTTTCTGAAATGATGCCGGTTTACCTTATTTTATTAGAACAAAGTCAGTGGACAAATGGCAAACCGGTATTCAATAGAGATATGTTCAATTCATTTCTTTACTCGTCATTATTTTTGCGTTAAACCGCTATCTTTATAGTATTCAATGACACCGGGACCATTGCAACTGAATACCCCATTCTTGTAAACAATTCCTTCGTCGCTCATCCATTCTTCAATCATTTCTTGCATCTGTTTTTCCTTGAAAGCAAACCAGTTCTCACGTTGGCTTGTGTAGGACAGCGTATGCTTGAATGCCGAGAACGGTTTGCGGTACCGCAACGATGTCAATAACCTTTCTTTCTCTTGACTTTCGGGAAGCGAGTTTGCAAAATCTTCCATTATGCAGAATAAAACCCTTGATGGCAATGGTTCAATCCTGAGTACCCGGTGCCCATCTTCGGGATAACATTCGGTATCTTCAATGATGGGAACGGTATCTTGTTCGTCAAAATCATAATACCAGATGACATTGTACGAATGGTCTTCCATAGCGTACGAAACCGCGTCAATGAATATCTCGTATTTTGTTTTCATTTCAAATTACTCTGTTCTATAAAGATTACTCATGCATTTTTATTTCAGTTGCGAATATAATATACTTTTTTTGAGTGATAAGATTTTTCAATGATAATTTGGGCGCTTTCACCGAACGAACCAATAATCTTGTGGCTTGCATATGCCCCTTTGTTTGTGATCAAAGGAATTATCACAAAGTCGCAGAAAGGACTAAATTTTAATTTATCAGCCTTTTGCGATGATTCATTGTTCATCAAATGATTTTGTGCTTGTATAGTTATATGTATTATTTTCTTATATTTGATGTAGTTTGATTAAGATTCTTTGAGTATCAAACCATTAAGAAGAACTTGCATGAGAATGGGCAATGGATAAGAAATTGCTAACTTGTTTTGTTACACTATATTCCTCATGCTTTTCAAATAACTCTT
>JAGBFX010000046.1 GCA_017936265.1 Bacteroidaceae bacterium | reverse complement strand
GGGCGGGCCGACCCCGCCCCTACAGAGCCTCTCCCTAACCCTCTCCAGTAGAGAGGGAATCAAAATATGTAGAAGAGATCCCTCGGCGCTGCGCTTTGTCGGGATGACAAGTACGCGATATAGCCTTGGGCGGGCTGACCCCGCCCCTACGGAACCGATGTTGTAAACAACATTACACGTTAAACGTTACACACTAAACATTGACAGCACTCGCTGACCGCGACCCACGCGGCACAACCCAAGCTGCGCCCCTGCCAGAGGGGAGCTGTCACGTAGTGACTGAGGGGAGGGAGTCCTTCGCGTGACCAATCGCTGCTCGCACTGTCGATGTTGTAAACAACATTAAACGTTACACGCTACATAATACACATTTTGGGTACCCCTCCGGCTTAAGAGCCACCTCCCCTATAGGGGAGGAATTGCTTGCAGCAGAGAGCCAATAATTCGCAGTGGTAATTCCAATAACAACCTGCCTGTTTCTTTGGAAACTGCCATATTTTCCATTCCTCCGAAATTTGAACTATCACATCAAAGATAGTTTATCGCATATTATTTAGAATTCAATAAGTTCAAATCAATGTCAGGGACTATAACCTCCGTGAGTTTATCCTTTATAAGGAATCCCATATAAAGAGGTATTGTAAGAATCTCCTCTTCACGTCCTACATTATATTGCCCAAGTTTGATTGCATTGTTCAAGTGATAAACATTCTTATTTTTCAAGGCTGTTTTCAAGCTCTTTGTCTTACCTGATTTAGCCTTGACTTCAAGCACAACACATTCACCCTTGAATCGTACAAGAAAGTCCAATTCAAGACCACTATCCTTCTGGAAGTAGTACAGCTTTTGTCCTGACTTACAAAGAAAATCTGCCATGAGATTCTCGAATATAGCACCTTTGTACCCAAGCAGATTGCCTTTTAGGATGTCTGCTTGAGTACCATAGTCAAGCATAGCTACGAGAAGTCCGATATCCGTAGTGTACAACTTAAAACAGTCCTTAATAGAATTACCCTCAAGTGGCAGTTCTGTAATCTGTGTATTATAACATCTCTTTGCAATACCTGCATCTTCAAGCCACTGAAGGCTACCTATATATTGAGAAGAGCGTCCTCCCTTGCGTACTATTGAATACTGGAATTTCTTGTTATCCTTGGCTACTTGCTTGGGGATTGACTCGAAGCATTCACGGATACGAGGTTTGTCTGCATCATCGGCATACTTGACCATATCCTCCTCGTACTCAGCAATAAGGTTACGCTGTACATTGTATGTAAGCTCAATATTTTTGGTTTCAAGGAATGTGTTCACAACCTCCGGCAGACCTCCGACTATAACGTATCTGTACAACAATTCCATCATCACTTTGTGGATACCATCGGGAACTGCCGTCTCCTTCTCAAAACACCCTTTCACAGAATCAATAACCATGTCGTTGATTCCATTTGCCCACAAAAACTCCTCAAAATCCAACGGATACATTTCAACCACGGTCTCATACCCGACAGGGATAGAGTCCTGGCCCTCCTCCATTGTCTTGCCACTTTTACCATACCCCCTTACACCCAAAAGGGAACCGGTTGCTATAACATCAAAACGCCCATCTATTTGGAACGACTTTAATGCCGTCCTTGCCTCTCTACACTCCTGAATCTCATCAAGGATAATGCAAGTCTTTCCGTTGATGAAACGACTGCCTGGTATCAAGGCTGATAAGTTAAGGATAATGGTATCGACATCTATATTGCCGGCAAATGCCGACTTTTTATCAGGTTCAAGAATGAAGTTCATATAAACCACACTCTCGTAATTCTCCTTTGCAAATTTTTGGACAATGTATGTCTTTCCGCATTGGCGAATACCTTTTATCACAAGTGGCTTCTTGGATCCAGAGGCTTTCCATTCAACCAAAACTGACTCAATTTTTCTTTTCAGCATCGTATTGCATTTTAGTTCGAGTACAAAAATACACTTTTTCAAGCGAATAATTAAGACTCAGACACACTTTTTCAAGCGAATAATTTGACATAACAACATTTTTTAGAGCGAATGGACGGATAGATAACGCACTTTTTCCAACGAAAAGGCTGGAAAGTGACAAGTACGCGATATAGTCAAGGGCGGGCTGACCCCGCCCCTACACGTTACACACTAAACATTGACAGCACTCGCTGACCGCGACCCACGCGGGATGACTTTCATCCATCCTTCGCGTGACCAATCGCTGCTCGCACTGTCGATGTTGTAAACAACATTACACGTTAAACGTTACACACTACATAATACACATTTTGGGTACCCCTCCGGCTTAAAAGCCACCTCCCCTACAGGGGAGGAATTTTAACATCGCTGCAAGCAAATTGCTCCTCTGTAGGGGAGCTCCGCACAGCGGTGAGGGGTACTTGCCTGGAGTTATTTTTATCGGGCAACGGTTAGCAGCGGTAATTCCCTAAACCTCCGGCACTATCAAAAACACAGCAAACAACCGTTCAGACATCGGGAATAGGATAAAAGCTGTCTGAGCGGTGCATATTAGCGTTGCTGTTATTGCGTGGAAAGCGAGTTCTTTTATCCCAGATGTTTGAACGAAAAGTTGTTTGTGGCAAGCAACAGCCGGCCGAATGCTCGCCATGGCGGCATGAGCAGAAGGCTGTTGCGACTGTTTTTGCCAAGTGCCGGGACCTTTTGCATACTTTTCAGTCATGAAAAGTATGTGATAAAACGACAACAAGAAGAATACAAGACAACAGGTCAAGGGTAAGTGGATAGCTGAATATAAGAACTGTTGATTAGCATACAAGCCCGAGGGCGGGCCGACCCCGCCCCTACAGGTTAAACACTAAACATTGACAGCACTCGCGTAGCGATAGGTCACGCGTAGCGCCGCGTGAACTCCCTCCCGGCTAAAGCCGTACTCCCTCTATAAACAGAGGGAGAGTTTTATGCCGCGTGGGTCGCGGTCAGCACATTGTCGATTGCTCGTAGTAGCAGAGTTGCTAAAGCATATTCTGCTTTTTCAACTCCTCAGCAACTAAAAGCACCTCTTTGTACCACTCTTCACTGAAGCGCTCTATGAGCGGTTCTTTCAGGAACTCATAGGCTCTGATGCCTTTGCGGCGGCCCTTGATGAAGGCGCTGCTGCATACATCCCACTTGTGCAGGTTGACACCGATGAAATCGCCCACCTTACGCAAGCGCACGGGGTAGAGGTAGCATGATATCGGTTTGCGCCATGTGGTGCGCCCTTCGCGATACGCCTTGTCTATCAGACATATGCAGTTACCGTTCTCATCACGCGACGCAAAGACGCAATCCTTGCCGTTCACTATAGATGTGACAAGGTCGCCGTCGCGGTCGTTATACACCACTCCTTGTTCCTCGACAATGGCACGTGCCTCGGGAGTCATTTCGCTCTCTACCACTTCGTATGCCTCTTCGAGCTTCTCCACCTCGTCCATAAGCACCGGCGCACCGGCATCGCCCTCCACACAGCAAGCGCCCTTGCAGTGCGTGAAGTTACAGCAGAAATATTCCTGGAAGAGGTCGAAAGAGATTATTGTATCTTGTATCTGTACCATATTGTTATTTTAAGTTTTAAATATTCAAACTCCCCCGCCCTATTGCGGGCACCCCCTCTTTAAAAAGAGTGGGAGTTTTTTCAAAATCAGCTGTCCTCCTTTTCAAAGGGGGACGAGAAGCGTCAGCTTCGGAAGAAGTTTCACAAAACAGGACAATCTCATTCCACACCTAAAGCTGCACCGGATATCGTTTCTAAAACCAACTCTATATTATCCCAAACATCTTTATTCTCAAACCGCAAAACACGTATCCCCAACGACTCAAGAAATTCTGTTCTATCATAATCATACGTGTCGCCCTGCATCGTGAAATGCCCTTCGCCATCAAGCTCTACACACAATTTAGCAACCGGACAATAGAAGTCGAGGATATAATCCCCTACCGAAAACTGCCTTCGCCAACTTGTGCCATTCAACTTGCCTGCTTTCAAATGCTGCCACAATGCAACCTCTGCCGGAGTTAGGTTTTTACGCAGGTTTCGCCTAAAAGCCTTCAGTTCTTTTCTATTTACGGTTCTCTTGTCATCCATAGACTTTGCTAAAACATTCAAACTCCCCCGCCCTATGGGCACCCCCTCTTTAAAAAGAGTGGGAGTTTTTTCAAAATCAGCTGTCCTCCTTGCGGAAAAGAGCGGGAGCTTAAAAAACAACTGTCCTCCTTGCGGAAAAAGCGAGAGCTTAAAAAACAACTGTCCCTCTTTGCGAAAGAGGGACGAGCCGTTTACGGCGGAGGGAGTTCGATGTTTACCGAACAGCACCTCCAACGATATTTCTTATTAAATCAGCGATTTACCTGTCATTTCCGCAGGCACCTCAAGACCCATGATGTTGAGGATTGTAGGTGCTACGTCGGCAAGGATACCGTTCTCTATTGTCGCATTCTCCTTGTTTGTCACGTACACACAAGGAACAGGGTTCAATGAGTGTGCTGTGTTTGGAGAACCGTCGGCATTGACCGCGTTGTCGGCATTACCGTGGTCGGCAATGATGATTGACTCATAGCCATGGTTGCGGGCAGCCTCGATAACATCCTTCAAACATGCGTCGACAGCAAGGACAGCCTTCTCTATTGCGCTGTAAACACCTGTGTGACCCACCATGTCGCCGTTAGCGAAGTTAACCACGATGAAGTCGAACTTCTCGCTGTTAATCTCGTTGACAAGCTTCTCCTTGACCTCGTATGCGCTCATCTCGGGCTGCAGGTCGTATGTGGCAACCTTTGGAGAAGGAACAAGAATGCGCTCCTCGCCCTCGTACGGAGCCTCGCGGCCACCATTGAAGAAGAATGTAACGTGTGCATACTTCTCGGTCTCGGCAATGTGGAGCTGCTTCATGCCCTGCTTTGCGATGTACTCGCCAAGGGTGTTCTCGACATTCTCCTTGTCGAAAAGGATATATACGCCTGTAAACTTGGCATCGTACGGTGTCATACAGTAGTACTGCAGACCTGGGATAGTGTGCATGCCCTCGGCCGGCATATCCTCCTGTGTGAGAACCACTGTAAGTTCCTTTGCACGGTCGTTGCGGTAGTTGAAGAAGATGACTGCATCGCCCTCGCCGATGCGGCCGTCGAAATTGCTGTTCACGATTGGCTTGATGAACTCATCGGTAACACCCTCCTCGTATGACTCCTTTACGGCAGCAACCATGTCGGCAGCCTTCTTGCCCTCGCCGCTGACGATGAGGTCATAGGCAATCTTCACGCGCTCCCAACGCTTGTCACGGTCCATAGCATAGTAACGGCCGATGATTGAAGCGAGCTTGAGGTTCTTCTGTGTGAGTTGCTCGATGAAGCCTGCACCACTCTTGGGGTCGGTATCACGACCGTCCATGAAACAGTGTACGTAAGCCTCCTCGACACCCTGCTCTACAGCGAACCGGTACATGGCCTCGAGATGCTCGAGTGAGCTGTGTACGCCGCCGTCAGATGTCAAGCCCATGAAATGGAGCTTCTTGCCGTTCTTCTTTGCATACTCGACAGCCTCTACAAGACGTGGATTCTTCTTTATTGAGCCGTCAGCAATAGCACGGTTAATCTTGAGAAGGTCCTGATATACGACGCGGCCGCCACCGATATTGAGGTGACCCACCTCGCTGTTACCCATCTGACCCGCAGGAAGACCTACGTTCTCGCCGCTTGCCTGAAGCTGAGAGTTAGGGTAAACCGATACCAGATGATCCCAATAAGGAGTAGGTGTGTTGAAGATAACATCACCCTTACCATGATTACCGACGCCCCAACCGTCAAGTATTACCAATAATGCTTTGTTTGCCATAATATTATATTTTAACGTTTTAACCATAATCATTGCCCGCGCCCCATGCCGATGGCAGTCTCAGGCAATCTGCCTGCAAAGATACCGCAAACAAGCGAGATACGCAAAGTTCACTTTGGCCTATTTCGCAGCGAGCGCACGCATTCTTCGCAATTTAATGCAAAGATACTACTTTTATTCTTATGAGGGAACAAAAATGTGTCAAATATTGAAAATCGGCCTTTGATAATGGCAAACACGACACAAAGGTTTCTAATATTAATTAAATTATCTAAACGCATGGGTAAACATTATAGAAAAAGATAAAAAAAGAGTAACTTTGCAAATTATATACACCCTTTGGACTATTGCACACAATATGCACCTGTTAGAGACATTTACCCATTGCCCCAAGTGCGGCAGCGACTGTTTTGCCGAGAACGACTTCAAGTCGAAACGTTGCGGCAGCTGCGGATTCACATATTACCTGAACCCGTCGGCAGCCAACGTGGCCGTGATAACCGACGGCAACGGAAACATTCTCGTAGCCACACGTTCCAAAGAGCCTGCCAAGGGAACACTTGACCTGCCCGGCGGCTTCTGCGACTGCAATGAGAGCGTCGAGGAGGGTGTCGCGCGCGAGGTATTCGAGGAGACAGGCTTGAGGGTCAAAGAGACAAGGTACCTGTTCAGCATCCCCAACATTTACAGCTATTCGGGTATGGAGATTCCCACGCTGGACATGTTCTTCCTGTGCAGTGTGGAGGAGCACACACCACTGCGCCCGGCCGACGATGTCGCCGAGTTGCAGTGGATGAACCTGAAGGAACTTGACAGCAACCGCTTCGGGCTCTGCTCGATAAGACAAGGGATTGAGAGACTAAAAACCGAGCCATAAGGCGAGGTTTCGGTAACGCTTGCAGCGATAGGTCACGCATCGCAAGACCCTCCCGCTTTAGGGACACCTCCACCACAAGCGGTCCCCCGGGCTCTCCCTCTTTAGGAAACTCCTCCACCGCAAGCGGTCCCCCTCCTCTATAAACAGAGGAGGAGCTTGAGTACGACAAAGCGCAGCGCCGAGGGATCTCTTCCACATATTTTGATTCCCTCTCTACGGGAGAGGGTTAGGGAGAGGCTCTGTAGGGGCGGGGTCTGCCTGCCATTAACCCCAAAAAACAACAGACAGTAAAGAAAAATAATATAAAAATGAAAAGAAACTTGATTCTGATGTTATTCGCCTCAATGGGGCTTGCCACTATGGCACAGACTGCCGTTGAGCCCGAAGACGCAAAGAGGGCTATTGCCGAGTGCCACAGACTGCACTCCGAGGGAGAGTATGCCACAGCACTGACACTGATTGAGAAAATCGACGTGCGCTCCCTTGATGAGAGGACAAAGCAGGAGTTCGCCCTGCTGAAGGCTCTTACCACATTCCAGAACAGCCACAGAGAGGGCAAGGCGCTGATGATGCAGTACCTCAACAACTACCCCAACAGTTCGCAGAGAGAACTGCTGAACAGCTACATGGCACAGTCGCTCTACCTTGACGGAGATTTTGAAGGCGCATGCGCACTCTTTGCCCAGAGCGACATGGGCCGCCTCGCAAATGAGGAGCGTGAGAGAGCCGAACTGTACTACGCGCTGTCACTGCTCGAGAACGGACAGGAGAGCAATGCCACTGACATGCTGCAGCGTCTGAGGATGGAGAGCAAGCGCTACACCACGGAGGCGACATTCCATCTTGCCGTCATCGACTACGACAACGGCGACATTGACAAGGCATACAGCGCCTTCAAGAGCATACAGATGGAGGATGAGCACTATCTTGACATCCCATACTACCTTGCGGGAATAGAGCTGAAGCGAGGCAACAGCGATGCAGCCCGTAACATCGCCAGCCGGTTCATTGCCGACCACGGCGACAAGCCACAGGGAACAAGGATGAAGCAGGTTCTTGGCGCAGCGGAGTTTGCCGACGGCAACTACAATGAGGCAGCAGCCATTCTTACAGAATACATCGATGCACACCCCACCCCACAGCGCATTGCATTATACCAGCTTGCCGTAAGCCTCTACAAGCAGGGCGAGATGAGCAAGGCAAAGGAACTGTTCGACAGGTGTACCGCCGTTGATGATGAGCTGACACAAAACGCGTTCCTGCACAAAGGAATGATTGCCCTTGCACAGGATGATGCCAACAGTGCCCGCCTGGCATTCGAGCTCGCATCGCAGATGAACCACAGCGATGCCGTACGCGAGGAGGCACTCTACAACTACGCGCTATGCCTGCACAAGGCCAACCACTCGGCATTCGGCGAGGGCGTGAAGACTTTCGAGAAGTTCCTCAACGAGTACCCGAAGTCAAGGCATGCCGCCACCATAAGCGAGCAGCTTGTCGACGTATACATGAACACCAAGAACTACGAAGTGGCACTGGAGTCGATAAACAAGATAAACAACCCGTCGGATGAGATTCTCGAGGCAAAGCAGAAAGTTCTGTACCGCCTTGGAGTACAGGAGTTCATCAACGGCAACAACCGCATGTCGATAGACTACATGAACCGCTCGCTTGAGCTGGCGAGGTTCGATGAGGCGACAAAGGCCGATGCGCTGTTCTGGAAGGGCGAGGCGCTCTACAAGACAGGCGACCAGGCTGCGGCAGCCAAGCTCTACCGCCAGGCAGCAGCCCTCAAGGGCAGCAACCGCAACAAGGCGACATACAACATCGGCTACATCGAGTTCCAGAACCAGGAGTACGACAAGGCGCGCAACGCTTTCATGCAGTTCGTGAACAACCCCAGAGGCGAGAGCAAGGAGATTATCGCCGACGCCTACAGCCGCATAGGCGACTGCTACTACTACCAGCGTCAGTTCGCAACGGCAAAGCAGTACTACGACAAGGCCACGGGCATCGACAGCAAGAATGCCGACTATGCCCTGTTCCGCACTGCCATAACCCAAGGCATGGAAAAGGCATACATCGCAAAGGCTACCACACTGAAGCAGCTCATCAGGGAGTACCCGCAGAGCACATATGCCGAGCAGGCCTATTATGAGCTGGGACGCACATACATAGAGCAGGAGAAGCACAAGGATGCCATTGCTGTATATGACGAGCTGGCGAAGCGCTACCCCGCAAGCCAGCTGGCACGCCGCGCAGCGACAGAAAAGGCGATGATATACAACAACAACGGAGATTATGCCAACGCCATAAAGGCATACAAGGCCATCATCGAGCGCTATCCGCACAGTGAGGAGGCACAGCTTGCCGTCGGGGACCTGAAGAACATCTACATCGAGCAGGGCGACGTGAAAGCGTATGCCGACTACATGGCAAGCACCAGCGGCCTGCAGAAGGTCAACAGCAACGAGCTTGACACTCTCGCCTACACGACTGCCGAGAGATTCTACAACAAGCGTGAGCTCGACAACGCGAAAGCCAAGTTCAAGGAGTACCTTGCTGAGTTCAAGGAGGGTGCCTTCAGGCTCAACAGCCACTACTACCTGGGTCTGATACAGCACCACGAGAAGGGTTACAGCGCTGCCATAGACAACCTCGAGGCTGTGATAAGCTATCCCGACAACAAGTTCAGGGAAGAGGCGCTCATACGCGCCGGCGAGATATATTTCCACACCAAGGAGTACAGCAAGGCGATTGAGACATTCAAGGAGGTAATCAACGTGACGCTTGATGATGAGCGCCGCATAATTGCACACATAAACATCATACGCGCGGCAAAGAGGATTGACAACTACAGCGAGGTAATAAACAGCGCAGGACAGCTCACTGGCAACAGCAATGTGGAGCCCGACTGGCAGCGCGAGGCACTGTTCAGCCGTGCGAAGGCATACATCGCCCTGAACGACATCGACAGCGCCATGGACGACCTTGAGCCCCTTGCCGAGGACACCCGCACCAAAGAGGGTGCCGAGAGCAAGTATCTGCTCGCCGAACTGATGTTCAATGACGGACAGTATCAGGAATGCGAGGAGGAGATTCTCGACTACATCGAGATGAGCACCCCGCATGCCTACTGGCTCGCACGCAGTTTCGTGCTCCTTGCCGACACCTACGCTGCACAAGGCAAGAAAATGGAGGCGAGAGAGTACCTCGTATCGCTCCAGAACAACTACGATGCCGATGATGACATCAAGGATATGATAGAGGAGCGCCTGTCAAAGTTAGAAAACGGTAACAACGAGTAACAATGAGAAGATTCATATTATCAATAGCAGTACTGCTGTCATGCACAGCATATGCACAGACCGACACACTTAGAGCTGTCGTGAACGTACACAACGAATACAACCCTGTACACATAAAGGTCAACAAGAAGAGTTTCGTACCCACAACGACAGGCAACGAGACAAGGAAGAGCAGCCCGAGCTACGAGTTTACCCGGGAGGCAATGCCGTTCGGCAGGTTCGTCAGCGAGAGAAGCACCAAGGAGCTGCTGAAGGGACAGGAGACACCTTACCACGGATATGCAAGGGCAGGCTACGGGACAGACAACGGCCTTGACCTGAAAGCAGCTTACAGACGCGACATCACAGCAAGGGACAACATAAACGCCGTTGCATCGGTGGACGGCTACAAGAGCGAGCTCGACGGCGTGTTCAACGAGTGGGAGTCACGCATGTACCGCAGCATGGCGAGCCTCGGCTACACACACCGGTTCGACTACCTGAAGTTCAACGCCGGGGCAGACTTCTGCAACCGCGTGTTCAACTACCAGAATGCCGGGTTCATGCAGAGCATGACCGACAAGCAGAACAGCATGAGCTACGGAGCCCACATCGGTGGCAAGTCAATGCTTACAGGCGCTTTCGGATACGACTTCAACGCCGCATTTACGCACAACAGCCGTAAATATACCACCGGCGAGGAGAACAGCATATACGAGAACCGCATCAGCGCAGGAGGCAACGTATGGTACGACATCAACAGCGGTGGAGTGAGCAAGGTGGGCATGCTGGCAAGCGCCGACTTCTTCCTTTACAACAACACACTGCGCAATGCCGCAAACCCGTACGAAAACTACTGTTCTATTGATTTAGACCCATATATCGGTTTCATTGTAAAGGACTGGAAAGTCCGCATCGGCACAAGGATGAACATCGTTACAGCGAACAGTGCCGCATTTGCCATTGCCCCCGACATTGTCGTGGAGAAAGAGCTCGGGAATGTAGTCTCGCTCTATGCCAAGGCAACAGGCGGACGCACCGACAACAGCTTCGCAAGAATGGAGAGCATAACACCATACTGGAACTTTGATGCCGAGAACAGCATTCAGCTGAAGCCCACATACAAGGTATTCGATGCAACAGCGGGCACAAGAGTCACATTCGGGGCAGTGTCGGCAGACTTCGAGGCAGGCTATGCCTACACAAAGGATGACCTGCTGCAATGCTTCAACCACGATGACAGATACTCAAAGATCGGTTTCGTGTGCAGTAACTTCGCCCAGGACGACACACACAATGCACATGCCACACTGCGTGCAGGATATGACCTTAGAGGCTGGATGAAGGTTGCAGCCGACGCACGCTACGACTACTGGAAGTGCGACAGCAAGGAGCTGCTTATGATGAAGCCCGAGGTGACATGCAACATAAACACAGAGTTCAAGCCGGTGAAAGGCCTGACCCTGAATGCAGACTACAACTTCACATACTTCGCGAAGAACCCCAACGGCAGGATAAGCAACAAGAGCGAACTGAGCATGAGGGCAAACTATGACATCTTCCCATGGCTGGGAGTATACATCCAGGGAGAGAACCTGCTGGGCGACAGATACTTCGAGTACGCAGGTTATGAGGCCCGCGGAGCAAGAGGCTTGTTCGGCGTGACAGCGAACTTCTAAGAACAGATACCATTAAAATAAACTCCCCATTCTCGACACCGAGGATGGGGAGTTTATATACACGAAAAATGAGGGCTCAACGAAAAAAGTTTAGGGATGCTTCTTATGATGACATGGGAATGGGAATAAATATAAGTCTGATATTCTTCAATACAAATTACCCTTAATCTGTTGCCATATATTCTTTTTGTTTTCGTTCTATCTTAACTTTTCGTCGCGCGAAAAGTTACAAAAGCGCCCGGCACTGCAAAAACAGTCGCAACAGCCTTTTGCCCATGCCGCCATGGCGAGTATTCGGCCAGCCGGTGGTTTATGAAATTACTTCTGCTACCCACTGCTCAACTGCGGTCATACAAATCTATTTTGATTTCTTGAAATAAGGTACTGCCCGTAGACTTTGCAGGTAAGCCGGTGCAAACATTAATGCGAGGGAGATAACCTGTGAGAGCCCAAGAATATAAAAAAAAGAGAACCGTTAAAAACGATTCTCTTCGGTGGGCCATCTTGGGCTTGAACCAAGGACCTCCAGATTATGAGTCTGTTGCTCTAACCAACTGAGCTAAAAGCCCGAGTATCTCTTACGAAATACTTTGCAAAGGTAAACTATTTTCCTTTACATTGCAAATTTTTTATGCTAAAAAAATGTAACATGCAGCAATGCTTGGGCTACAAATGCCTACAAGGCAATACACCAATATGTATTTATGTAGCACCTATCAATATCTGACACGTCCTGTACCGCCGCACTTGCCGCAATTAAGATGATAATGGTTTGTATAGTTCTTGCAATACGTCACACCGCATTCCCTACATTTTACATCAACCTTGACATCGCTTGTGACATATTGTGTGACCTGGTCATTCCTCACTATTCTTCCTGTTCCGTTACACGCATGACACTTATAAGATTGCTGCTGGCCTGAATTCCTGTTCACATTGGAGCCTTGCTGATACGGACTGTCCTGGAACGGGTTAGGCACAGAAATTGTTTCACGGTAGTTGAATGTGTTGGAGTAATTCTGTGAAAGGACACAGGCTTTTCTTGAATCCATTGTCAACGCCACCTGGAAAGAGTTTGTTCCATAGTAGTTCCAACCATCCTTGTTGCAAATATAATTCAATCTTGACATCTGCGGTTGCTGCGGTGACACAAACCTGAAAAGTATAAAACCATTACAGAACCCCATCTGCACTGTCTCACCATTAGATGGACTCACATAGTTGTGTACACTGATTTGAGCCTGAAGGTTGAAACATATAAGCCCGAATATCAGCAAGACATACAGCCTCAATGATTTTTTAATATTGCCTAGCATAATTATCTTCATTGCAATTTATCCCTGCAGAAACAGACACGCCCGACAGCGCATCCAGCCATTTACTTCTTGGGATGTGCTATCAGGTACTCAGCAATCTGCACGGCGTTGAGCGCAGCACCCTTCTTTATCTGGTCGCCGACAATCCACATGAGGATGCCGTTAGGGTTGGTGATATCCTTGCGGATGCGGCCTACATACACAGGGTCCTGACCTGCGAGGAAAAGCGGCATGGGATAGACCTTCTCCTCGGGGTTGTCCATGAGGATGAGGCCCTCGCCCTCGGCGATTGCACAACGCACCTCCTCCACTGAAAGAGGACGCTCTGTCTCAATCCACAATGACTGTGAGTGAGAGCGCAATGCAGGTACACGCACACACTGTGCACTGACCTCGATGTCGCTGTGCATAATCTTGCGTGTCTCGTTGTACATCTTCATCTCCTCCTTTGTGTAGCCGTTCTCGGTAAAGACGTCAATCTGTGGAATGACGTTGAATGCAAGCTGATAAGCGAACTTCTCCACTGTAGGCTCCTCGCCGGCGAGTACCTGACGGTACTGCTCATAGAGCTCTGCCATTGCAGCGGCACCAGCACCGCTGGCAGCCTGATATGTTGACGCGTGGACACGCTTGATATGCGAAAGGTTTTCTATTGCCTTAAGCGCTACGACCATCTGTATTGTGGTGCAGTTGGGGTTGGCGATGATGTTGCGTGGGCGGTTGTATGCATCGGTTGGGTTTACCTCGGGAACCACCAAGGGCACGTCACCGTCCATGCGGAATGCGCTTGAATTGTCAATCATCACAGTTCCATGCTTGGTAATTGTCTCGGCGAACTCCTTTGAGACGCTGCCGCCTGCCGACACGAAAGCATAGTCGACACCCATGAAGTCATCGTTGTGTTTCAGTTCCTTGACAACATAGTCCATGCCACGGAAGTTATACACCTGCCCTGCGCTGCGAGCCGAGCCAAAGAGCACCAACTCATCGAACGGGAAATTTCTCTCATCAAGGACGCGAAGGAACTCCTGTCCTACCGCTCCGCTGACACCTACGATTGCTATTTTCATTGTATATGGTAATAATTAGATTTTCAATATTATATTATCGGGTGCAAAATTACGTAAATTTTGAATATCTATGCTCCTCTGTTGCCATTTTTTTGTATTTTCGCTGTCTAAAATGCTAATATGACGGTATATTATGGCTGACAACTGGTTACAACGCGGCACATTGCTGCTTGGAGAGGAAAAGCAGGAGAGGTTGAGACGGGCGCACATCCTTGTTGTGGGCCTGGGCGGTGTCGGCTCATGGGCAGCCGAGATGCTATGCAGGGCAGGCGCGGGTGCCATGACAATTGTCGACGCCGACGTGGTGGACACGACCAATATCAACCGTCAGATGCCGGCACTGGCAAGCACCGTCGGAATGCCCAAATGCGATGTTGTAGCCGGGCGGCTGAAGGCGATAAACCCCGATATTGTCATAACCGTAAAACAGCAGTTCATCAACAGTGACAACATCCCCGCGATGTTCGATGAGGGGAATTTCGACTTTGTGGTGGATGCCATTGACACGCTCGAACCCAAAGGGGCACTAATACGCGAGTGTTGGGCACGTGGCATAAGGATTATCTCAAGCATGGGTGCAGGAGCGAAGTGCAACCTTGCCGACATACGCCAGGGCGACCTGTGGAAGAGTGAGCACTGCACGCTGGCAAAGAACGTGCGCCGTCTGCTACGTGACGCACGCGGCAAGCACAAACTGCCCGTCATATACAGCATGGAAGAGCCGCGCAAGAGCGCCATACGCCCGAACCCCGACGGAGGCAAGCCCATCATCGGCTCGCTCGCATACTTCACCGCAGCCTTCGGCTGTCACATAGCAGAATACGTAATAAAGGAGATATGATTCAGATAGAGAACCTTACCAAGAGTTTCGGCAACCTGCAGGTGCTGAAGGGCGTGAGCCTCAGCATAAAGAAAGGCGAGGTAATAAGCATCGTAGGACCCAGCGGAGCGGGCAAGACCACCCTGCTGCAGCTCATAGGCACGCTTGACAAGCCCAGCGGCGGCAGCATACGCTTCAACGGCGAGGAGCTTGGCAAGATGAGCGAGAGCCGCCTCGCCACGTTCCGCAACAGACACATCGGCTTCGTTTTCCAGTTCCACCAGCTGTTGCCCGAGTTCACGGCGCTCGAGAACATAATTATCCCCGCACTCATAGCAGGACGCAAGCGCAAGGAGGCCGAAGCCGAGGCCATGGAACTGTTGCGCATAATGGGCATTGAGCAGCGCGCACAGCACAAGCCGTCCGAGATGTCGGGAGGCGAGAACCAGCGCGTGGCCGTCGCACGTGCACTCATAAACCGCCCCGACGTGATACTGGCCGATGAGCCGTCGGGCAGCCTCGACAGCCATAACAAGGAGGAGCTGCACAAGCTGTTCTTCGACCTGCGTGACAAGCTCGGGCAGACATTCATCATCGTTACCCACGATGAGAGCCTTGCCGCATTTACCGACCGCACAATAAGGATGGTAGACGGAATCATCGAAGGATGCGATGTTAAAAAAGGTTAATCAAGAGTATCCTCTTTTTACTTTTTACTATATGCAATGTCATAATATCGGATGATGAGCTATAAGCTCGTTGTTTTTCAATGTTTGTCTCTACTGCCTCCGCACGCGGGGGCAGTACTGATAAACGGGACAACTAACTTAAACATAACCAGCCGATAACATGAAAAAGATTCTTATTTGCATTGTAGCTGCAATGATTGCTACAGTATCATTCGCACAGGAGCGCCGCGGGGAGCAGCGCCAGCGCCGTGAGTTCAACCCCGAGGAGATGGCTGTACGCCAGACCAACAGCCTCAACGAGGTGCTGCAGCTCGACAGCATCCAGTATCAGGCAATCATGCTCATGAACTATGCCGACGCGATAACCATACAGGACAGCATCAAGGCCCGCCGCGAGCGTCAGGAGAAGATGCGTCAGGAGGGCAAGAGACCCGAGCGCACACGCCCCAGCGAGGAGCAGATGAAGGCAATGAAGGAACTGCGCGAACAGCGGGAGCAGGTACGCAACGAGCAGATGAAAGCCATTCTCACACCCGAGCAGTTCGAGAAGTACCTGAAGTACACACAGGAGCAGCGCAAGAAGATGCGCCAGAGAGGCGGTCAGCACGGTGGCAACAGAATGCCAAGAAGATAAAACACATAACAACATCCAGGCCCGTAAGGGCACACGGAAGAGGTTGACCCATTCATTTTTCCGGGTCAACCTCTTCTGCTTTGAGGAGAGAGAAAGCCCATTCCCCGTGCGGCTCCGCGAATCCGTTTTTGTCCTTTTTGACACCACGGGATATCACTCGCGCGGAACAAAAAAATCCTCCTATTTAAAATAATATATTATTTTAGGGGAAAAGCAGTGAAATCTCTTTTGATTTTTTTGTTTTTTTTGGTGCGATTATACGGGAAACTTTCATACTTTTGCGCCAAATTTGAACAATAGGCAACAGTGTGCCTACAAAACAAAGGAGAGAGATTATTGATATGCAGAAGAATTTAGTTATTGTCGAGTCACCGGCAAAAGCAAAGACAATTGAGAAGTTCCTTGGCAAGGATTACAAGGTAATGTCGAGTTACGGTCACATTTGCGACCTCAAGAAAAAGGAGTTCAGCATAAACACCGAGACTTTTGAGCCCGAATATGAGATTCCTACCGAGAAGGAGAAGCTTGTAAGCACCCTCAAGAGCGAGGTCAAGAAAAGTGATATCGTGTGGTTGGCATCCGATGAGGACCGCGAGGGAGAGGCCATCAGCTGGCACCTTTACACAGTGCTTGGACTGACGCCCGAGAAGACAAGACGCATTGTATTCCATGAGATTACAAAGAACGCCATTCTGAATGCTATCGAGAATCCACGCGAGATTGACACCAATCTCGTATATGCCCAGCAGGCACGCCGCGTGCTCGACCGCATTGTCGGTTTCAAGCTGTCGCCAGTGCTTTGGCGCAAGGTCAAGCCGGCACTCTCGGCAGGCCGCGTGCAGAGCGTCACTGTGCGCCTAATCGTGGAGCGCGAGCGCGAAATAAACAGGTTCACTACCGAGAGCGGCTACCGCGTGACAGCGCAGTTCATACTGCCGTCGAACGAGGTCCTCAACACAGAGCTCTCAAGACGCTTCAAAACGAAGGAAGAGGCCGTTGCCTTCCTCGAGTCGTGCAAGGATGCCGAGTTCGTAATCGATGACGTAAGCACAAAACCGCTCAAGAAGAGCCCTGCTGCACCTTTCACCACATCTACTCTGCAACAGGAGGCAGCACGCAAGCTCGGTTTTACCGTATCGCAGACCATGATGGTTGCCCAGAGACTGTACGAGTCGGGTTACATCACATACATGCGTACCGACTCGGTAAACCTCTCATCGCTCTGCATAGGCTCATGCAAAAGTGTCGTGACCGAGATGTACGGTGCCGACTACCACAAGAGCCGCAACTACTCGACAAGTTCAAAGGGCGCTCAGGAGGCACACGAGGCAATACGCCCTACATACATGACAAACACCACCATAGAGAGCACAATCCCCGAGAAAAGACTGTATGAGCTCATATGGAAACGTACAATAGCATCGCAGATGGCCGATGCACAGGTAGAGAAGACTACCGTAAACATCTCTATCAGCGGCCATAGCGAGTCTTTCATCGCCACAGGCGAGGTTACCGTATTCGACGGTTTCCTACAGGTATACCGCGAGAGCAGCGATGATGAGAACGCAGTCGACGCATCGGCAATACCGGCCGTACACAAAGGCGATGCACTGACAGCCAAGGAGATTGTGGCTACAGAGCGTTTCACACAGCACCCGCCACGCTACACCGAGGCGAGCCTTGTACGCAAGCTCGAGGAACTTGGAATTGGCCGTCCTTCGACATACGCCCCGACAATCAGCACCATACAGCAGCGCGGATATGTCGAGAAGGGCAACAAGAGCGGCACACAGCGCAAATTTGACATAATAACACTGAAGAACGGCAAACTGACCGCGAAGGAGGGCAAGGAGACTGTCGGCGCAGAGAAAGCGAAGCTGATGCCTACGGACATAGGCATTGTGGTGAACGATTTCCTGCTCAAGTTCTTCCCCGAGATTATGGACTACAACTTCACGGCCAACGTCGAGAAGGAATTCGATGAGATTGCCGACGGCAAGAGACACTGGGCCGAGCATATCACGGAGTTCTACAAAGAATTCGAGCCCAAAATCGAAAGTATCATACAGACCAAGAACGAGTATAAGGTCGGCGAGCGGGTACTCGGCAATGACCCCAGGAGCGGCAAGCCCGTATCGGTAAAAATCGGCCGTTTCGGTCCCATTGTCCAGATTGGTTCGGCAAGCGATGAGGAGAAACCGCGCTTTGCACAGATGAAGCCCGGGCAGACACTCGAGACCATTACCCTTGAAGAGGCATTGGACCTGTTCAGCCTCCCACGCACGTTGGGCGAGCACGCAGGCAGCACGGTCTCTATCGGTGCCGGACGTTTCGGACCATACATCAAACATGGCAGTGCCTATGTCACACTGCCCAAGACACACGACCCGCTGACAGTAACACTCGAGGAAGCCGTAGTGCTCATCGAAGAGAAGCAGAAGGCCGAGGCACAGCGTGTGATAAAGAAGTTCGATGAGAAACCTGAACTTCAGGTGCTCAACGGACGCTTCGGACCATACATCGCATACAACGGCAGCAACTACAAGCTGCCCAAGAGCGTGACACCAGCCGAGCTGACGCTTGAGGAGTGCATGGAGATAATAGAAAAGCAGCAGGAGGGCGGCAAGGCTCCTGCTAAGAGAAGATACACAAAGAAGAAATAAAATGACACGAATCTTCCTACTCGGTTACATGGGAGCAGGCAAGACGACGCTGGGACGCGCTCTTGCCGCAGCGCTCGGATTGCAGTTCATTGACCTTGACTGCTACATCGAGGAGCGTTTCCGTAAGACAATATCGCAGATATTCGCCGAGAAGGGAGAAGATGAGTTCCGCAACATCGAGAGACGCATGCTCCACGAGGCGGGAGAGTTCGAGGATGTCATAATATCCACCGGCGGAGGCACACCGTGCTTCTTCGATAATGTGGAGTACATGAACAGCCAGGGAACGACGGTCTTCCTTGACGTGCCTGTGGAGAGGCTCTTCATCAGGCTTAGCATTGCGCGTCACAAACGCCCGCTCATCAAAGAGAAGAACGATGAGGAGCTGCGCACGTTCATTGCCGAACAGCTCGGCAAGCGGTTGCCGCACTACAGCAAGGCCACCCACACGTTCAGGGCCGACAAGCTGGAAGACAAAAGACAGATTGACATGTCGGTAGAGACTTTCCGCCGACAGTTAGGGATATAAACTACTGGTTACTAACCGTTTCAAACACCACAAACATGAGAAAATGGCGCATTGAAGATTCGGAGGAGCTGTACAACATCAACGGATGGGGTGCTTCCTATTTCAGTATCAACGAGAAAGGCAACGTGGCAGTGACGCCCAAGAAGGACGGCGTACAGATTGACCTGAAGGAGCTTATGGATGAGCTCCAGCTGCGCGATGTCGCCGCACCGGTGCTCCTGCGTTTCCCCGACATCCTTGACAACCGTATCGAAAAGATTGCCGGCTGTTTCAAGATTGCTGCCGAGGAGTACAACTACAAAGGCGAGAGCTTTATCGTATACCCGATCAAGGTAAACCAGATGCGCCCTGTGGTCGAGGAGATTACAAGCCACGGAAAGAGATACAACATCGGCCTTGAGGCCGGTTCGAAGCCCGAACTTCATGCTGTCATAGCAATGAATACCGACAGCGACTCGCTCATCATATGCAACGGCTACAAGGATGACAGCTACATTGAATTGGCTCTTCTTGCACAGAAGATGGGCCGCCGCATATTCCTTGTGGTGGAGAAACTCAACGAGCTGAAACGAATAGCAAAGATAGGCAAGCGCATGGGTGTGCGCCCCAACATAGGTATACGCATCAAACTCGCCAGCGAGGGTAGTGGCCGCTGGGAAGAGAGTGGCGGCGACGCAAGCAAGTTCGGCCTCACGTCAAGTGAGCTGCTCGAGGCACTTGAGATACTCGAGAAGTATGACATCAAGGATTGTCTGCGCCTCATTCACTTCCACATAGGAAGCCAGGTGACACGCATCCGCCATATCAAGACCGCATTGCGCGAGGCTTCACAGTTCTACGTACAGCTGCACAAACTGGGCTACAACATCGAGTTTACCGACATTGGCGGAGGCCTCGGAGTGGACTATGACGGTACACGTTCATCAAGCAGCGAGAGCAGCGTCAACTACTCAATCCAGGAGTATGTGAACGACGCCATCTACACCATGGTCGACGCGGCCGACAAGAACGGCATCCCCCACCCCAATATCATTACCGAGAGCGGACGCTCTGTATCGGCACACCATGCCATACTGGTGTTCGAGGTTCTTGAGACGGCGGCACTGCCACAGATGGATGAGGAGTGGGAGGTTGCGGCAAACGACCACGAGCTGGCAAAGGAACTCTACAAGATATGGTGCGAGCTCGACCAGCGTACGATGCTCGAGGCGCTGCACGACGCACAGCAGATTCGTGAGGAGGCACTCGAGCTCTTCAGCCATGGCATTGTAGACCTCAAGACCCGCGCACAGATTGAGAGCATGTTCTGGAGTGTCATCCGCGAGATTCTTTCCATTGCGAAGAACATGAAGCATGTACCCGATGACTTCCGCAAGCTTCCTAAACTGCTTGCCGACAAGTACTTCTGTAACTTCTCGCTTTTCCAGAGCCTGCCCGACAGCTGGGGTATCGACCAGTTCTTTCCCATCATGCCCATACACAGGCTTGATGAGCGTCCCGACCGCAGCTGCACCATCCAGGACATGACCTGCGACAGCGACGGCAAGATTACCGACTTCATCAACTACAACACCAAGGCCGACTCGCTGAAGGTACACAAGCTGAAGTCGACAGAGCCATACTATCTGGGTGTGTTCCTCGTGGGCGCATATCAGGAGATTCTTGGCGACATGCACAACCTTTTCGGCGACACCAATGCGGTGCACATCAGTGTCGATGACAAGGGCTACAGCATTGACAAGATTATCGACGGCGAGACCATTGCCGACGTGCTGGATTATGTGCAGTATGATGCGCGCAAGCTCGTGCGTACACTCGAGCGTTGGGTAACAAGCGCAGTCAAGGAAGGCAGGATAAGCCTCGAGGAGGGCAAGGAGTTCCTCTCGAACTATCGCTCGGGACTCTACGGATACACATACCTTGACTATTGATGAAAGAGAAAATAACAGTCATAAAAGTAGGAGGGAAGATTGTCGAGGAGAGCGAAAGCCTCGGCAATCTTCTCGACCGTTTTGCAGCCATAGCCGGGCACAAGGTGCTCATCCATGGCGGGGGACGCTCGGCAACACGCATGGCCGAAAGGTTAGGTATAGAGAGCCGCATGGTCGACGGCAGGCGCATAACCGACAGCGATACCCTGCAGGTGGTAACGATGGTATACGGCGGGCTTGTGAACAAGAATATCGTGGCACAGTTGCAGGCACGCGGCATAAACGCATTGGGGCTGACAGGTGCCGACTGTAACATAATAAGAGCGCACAAGCGCCCTGTCAATAGCATAGATTACGGGTTCGTAGGCGATGTGGAGTATGCCGACGGCAATATGCTCGCCACACTCATCGGACAAGGCATAACGCCTGTTGTGGCCCCGTTGACGCATGACGGTAAAGGCAACCTACTGAACACCAATGCCGACACCATGGCTGCCGAAACAGCCAAGGCCCTTGCAGAGCATTATGATGTAACGCTCATCTACTGTTTTGAGCATCCGGGAGTGATGCGCGACCCCGAGGAGGCAACAAGCCTCATCGCCACCATTACCCGCGAGAGTTACCGCACGCTGCTCGCTGACGGCACAGTGAGCGGAGGCATGATTCCAAAGATTGACAACGCATTCAACGCCATTGAAAACGGAGTCAAGGAGGTCATCATAACCCGCGCCGATGCCATTGACAGCACTCAAGGCACTCATATTATCGCGTAACAGGCAAGGGCACCGAGAATGACGCTCAAGAAAAGTATTATCATACACCCGCGTTGGGGCAGAATAATCGTGACACGCAACCCGAGGGCACGCAACATAATCATGCGTGCACGCCCTGATGCCATATACGTCACTATCCCCGTACACGCCACAGAGTCCGACCTCGAGAAAGCATTGACCCGGTGCGGCGACAAACTGCTGAGAACACAGGAGAGAAAGAGAGAAATGCCCATAGACGGGGAATACTCGATTGAGGCGCCCAATTTCAGACTGAACGTAAGGGAATGCAATACAGCAAAGATAAAAGTCACAGGCAGCAACGGAGCTTACACACTGCATTGCCCCGAAGGTACCGACTACAGCGATGAGGCAGTCCAGCAGACGTTGCGCAACGGCATAAAGGCCGCCATGAAACATTGCGCAAGCATAATGTTGCCACAGCGCCTGAAAGCGCTTGCCGCAGAGCATGGTTTCACATACAGCAGATGTAGCGTGCGTGATGCAAGTTCCCGCTGGGGCAGTTGTACGTCAACCGGGAACATTAGTCTGAACATCCGCCTTATAACACTGCCCGACAGGCTCATAGACTACGTTCTGTTGCACGAACTGTGCCATACCATAGAGATGAATCACAGTGAAAGGTTTTGGGCGCTCATGGACCGTCATACAACCCCCGCCCGCGCCAAGGCTCTGCGTGCCGAACTGAAGGGGTACAACAAATAGAGGCGAAAACCAAAGTTTCCGCCTCCTATTTTATTCAGCAACCGCTATTTTCAAAGGATAAATCCCTTCCCGTTTCACAACTCTCATGCCATGGAACAGGCACTGGGGGGCAGTGACCTGTGCAGTTTTACCGCTAAATATACCGACAATGCACCGAAGAACACGAATGTGAATATCTCCGAAGCAATAACAGCCTCCGAAGGCATATACTCATTAAGCAGTTCCTTCTCATCGGTCGGTCCGAGAAGCAGCATCATTATTGTAGCAATAGTGTTGTTCAGCACATGACCCACAATGACGGACATGAGGCTGCCCGTGCGATAGTAAATCCATCCGAACACTACACCGAGCAAAGTCGCATACACAATCTGTATCGGGTTCATGTGGAAGATACCGAATACCAACGCGGCAGCAATTATCGCAGCCCAAGGAGAGTGCATCCTGCGCATCATATACCCCTGGATGGCACCACGGAACATGACCTCTTCGAGCAACGGGGCAAGCACCGAGATTGTAAAGGCTCCCAACAGATTGCGGGTAAGCCCGTCGAACTCATTTTCCAGCAAGTCCTCAAGAGGAAGCCACTGTACCAGCACGTTTAATGTCGGTATTGCCGTAAAGACCAGTGCCGTAGAGAGCAGCAGGGGCCTGAAGGCTATTGAAGTGAAGAGACTCTTGCGCAACCTGAACAACTTTGTCGCATGTATGAACAGAAGCATCGCTGCGGCCGAGAGGAACATGCCAATAGCCATTGCATCAATCTCGTGCGCCTTTATGACAGGGCTTTCAATCAAAGCCTCAACATCAGAGAACATACTTGGGTTCAATGAACCGTTGATTATATCATAGACCAGGTAGCCGGCCATGGCTACACCCACGAACAGGCCCTGCAACAATGAATATACAACCAGCAGCAGAGCTATCACACCTGTTGTCCTGAGAAAATCCTTCATATAGATACAGTTCTTATATTCCACGTCTTACCCTTGCCACATCAACGCCAATCTGTAGTTTAAGGGCATCGATACTGCCGAAATTTACTTCGCCACGCAGACGGCGCACAGGTTCCACTGTGATTTCCGTGCCATAGATATCCCCACTGAAATCGAGCAGGTGCACCTCAATGCTGCGAAGCATGCAGTCGCGCACCGTAGGGTTTGTACCGATGTTCATTACGCCTTTTATGCGTTCGCCATTGAGCAAGGTGTCAACTTCGTATACGCCATTGGACGGCAGCAGTTTCATCACTTCGTCGGGCTGTATGTTCGCGGTCGGGAAACCTAAGCCGCGACCAATGCCGGCGCCCTTGATGACCGTCCCGCTGAATCGGTAGGCATGCCCGAGCAGAGCATTGGCTGCCGTAAAATTTCCGTCGTTCAGCGCCTTACGCACAACGGTAGAACTTACCTTGCCCCCATCCATGGTATATGGTAACAGGCGCATCACTTCAATGCCGAGTTCCTTGCCATACGCGGCATACTGCTCAAAGCCTTCGCCCTCGCACGGCTTACCGAAGTGGTGGTCATACCCCACCCCGAGAAGCCTTACTCCGATGGCATCGGCAAGCACCTCGCGCATGAAGCGCTCGGCACACATGGCAGCCATGCAGCTGTCAAAGTCAAGCAGCACCATCCTGTCAACGCCCATCTCCTTGAGCAGAGCAGCCTTCTCGCCATTTGTAGTAAGCAGAAAGGGCTCGCACTCGCCATCGAACAGCAGACGCGGGTGGCGCGCAAAAGTAACCACTGTCAACGGCAGACCTTCGGCGATAGCCGCCTCGCGCAGCTCGGCAATCATCGCCCTGTGCCCCAGGTGCACGCCGTCGAAAGAGCCGATGGTTGCGGCACAACCAGTGCCATGGCATTCTCTTATGTCAGTTATTATCTCCATTCAGTCAATCATTCATTATATCCTCACCCCAAGGGGCATTACGTTCCATCAGTACCGCCTCGATGCCGACAGAGCGTGCAGCCTCGCAATTCTCGGCCGAGTCATCAAAGAACAGGCAACTGCCCGCATCAATATTCTCGACAGCAAGCAGTTCACGGAAAATCTCAGGTTCGGGTTTGCGCAGACGCATGCGGTATGACAGGTAAAGCGCATCAAAGAAATTTGACAGCGGCTCGCCCATAGTCGCCTCGAAGCGACGCTCAATCTCGTCCCAATGTCCATCGTTGGTATTACTGAGCATAACCACACGGTAACCGTGCTCGCGCAACTGGCGCAGGCGGTGGAACTTGTACGGCGCATACTCGCCGAGCATCATGTTCCACACCTGGTGCAGACGCTCATCAAGCCCGTTCCCGAGCTCTTCGCGTACCGCGGCAGGCAACTGCGATGCCATGTAGCCGAACATATCAGCCGTAGATATATCACCGCGGTCATACTGCATCATCCGGCTATTCATCAGGCAGTTTCTCTCGCTAAGCAGGGCCTCGTTCACGCCCATCCCGAGCAGAGCCGCGAATGAGCGCTCCACATGCAGGTCGATGAGCACACCGCCCAAGTCAAAGATCAGGAGTTTCTTGTTATGGAACATACGATTCTTTCTTTAGTGTTACAAAAATAGGCAAAATTTCTGTTTACAGGAAATTTTGCCTATTTTTGCGCGTAGCGTTGCCATGTAAGTACCCTACTGAAAAAAGATAAATTATCTTAACAATAATTAACAATTGGAGGGGGTAAAATACGGAGTTTTCATAACTTCGCAGCGTCTAATAAAGAAAAAAGGACTAAAAATAATATTATGGATTTACTTAAGATTGAGAACGTCACGAAGAGTTTCGCAAACCATGTGGCTCTTGACGACGTTTCATTGTCAATTCCCGAGGGGTCGATATATGGCCTTCTCGGACCTAACGGTGCAGGAAAGACCACTCTGCTCCGTATAATCAACCGCATCATCGCTCCCGACAGCGGGCGTGTGCTTTTCGGCGGCAAGGAGATCGCAGCTGAGGATGTATGCCACATCGGCTACATGCCCGAGGAACGCGGACTCTACAAGAAGATGAAGGTCGGCGAACAGGCCATCTTCTTCGCACGTCTCAAAGGCATGTCACGCAAGGAGGCGACAGAGAAGCTCAAGGCATGGTTCCAGAAGTTCGGTATCGAAGACTGGTGGAACAAGGACATTGGAGAGCTCTCAAAGGGTATGGCACAGAAGGTGCAGTTTATTACCACAGTATTGCATGAGCCCAAACTGCTCATCTTTGATGAGCCCTTCTCGGGATTCGACCCTATAAATGCCAACCTGCTGAAAGAAGAGATTCTTGCTCTGCGCGACAAGGGTGCAACAATCATCTTCTCGACACACAATATGTCATCGGTTGAGGAGGTGTGCGACCACATCACACTCATTGACAAGGCGAAGAACATCCTCTCGGGTAACGTCAATGAGATACGCCACAAGCATGGCTCGAACATCTTCGAGATAAGCTACCGAGGAGAGGAAGAGGCGCTTGTCAAGGCCATGACAGAGGTGTGCGAGGTAATGGAATCGAAACCAGCCCCCAAAGGCTACAACACCATGAAGGTACATATTGCGAGCGATGCTGAGGTGCGTCGGGTAATCGCCGCAGCCAACGACAGTGTGGAGATACGCTCATTCAGCGAGGTTATACCGTCAATGAATGACATATTCATACGCGCCGTCAACGGCAACCTGTAAAGAAGCCCTAACCACATAAATAACAGAACCATGAAAAACAAGATTGGAATAATCATAGGACGCGAGTTCAACGAGCGTGTCCGCAAAAAATCATTCATCATAACAACCCTGCTCACACCATTGCTCATGCTCGGTCTCATGGCAGCGCCGATGCTCTTTGCCGAGTACTCAAGCAGCGAGGGAAAGAAGATTGCCGTTGTCGATGAGAGCAATGCCATTGCACAGTACCTGCAGAGCAGCGATGAGATTATCTTTGAACAGACAGAACTGCCCATCGAGCTGGCACGTCAGGCACACAGCGAAGACTTTGCGATACTGCACATAGGCAAGGAGATAATGACAAACCCCGCCGACGTAAGGCTCTACACGAACTCCGCAGCCTCAATAACCCTTGAGATGAACATCGAGTCACAGCTGAAGATGGTCATCGAGAGCATGAAGCTACAACAGCAGGAGATAGAGAACCTGCCCGCCATACTGGCAAGCGTGCAGACAGATGTCAAACTACAGTCATTCTCGAACCAGGGCAGCAGTGAGGAGAGCAACGCCAAGGCAAACTCATCGATAGTGGCTACAGTGATAGCATATGTGCTCAGTTTCATACTCTATATGTTCATACTGTTATACGGCGTCATGGTTATGCAGTCAGTCATTGAAGAGAAGAACAGCCGGGTACTCGAAGTCATGGTGTCATCAGTGCGTCCGATGGAGATGATGATGGGCAAGATACTGGGTGTGGCAAGTGTAGCATTGCTGCAGATAAGCATATGGTTGCTGCTCATCTTCGGCGTAGGCTATTTCGTGCTCCCCGAACTCATCCCCAACGAGATAGCGATGGCAGTGAGTATGATGCAGCAAGGTGCATCACCCGAGGCCCTCGGTGCCGAAGCAAACATGAGCCTTATCCAGGCGCTCGCTACACTGACCGACGTAGGCTATCTGCTGAAGATAACAGCATCGCTCATAATGTTCATGGTAGGCGGATTCCTGCTCTACGCTGCATTGTTCGCCGCAGTAGGCTCAGCCGTCGACACCCCGCAGGACGCACAGCAATTGCAGACACCAATAACAATCCCCATCATCCTGAGCCTGTTCGTTATGTTGTCAGTCATCAATGACCCCACATCAGAGATAGCATTCTGGTTCTCGATGATACCGCTCACATCCCCCATTGTAATGATGGCGCGCATACCGTATGACATACCCGCTTGGGAGATACTCCTCTCGTTGGGACTGCTCATCGGCACATTCATCATCATCGCATGGGCCGCCGGCAAGATATACCGCGTGGGAATACTCATCCACGGCAGCAAGCCATCGTTCAAGGAACTGTGGAAATGGATGAGGTACAAGTAAAGGAATACAAAAATAAAACCGGCAGATGATATCATCTGCCGGTTTTATTTTGATGGCGTCGACTTCTCTTATAAATTATCAAACAAGTTTATAGAGGACTTTGAGCGCATTATGGACTTTGTAGAGTATAAGCTTATTGCCTTATAGTCCACTATTCCTCAAAATAATCTCTATCAACTTGCTTTATTTCGTACGTTTGGCGAGTAGACACTCCTAAATTGTATTCAATCATATATTTGCATAATTGCTCACCATCAATCAAGACGATTTTTGTTGATTTTGCATCTTTTACACATTTCTTGGCACCTTCCGTAAATGATGATGTCGTTATAAACACGCCCTTTGATGCATGATACTTCATATCTAATGCGCCAGCAAATGCTTGTATCTCTTTACTTCCAACAGGCCCCTTATCCCATCGCTTTGCTTGAATATAAATAGTGTCAAGCCCTAATTTATCCTCTTTAATAAAACCATCGATCCCTTCATCCCGTGAATATTGAGTAACACCCGCAGCATCCTCAAAACTACCTCCATATCCCATTTTTACAAGTAATTCAACTACTAGTTTCTCAAAGAATGCTGGTGACATTTCCAAAACTTTTGCTAATAAATCTTTAGCTAAATTCTTGTTTATTTGAGAATAAGCATTGTCAATAAGGTCTGTTGGAGTTCCTTCGATAACTGATTCATTCTGCCTCTCAGAAGATAATTTCTTCTTTTCGTTTCTATCTTTATTACCAGCAGCAAATGAAAAGAATGCAGGTATGGTTAATAAGTCTGCCTTATTGAAACCATTTTCATGTTCAGATAAAAATTTTCTTCCAAAATCATTTATTTGATATCTTCCTCTTTGTGGTGAGTCAATTAAATTTGCTTGTTGAAAATATGATACAGTCCAACTTGTCTTATCAGAAACTTGTGTTTTCTTTCCGCTTTTGATAAGGGCGCTTATATCACTTTCTGATAATTGAAAATAATCAATGACATAGTTCCTTAATGTTTCTTGAGTGTGAACATTGCCATCACTCAAGCATTTAAGACAAGGATAGAAGAATTCTTCAAATTTGGGTACCATATTTTGTGAAATTAGTTTCTCAAAAGTAGATATTTATTTACTAAAATGCAAACTGAGCAATATCTATTACTAAACAATTGCAGAAATTAGTGTTTCCAAATGGAATTTTGCTCGACAAGGAAAATGGCAATTATTGAACAATTTCGTTAAGCCAAATGAGCAAAGTCAAGCTTGCTTGCACTTTGCCATGGCGAGAAATTGAAGGCACAGCCAACATTTCGTTAAGCCAAATGAGCAAAGTCAAGCTTGCTTGCACTTTGCCATGGCGAGAAATTGAAGGCACAGCCAACATTTCGTTAAGCCAAATGAGCAAAGT
>JAGBFX010000045.1 GCA_017936265.1 Bacteroidaceae bacterium | reverse complement strand
GTGCTGTTCGCTCTATGAGTGAGATGTTTCCGATATTTCAAAGATACAATTTTGAAAGCAATTCACAACTGCCTTTATTGTCGAAAAGCAAAAAGATGAGATGTTTCCGATATTTCAAAGATACAATTTTGAAAGCAATTCACAACAGTGCTCGATGTACAGTGAATCTCTAAAGGGATGTTTCCGATATTTCAAAGATACAATTTTGAAAGCAATTCACAACTTCCTGGCAAGCGGCTGGAGTGTACTCCTGATGTTTCCGATATTTCAAAGATACAATTTGAAAACGATTCAAAACTATAAACATAAGTTTATTTTTACCAGTTTGGATGTTTCCTGCCACATAAAAGCTACATAAAGTTTCTCTACATCAATAACATAGGAATTACCCTGATTATCGGTAGTGCATCACTCCACCTGCGCAAGTATGCCTGTGTAGTTGTCGGTAGAGAATTTCTCGCACATGAACTTGATGACATCCACTACAGCATCAAGTGGTTTCTCATCCTGAAGACGTGCTGCAAGTATCTCTGGGGCCATTGACTTGTACACACCGTCGGTACAAAGGAATATCCTGTCTCCCTCTTTCAGTTGCAACTGCACAACATCGGGCACCGCCACCTCAGGATTAAATGAGAAGAAACATCTTGACACAGCCTCGGGACCTAAACGCGGGTTAGCATGGTCGGCAGTCTGATGAACTACAGCACCATCGCGTAACAGATAGCAGCGGCTGTCGCCACAATGGGCAATCGTAACTTTATCCCCTTCTATACTTGCCATGACAAATGTGGTTCCCATCTCTATCGGCCTCACTACACGCGAACGGGCATAGAGAGCATCGGCAGCCATGGCACAGGCTTCAAAGACCTTCTTGACAGAATCGGCACACCAAGAGTTCTCTTCCCAGAAACGGCATACGGTATTGCATACAGTTTCGGCAGCCACATCGCCCATCGAGTGTCCTCCCATGCCGTCACACACGACCATGAGCGTGCGTCCAAGCATTTCCTGCACACGCCACACATCCTGATTACAGCGTCTTATGCCAGCCTCGCAGAAAGTATTAAACTTGATATCCATGATTTAAAGTGTCTGACATTACACAGATATAGAATCCGAGGCAACAGAAAACCTATCAATGCCTATGACATTATCGGTCCTTGACTGCCTGTACTATCTTTTCTT
This sequence comes from Bacteroidaceae bacterium, assembly GCA_017936265.1. Taxonomy (GTDB): domain Bacteria; phylum Bacteroidota; class Bacteroidia; order Bacteroidales; family Bacteroidaceae; genus HGM04593. Next base: position 23,185 of record JAGBFX010000045.1, on the reverse strand, counting down.
GTATATGAAATATGTCATAATTGCTATAAGCGCCATGGCGACAGAGACGACAAGACGGTGGCCCACCAAGGATGTTCCGAAATGCTCGGTGTAAGGATACACTTCGTTCATGAGGCTTGTCAGGTCCCACAAGGCAGAGGCGGTTGTCATGAGCGACAGGACAAGCAGCAATGCATTCTCCATCTTGTCACTGCTGCTTCTGCGGCGCTCATATTCGGTCTCGAGTGTTTCGTGCAAGGTACAACGCTCTTCACTGACCTCAAGTCCCTTGTCCATAGCCTCGTTTATTTCAAGCGGCAGGAAGTTGTATGATATCTTATTGAAGCAGCACTCACGCTCGAAGTCCCTGTACTCCGCCTCAAGTCTGGTGACAGGACTGCTTTTCAGTCTGAAACGCTTGTTGAGGGAGAAGAGATAGCATTTCTGGAACAGCTGACTTATATATATGAACCTGAAATAGATGTTGCACCACACATTGAGAAGCCCCTCGGCGGCGTTGTCGGAATAAATGGTAAAGGTATCCATAAGCCCCAAGGCACGCCAGTTCTTGAACACCGCCACCTTGTTGTTCTCGAGAATCCTTGTGATGTACTCATCACATGTCTGGCATTGTTCCTCTTCGCCAGGCGGCGTCACGCGGGAAACCGTTCCCAACTCAAAGAGTGTCATGCCGCGGCCGACATCCTCCTTCTCCTCGCCCACTGCATTGACTATCTGGAAAGCCTTGAACTTGTTACCGTTCTCTATCAAGGCATCAAGCGGACATTCATGGACTCCGTTAAGCACCTTGTATGCCCCGCGGACAGGGTCCAAGGCTATCTTTACGAACTCATCCTGCGCCTGTGTATAGAAAGCGGGCGAGCGCAGCATTGAAAGCACAAGTGTAACTGTATTCAGGTTGTCGGTTTCATGCTCAAGCTCAACCGAGAACATTGCAATATTATAGGTAGTGAGATAAAGTACAATCTCCTTGACATGCAGTTCATGCATTGCGCCTTGCAGTTCAAAGGAGACCTTCTCCCCGACCACAAGACGGTAATGCCTCATATGGGCACTCTCCCCGCTCGGCAGATACGCCTTGACAAACTCCGGGTAGAAGAGCTGTGAATAGCTCTCTTTCGCCTTGTCATCACTCAAGAGACGCTCCCACCCTGAAAGCGCTTCTACATTGTCTTTGTCATATGAGAAATGACCGCACAGAAAAACCTTATGACTATACTTGTTCATAAATGATACGTGTTAAAAAAGGACAGAAGCAATTGCACTGGCCAAGGGCATTGCTGACAGAGACAAAATTACTCTTTTTTTTACATCATTAACACATTGATGCATATTTTTTCTAAATTTGCATCAACAGCAAGTCGATACAAAACAAACCTCATGTCAAGATTCACATACCTTAAGGAGTACGATACCCCGAGTCAGGAACTTTACGACATGCTTGTAGAGCGTTCCATCAACTCACTGCCCTACACTCTTGCCCTGCCTGTATCATGCATATACAACGAGATTGAGAAAGGCGACTACTTCAGGGCGATGAACCACATGCTGGTATTCTTTGAGATATCGGCACAGTACCTCTCGACAGTGTTGCTTCAAATGGTAAGGAACTCCAATTCGGAGGCGGCACACAATGTTGCCGTCAACTTTGTCGATAAGATTGACAGCAAGCGTCCGCTATCCTTCGGCGACTGGACCAACGAGCTGCTGACCCCGCTGATGAACATTACCGAAAAGGAGAATGGCGACTCAATGCTAATACAGGCAATATGCAAGAGCATATACGTAAAGCATGTGAACAAACTGACCGACAGCAAGAAGGAGATGAGCATCGTGCGTATACGAAACGAGTTCCGCGCCCACGCTGCCGTATTCAGCGATGAGATATACAAGAAGGTACTCATTCAGCTTGAGCCACGCTTCCTTGCAATGCTTCAGGCACTTGAACCGCTGACATACGCAAACTTCGTAGCAATTGATGCAAGTGGGGAGAAATGGCTGATGAACGGCACCGAGCCCATGATTGCTGAAGATATCGAGCTGCCGTCGCCACAGAAAGGGCACTACTACATAAAGAGCAGGGTCGACGGTTCGGTAACCGACCTCTACCCTCTTGTGCTCATGAACAAAGACAACTTCGTGTATGTATTCCAGACACTGAAGGAGAACTCCGTTGCATACATGTCTTCTAACGAGAATGCCATAACCATTACCACCGAGGAGTACAACGAGGATTTCGACAGGAACTTCCAGAGCATAAGCCCCAATTTTGACATAGCCAGGACACCAAACTGGAACGAAATGAAACAGATGATGCGATACGAGTCATCGCTGTTCCTTGACAGGGTATACAAGGAGAAGAAATACAACAGGGAGCTTTTTGTAGAGCGCGATTCGCTCACAGCGATGCTTGACGCCTTCATTGAGTCGGAGGCGACAATTTTTCCGCTCATCGGCGAGGCCGGACAAGGAAAGACGAACCAGCTATGTTACTGGACCGAGACGCTGACAAAGAAGGAGTTTCCGGTACTCATCTTCAACTCGACGGAGTTCTCGGACATCTCGTTCCCCGACAAGATGAAGATGATATTCCACTGCAAGCAACAGAAGCAGCTGCTGGCAATACTGCGAAATCTTCATGCATCGGCCCAAGCGAACGGGTGCCACGTATACTTCTTCTTCGACGCCATAAACGAATGCCTCAAGTATCACGGGAGCGACAACAACGAGGAGGCGCCGTTGCTGCTATACAACGACATCGCGCAGTTGCTTGTCTCGCCGGAATTTCCCTGTTTCAAGACATTGTTTACCTGCCGCGTCTACACATGGAAGAACCTGATACAGCCCAGGACAGCGAAGCAGGGGAATCTGCTGCATCGCGTTGAAGAGGAATCGGGCGTTACCGTCGCAGGTTTCAACAAGGAAGAGAGCGAAAAGGCATACCGCATGTATCAGGAGCTGTACCAGATGCGTACCCCGTTCGCCGATATTGACCCCAGAGTGGCCCTTCGCCTGCGCGATCCGCTTGTGCTGAAAATCACAGGCAGCAACTATCTGGGCAAAGCACTCTCGGCCGACACCAACGACTACACATCGCTCAGGCTGTTCGAGCACCTGACCCAAGAGATAGGAAACTCATACGCAGGACGCATGCAGTGCGAAATTATTGATTGTATCGCCGAATATATGCTCTCGTGCTACCTCAAAGGCGAGCCATGCGACAGCATCTCCGTCGCAAGAATAAAGGCTGCCCATGAGAGCGATGACCCGCTGCTTCCGCTCAAGACAGCCCTCTTCAACGAGGATGGAATTACAATTGCATACGCCGAACTGCTCAACAAAACCGAGCGCCCGATACTCAAGGAAGTGGAACGGGGTGCGCTGGGCAAAAAGGAGAAGCATATACAGTTCGTGTACGAACGTTTCCTTGAATTCATTCTGGGACGCGCACTCTTCGGGCAGATGAAGTCACAGCTGCTCCCCGGACATACTATACCCGCAACAGCGTATGCCGATGCACTCAAGAGCTGCAAGCACAATACCGTGCTGCATGGTGCCGTGCGCAACGCCCTGCTGCTTGACTGCCTCGACACCGGCAGTTACGACATCTTCATTGAACTTGAGACGGAGTACGATGACAATGACACCATTAAATCAATTGTGACTGATGCCATAGACACGCTCATCAAGGAGAACTATGAGAATGAACTGTTCGGGCTCATGAACCGCATGCTCGACGTACAGCCCGAGGGCGGGACAGGGCTCATCGAGGAGTTCAACGGAGTGATAAAGCTCATTGAGTCGAACAAGGCCGACAGCAATGTCATCGCCAAGCACAAGGAGCTGCATGCACAGCTTGAATCCACCATACGTCTGCGAAACCTCGCATCGGTGAGCATCATCAACGGGATAATGCTCTCGGAGTATTTCAACGAGAGCCTCTACATGGGCGACGTCAAGGAGCTGCTGTGGCGGATAATGACCGACCCGTTGCTCGAGACAAGGAACGACGCCTGCAAGTGCGCCTACTACCTCTCGAAGAAGAGGTACACCCTGGGGCACACACCACTGCAGAAGAACCTTGCCGAATATATTGTCAAGGAGATGTATGCCTACATAAAGGCACACACCCTTGTAAGGAATGCCATAGACAAGAAGCTGCGCTCCCGAATGGTGATATTCATCGAGACAGCCACCCGTCTGGCGGTAATGCTCATCATCGACAACCTTCTCGATGAGAAGAACGGGGACGGCAAAGTTGTCGACTCACTTTTCGAGGAGATACGAGACATCTTCCGTTACGCCACATTCCGTTTCCGTCTGATACGCATACTGATGCCGTTCCTTCAGCTTCTGATGCGGAAGCAGATAACATTCCAGTCGGATTATGTGAACAACGCCATTGAATACCAGACATTCTGGGAGGAAGATACCTTTGCCAATGAACTGTGGAAGCCTGAATCGGTAAACGAGGCCATCAGCTTCCTTAACCACTATAACCAGCTGGTACTCGGCGGAAAGGAGAGCGAGAGAGCAAACGAAGAGGAGAGATACCGCAGGTTCCATCCGCAGGTATTGTCGGCCTACAGGCTCGGAGACTCCTTCAGCTACTTTATCCTTGAGCGCATACAGGTCATCATGGGCGTGTCGCGTTGGGATAATATCTCGCCTGTAGTAGAGGAGTTCTTCAGCGACAGGTACCGCGACAACGAGTGGTTCGACTATTCACAGATGTCAATGCTGTACGTGCTCTATCAGGTAGCCGTACACTCCAAGGAGTTCAACAGCCGTCTGCTCGAGATATACACCCGCGAGAGCGAGGACTGGAGCAACCGCACCCGCGGTCTCTTCAAGGGCAGACGCAGTGCCGTAGCCAACCCCACCGGGCTATACAAGCGCAACGTCATGAACTGGTATGCAGTGGTATACTGCAAGCATCACGGCGACAACATTCCGCACAGCGGCGACACGGTTGCCGTACCGCTCATCTACAGGATGATAGACCGCGCAGTGGAGGAGAATGACAAGGAACTGCTTTTCCACCTCATCGAGAACATTTCGGAGCTCATCACAGACCACGGATACATCGACACCTCGCTTGACCTGATAAAATATATACTTGTCAAGTTCGACACCCAGGAGAAGGTCGACAGGATAGACAGTGTACACGTAGAGCGCAACGGCATATACAGGTACAGCCTCGAACGCCTCATAGGCAATGTGTTCAGCACCGCCAAGAACTACTTCCCAGGCAAGGTCGACATATTCATAAAGAAAGATATTGTAGGATTGTCGTTCCCGGGAATACCGTCCTACCGCGAGGAGATACTGAACTACAACCCCAGCGGCGAGACTCTGTCTGACCTTTTGACGCACAAATTCGGCAATTTCCTCATGTGGGCCTTGCTAAATAAAGATGTTGTGGATAACTTTGCAGAGGAATCGGTAAAAGAATCGGCAAACTCAAAGAACAGTTTCATATGGTACGAGAAGGTTGTCAGGATACTTGTCAAGCACATGTTCGGCATAAGACTCTGACCGGAAAGAGACATCAGAAACACAAAGAATGAAAATGAAAAAGAGTCATATTATTGTATCAGCATTAGTTATGTTCACTATTGTATATGTACTGATTATGTTCAAGACTTATCTGTTTGCGCCGACGGGCTACGACTGCCAGACGCATGAGAATGTAGAGATTGTAGCGCACCGCGGCGGAGCAGGCATGGCACCCGAGAACTCCCTGTCGTGCATTGAGAAAGGCATTGCCACCGGAGCCGACATCATCGAGATCGATATAAGGCTCACGAAGGATGACATCGTTGTCGTGTGCCACGACAGCAATGTCAAACGTACCACAGACGGCAAGGGCAAGATTGAGGAGATGACATTCGAGGAGGTGCGTTCGGTACGCATTCTTGACCTTGAGGGCAACCCCACAGAGGAGCGCATCCCTACCCTCGACGAGGTGCTTGACCTTGTAGACGGGCGCTGCCGCCTGCTCATTGAGGTAAAGCCGTGCAAGAGATACGAAAGAATCTCAGAACTGCTGCTCAAGGCCATTGAGAAGCATGATGCCGCATCGTGGGTGTCGGCACAGTCGTTCAGCGACAATGTGCTCTTTGCACTCAATGCCCTGAACCCGCCGTTCCCGCTCGAGAAGCTAATCGTATGCAAGCTGCCGATGTTCCCGCTCATCATCGACAACGGACTGTCGGGCTTCAACTATGAGAAGTACAGCTTCATCAGCTCATTCAACTTCAACTACAGCGCACTGCCCGCATCGCTCATCAGGAAGATACATGCCAACGGAAAGAAAGTGAAGATATGGACACTTGACTCTCCCGAGGAGACCCCCGACCTGGATGTGGACGGAATAATTACTGACCGTCCCGACTTGTGGAGCAAGTAAGTTATTACAACATACATAAAAAGAGAGAATGCGCTGTGGCGCATTCTCTCTTTTTATGTATGTATATCGGGCATTACATCATACCACCCATACCTCCCATACCAGGAGCGCCCATTGGCATCTCGGGCTTATCCTCCTTCTTCTCGACAATCACGCACTCAGTAGTGAGGAACATGCCTGCTATTGAAGCGGCATTCTCAAGAGCCACACGTGTTACCTTTGCAGGGTCTACGACGCCTGCCGCGAAGAGGTTCTCATATACATCGGCACGTGCATTGTAACCATAGTCTGCCTTGCCCTCGCGTACCTTCTGCACAACCACTGCGCCCTCCTTGCCGGCATTGGCAACAATCTGGCGCAAAGGCTCCTCAATGGCACGCTTCACGATTGCGACACCGGTCTTCTCATCCTCGTTCACTGTCTCAAGACCCTCAAGACTGTCAATAGAACGGATGTATGCCACGCCACCGCCAGGAACAATACCCTCCTCGATTGCAGCACGTGTAGCACACAGTGCATCATCAACGCGGTCCTTCTTCTCCTTCATCTCAACCTCTGAAGCAGCACCTACATAGAGCACTGCAACACCGCCGGCGAGTTTGCCGAGACGCTCCTGAAGCTTCTCCTTGTCGTACTCGCTCTTTGTTGCTGCAATCTGTGCCTTTATCTGTGCCACGCGCTGAGCGATAGCCTCCTTGTTGCCGTTGCCGTCAACGATGGTAGTATTGTCCTTGCTGACTGTAATCTTACCGCAAGTACCGAGCATCTCGAGAGTTGCCTGCTCAAGCTTGATGCCCTTCTCCTCGCTGATTACGATACCGCCGGTAAGTATTGCGATATCCTCGAGCATATCCTTGCGACGGTCGCCGAAGCCCGGAGCCTTCACTGCACAAATCTTCAGCTGGGTACGCAGACGGTTGACCACAAGTGTGGTAAGCGCCTCGCTCTCCACATCCTCGGCAATGATGAGCAGAGGACGGCCTGTCTGTACAGCAGGTTCAAGAATGGGGAGCATATCCTTGAGGTTGGTAATCTTCTTGTCATAGATGAGCACGTAAGGGTTCTCCATCTCGCACTCCATCTTCTCGGTGTCGGTAATAAAGTATGCCGACAGATAGCCACGGTCGAACTGCATTCCCTCTACTACACCGATTGTAGTGTCGCGGCTCTTGGCCTCCTCAATGGTAATTACACCATCCTTTGATACCTTGCGCATAGCGTCCGCAATGAGTTTGCCTATCTCAGCATCGTTGTTTGCCGAGATTGATGCTACCTGCTCAATCTTGTCGTAGTCATCGCCCACAACCTCGCTCTGAGCTTTGATAGACTCCACAACCTTTGTAACGGCCTTGTCGATACCGCGCTTCAGGTCCATTGGATTGGCACCTGCAGTAACGTTGCGGAGACCTTCGGTAATGATAGCCTGCGCAAGCAGTGTAGCGGTTGTAGTACCGTCACCGGCGTCATCGTTGGTCTTTGACGCAACCGACTTTACAAGCTGTGCTCCTGTGTTCATATAAGGATCGGCGAGTTCAATCTCTTTTGCAACCGACACACCGTCCTTTGTGATGTGTGGAGCACCAAACTTCTTCTCTATAATAACATTGCGGCCTTTGGGACCAAGTGTAACCTTTACCGCATTAGCAAGCTCATCGACACCCTTCTTGAGCTGGTCGCGAGCATCCATATTGAACAGAATCTCTTTTGCCATAATCCTTTGAATTAATTATCCTAAAATAGCAAGAACATCACTCTGACGCATAATCAGATATTTCTCGCCCTCGAACTCAATCTCTGTACCGGCATACTTGCCATAGAGCACCTGGTCGCCTACGGCAATCAGCATCTCCTCATCCTTTGTTCCGTTGCCTACCGCAACAACTTTACCCTGAAGGGGTTTCTCCTTGGCTGTATCAGGGATGATGATACCGCCGATTGTCTTCTCTTCTGCAGGCTGAGGCAAGATGAGCACTCTGTCTGCCAATGGTTTGATATTCATATTATATGTTTTTAATTTGTTATTTGTATCGCTTTACAGAACAGATATAACCAAAACCGTGCCAAAAAAGTTCGGCACGACAAATTGCGACAAAAATACACATTATTTCCATAGGAGCAAAACGAGAATGACATTTTGGCAGAAACAACAATCAGCATAAAGGCAATGCAAAGGACATATCAATCAATGGAGAATTACTAATAATAAAAGTTAAATGTTAAAGAAAAATAAAAAATTACCCCGCAATATTTAGTTTACACGGATTCTCATGATATTTTTGTAAAAGTTATGGAAGAAATGTAATGTTTCCTCAAAAATCAAGTCTATATATAAAAAACCCGATAACATGAAAAGAGTATTTGCCGTACTGACACTTATCTTCATTACATTCTCCTCTGCCACCGCACAGAGCAAGCTCGACAGCATCGCCTACCGTGCCATGCAGGTGGGTCAGGTAATGCAGCAGGAGCGCGTGTATCTGCACTTCGACAACACAGCCTACTACCTTGGCGAGACAATGTGGTTCAAGGCATACGTATCTTTCGGTGCCGACAACCGTCCGAGCACGCTCAGCAAAGTGCTGTATGTTGAGCTTGTAGCACCCGAAGGGTATGTTGTGGAGACAAAGAAGTACAAGATTGGCGATGACGGCAGCTGCCACGGCGAGTTCGAACTCAAACCGCTCATGTTGTCGGGATACTATGAGGTACGCGCCTACACACGCTACATGCTCAACTGGGACAAGAGCGCCATATTCAGCCGTGTGTTCCCTGTGTTCGACAAGGTCAACGCCGACAATTGGGACTTCAAGAACATGCTCGACCGTCGCAGAGGATTCAGCAGCAACGGCAAATGGATAAGCGCCGAGCTGCCCGAGGCGTCACTTGCGTTCTTCCCCGAGGGCGGAAACATTGTCACAGGGCTCGAGAGCCGCGTGGCATATGAGCTCAGGGGCGAGAACGGTCTCTTCGGCGAGGAGAAGATAACCATATACGAGGATAACGCGCCGTTGCTTGAGACCACTCCGTCACATATGGGAAAGGGCTCATTTGTGTTTACCCCTAAAGATGGTGCCAAGTACCGCGCCGAGGTAACGATGACAAACGGGAATGGTAAGCAGAAGAAACACAAATTCAATTTGCCGAAGGCCGAGAAGGAGGGTATTGTAATGAGTGTCAAGGATGACGGCGGGAACATCATTGTCGACATACGCAATAACTTCAGTGACAAGACAGAGCTGGGCTTCGTGCTTCTCCACCGCGGCACAATGGGATATTACAGGAAGTTCAATACAGCGACAGGCAACAGAAGTTTCACATTCGCCAAGGACAGTCTTCGCGAAGGCGTCAACCGTGCCGTCATCTTCGCCGACAGTATAACACCGCTTGCCGAGCGACACTTCTTCATAACACATGAGGCTCTGCAGCATAGTGACAGCAGGACCGTCAGGCTGAACGTGACTGCGAACGGCTCACAGCCGAGCGATGCTATGCTCAGCCCGCACCAGAAGGTAACGATAAAGGTAAGCCGCGATGACGGCAAGCCCATTACTGGAGAGAGTGACCTCTCGCTCACGGTAAGCGATGCCATAGGCAAGCAGACCACTTCGTACAGCTATAACATGTATACATACATGCTGCTCGGCTCGGAGCTCAAGGGATACATCCCCGATGCGGCGCAGTACTTCGACCCCTACAATGCAAACCGCCACAAGCAGCTCGACCTTGTGATGCTCACACATGGCTGGACATCATATGATTGGAGCAAACTTACGCGCACAGCAATAAACGACATGCAACCCATTGAGCGCGGAATAACAATAAAGGGCTTCTTCTTCATGAAACACAAAAACGATAATGCAGGGCACTACGGCGAGATGGAGCTCATTCCGCAGGACAACATCCTTACCAGGTTCGACTTTTCCCCAAACGGCAATGATGTCATTACAACCACATTCCGTACAGACAGCGCCGGAGCATTCGTTCTGCAGACCGATGATTTCTACGGTACACGCGTAGCATCACTCAAACCGCAGACAGTAATGAGACAGACAGGCAACATAGCCTACCAGTTCGCGCTCGACCGCTACTACTCGCCAGGGTTCAGGCTCTACGACTATTGGGAGAACCACCTCGGCAAACCCATGAGCAAGAGCCAGAGTGACAGCATTGTAAAGATGAATCCCTTCGAGTTCATGCTTTCCTCGCTTGAGGTAACAGCAAAGAAAAAGCATGAGTTCAACAGCCGCCCGCCACACAGTGAGATGCGCTTCAACTATCTCGATGAGTGGGAGTATGCACAGGATATCACCTATGTCAACATGTTCAAGACCTTTGAGGATGAGGTATATAACAATGTAAAGACCGAAAGAATCTTCGAGGATGAGGCCAACAGGGATGCAGGAGACAGCATCAGCGAGGTTATAGAGAATGATGAGGTGCTCTCCCTTACATTAAAGAAGAACCCTGGCAGCATCAATACGACAAAGTACATCGGCAACATCCGTTTCTCTACCGAGGCGGCCGGCACGTTCCCCGTCGACCATGACTACGACCACATACTGACAGCAAACGACGTTGTATTGAGCGCGATGAAACGTCACAACTACAGCTGGGCCTATTGGGTACAGCTGATGGTGGTGCTCGGGGAGTACAGCCACGACAGGACACCCGAGCCCGACATGGAATACCTGCGAGGACTGCCCGACGCCGACAAGATGACCAACTTCAAGGAGATTGTCATCCGAAGCGATGAGAAGACACGCCTGCAGTTCGAGAACCGCAGCACCCACTGGGAACCGCTCTCAAGAATGCTCGACAACAAAGTCCCCATACAGAAGTTCTACGGTGGTTTCCTGTCGCAGAGCTATCTTTACAGCGGTAGCGGCATTGACGGGAGCCCAGACGTAAGGACATTCATGCAACGTATCAACAACGAGCAGAACACCGGAATAAACTACCCTATGAACCCCAACTATGTGGCATGCCTCATTCCTTACACCGTGGAGGAACGCACACAGGGAGTCGTTCCCGAGTTCGCGGCACCAGGCAGTACAATGCGCTACACATCGGTACAAGGATACAGCGAAAGCAAGAAGTTCTACTCGCCCGACTACGGCAGCATGAAGCCACAAGAGAAAGACTACCGCCGCACGCTGTGCTGGGTTCCCGAGGTAAGGATTGAGAACGGCGAGGCTGTCGTCGAATTCTACAACAGCAGCTGCTGCAGCAACATCAGCGTTGACGTCACAGGACGCGACAATGACATAATGTTCAGCAATGATGAGGTGACGCGCACAAGGTTTGCCGAGAGAGCCGTACGACAGAGGGAGATAGAGAAAAAGGAGACAAAGCCCGAGGAGGAGCCGATGGACTCAGCAGCACTGGCCGCATGCGCATACCACCACGAAAAGGCGCTCATATATTACAACCAGAAGCGCTACAAGGACGCCTTGACAATGTTCGTGGAACTTGCCCAGTACCGCTATGCACCGTCAATCTATTATATCGGTCTCTGCTACCTCAACGGAACAGGCCTCACGAAGAACGATGAACAGGCCTGCAAGTTCATAAGCAACGCGGCAGAGAGTGGAGAGCCAAGAGCTATGTATGACCTTGCCTTGTTGACAGAGAAAGGCATCGGAACAGAGAAGAACGAAGCATTGGCACATAAGTACTATGAGAGCGCAGCAACCCTTGATGAGCCACGCGCGCTTGTAGAGATGGCACACCGCTATCTCAACGGTACAATGGTCGGGCAGGACAAGGCAATGGCAGAGACACTGCTCAAGAGGGCAGCCGAGCTGAAATACCCCCAGGCACAGCTGGAGTACGGCAAGTTCCTGATTGCAGAAGGTCGTGACGGAACCGGATACATAAAGGCTGCTGCCGAAGCGAAACTGAACGAAGCACTTCTCTTCATGTACGAACACGAGCAGAAAGCCGGCAACCACAAACAGGCATACGGATACGCCAAAGAGCTGCATCTGCAGAAAGACCACCGCGGTACCAAGTTCATGGCCGACTGCTACCTTGAGGGCAAGGGAGTAAGCCGTGACAAGAGCCTGGCGAAGGACCTCTACCGCGAGGCCGCCGCAGCGGGCAACGAAGAGGCAAAGGAGATTATGAAGAAACTGTAAGGTTGTTGCAATGAGAAAGCTGCAGGCTTAAACATCAGACATTAAACATCAGACATTAAACATCAGACATTAAACATTAAACACTAAACATTAAACACTAAACATTAAACATTAAACTTTCAACTTTGCGTTAATTCATCTGAAATCCTTTGAAAGGAGATTCTTTTTTTGTTATTTTGCAAAGAAGATGTACATGATGGACAACGGAAACAACAACAGTCAACGAGGGAACGTATTGCAGCTGCAATGCGAGCCGATAGAGTGCGTGCGTATAGGCTTCGTAGGCCTTGGCGTACGTGCCAAACGTGCCGTGCATCGCATGATGTACATTGACGGTTGCCGCATAACAGCCTTGTGCGACCTTGTCCAGGAGAACATCGATGATTCAAAAGGCATCATCGCCGCACAAGGCGGCGAGATACCCGTCTGCTACTGCGACAGCGAAGGGTGGCGACGTCTTTGTCGGCAGGATGATGTCGACCTTGTATACATATGCACCGACTGGGCAAGCCATGCCGACATAGCAGTGTATGCAATGCAGTGCGGCAAACATGTGGCGACGGAAGTGCCGGCAGCGACATCGGTTGCCGACTGCTGGCGCCTTGTAGACACCGCGGAGGAAACACAGCGCCACTGCATAATGCTCGAGAACTGCTGCTACGATGAGTTCGAACTCGCCCTGCTCAACATGACCAGACAAGGCCTGTTGGGCGAGATAATACATGCCGAGGGCTCATACCTTCATGACCTGAGGGAGCGCATATCATCGAACGACAACGGCGAGCGCAGATGGAGCAACTGGCAGGTCGAGTTCATGAGCCGACACAACGGCAACCCCTACCCCACACACGGTCTTGGCCCCATTGCGCTGGCAATGGGCATACACAGAGGCGACAGGATGAAAAGCATTGTCTCGGTATCATCGAAGCGCGTCGAGGGCGACGGCGAAGGAAGCCTCAGCGGAACCATGAACAGTTCAATAATCACTACAGAGAAAGGGAAGACCATTCTTGTACAGCACTGTATCTCGCTGCCACGACCATACAGCCGCTCGTTCCTGATCAGCGGAACCGAGGGCTTTGCACAGAAATACCCCGCCCCGCAACTGGCGTTCGCCCCCGACAGCGAGGATGTGATAAGCGGTGACGCATGCAAACGCATGATAGAGGAATACCGCCACCCGATAGTAACTATGTACAAAGAGCGTGGAGAGGAGCTGTGCGGCCGCCGTTGGATAGACTATGCCATGGACTGCCGCCTGATTCACTGCCTGCGTAACGGGCTCCCGCTCGACATGAACGTGTACGACGCAGCATTGTGGAGCTGCCTTGTGGAACTCACCGACATATCGGCAAGCAAAGGCGGCGCACCCGTTGAAATCCCCGACTTTACCCGCGGCAAGTGGGATAAAGAGATTGTACACATATTCCATTAATGAATGAAAGCGGCGCCCGGGCGCCGCTTTCATTCATTTGTTTCTTGCCTTCACATGCACTGCCCCTGCAATAACCACCGTCAGCACTCCACCGAGTATATATGCCAGCGTGCGGTTCTCCATTCCGCACATCATTGGAGAGATGAAGATATACGATGAACAGACGTATGTCATTATCAGTGCCGGGAGCATGGCAATCATCACAGGTTTGCTTTTCTTGAAAAGATATACAGTAATGCACCACAATGTAATTACCGCCAGTGTCTGGTTGCACCAGGCGAAGTAACTCCATATTGTCTGGAACGGCAGGGCAAAGATTATGAACAGCGCCACCGCAAACAACGGCAACGACACAAGTAGTCTCTTGACAAGGTTCTTCTGCCCTATGCCGAACATATCGGACACGATGAGCCTTGCACAGCGGAACGCCGTATCGCCCGAGGTAATTGCACAGCCGATGATGCCGACAAGCACACATGCCGTAACAACAGGTCCCATGGTGGTGCTTGTTATAACATTCACAAGTTTTGCTGCACTGCCGCCATACTCTGCAATGGCAGCGTTGAGTCCTTCTACTCCGCCCCAGAAGGCCATGCCGATTGCAGCCCATATGAGTGCAACAATGCTCTCGGCAATCATAGCTCCGTAGAAGATACTGCGGCTCTGCTTCTCGTTTGTCATGCAACGTGCCATCATGGGCGACTGTGTGGCATGGAAGCCCGATATCGCGCCGCATGCGATTGTGGTAAAGAGCATGGGAACAATGGGGAACTTGTCAGCATCGGCTATCTGGTTCTCAAGCGAGGTTAGTTCAGGGATTATATATGTATCACTGTGCACCAGCAGTATATAAAGTATGCTCAATGCCATTACAAGTAGTGCAATGCCGAAAAGCGGATATATGCGCCCGATGAGTTTGTCAATGGGCAACAGCGTTGCAAGGATATAATATATAAGGATTACGGCAAGTACTGCCACCAGTTCCCATGACATGCCGCTGAAGGCTGGTGTCTCAAGTACAGGAGCTGCAACGTTGGACGCAATGAGCTCTGCCGGCTGCGACATGAAGACTGCACCGACAAGCACCATAAGGAACACCGAGAACACTCGCATGAAAGCCCGGGTGCCATTGCCCAGATAGTTTCCGATAATCTCGGGCAGACTCCTGCCTCCCTCCTTCAATGATATTACACCCGCCACGAAATCGTGCATGGCGCCCATGAATATTCCACCCAAAGTAATCCACAGGAACGCCACCGGACCATACGCTGCACCGAGCAGGGCACCGAAGATGGGGCCGAGACCCGCGATATTGAGCAACTGGATAAGAAAGACCTTCCAACGCGGCATTGGAATATAATCCACACCGTCGTACATTGTCTTCGAGGGTACAGGGTTTGCGGCATCGATGCCGCAAACTTTCTCAAGATACTTGCCATATGTAAAATAGGCAATAACAAGTGCCGCAAGGCACACAAGGAATGTTATCATAGCAATTTCATTATTTTTCCGTCAATAATCTTTATCTGCTCCTCATCACACAATTGACGCAGGAGTCTTTTCATCCCGGCATCAGTGAGCCCCAAAGCCGACAGTTCATCAAGCGCGTGCAGCTGTCCGTCGGCAAGCAACTGCATTATGGCATCGACCGATGAGACAGAGGGCGCCTTGTTGCCCGATGCACGCTTGGAGACACATACGTCACAACGACGGCACTCATCACTGCCTTTCTCGCCGAAATACTCGAGAAGCAGCCTGCTGCGACACTTGTCATCGCTGACAGCATACTCTATTACCGATTTCAGCCGTTCGCCGAATATAGCCTTGCGCTCATCATACACCTCGCGAGTGAAACGCAGTTCACTGCCCATCACGCGGTGGCGCATGAAGGTTATTATCGGACACTTCTTTGACGGTGCATACTGCACAAGCCCCCTGTTGCTCAAGGAAACGAATATCTCGTACATACGATGACGCGAGAGTTTCGTAATGCGCGAAAGATACCGCTCATCAATGAAGACCGTATCACTGAAAAGACCGCTGTAGTTGCGCAACAAGGCGTTTATCAGCAGTTCGTAGTCAGCAGGCAGCCCGCGGAAACGGTACAGGGCATCTTTGCCGACAATGAAACGTACACGCGATGAGTACTCCATCTCCTCGACATACTCGAGGTAACCCATGCGGGTAAGGATTCTCAGAGCGCTGTCGGTCTGCAGCGTAGGGCGATGATACTGCTTGCAGAAATCGCCAAGGGAGAACTCATAGGTACAGTTAAGGCCATCGCCGAGAGCCATGCTGTAATAGTAGCATATCTCATCGTATATATCGCGGATGAACTCCTGCGAGGGATAGTTGTCGGAGAGACGTCGCGCCACCACCTGTCTGTCGACACGGCTGAAGAGCGTGACTGCATAGGCATCGTTTCCGTCGCGTCCTGCACGTCCTGCCTCCTGGAAATAGGCCTCGATGGAGCTCGGCAGGTCAATATGCACCACCAGACGGACATCAGGTTTGTCAATGCCCATGCCGAAAGCGTTGGTTGAAACCATGACACGCGCCTTACCGCTTTTCCACGCCTCTTCCTTTGCATCCTTGCTCTCGGGCGAGAGACCGGCATGGTAGTATTCGGCTGTTATTCCGCTTGCTACGAGGAAGTCGCACACCTCCTTTGTCTTCTTGCGGTTTAGCGTGTAGACAATGGCAGAGCCCTGTATGCGGCTCAATATATGCAGCAGTTCCTGGGGCTTGTTCTCGGTGCGACGGACAACATATACAAGATTCTTGCGCCCGAAGCTCATCCTGTGGCAGTTCTCTTCGCTGAATCCGAGCTGCTGCTGGATATCCTTTACGACCTCGGGGGTGGCCGTTGCCGTCAGCGCAAGCACAGGCACACCGGGAAATATCTCGCGCAGCTGCCTTATCTCGCGGTAGGCAGGTCGGAAGTCATGCCCCCACTGCGATATACAGTGAGCCTCATCAACTGTTATAAGCGTCACCTTGACGCGCTGTATCTTCTTGAGGAACAGTTCCGACGCTATTCGTTCGGGAGAGATATAAAGGAACTTGTAATCACCGAATATGCAGTTCTCGAGCGCGGTCACAATCTCGCTGCTCTTCATTCCGGAATAGATGGCTGTAGCCTTTATTCCCCTGCTGCGCAGGTTGGCAACCTGGTCCTTCATGAGCGCGATGAGAGGGGTCACGACTATGCACAGGCCGTCAGTGGCCAGAGTAGGCACCTGAAAAGCTATGCTCTTGCCACCACCGGTGGGCATAAGGCCGAGCGTGTCACGCCCGGCCCCTATGCTTTCGATTATTTCGCGCTGTATGCCACGGAAATCATCGTACCCCCAATATTGCTTAAGGATTTCTCTGTACGTCATTGCTTCTGGCCTTTGCATGCATACTCTCAATCTGTAGCTGTACCTCGCCATGCTTGTAGATATTATCCTCGAGAGTGTAGCAGATGTCGAACGACTGCTTCGACTTTATATACTTCGCCTGACGGCTCTGGCCAAATGCGATACCGTTGAGTATGGTGTTCGACTTGTTGTCTACAAGTTCAAGCTTTATATGCTCCTGACGGCGTCCCACGACCTTGCTTGTTCCGTAGTCGCACACGTTGTACGTGCAGAATATCGGCTTGGGGTTGTCGGGACCATGAGGAGCGAACTTCTTCATGTCATTGAAGAAACGACGTGTTATCTGGTGGAAATCAAGTTCGGCATCAATCTCTATGACCGGGTCAGTCTGCTCGGGAAGGATGTTGTCCGAGACATAATCCTTGAAGCGCTGTGCGAAGGCCTCGACATTCTCGACCTTGAGCGAGAAGCCTGCGGCATATGTATGGCCTCCGAAATTCTCGAGCAGGTCGCGGCAGCTCTCCATGGCCTTGTAAACATCGAAGCCTGTCACTGAACGTGCCGAGCCTGTAGCCACATCGCCTGTACATGTTATTACCACGGCAGGACGGTGGTATACCTCGGTAAGACGCGATGCCACAATGCCAATAACACCACGATGCCAGTCGGCATTGAATATCACTATTGCACGCTGCTCATCGAAACTCTCAAGCCCCTCGACAATCGTGTTGGCCTCCTCAGTCATACTCTTGTCAAGTTCCTTGCGTGTCTCGTTGAACTCGTTTATCTGACGGCTCATCTCAAGCGCAACACGCAGGTTGTTCTCGATGAGCAGGTCAACAGCCACCTTACCCTGCTGTATGCGGCCCGAGGCATTGATGCGCGGACCGATCTTGAAAATGATATCGTTTATGCTTATCTCCTTCTCGGCAAGCCCGCACACCTGTATGATGGCCTTGAGGCCGACACTGGGGCTGTGATTGATCTGCTTGATGCCGTGGAAGGCAAGAATGCGGTTCTCGCCCATAATGGGCACAAGGTCCGATGCGATACTCACCGCCACAAGGTCGAGAAGAGTATACAGTTGCTCGGCAGGTATACCATTATCCATGGCAAATGCCTGCATGAACTTGAAGCCTACACCGCAACCAGAGAGATGCGGATAGGGATAGGTAGAATCCGTTCTCTTGGGGTTGAGTACCGCCACTGCACATGGCAGCTCATCATCGGGCACATGGTGGTCGCACACAATGAAATCGATGCCCAAAGACTTGGCATATGCAATCTCATCGAGAGCCTTTATTCCGCAATCGAGCACGATGATAAGTTTCACGCCTGTAGAATAGGCGTAATCCACTCCACGCTTGGAGATGCCGTAACCGTCCTCGTTACGGTCGGGAATATAGTAGTCTATATTCGAAGAGAACTGCTGCAGGAACTTATACACCAAAGCCACGGCCGTAGTGCCGTCTACGTCATAGTCGCCATAGACAAGTATACGCTCTTTCTTGCCAAGAGCCTTGTTCAGACGTTTGACAGCAATATCCATGTCGTTCATCAGGAACGGGTTGTGGAGATTGCCCAGCTTCGGTCGAAAGAAATCCCTTGCCTCGGCAGCAGAGGTAATGCCTCGTTTCAGGAGCAGACCGCAAAGCACAGGACTCATGTCCAACTCTACCGACAGCGCCTTGGCTGCCAAAGTCTGTTCATAGGTCGGAGGCTGATATTTCCATTTCTGACCCATTATATATTATTTTTTATTTTGCTATGGTTGGGGAAGAGATGCCCGTCACAGGAACTTCACGCCTGAAAAGACATACGCCCTTGTGGAAACCTCACGCACTCGCACGTTCCAAAACTCCGCACTCCACATTACGGGCAAAATAAAGCAAAATCTCTTCAATTTGTAAAAATACAAAAATGGATTGTATATTTTGCCATTATTGTCATATTTTTTAAATAAAATAGCATTTTTTAAAAGACTGGCGCAGTAAAAATAAGATAAGCCCGGCTGCACACGTGCAGCCGGGCTTGTATCGACCAAGACAATCTATTACTTGATACCGAGCTTCTTGCGGATATCCTTAGGAATAGCGTTCTTGTGAACAACGATATTCATTGTCTTGTAACGCGCGAACGCCTTTGAAGCATACCAGATGCCTTTATAGTCACCGGCCTCGCCCCAAGAGTTCTTCACCATGTAGTACTCTACACCGTCCTTATCCTTTGCGATACCGAAAATCTGCATACCGTGGTCATCGGTTGTTTCCCAATTGTCATAAGCAATCTGACGCTCCTCCTGTGTACACCACTTTTCAGCCGATGGCTTTGGAGTATTCTTCTTCTCCTCCTCGCTCAGCTTGAGCCATTTTGCCATATCAGAGCCTTCAAGGTCGGTTTTCTTTGCATTATCAGGCATTGTAGCCTTGCCATGGCGGTCGAAACCGGTCTCGCTCACGTCGCTACCCCAAGCAATGGTATAACCCTCCATGATAGCATTGTCAAACACCTGCATGAACTCATCGATAGGCAGGTTATAAGACTGCGCCCAACGCCAGTTGTCCTGGATTTCAAGAA
Organism: Bacteroidaceae bacterium; assembly: GCA_017936265.1. Classification (GTDB taxonomy): domain Bacteria; phylum Bacteroidota; class Bacteroidia; order Bacteroidales; family Bacteroidaceae; genus HGM04593. The sequence goes on along the minus strand of JAGBFX010000045.1, from coordinate 3,262 downwards.
CGAATGGCTCATAGAAAGGATGGTGGGTATAAGATGTAAGAGAGATATAATCCTCTGCCTTCAGGCCCAAAGACTCATAGAATGACTTTGGAGTATACTCCTTGCCGTTGTATGTAAACTTCTCGGGGCGCTTGCCAAGGTAGATATCATGAACAGCCTCGATTGCTTTCTTCCAGAGAGGCTGACCGTCAGGACCTACCTGCAGACTGCGGTGCTTGCCCTCAGCGATTGCAGCAACGACTGCGTCGCTCACTGCAGAAAGCTCATTATGGACGCTGAGCTCCTTGCCGTACATTACACCCGGACGCATCTCCGCCTCGGGAACAAGACCGAATGTCTCCATACCGTAGATTACATCATAGAAAGAACCGCCCTGAGAGAACGAGATGTCACCATGAGTGCGGACAGCCTTATCTGCACGGTCAAGATATGTGTTGTGAACGATAAACATCTCAGAGAAGTCATACTCGCCCTTGCCCATGCGGAGCAACTCAGACTCGATGAATGCAAGTGATGAGTAGCACCAGCATGTACCTGCCTGGTTCTGGTTCTTTATACTTGTAATTGGGTTCTCCTTAACCACAGTGAACTCAGGAGCGTTCTCCTGCTTCTCCTGTGCAAATGCGCCAAGACCTACAAATGCCAGCGCTGCAAACAAAATAGATTTCTTCATAGTATTTAAATAAATTGTTAATATTCCGAATATTTTCCTTTACTCCGCGGCACACTCCTCGACATTACCCTTCATGGCCTCGGCAATCTTCATCTCGAGTTCCTCGGCAAGTTCAGGATTATCGGCAATGAGCGCCTTTGTACGGTCACGTCCCTGAGCAAGCTTGGTGTCGTTGTAGCTGAAGAACGAACCGCTCTTCTTGATTACACCGTACTGAACACCGAGGTCCACAATCTCGCCTGTACGCGAAATACCCTCGCCGAACATGATATCGAACTCGGCCTTGCGGAAAGGAGGAGCAACCTTGTTCTTAACTACCTTCACGCGGACAGAGTTACCTACTGCCTCCTCGCCGTCCTTCAACTGACTAACGCGACGGATATCGAGGCGCACCGAAGCATAGAATTTAAGGGCGTTACCGCCGGTTGTAGTCTCGGGATTACCGAACATGATACCTATTTTCTCGCGCAACTGGTTTATGAAGATACATGTTGTCTTTGTCTTGCTGATTGCCGATGTGAGCTTGCGGAGCGCCTGTGACATGAGGCGCGCCTGGAGGCCCACCTTGTTGTCGCCCATCTCGCCCTCGATTTCGGCCTTCGGTGTCAGCGCCGCAACAGAGTCAATCACGATGATGTCGATAGCCGATGAGCGGATGAGCTGCTCGGCAATCTCAAGCGCCTGCTCGCCGCAATCGGGCTGAGAGATAAGCAGGTTATCGATATCCACACCGAGTTTCTGCGCATAGAAACGGTCGAATGCATGCTCGGCATCGATGATTGCAGCAATACCGCCCATCTTCTGGGCCTCGGCAATCGCATGGATTGCCAATGTTGTCTTACCTGAAGACTCCGGGCCATAAATCTCGATTATTCTGCCACGCGGGAAACCGCCCACGCCGAGAGCCGCATTAAGGCCCACCGAGCCGGTCGGGATAACCTCTACCTCTTCAAAGTTGTCATCGCCAAGCTTCATGATAGAACCCTTGCCGAAGTTCTTCTCTATCTTATCCATTGCAGCCTGCAACGCACGCAGTTTCTCGTTGCCCACAATGTTTTCCAATTCTTCTTTCTTTGCCATTTCAATATTTCATTTTAGGAAGGGCAGGCAAACCCCGCCCCTACATTTGCTGTTTACAACTCCAAATCCTTATCAAACTCCTCATGCCAGGGCAGGCCCTTTATATTGAGCTGTTCCATGAATGGATCCGGGTCGAACTGTTCAACGTTCCACACGCCCGGTTTGCGCCAGAGCCCCTTGAGGAACATCATCGCACCAATCATCGCAGGAACACCTGTTGTGTAGCTCACACCCTGCATACCGGTCTCCTTGTAAGCCTCCTGATGGCTGCAGTTGTTGTATACATAGTATGTATGCTCCTTGCCATCCTTGACACCACGGATGCGGCAACCGATAGATGTCTCGCCCTCATAGTTCTCGCCAAGATCCTGAGGATTAGGAAGAACCGCCTTGAGGAACTGCAGAGGAACAATCTTCACAACCTCTTCACCGGTACCGTCTGCCTTGGGCGCCTTGTACTCCACCTCGTCAATGCGTGCCATGCCTATGTTCTGAATCACATCAAGATAGTTCAAGTACTGCTGACCGAAGGTCATCCAGAAACGGGCACGTTTGATGGTCGGGAAGTTGATGACAAGACTTTCAATCTCCTCGTGATGCAAAAGATAACTTTCGCGGGGACCGATGTTCGGGTAGTTCAATGGCTGATGTATCTCCATCGGTTCAGTCTCGATGTACTTTCCATTCTCGTAATAAAGTCCCTTTTGAGTGATTTCACGAATATTGATTTCAGGATTGAAATTAGTGGCGAATGCCTTATGATGGTTTCCGGCATTGCAATCCACTATGTCCAGATAGTGAATCTCATCGAAATGGTGCTTTGCGGCATATGCTGTAAACACACTGGTCACACCCGGGTCGAATCCGCAACCAAGAATGGCGCAGAGACCTGCCTTCTCGAAACGTTCGCGGTACGCCCACTGCCAGCTGTATTCGAAGTGAGCCTCATCCTTAGGTTCATAGTTTGCAGTATCAAGATAGTTGCAACCGGTCTGCAGACAGGCTTCCATGATGGTAAGATCCTGATATGGCAAGGCCAGGTTCATAACGATGTCGGGTTTGTACGCACCAAGCAGTTCCACAAGCTGTTCCACACTGTCCGCATCCACCTGCGCCGTCTGCACGTTTGTTCCGTACTTTTTGTTCAGCACATCAGCCAATGCATCGCACTTCTTTTTTGTGCGGCTGGCACTCATTATTTCGGCAAACACATCAGTATTCTGGCACACCTTATGCGCCGCGACAGTAGCCACACCTCCGGCTCCAATAATCAGAACTTTTCCCATTATCAATAAACGATTAAAAGTTGATAAATATCTTAGAAGCTGTTTAAATTTCTTTCGAAAAAAATGATTACATTGCCACGAGTTGTGCTTGCCTTTTTATGCTCTTTTTTGTCTGTTTTCCCTTTTTTCGCAGTTACATAGCCCGCTATGTGCCTTTGAAAAATGAAAAAACATCCTAAAAAAGACCTATAAAAATTTCAAGGACATAAATTTAAACAGCTTC
>JAGBFX010000044.1 GCA_017936265.1 Bacteroidaceae bacterium | reverse complement strand
TCTTGAAGTTTTCCAGTTGATTGAGAATTTTTCGGGCAGAATCCTCTCCGTAGGAGGAAGATTCAGTCCGAAACGGCTTGCCGCCCCGACCTTTCAACTTTCAATGGCTGATGTACTACCTTCGCAGACGAGCAAAGGAGAGAGGCGAATGACAGAATCGGGAAACTCATAATATCGCAGATTTATGATAAACCAGATTCAAATATTACACTGCAATAATGAAAAACGCACCGCCTTTTTGCTCGTTCATAAAAAAGTTGTACCTTTGTGTATCAGGAGTTATGTCATTGATGCAAAACAATAAAGAACTCTGAAATAGGAACGGTTGCCATCTCGTTACCCAATTTTCAAGCAATCCGAATAACCGCTTAATTCTAAGATAATTGCAATTTCTGCGATTTTTCAAAAAAAATCACATTTCTGCGAACAAAACAGGCCCTTCGGGTGTTATATTGCAAGTGATAGTATATACGTATACATAAAAAAGCAGAATAGTGAGACCGACAGACTTTGATGACAAGCTGCTCGAAATTGAAGCAGAGCTATACCTGTATGCAAAAGCTTTGACACGTGAGAACACCAGGGCCGAGGATCTGCTGCAGGAAACGAACCTGAAGATTCTGGCAAAACAAGGGAAATACAAGGAGAAATCGAAATTCAGGAGCTGGGCGAAGAAAATCATGAAGAACTCTTTCCTGAACAACGTGGACCATGAGAAGAACATCACGATGGTTGAGGATTACAGCATCTTCTACAAGGAGATGACCTATGCTCCTTGCTGTGCCGAAAGTGAGGTGGATGACATATACCACGCGATTGACCGGTTGCCCGACGGATATGACAAAATGATAAGGCTGCTGGCAACGGGGCACAGGTATGACGAGATAGCCGGGATGCTTGACCTGCCGTTAGGAACTGTCAAGAGCCGCATATTCAGCTCGAGAGAAATTCTGCGCAAAGAACTGAGAGATTATCTGTAACAAAGGGAACTGACCCTTCCCCGTTGGGAGTAGAGTAGATAAAGCCCCCTGTTTGAAACTGCCGTTCTAACCTTTTCTGTGGCGTGCGCGCCACCATGAGTGCCAGATCTTGAAAATCGGATTCCAGAAGGTCTCGGACGGGTAATTGCCGAACAGTGTAATTGAGCGTTTGACCTGATTAATGAAATGCTGCATGTTATAGCCACGCTCCGACCGGGTGTAGCGGCTGTCGCTGACACCGAAATTCCCGGCATGCATTATCTCGTTCAGCAGGAAGCGTCCTTGCTTATCATCGGGAGCTACAAGCATGCGTTCATCATCAAGAGCGAACATCTGCTGCATAACGTACATAAGAGCCTTCAGGAAACGCAACATGCCAATGCTCTTGAGAACCTTGACACACTGCACCCTTTCCCCGGCTGTGGAATGTTGCTGTAGAACATAATAGTAGTCGAGTATCTGACGCATTCCGATACCTTCATCAAACAGATGACGGTATATATGTATTGGAATATATACGAGATTGAACAGGAGAGTAGGCACATGCAATGTCCCTGAAGAGGTGTCGACAGTACATACGAACTCATGCCGCTCACGCTCCTTGAAAAATCGTTGCAGACGTCTGTTCGTGAAAGGATTATACATCCATGTAGGGCGGTAATGGAACTCTATTCCTGTGTCGGGAAGAACCGGGAAGTCGACATGATGATAAACGGGATAACATTCGGGGACTACACTCCTTACATATTCCACAATCCTATCACAACCGCCCTCTACCCAGACATCAATGTCACCGGCTACACGCAATGAAGGGTCGGGATAATATTGAGCGACGGCCTGTCCTTTGAGTATAACACTCCTGAAGTTATCTTTCAGCAGGTTCTTGGATACCCAGACTGCCTTACGGGTCATCTCGGCATTATTCTTTTTAATGGCAACAACAGTCTTGTACCAATCGATTATAAGCGCCGATGAGGGACGCTGCTCTTTTGGCAACCTTTCCAACCCTGCGAATGCAATGCCTTGCAATGTCTGCTCATTTGCAATCTCAAACAGTTCCTCCCATTGCTCTACAGAGGGTACAAAGGGCAACTCTGTCTCCTTGCCGATACCACAACGTATCAGCGAGAAAAACAGATTCACAGTATCGGCATTATGAGAACTACCTTTTATATCGTGCATAAAAATCTACAACTTCTTGTAATGCAAAGATACTACATAATTTGAATTTATATGAGAACTCGAAGTCAATTGTTCAATGCGAACAGATATATGGGAGCGCGCCCTTGTAGCGACCCACGCGGTACAAGTAGAACTCCCTCCCCTTCGGGTACTCTTACTCCTCCTCTGTTCGAACTCCCTCCCGGCTTTGCCGTACTCCAACTCCTCCTCTGTTTATAGAGGAGGGGGACCGCTTGCGGTGGAGGAGTTCACAAAAGAGGGAGAGCCCGGAGGACCGCTTGCGGGGGAGGAGTTTCCAAAAGCGGGAGAGTTTTGCTGCTTTATCGAAAGGGGTACTTCTTTTCTTACTCATGGGTATTTTGACAAAGCACGCTTTTATGCGACCCACGCGGTACAAGCTACGCCTGTACTGCGCGTGACCAATCGCGGCGTGCTTTATCGAAAGGGGTACTTCTTTTCTTACAAAAAAGAAGTACCCCTTTTCACAAAGAGATACTTCCAACATTTACTAAACAACTAAGAAAAAACTATACTATCATTGTGCTTTTGTTTCAAGCACTATGCAAATATATCCCCAAAAAGTTATAAAGCAAAACAAAAAGTGCTTTTTTATCATGCCCGAGAGTTTTTTTTCAACAATTCTCTGTTTTTAAACAACTAAACTGCGAAAAAGTAAAACAAAACAAGGACACAGCCTCTGCTACCTCAACCTATGCCTGTGGAAATGCTTCGCCACGAAGACTGCAAAGTATATCAACGCTGCAAAAACCAATATCGCACCGAATGCGAAACTGCCTGAATAGCCGTTGACCGACAGTGTGCCTCCAAGCAGCATTCCCGCTCCGATACCGACATCCCAGCCCGTAAGATAGGTGGCATTCGCCGTTGCACGACGGGAGTGCGGAGCCATGTTGATGAACAAGGTGTTGAACGCGGGGAATATGGTTCCGAAGCCATAACCGATGAGGAATGCCGAAAGGAAATAGAGCGCATAGCCCATGCTCATGCTGAATCCGCATACAAGCGAGAGCATTGCCTCGCCCACTACACCCATCAAGGCTATGACAATTCCATGCGAAATTGTCTGTGTGATGAAGCCCTTATCGACTCTCTTTCCCGACAGCAGACGCGACACTATGAGACCCGCACCCTGGACAGTGAAAAAGAGCCCTACTCCATTGACAATGCCTACCTCGGAGGCGTATATGGCAATGTAGCTCGATGTCATTCCATAAGGGATGGCGAGCATGAAGAATGCAACCGAGGCCGGTATTCCCGCAAGCAGTATGAAGCGGTCTATTGAAAAAACCTTGCCTACATTCTCGAGCGGCTGACGCCACTTTACCCTGACCAGCGTAGCGAACAACAACCCTACACACGCTACAAGCAACGCTGCAAAGAACAGCTGCCCGTAGTTGCCGCCCCCTATAAGGAACAGTCCGGTCATGGGACCGAATGCCATTGCCAGGTTGTTCGTGACACCGAAATAGCCAAGCCCCTCGCCACGACGCGATGAAGGCATGATATCAATGACAAGCGTGTTTCCTGTGGTATTGAGCGCACCGAAGGCAAAACCATGCACAACCCTGAGGACAATGAACATTATTATATCGGTAAAGGCGAACATGTACCCCACGAACGCAAGGGCAAAGAGGATATATGATATCACATACACTTTCTTACGTGGAAACATGTCGGCTATGAACCCTGCAAACGGACGGATGCAGAGCACTGCCACCACATAGCACGAGAGCACAAGACCTACGATGTCGGGCTCAAGGCCGAAAGTATCAACAAGATAGAACGGCAACGTGGGAACGAGCAAAAAAAACGAAAAGGCTGTAAGAAAATTCGCAAGACACATGAAAATGTAGCTCCGCGTGAAAAGCCTACTGTCATCAACAGCACTCATAATACCTTTATATTATATTCCTACGCAAATTTAGGAAAAAAGCAGAAGAAACACACTGAAAATGGCAAGGATATTCGACTGCAAAGTTGAAGATATCTTCCAACAGGAAAATGAGTGGGTGACCCATTTCACTTTTGGGTCACCCACCTGTGTAGGGAGGTTGGATAAAAAGAGCTGTTTTTAGGCTTGCGAAGCCCGAAAAAACGCAGTTTACTAAGCGTAAATGAGTATTTTTCGGGCAAGCGTAACAACAAAAGAGCCTTTTTAGTCAGCCTCATATCATCCGCCGTAAAGGAAATACCACCAGTATGTGCGTCCGAACGCCTTGCGTACGTAGTTGTTGCGCATGAGTGCGTCATCGTACTTGCTTTCGACCTCGCGCAGACTCCTGAACTTGCTGTTGAGCACGCTGTCTTCGAGGTTCGGGCTGTGCTCATTGGAGAACTCATTGAGCAGCAGGAGCGCCTCGCGGTAATGCTTTGGAAGCGAATCGGCACGATAGCTGCCGCACATCCTTGCAAGCTCTGCCTCGAACTCAATGACCTCTTTCTCGAGCAACAATGCACTCAGATAGTAGTCACGTGCCGCAAGAGCAAGAGTATCGGCATAAGCCAAGCGTCTCAAATAACCGAGCGTGTTCTCATTCTTCTTGATTGCATCGCCGAGCAACGTAGCTACAGAGTCGGGACTCAACGGGGATGTCTGATGCTGGAAAGGCAAAAGACCATCGGCACCGTACAGCTGCGGATACTCGAACAGACGTTCTCCCAAACTGTTCTCCTTTGCCAGTATATACGCACGCATGGCCGAAAGCTCACGCGAGGCATCGAGCGACTTGTACCCGACAGCAAGAGCGCCTTCGGCATCACCGGCCTTGCAGCGTGAGGCTACAAGCGCCTCGCGCTTGAAGTTCTCCTCGCCATTGGAGAGAGTGCCTGTCAGGCAGAACATTATGACAAAGAGTATGAGATTGCGCCATATCATCCTGTTGGTGCTCATTGCCAAGTTCTTTATCTTCTCGAAAAGTACACGCTGCAGCACGAACGCCAACGCGGCATACACGAACATGGCTACCGAGAATATCACTATCCACGATGTCAAGGACCAACCGCCGACATATACCGAGCGGTCGATGTCCGTGATGAAGGCCAGCAGCAATGCCGACGGCAGATAGGCCATTGCCGTCCACTCGCGCTGGAATTTGGCGATGCGGTTGAGCCACAACGCAAGAAGCGTCAGCAGCGGAGAAACGACAGCAGCGACAAGATAACCGTTGTAATCGAGTTTTCCTGTCGCCACATGGTCGTACAGTGCCTCAAGAAGAGGCGACTGGTAGACTGCTACAAAGAGAAAGGAGAACAGAGCAAAGAGTGTGGCACAGAACAGTGCCACAACCCTTTGCAGTCGTTTTTCCTCTTTATTCCTCATATGCTTATTCCTTATTCTTTTTCAGCACCAGAGCTGTACGGGCCGGCAAGTAGAGCAAGAGCCAACCCTTCTTGCGACGTGCATGCAGCTTGTCATACTGGGTAAAGTGTGTCTGTGTCTCATCGACAAGCGCGTTGCCGCCGAAACGTTCAGAGTCGGTATTGAGCACTATCGAGTAAGAGCCCTCGGGAACGAGCAGACCATAATCGGTAAACGAACGGTTATGGCTGAAGTTGAACACGAAGATAAGGTCCTTACGTGAGAACGCCAGCACTTGGTCGCCGTCGTTGTGCCAGATCTCCTGAACTGGACGGTTCTGGAAGTTGCGCACATCGCCGATGAGCTCAATCATAGCCTTGTCGAACTCGCCCAGCAGCGTGTAGTTGTAGTTGGGGTTGTCCACAAGACTCCACTGACGGCGTGCATACTTGTGGCTCCAGCCGTTACCCTCGCGCGGGAAGTCAATCCATTCGGGATGACCGAACTCGTTACCCATGAAGTTGAGGTATCCGCCGTTGATTGTAGAGAGTGTCATAAGACGTATCATCTTGTGCAGCGCAATACCGCGTGACACCATATAGGTCTCATCGCCACGGTTGAAGTGCCAATACATGTCGGAGTCAATGAGACGGAAAATGATTGTCTTGTCACCCACCAATGCCTGGTCGTGACTCTCGGCATAAGAGATTGTCTTCTCGTCCTTGCGGCGGTTGGTAAGCTCCCAGAAGATTTCCGACGGCTTCCAGTCCTCATCCTTGCGCTCCTTGATTATCTTGATCCAGAAGTCGGGGATGTTCATCGCCATGCGATAGTCAAATCCGTAACCGCCGTCCTCAATTGGAGCCGCAAGACCCGGCATACCCGAAACTTCCTCGGCAATGGTTATGGCCTTGGGGTTGATCTGATGGATAAGGCGGTTCGCCAATGTAAGGTAGCAGATGGCATCGCCGTTCTGACCAAGATTGTAGTAATCGGCATAACTGCAGAACGCCTCGCCAAGACCGTGGCTGTAGTATATCATTGAAGTGACACCGTCGAAACGGAAACCGTCGAACTTGAACTCCTCAAGCCAGTACTTACAGTTTGAAAGCAGGAAGTGCACGACCTCGTTCTTGCCATAGTCGAAACAGAGCGAATCCCATGCGCTGTGTATACGCTTGTCATCGCCGTAGAAATACTGCGCAGGGTCACCGGCGAGCAGGCCGAGGCCCTCGAGTTCGTTCTTGACAGCGTGCGAGTGTACAAGGTCCATGATTACTGCAATGCCCATACCATGAGCGGCGTCAATGAGTTCCTTCAGTTCCTCGGGAGTACCGAAACGTGAAGAGGCAGCAAAGAAGTTCGATACATGGTAACCGAAACTTCCGTAATAGGGGTGCTCCTGAATAGCCATAATCTGAATGCAGTTGTAGCCGTCAGCTGCAATGCGCGGGAGTACCTTCTCGCGGAACTCGGTGTATGTTCCAACTTTCTCCTCTTCCTGAGCCATACCGATGTGGCACTCATAGATGAGCAGCGGTGTACGCTTGGGAACAAACTTCTTGTTCTTGAACTCGTACTCCTGCTCTGGAGCCCACACCTGTGCACTGAATATCTTTGTTGCCTCATCCTGTACCACGCGACGCACCCATGCCGGGATACGCTCGCCGCAACCGCCCTTCCAGTAGACTTTCATCTTGTAGTGCTGTCCATGAGCAAGTGCTTTCTTCGGCATTTTTCTCTCCCAAACACCGCCGGCAAGTTGCTTGAGCTCATACTCGGGGCGCTCTTCCCAGTTGGAGAAGTCACCGATGAGCACAATCTTTGTAGCGTTAGGAGCCCACTCACGGAACACCCATCCTGTAGATGTGCGGTGCAGGCCAAAGTAGAGATAACCTGTGGCAAAGTCAGACAGAGTCTGTCTGCCGTTCTTTGTCAACTCTTTTTCTCTGCTGAGAAAATAGCGGTGGCGTCCTTCTATACTCAAATTATAAGGAGCCAGATAGCTGTCGCGTTCAACGAGTTTCAACATTGTTATAAAGTATTAGGTTAGTTATTGTTCTTCAAAATTTCACGTACAGAGCCGCAGGTGCATCACACCCCCAGAGGGCTCCGATTGCCTTTATTCGACTGCGACCTTAACGACCACCTTCTTCACCGGTACAGGAGTTATTGCCGGAGCATGGCCGTCCTGTGGAAAGAAGATTACAAACTGGTCGTTCTTCACATTGAAGTAGTCTCTTGCAGCAAGACCAGCGGGATAAAGCGCCGCATCATCACTCTCGATATAATCGGGAGCGGGCAACTCACACAGAGGGGTATAACCCATAACCTCATCGCCCGAAACAGGAATCTGGATATCGATGTAACGGCGGTGTATCTCAATACGCGCCTCCTCTTTACTCTTGGGCTGCACCTCCATGACATTGGCGAACACAAGGTCACCGCATATCTCGTTGCGGCCCAACGGCAGTTTACTGAGGTCGTTACCCTTGATGAACTCGATAGCCTTTGCGAAGTGCGGGTTAACCGCTTCGTAAGCATTGAGGTTGGTCAATGAATCTAAAATCATAGCTGTATGTTTTATTGTTCTGAATTTCCTGAATTATATACGCACTCGCGCAGTACATTGCCGCTTTTGTCCTTTATTGTGAACTTGCCATGGCGCATACCGTTCTCGAACGTGCCCTCATAGCGGATTCCGTCCTTATCCTCGGCCACTCCCGCACCATGCTCAAGACCGTCTAAAAAGCCACCTTTGTACTTGACACCGTTCTTGCGACGTATTATTCCGGTTCCGTTCATGTTGTCATCCTTCCACTCGCCCTCGTAGACATCGCCATTACCCCAGATATATTTTCCCTTGCCATGGCGCAGGTCGTCCTTCCATTCGCCCTCGTAGAGCGCTCCGCCGGGGAACAGCATCTTTCCATGACCGTTGCGTTTGCCGCCTTTGAAGGAACCTTCATAATACGTACCGTCGGCAAAGGTGTACTTTCCGTGTCCATGCCACTGGCCCATGTGGAAGGCACCTTCGTATGTATCGCCATTGGAATAGGTCATTCTTCCTTTCCCCTCATAGAGATTGTTCAGCCATCCACCTTCATACTCCGTGCTGTCGGGGGCGGTGTATGTGCCTTCTCCCGAGCGCATGCCGTTGACCCATGAGCCGAGATAGCGGCTGTTGTCGGGCCATATGAAAGTGCCCATGCCATTGCGTTTGTCATCCTTCCACTCGCCCACGTATGATGCTCCGTTTGCATAGAAGTAGCTGCCAGAGCCCGAACGCTCGCCATCGGCCCATGAACCTGAATAACAGTCGCCGTTCGGGTAATCCATACGGCCATATCCATGCTGGGCATCCCTCTCCCACATGCCCGAATACTTCCGGCCATCGGAGAATGTATAGACTCCACTGCCATGCAGAAACCCCTCCTTAAACTCGCCGTCATAACGTTCGCCGTTCTTGAAACGGTACTCGCCGATGCCGCTGCGCAGTCCCTTGAGAAAACCACCCTCATAGATGTCACCGTTCTTGTATATCGCCTTGCCCCGGCCATTCGGACGCTTGCCCTTCATCTCGCCTACGTAGACGGTACCGTCCTTGAGGGTCATAGCAACAATCTTGCCTTTAGCCTTGCCCGATGATACCGTGTCGTTACTGTTACCTTTGAAAAGAGAGGAGAAACCCTCTTTCACGTTCTCTATGAATGATTGAGAATAGGCCTGGGAAGAGAACCCAAGCATGAAGAATATTGATATTGTCGTTATTGTCTTTCTGAACATACTGCATTATACAGCAGAGGAAAAATCCCATTCATACAACGTACACGCCACACCACCAGGCCACTCGACGGAAAAATGCCATTCGCGAAGCATCCAAGCAGCTGCGCACACCCTCTGCATCAAATACAAAGATAATAACAAAGTTGAGAAACTACAATTATGAACTATTTATTTTTCAAAAACAGATGCGCAGTTTTTCGCTTTAACCCCACTGTGCGGGCAGATTTTAGCTTTTATCGCCTGCCACAATTTCGACAAAGGATGTATCAGCAAGATAACGGCGTGCTATCTCGCTCAGCTCAGCAGCAGTAACCGACCTTACCGTCTCGATATAGTCATTGACCGACCCGAACGGTTCGCCCGAGAGCCAGGCATTTATGAACGCTTCGGACTTCGTAAAACGCTCCTCGTACTCCCTGCACAACTCTCCGAGAATATAGTTGCGCACAAGCTCCACCTCGGATTCGGGGATAGGCTCATTGACCAGACGCGACAACTCCTTGCGCACCTCATTGAGCAACGGAGCCACATAGCTGTTGTCCGTCTCGGAGCTTATCATAAAGGCATAGAACTTGCCGTACGCATCAAGACACGAATCAATGTGATAGGTATAACCGTTCTCCTCGCGCACGTTACTCATCAACCGGCTGCCGAAATAGCCGCCAAAAAGTACCGAGAGAAAACGGAACTTATAAATGTCGGCAGACGGAGCCGACGGAAGCATGAACCCCATTTTCACAGAACTCTGGAGCGAGCCTTCGACATCTATCTTGCGGTAACCGCACATTGTCTCGGGCAACAGTACAGAAGAGTCGGGCAAAGTGCCGCCAGCGCCCCACGGAGCAGCACCGAACTTCTCCGTCAGCGAATCAATCATAGCCTCATCGGCCTCGCCAGCAAGGAAAATGGTGCAATTGCTGCTGTTGTACACCATGGCATGGTATTCTCGAAGGTCATCAACGGTAATGGCATCATAGTCAGTTGCCTGAACCATGCGTCCGAACCTATGTCCGTCGCCCCACAACGAATTCTCGAAATAACGTTGGGATACGACATCGACCTTGTTGCTGTTAACCATGAAATGTGACTTGTTGTTCCTTTTTATTACCTCGAGATTACCGGAGGGAAACTGCGGACTCTTTACCATTGTCTCAAGCAATGCAACAAGAGGAAGAAAATGCTTCGACATTGTATACAGCGTCAGGTGGTTGCACTCCTGCGATGAATATGCATCAATCCATGCTCCATAGTAATCGAGTTCCGTCGATATGTCATCGGCGCTCATTGAGCCTGCCCCCTCACGTAGCATACGGTTCACGAACATCGCCTGCAGAGGCTTATGTTGCACACCGTATCCGCCCCTGAAAAGGATATCGAGCCTCACGACGCCCTGGCACACTCCGCCCAGGCGGAACATACGTACACCATTCGGCATTACCGTCTCCTGCGGCAATGCCAGATTGTCGATCGTTACGGGCTGAATCCTCGGAGGCTGCATCAATCGTTCCAGTTAAAGCCGACAGCAGCGGCAAATTCCTTTGCACGCTCAAGGTCATCGGGAGTGTCAATGCCGATAGTTTCGATATCGGTCACACCCACCTTTATCCTGTAGCCGTTCTCGAGCCAGCGGAGCTGCTCAAGAGACTCAGCCTTCTCAAGAGGAGACTGCGGAAGCCGTGTAAGAGATTCAAGAATATCGGCACGATAAGCGTATATTCCGAGATGCTTGTAGAAAGTGTGCTCCTCGAGCCACTTATCTTTCTCCACACCACGCAGATAAGGCACTACCGAACGGCTGAAATAGATGGCGAATCCCCTCTCATCGAAGACTACCTTCGGGGAGTTAGGACACTCAAGGCGCTCCAGACCATCGGCAGCCTCAAAGGGTTTCACAAGCGTTGCGATATCAACACCCTCTACATCAAAGCATCCAATGAGCGCATTTACTTGACGGGGCTGGATGAAAGGCTCATCGCCCTGGATGTTCACGATGACATCACAATCAAGACCGAGACGCTTGTACGCGTCAAGGCAACGCTCTGTTCCGTTCTTGCAATCCTCGGATGTCATTACGACATTACCGCCGAATGCCTTGACTGCATTGAAGATGCGCTCATCATCTGTAGCCACATAAAGGTCATCAAAGCAACCCTTTACCTGCTCATACACACGCTGTATCACCGGCTTGCCGCCGAGCATGGCCAATGGCTTGCCGGGAAAGCGTGTCGATGCGTAACGTGCCGGAATAATACCTACGAACTTCATATCATTATAGTTTTAGTCATCAATTGAAAAAGTCGGCAAAGCCATCATCCTCACTCTCTTCATCCTCATCGGAAACAGAATTCTCCGAGCCCTCAAAGCCCGAAACCACCTCTTCATTTGAGAACGGCTCGCCCTCCTCATCCTCTCTCTGCAGCAGAAGGCTTCTGCACGGATCAAAATCCTCGGGAACGTCAAACGTCTCCTCTTGTGAATAAGGGAGGGTCCTGTCGGCATACACCTTATTCATATATAGGCCCCAGATAGGAAGAGCCATAGAAGCGCCCTGTCCGTCAGCCATACGGTCGAAATGGATGTCACGTTCCTCACCTCCTACCCAACAACCTGTCACAAGCGACGGAGTGAATCCCATGAACCAGCCATCGGCGTTGTTGTTCGTGGTACCGGTCTTTCCGCCCATATCGGCATGTATTTTGTGGTCACGTCTGATACGGGTACCAGTACCCTCGTTCACTACAGCTCGCAGCATCTCAATCATCTTATATGAACTCTCCTCGCTTATAACCTCGCTCTTGCGTGCAGTGAATGTGGCGACCACATTGCCTGTATTGTCCTCAATGCGGGTAACCATGAGCGGAGATGTGCGTATACCCTTGCCCACGAAAGCGGTATAAGCACCAACCATCTCAAGCACTGAGGCCTCGCATGGGCCAAGGCAGAGTGACGGTACCGGTTGCACATCCTTATTCAGAAGACCGAACTGATGTATAAGTTTCTTAAGCGAATATGGGCTCAGCTTGCTCATAAGATATGCCGATATCCAGTTATTCGATGTCTGCAATCCCCATTTGAGGGTAACGGTCTCGCCGATACGTTGTTTAGAGGAGTTCCTCGGGCTCCACACCTTGCCTGTCTCGGTAACGATTGTCTGGCGGACGTTCTGCGTCTCGTCACATGGCGAGAAGCCGTGCTCCATAGCCAATGAATAGAGGAACGGTTTTATTGTAGAACCTACCTGTCGGCGTCCGACACCAGCCATGTCATACTTGAACTGATTATAGTCGGTACCACCTACATACGCCTTTACTTCGCCAGTCAAGGGGTCCATTGATACCACACCGGTACGCAGGAAGTATTTGTTGTACTTCAATGAATCCATAGGAGTCATTACAGTATCCTTCATGCCCTCGTATGTAAACACCTTCATCTCTCTTGGAGTATTGAAAGCCTCTACAATCTCCTCATCACTGTATCCGCTCTTCTTCATCGTACGATAGCGGTCACTCTGCTTCATGGCACGCTCCATAATCATCTCGACCTCATCGGGTTTGAGGTTCTCGGTAAAGGGCGCCGTTCTCTTGCCCTTCTTTGCCTTGAAGAAACGTGGCTGCAGCGAGCCTACCATATGTTCCTCCACCGCCTCTTCGAGATACCTCTGCATTCTCGAGTCGATGGTCGTATAGATTTTCAGGCCGTCAGTGTAGATGCTGTAATTGCTTCCGTCGGGCTTGGTATTCTTGTTGCACCAGCCATAGAGCGGGTCCTGTTCCCAGTTGAGCGAATCCTCGTAGTACTTCTGCATCTGCCAGCCACGATACTTTGACTTGTCGGGCTTGTTGGCACTGATGTAGAGACGCAGATACTCACGGAAATATGTCGCCATACCCGATTTATGGTCGGCCGGATGATAGTCAAGCACAAGCGGCAGAGCCGAAAGCGAGTCCTTCATCTCTTTTGAGATGTACCCGGCCTTCTCCATCTGCATGAGCACCACGTTGCGGCGCTCCCTTGTCTTCTCGTTACGGCGTCGGGGATTGTACAACGAAGAGTTCTTGCACATGCCCACAAGCGTTGCAGCCTCTTCAATCTTTAATTTGCTCGGCAATTTGCCGAAATACACATTCGCCGCGCTCTTGATACCTACGGCGTTGTTACCGAAATCATATTTGTTAAGGTAGAGGCTAATTATCTCCTCCTTTGTGAACTGTCGCTCAAGTTGCACTGCAATGACCCACTCGATAGGTTTCTGTGTGATACGGCCCAGAGTGCTGCCCGAAACCTCGGTATACAGGAGCTTTGCCAACTGCTGGGTAATGGTACTTCCTCCACCGGCACTGCCCTGCCCAAGCAAACCGGTCTTTATGATTGCACGCAGAAGAGATTTCGCGTCGATACCCGAATGATTGGCAAAACGGACATCCTCGGTCGCGATGAGGGCACGTACCAGGTCGGGAGATATCGAGTCATACTCGACGAAGACACGGTTCTCCTTGCTCAGCGACCATGTACCCATAGCCACACCGTCGGATGTGAACACCTGCGAGGCGAATTTGTACTCAGGGTCGGCAAGTTCGCTCATGTCGGGGACATAGCCTACCCATCCCTTTGCCACAGCAAAAAAATATAAGAAAACAGCAAGAAGACCTGCTATGAATGCAGCCCAAAGGCCTATAAGTATCTTTTTCAGCATATTCTATCGGTTAAACCACAAATGATGTGTCTGCTCTATAAATAGTCATGTAATAGTCTTGCAAAAATAATATAAATATTTCAAAAAGTGGAAAGCTATCGGAATTAAAAGCCACGCGCATCTCCAAAATGCCTTTTAAAAGAAAAATATGCCTAAAGTTTTTTGCCGGACCGACTAAATTCCCCTATCTTTACAAGAAATAATTCAGTAAAAAGTCACAAAGATGAAAAGCAAGAGCTTTGTTTCAATCAACGACCTCTCACGCGAGAAGATCCTCTCGCTTCTGGAGACCGCCGAGAAATTCGAGAAGAACCCCAACAGCCAGATTCTTGACGGAAGGGTTGTGGGTTCACTGTTCTTTGAACCGTCAACACGTACCAGACTAAGTTTCGAAACCGCGGCCAACCGATTAGGAGCACGCGTCATAGGTTTCAGCGACGCAGCCACCAGCTCGGCGAGCAAGGGCGAGACCCTCAAGGACACTATCATGATGGTATCGAGCTACGCCGATGTCATTGTAATGCGCCACCGCCTCGAGGGCGCCGCACGTTATGCAAGCGAGGTATCTCCGGTACCCGTCATCAACGCCGGTGACGGTGCCAACCAGCACCCTTCACAGACAATGCTCGACCTTTACTCGATAAAGAAGACACAGGGAACACTCGAAGGCCTAAACATCCACCTTGTCGGCGACCTCAAGTATGGACGTACGGTCCACTCGTTGTTGCACGCGATGCGCCACTTCAACCCGACATTCCATTTCATTGCCCCCGAGGAGCTTCACATGCCCGAGGAGTACCGCATATTCTGCCGCGAGAACAATATTCCGTTTACCGAGACCACAGAGTTCAGCGAGGATGTGATTGCAAGTGCCGACATCATATACATGACCCGCGTACAGCGCGAGCGTTTCAGCGACCTCATGGAGTATGAGAAAGTAAAGAACTGCTACCGCCTCACTAACTCCATGCTCGCAGGCACAAAAGAGAATCTGCGCATCCTGCACCCGCTGCCACGCGTGAACGAGATTGCGCACGACGTCGATGAGAACCCCAAGGCATACTATTTCCAGCAGGCACAGAACGGACTTTACGTGCGCGAAGCACTTATCTGTGACGTGCTCGACATAAACATCTAAAGAGTCAGAAAACCATGAACGACAACAACAAGCATGCCATGCAGGTATCGGCACTCTGCAACGGCACCGTAATAGACCACATTCCTGCCGACAAGCTCTTTGCTGTGGTAAACCTGTTGGATATCCCTTCAATGAGCAACAATGTGACAATCGGTTACAACCTCGAGAGCAAGAAGCTGGGCAAGAAAGGGCTCATAAAGATTGCCGACCGCTTTTTCAGCGATGATGAGGTAAGCAAGATTTCCGTTGTTGCGCCCAACGTTGTCCTCAACACCATACGCGACTACAAGGTTGTCGAGAAACGCGAGTTGAGGATGCCCGATGAGCTGCACAACATCATAAAGTGCAACAACCTCAACTGCATCACAAACAACGAGCCTATGGCAACCCACTTTACCGTATCGAACCGCGAGGAAGGTACGCTCAAGTGCCGTTACTGCGAGAAGGAGCTGAACATCAACGACGCTGAATTGTTATAACCACTGATGAAACTAGACTGGAAACCGGGCACAATGATATACCCGTTGCCTGCGGTGCTCATCACGTGCGGAGACTCGCCCGAGAACTACAACATGCTCACCGTATCATGGGTCGGCACCACATGCACCAACCCTGCAATGTGCTACATATCCGTGCGCCCCGAGAGACACTCCTACCCTATCATAAAGGAGAGCGGAGAGTTTGTCATCAACCTGACTACAGCCGAAATGGCACGTGCCACCGACTGGTGCGGAGTACGTTCGGGAGCCGACTATGACAAGGCAAAGGAGACAGGTCTGACATACGGCCCGTCAAAGGTTGTCAAGGCACCCATCATCATGGAGTCCCCGCTCAGTATCGAGTGCCGCGTGAAGCAGATTATCCCGCTCGGCTCGCACGACATGTTCCTCGCCGAGGTTGTCAACGTACAGGCCGATGACCGCTACCTCAACCCCGAGACAGGCGAGTGGAACCTTGCTGCGGCCGACCCGCTCGTATACACCCATGGGAAGTATTTCCATCTGGGCGAGTTCATCGGCAAGTTCGGCTGGAGCGTCAAGAAGAACAAATGACAGAAGTAGCAACAACATCGTAACATGCGTAATCTCATCATCTGCATACTGCTGCTGTCCCCTTGCCTGCTCGGCGCACAGGAGAGCGACAAGAGGCTGAAATTCAATGCCGGACTGAAGGTCGGATTCCAGGCAGTGACCTACAACGACCCGACATTCGGGATTGAAGGCTACACCTATAACCCGAACACCATCCAGAGCAACAGGATAGGCTATACGATATCCCCGTTCTTGCGCCTGTCACGCGGCAGACTGTACATTCAGGTAGAGAGCGCATTCGGAATTACCCGCCACAGTTTCGACTTTACCGATACACGTGAAAGCAGCATAGAGAAGATTACCCCGAACATACCGCAGTACGACCTGAAGACATACTGTCTGCAGGTACCGATACTTTTCGGCTACGAATTCGTAAAGCAGGAGAAGTACGGTATGAGTGTCTTTACCGGTCCAAGGACAAAATTCACGTTCACATCACTCGATGACCAGCAGTACAGGCATTTCACCTATGATGACCTCCACGAGATTCTAAAAAAGAAGACCTATTATTGGGAGATTGGCCTTGGAATAAAGATACACAATGTGTTCTTCGATTTTGTATATGACATGGGCCTGACCGATGCTTCGGAATATATCGAGGCACCGAAAGTAAAGAAGCAGTTCAAGACCGAACGCAAGGACAATATCCTCAGTTTCTCGGTGGGAATGATATTCTGAGACAGAGAGGAACAATTACATAAACAAACCATGAGCGTGTGCCGCGCACACGCTCATGGTTTGTTATAAGGCTTTCTTTATCGGAAATCAATATGCGAACAGCGGGAACTCCGCCATTGTCTCATTCACTTTGGCACGTACCGCAGCAATGACCTTCTCATCTTCGGGAGCGTTCAGCACAGTCTCAATCATCTCTGCAATAAAAGGCATCATATCTTCCTTTACGCCACGGGTCGTGATGGCAGGTGTTCCGAGACGGATACCCGATGTCTGGAAAGCACTGCGGCTGTCAAAAGGTACCATATTCTTGTTGGCAGTAATGTCGGCCATGACAAGAGCCTTTTCGGCAACCTTACCTGTGAGATCAGGATATTTGCTGCGCAAGTCAACCAACATAGAGTGATTGTCGGTACCGCCCGACACGATTCCGAAGCCGCGGTCCATAAGCTCCTGGGCCAGAACAGCCGCATTGAGTTTCACCTGTGCCTGATACTCCTTGAACTCGGGCTGCAGAGCCTCGCCGAAAGCTACCGCCTTTGCAGCAATGACATGCTCCAGAGGACCGCCCTGGATACCGGGGAAGACAGCCGAATCGAGCAGCTGCGACATCATCTTAACCTCTCCCTTTGGAGTTGTCTTGCCCCAAGGGTTGGGAAAATCCTTGCCCAATATGATTACGCCGCCACGCGGACCACGCAATGTCTTGTGTGTCGTTGAGGTAACTATGTGGGCATACTTCACCGGGTTGTCGAGCAAGCCCGCAGCGATGAGGCCCGCAGGATGTGCCATGTCCACCATGAGTATCGCACCCACCTTGTCGGCAATCTCTCGCATGCGCTTGTAATCCCACTCGCGTGAATAGGCCGAACCACCACCGATAATCATCTTGGGTCGTTCGCGCAGAGCCACCTCCTCCATCAGGTCATAGTCGACACGGCCAGTTTCGGCATTCACGTTGTACTCGCATGGAGTATATATCAGACCCGAGGTGTTTACTGCCGAACCATGAGATAAATGTCCGCCATGGGCAAGGTTCAGTCCCATGAACTTGTCGCCTGGATTAAGGACAGCAAGGAACACCGCTGCATTGGCCTGTGCGCCGGAGTGAGGCTGTACGTTTACCCACTCGGCATCGTAAAGTTCTTTCAGGCGCTCGCGCGCGATATCCTCTACAATATCGACTACCTCGCATCCTCCATAATAGCGTTTGCCGGGGTACCCCTCGGCATATTTGTTCGTGAGCACCGAGCCCATCGCCTGCATGACCTCGTTGCTCACGAAGTTCTCCGAAGCAATAAGCTCGATACCTTTCAACTGGCGGCGATACTCCGCCTCGATAAGCTGAAAAATATGTCTGTCGCGTTTCATAATCCTATAATCTTTGTTATTTTAATGCGAAGATACAAAAATGTTTTTTATTTAAATAAAAATAATCTATTTTTGTGTATTGTCAATTTATGCAAACAAACATGAACCAACCAATTGAAACGAATATGAGAAAAACCTTTTTTGGAGCGTTGCTCGCTTGCTTCGCGCTCTTTTCGGCAGAGAAAGCCACTGCAGCCGAAGCGAAGATTGACACACTGTCATACATCACAGGACAGCAGATAGGCCATACAATCCACGAAGAGATTGTCCCTCAGATGAAGCTTGACTACAATGCAATAATTTCAACTCTTGACAAGCTGTTCGCCTCGGACAAATCAATAAAGGCCGAAGGCATTACAATAAGCCCCGAGAACATAAATGAAGTTGCCAAAGGGTATTTCAACGAATCGTTGCAACAACGCGTGATGGCAGCGATGGGCAACGACACGGCACAGGTATTCAATGCAAAAGAGAAGAAAATTGTCTCGGCTCTTGTCGGTGCGGACTTCGCATACTCTATGAAAAAAGCGCCATATGAGGTCGAGAAAAAATCGTTCATGAAGGCAGTGAAGGATGTCAAGGAAGGCAAGGAGATGCTCACTCTTGAGCAGGCCAACGCATTCATGAGAAACTATTATACAGTTGTCGTTCCACAGAAGAACAAGGAAGAGTCCGATAAATGGTTGGCGAAGATTGCCAAGCAGAAAGGTGTACAGAAGACAGCATCGGGTCTGTTGTACCGCATCGAGAACCCAGGCGACATGAATATCAAGGCGAACAAGGATGAAGATGTCGTCAAGGTGCTCTACACAGGCCGCACAAGAGAGGGCAAGGTGTTCGACAGCAACCGTTGGGCCGACATGAGCGAGGAGCGCAAGAGGATGGCACCGGAGAGCAAGGACTCCCCCATCGAGTTCCCGTTGAACCGTGTAATCAAGGGCTGGACCGAGGGTATGAAGTTCATCGGCAAAGGTGGCAGGATAACATTGTGGATTCCTGCAGAGCTTGCATACGGCGAGCGTGGTGCAGGAGAATCAATCGGCCCCAATGAGGCTCTATGCTTCGACGTTGAGCTTATCGGCGTGACAAACAAGTGACCAGACAAACCATTATAACCAAACCATATTGACTATGAAAAAGAAACTATTTGCAGCGCTGTTCATCTGTTGCGGATTGCTCTCATGCACCGACAGGCAACAGCCTACAGCCGACTACCGTATCGTACCTCTTCCACAGGAGATTGTTGAAGTGCAGGCCGAGGGGTTCACATTAAGCGGCACCACAGCCATCGTATACGAAGGCGATGCCGAGATGAAACGTAACGCCGAGTTCCTTGCTGAATTCATCAAGGAGAAGACATCCCTTGAGTTGACAATCACCGACGTAAAGTGCGAGAAGGCAATCACGCTGAAGACCGGTGAAATCAGCGATAATGCCGAGGCTTACGCCATGAACGTGACAGCCGAGGGCATTGAGATTACAGGTGCAACACCTGCAGGCGTATTCTACGGCATGCAGACGCTGCGCAAGGCACTCCCCATTGTCGAGGGCGGCGAGATACACCTACCGGCAGTCGCAATAAACGACTACCCACGTTTCTCGTACCGTGGCGCACACCTTGACGTATCGCGTCACTTCTTCACAACCGATTCAATCAAGCGCTTCGTTGACATGCTCGCGCTCCACAACCTCAACCGTTTCCACTGGCACCTGACCGATGACCAGGGTTGGCGCATCGAGATAAAGAAGTACCCAAAGCTCACTACCGTCGCTGCAGAGCGCGATGAGACCGTCATCGGACGCAACAGCCCCGAGTATGACGGCAAGCACTATGGTCCTTTCTTCTACACACAGGAGGAGTGCCGCGAGATTGTAGAGTATGCAGCAGAGCGTCACATAACGGTAATCCCCGAGATTGACCTTCCCGGACACATGCAGGCAGCTCTTGCCGCATACCCCGAATATGGCTGTACAGGCGGCCCATACGAGGTGTGGAAAATGTGGGGAGTATCGGACAACGTACTCTGCGCGGGCAACGACGCTACCCTGTCGTTCATCGAGGACGTGCTCAGCGAGGTCATCGAGGTGTTCCCGTCTGAGTACATACACGTCGGCGGCGATGAGTGTCCTAAGACACAGTGGGAGAAATGCCCCAAGTGTCAGGCACGCATCAAGGCTCTCGGCATCAAGGACGATGACAAGCACAGTGCCGAGATGTACCTTCAGAGTTTCGTGATCAACCATGCCGAGAAGTTCCTCAACAGCAAAGGACGTCAGATTATCGGTTGGGATGAAATCCTTGAGGGAGGTCTCGCGCCCAATGCCACCGTTCACTCATGGCGTGGCGTAGAGGGCGGCATCGAGGCCGCAAAGCAGGGTCACGACTGCATCATGTCACCGACCACATTCATGTATTTCGACTACTACCAGACCAAGTACACCGACAACGAGCCATTGGCTATCGGCGGATTCGTACCGGTAGAGAAGGTATACTCTTTCGAGCCCATCAACGACACTCTCTCCCTCGACATACAGAAACACATCATCGGTGTCCAGGCAAACCTATGGAGCGAGTATGTTCCCACATACAGCCATGTAGAGTATATGGAGTTGCCACGTATGGCAGCCCTCTGCGAGGTACAGTGGTGCAAGCCCGAGAACAAGGACTTCAACGACTTCAAGCAGCGTCTGTTGCCACTGCTCAAGCTCTATGATAAAAAGCAGTATAACTACGCGAAACACATCCTCGACATCGAGGAGGAGTTCGGCGTTGACACCGAGAAAGGCGTAATAACAGTAAACCTGAAGACACTTGACGGCATTCCCGTATACTACACACTCGACGGCAGCGAGCCCACGGCAGCATCGGCAAAGTGCGACGGTGTGCTCGAAATCAAGGAGAGCTGCACACTCAAGGCAAAAGGTATCGGCGAGCGCGGCGAGACACGCCTCTTCAGCGAGGAGATTACATTCAGCAAGGCCACGGCAAAGCCCATAAAACTCCTTCAGCCAATCCATAGGAACTACACCTTCAAGGGCGACATCACACTTGTCGACGGTCTCAAAGGTAACCCCAACTACCGTACAGGCCGTTGGTTGGGATTCTGCCTTACCGACCTTGAGGCAGTCATCGACCTCAAGCAGCAGGAGGAGATAAGCTATGTACAGTTCAACACAAGCGTCGACAAGGGCGACTGGGTATTCGACGTACTGGGTATTACCGTATCCGTTTCGGATGACGGCGAGAATTTTACCGACGTCTTCGACCAGACATACCCCGACCTTACAGCTGAAGATGAGAACAATATCTACAGCCACAAGGTAGAGTTCGAGCCAGTCAAGGCACGCTATGTAAAGGTAAAGGCACTGTCGGACCGCGACATGCCGGCATGGCACCCAGCAGTGGGGTACCCCGCATTCATTTTTGTTGATGAGCTGGAAATCAACTGACAACATTTTCTCTAATGACAAAGGGCGCCGTTAGGCGCCCTTTGTCATTAGAGAAAATGTATAGAGTTTAACGTTGTTGGAGCGGGAGTAACCCGCCCGACAGTTTCTTAGAAGCTGTTTATCTAACAAAACTTGTTGATATTGGTTCCTCCCTTTCGGGACGCTCCACACCTGGAGCATTGAGTGCCTTCAACATCCAGGCCATGTTACGTGCAAGGGTACGCATTGTCTGCAATCCCTCGGCATCCTGCTCCACATCGCCGGGCATGAGACCATGTACGCTGTTCCAATACTGAGACGGCACCACAGGCATGTTGCTGATTGTAAAATATTTGTTCAGGCGGTCGAATGTCGCACTCGCACCACCCCTTCGGCATACAGCCACAGCCGCAGCCGGCTTATACTGCAGATGCTGCTTGCTCGAAAAGAAAAGCCTGTCTAGCAATGCACATAGCGAGCCGTTAGGACCAGCATAATAGACAGGAGAACCCACTACAAGACCGTCGGCACTCTCAATCTTCTCACGTATGGTAACATAAGGAGTGTCGTTGAAGACGCAACGCCCGAGTCCCTTGCAGCGGAAACAGGCAATGCAACCCTGCACCGCCACAGGACCTATGTGTACAATCTCACTCTCAACGCCCAACGACTCGAGCGTATTTGCAACCTCCGTCAGAGCACGGAATGTATTGCCCGCCTTACGCGGGCTACCGTTTATAAGAAGAACTTTCATATAATCAATCAATAAACTTTACCTTATTAATATCTCGCGGCTTTGCGGCAGGCGCCTCATCGGGATAACCGAATGCAACACACAGGCAGAGCTCATAACCCTCGCTGAAACCCAATTTTGAGAGAACCTCATCTTTCCGGGGACTTGTAAGTATAAAGCGTACCGGACTGCCCAGACACACCGAACCGACTCCAAGCGAATGAGCCGACAGCATCATATTCTCGGCAAGCAGGCCGCAATCGATTGTAGAGAAATCATACGAATTGTCACGCGCGATGAACACCCACACAGGAGCATTATAGAAACAGCCCGCAGCACGCTCGCCACCCGCGGCAGCCATTACCGCCTTAATCTCATTCTGTAATTCAGAATTGTCGACAATGCGCACCTCCCACGACTGCTTGTTCTGTCCGTTAGGAGCGTTTATTCCGCACAGAGCAATCTCCTGCATGACCTCGCGGGCTACAGGCTCGTTCTTGTACTTTCGTATGCTGCGACGCGACATGATGTTCTCTATTACTGCATTTCCGTCAGCTTTCCCGCTGCAACCCTCAGTACACTCGGCAGCCGTGCACTCCCCGGTATCGGCACTACACCCGTTGCCGCATGAAGCAGACTGTTCACCACCATTACCACATGACACTGCAGCCAACAGAGAGAGGCCACAAACAATACTCTTAAGATATCTCATAATTTCATTATTACAGTTACACTGCGAATATAACAAGCTTCCACACCAAAACACCAAGAAATTGGATTATTTTTTGTTAAAAAGCACAGGAGTTGCAATCATTAAAGAAGCTGCTTTAAAAAACTGTTAAATCGCATAAGATATACTCAACCCGCTTTATAGCATATAAAAAACGTTTTGCACCCGTTTGCCGGATTTTACGAACACATAATGGAATAACGGTTATTTACGGAATATTCAGCCGTGACCTGATTTAATTATTGGACCTTCATTATAATCTCCAACATTTTCTTTTGGTGCAGAAGCATATCTCTGGCATCCCATTCCAAGCCAAATGGTCGTTTCAGATCATCAGTTTTAATTCCTTCATCGTAATTATCTTGGCATATCTGTAACATAATCCTGAATTTTAGAGAAGCTACGCTCACCGGATTGGACTTCGTATCAAGATAACGGTTCTTTTTATCAATTGGATTCCAGTTAGAGCCTGAACTATTTGCATCTGAGCCAATCATAGCAAAATTTCCAAAGCAGTTTATATCCTGCGTACTAATTGGCCAGTTATCTCCAGCTTTGGCTTGTGGATAGTAATGCTCCAAACTTTTTCTTGTCCTTGAGAAATAGAAGTTATTAAAGGCATCCAACTCAAAATCACTGCAACCTAATGCGTCGAAAAACGCTTTTCGATTATAAGAGCCCTTCTTAGCTTTGTTACCTCGGAGTTCATCAGCATATTTTTTCCAAAGCTTATAGTCTGTATAGTTGAATACATACAGCGGAATATTATATGAGCCGACCGGGTAAACCGCATTAAAATCTCTATTCACATTCTCCAACTTTATATTCAATTTGGCACAATCAAGAATAGCCTCATCAAAACTATTCGGTTTAGGTTGATTTATATCATTGAGTTTACCTGTATCGAGATATACATCGAAAAAATACTTATCAGCAAGATTCCTCAAGAACTCCACATATTTGTAAAGATCAGATTCTTCAAACAAGTGGAGTAGACAATAGAACAAATAGTTCTTTCGTTGCTTCGGAGTGAATGCGACCTCAAACATGGACAACAATTGAACCGCTTCGTTCTGTAATGATTTATCATCGTACAAATCTTTAAAATATACAGCATTATTGCCTTTCCTGAAATAGTATTGCAACTTCCATGGATTCTCGGTGGCTCTATCCACACCATCGGTGTGATGTATCATGTAGTTATCGAGATAATACTTAGCCAAAAGGAGATTGTATGCAAAATCCTCAACAAACTCTGGAGTAAGATTAATCTTGTCAAACTCCTTAATCAGTTCTTTGTCATCAAGAGTAAAACTCAAAGGATTAAAATCACATCTTTCGTTCCGCACCCTTGTAATTTTAAGGACAATCAAGAGGAAATTGGGGAAATCAATTATTGGTTGAAAACGATCGCTCTGATCATACCCGTCCACCTTCTCCAGTTTTTTTACAGGAACGGTCAAAAGTTCTGAAATAGTTTTCTTTCCAAATAATGAAGAGGAGCACTCATTTGAATTTGGGAACTTGTCGAAAGACCCAATATCGAAACTATCCATCGTTTTACCGAAAACACTTGTCATATCAGGAAGTTTCTGCTGAATATAAAAACTCATATCGCTACAGGCTTCCCATATACGACTGAATTTCTCCATTGCGACATTATTACCTATTAACTGCGCACAGAGTTTCGCTTTTACAATTTCGTGTTTTTCAAGCTGCTCACCACGGGAGTTCATAACCTCAAAATAATGATTCAGATCCACATCATTAGGTACCCGGTAATGGACAATATGGACATTGTTCAAGAAATAAAACTTGAACGCAGCCATTGCAGCCTTATTATGACCGACAATATCATTGAGAGCTTCTTGGGCATAATGGAAGCCATGGAGAATACCCATGTCGTTTTCTTCCCCGAACTCAGGCATATTTTCTATGGTTGCCGCTGAAACTTTTCTTGCAGAATAAGTGAGATGATTTGGGATCGTTTCTACACCCAGAGCCTTCAGGATAATATAGATTGTTGTCAGTCGCTGTTGACCATCTATAACCTCAAAGATATTCTCTTCACGTTTGTATGTGACAAGAGTTCCTATATAATAAACCGATTTCCCCAACGAATCATATACATCTTTTATCAATGCATATATCTCTTCACGTTCCCAGGCATAATTCCGCTGATAAATGGGAATCTTATACAATATAGAATTCCCTCTATTAGAGAAATATATATCATAGATTGAACATTCTTCTAATATGGTTTTTAGATCTTTCATCGCCATTTATTTTTATAGAAACCATTTATTTGAAAGAAATACAGATAGTTTTCATACACACCATCATTCTCATCCCTTAAACTCTTCAATGTTTTGCCACCGCCACTATATTCATAGCATTCCCGCGCCCAGCCATCTTTGATGTCACCATTTGACAGAGGATTCAGTTTGTCTGCCAAAGCGCTCAATAAGGAGGCCGGCGTATCTTGATTGGAAATCAGTTGATACATATTGAATGCGTTGATCTTATCACTCCACCCCATAATGTAATTCTGCGCAGAAAGCCAACCGAGGTTTGTGTATTGAGCCCTCAATGAATATGCCCAAATAAATGCATATACAACAAACTGTTCAAACAGATCCATATCTTCTTTTGTCGGATATGCTTCTGGACAGAATCTATCAACGTAAAGCAGAACCGAGGTATCGAACAGGAGGCGCGTTATACTATTACCTTTTCCTCTTTTGAAATGTCGGTCCAATGTTTTGACTATAATATTGTCATTGATATAGAACCCCTCATACTTGTTGTTATTCTGAATATCCTTTAATATGTTATAATAGTGTTTTGTATATTCAAAGAATGGTTTTCCGGCAATCACAGGAGTGTTCAACTGAAATGCATTTACATTCTGAGTACCGGAAACAAAAGGCATAGCAGAGGAGTTAACCATATCTGCATAGCAATATGCACTTTTATAGAATTGTGCATAAGGTGTTCTCGCAGAACGTGTAATACCTTTGAAAATATGGATATTATGTTCATTCAAAACAGTTGCCTTGTTACCATTTACCCATTCTTTGATGCGATATAGGTAATTGCCAAAAAAATCAGCTAAACCACGTTGTGAGACCTGTTCCCAACCCTTTACAATTTTTTCTGTCTCGTCCTCACTAATATCATTCATTTCGCGGAGATGGTATGCTTTCAACAAATCATGAGGATAAAGAGCCTTTCCACGTGCATTCTGAGAATCAAAGAACTGGAATGCTTCCGATATGTCCGGTGTTATTACAACAATCAACTCACATCTATTCTCAATGTATTCCTTGAGACGCTCCATCTCCCGTTGATGCTCTATAGCCAGTTCACTTTCTTCAGACTTTAAACCTACCCTCCGACAAAGCGCATTATAGTTGTTGGCAATATTATGGTTATTGAACTCATTATCATATACCTCCTGTTGCAAAAAAGCAATATTTCTTTCTCCCAACGCACTCAGAAGAAGCGAGAATGTAATGGCACGTTGCTGACCATCAACTATATCATACCTATTATTTGTTTGATGAAGGATAAGTGTACCGACTCTGTACCTTTCCTTATTGCGATTTTTGGCATCAATAATGTCATCAAGCAATTGTATGGCATTACGGGCTGTCCACTTGTATGGGCGTTGATAAATTGGCACACAGAGACTTACATCTTTGATTGGCTCCCCGCCATTGGTTATAGTTTTGCGAAGAAGCAAATCACCTATAGAAGTTATTGACAATGTCAAATTACTCATGTTAGTTTTATTCTGTTAAATTAGAAGCCGATTTCGGATATTTCGTAAACTGCTATATCACTTATTGCAAATCTAATGTTTATTTTCTATATGGGCAACACTGAGCATCCGGTAATTTATCGCAATCTTTTCCGATATTCTGACGCAAATTTGTTCAGCAGTTTTATTTTACAGTACCGTTCACTCTTCCCCGGAAAACCTGTCGGGGAGCTGTTTTGTCGTTGTCAGCAGACCCATCTCCTTGAGCTCGCCCAGGCGTTTGCTTATGTTGCCTTTGCCCGTTTTCAGCTGCTTGAATGCTTCGCCGTATGCCTCTTGTGCCTTCTCGAGTGCAGTCTCAATCTTGCCGAAGTTATCGACAAAATTAACGAACTTGTCATAGATTGCATTCGCAGTGTCGACAATGCGCTGCACGTCGCGCTGCTGACGCTCACGGGTCCACAGGGAGTTTACCACAAAGAGCGTGGAAATGAGGTTCGACGGGGATATGAGTACAATGCCTTTCTTGTAGGCATAGTTCCACAGGGCATTGTCGGCCTCCATGGCAACAAAGTATGAGGGTTCGTTAGGGATGAAGAGCATTACATAATCGAGCGAATTCTTGTTATATTTGTTGTAATGTTTGGCTGCGAGTTCATCGATGTGACGGCGCACACTCGCAACATGCTCTTTCAGGTGCACAGCACGCACCGTTTCATCCTCGGCGGCAAGATACTCCATATATGCCTTGAGCGACACTTTGGAGTCTATTATTATGTCACGCTTGCCCGGGAAATGTACAATGACATCAGGTTTCATAGTGCGCATTGTCTCTTCGTTAAGGGCTGCACTACCCTTCTCATCACGCAGGGTAACCTGATGCTCCCACTGCTCACCCGCGATGAGACCCGAGTTCTCGAGTATCTGTTCAAGGATTGTCTCACCCCAATCACCCTGGAACTTATTGTTGTTCGTTCCCGCTATTGCACGGGTAAGGTTTACCGCCTCATCGCTGATGCGGCGGTTAGCCTCGACAAGGCTCTTGATATTCTCCTGCAACGAGAAACGTTGCCTGCTCTCCTCGCCGTAATAGCTCTCGACCTTCTCGCGGAACAGCCTCAGGTCCTTGTCAAAAGGCTGCAGCACAGCCTCGAGCCTCTCCTGCGAATGTCGGTTAAACTGTTCGGTGTTCCTCTGCAGTGCCTCATTGGCCATGTTCCTGAATTCATGGCGCATCTGGTCGAGTGCAGCCTTGAACTGCTCTTTCTGCGCCTCGATGCGTTCATTGAGCACGCCGTTCTCGCTCTCGAGGACAGCAATCCTCGCGAACTGCTCCTCGCGCAATGCATGCAGGGTATGCAGTTCATCATTGCTCTTGAGAAGAGACTCCTCAAGACGTGCATGCCGCTCCCCGAGCAGAGTATTCTCCTTTTCAAGAGCCGCGTTCCTGCCATAGAGGCGCATACTGTAGAGCGACGCCACGACAAGCATCGCCAAAAGAAGTGATATTGTCACAATAAAAAGTGTTGTCATATCCTGTGTATATTTTATTGCAAATATAAAAAGCCAACATCGGCTAACAAAATATTCGACACTTTATTTTGACAAAAACATCACATGTACCACCTATCGTATGAATTACACTATTTGAAAAACTCAAACAGTCTTTTGAGTATGTAACCGCTTATCGAAAGCCGTTTCTTCAAGGAACCATATTCCCCCATTATCCTTTTGCGCAACAGAGCCAGACGCTCACAGTTCCTCTGTCTTGCGGCGCGGAGTTCACGCAGCGAGGCTACGCGAGAGTCATTCCTGCCCATGACGTACCTCCTTCCTCACCGACAGCAGACGGCTGAAATGTTTCACAAGCGTATCGACAAAGATTCTTATGCGCAACAGGTAGACGGCCAGCGCAGCAGCCAATATCACGACACCGGCCAGCATCACTGCGTACACGAAACCCATCAGTTGTGTCAGTGCCGCCACAGCACCGACAAGGATGAACAGGAATGCCGTAAACAGCATGAAGAATATCACCAGTGAGGCAAGCATATCGCCCATTATTACCGAGAGTTCCTCAACAACTCTCATCCTAATATTCTCCGCATGCCTGAGAAGGTATTCCTGTACATCCTCAGCAAGATTCTCAATCTCTTCCTTCATCAGCAGAAACGCTATTCGGCAAAATCTCCTCTCTTGCACTGTCCTTCATGACACACTGTCGTACTCTCGGCAAAGCGATGCTTCGCCTCGGCAATCTTGTCCATCACATCCTTACGGAACTCCTCTCCTTTCTTGGGGGCGAACATCAACGCAATGGCTCCACCCACCATGCCCCCAACGACAATGCCGCCGGCAAAGGCAATAAGACTACACATTTTCATAAACTATGAATTTTATGTTAAACCTAAAATCCGCAACTATCATCCAATACACGATTAAGGGTAGATTTATGAGTCGTTAGTAGCAGCTTTCAGTAAAAAGCAACAGCACAACATCAATATGTAGCCACCATCCCCTTACCCCACGATGCGACTTGAGG
>JAGBFX010000043.1 GCA_017936265.1 Bacteroidaceae bacterium | reverse complement strand
TATTACATCTCGCCCCAGATGTTGTTCCAGTCGTTACGGTTCTCCTTTGTGTCGAACTCATCGGTCTCGCCACCCTCGGGGATAGAAATGGTAACAAGTATGTTGTCTACTGTTATGTCGAGCAGCTCGGCAACTGGTGCGTCATATATCTTTTTCATATCTTGTATAATTATTTTTTAAGTTATTATCTGTACCCCTCCGTCCTGACGGACACCTCCCCTACAGAGGAGGAATCTGCCTGAATCAAATCTCCCTCTTCAAGGGGGAGTCCTGCAAAGCAAGGAGGGGGTTTTTTCGCAAGGGCGGGCCGACCCCGCCCCTACGGAATTATTTCAATATCTCTGTTAAATGGGATAAAAAAGATGAAGTTCAAGGCTTGCGACGCTCGCTAAACCGCAGTTTACTTTTATGTAAATGAGGATTTAGCGGGCTAGCGTAACGCATAAATTCGCTTTTTTAATCATTTAACCAAAACTTTCTTGCCATCAACGATATACAAGCCAGGCTTGCTAATCTCATCAATCTTGCGGCCCTGAAGGTCATAGATACCCTTCATATTCCCGTTTTCCGTTTTCACTTCCTCAACGCCAGTTGTACCCTCGTTGTCGAAACGGCCGAAGCTGAATGTTGCAGTGGCATTCTCATCTGAAGGATTGATTTCAAGATACCAACGGTATGCACCGAGACTTACTGTCGTGCCCTGAGTAGGCTGCTTGAGTGCGCCACCAGCCATTGCGTATGTCATATCGTTGTCCTTTATGCCGGTTTTAGTGTATTGGCCGGTAAAACGGTATTTATTACCCTTATTGCCTTCAAGCTCAATTACATTCGCTCCCGATGCATCAATCTTTGTACCAGAGACAAGTGACAGACTACGCTCTACGGTAATTCCTTCCTGCTGGATAGAACGGATTACACAAGGTGTGTTGGCGGGGATAGTCTGGCCAGCCTCAAGAATTTCGGCTGTAACATAGAACCACACAACATTATTGTCCTTATCTACAGTCTCTGTAACACCTGTTATGACGGCAATCTCAAGTGTTGTAAGCGCCAATTTGTCATACACGAGGTCAAATGGAACGTAGAGAGCCTGCCATTTGTTATTCTTGAATGTACGCTTATAGTCAGCTTTTGATGAATAATACTCTGTGGTTGTAAAGGTCGTAGTATTGGTGTTTATATCATGAACACCATCGTCGGTCTTTATGTAAAGTGTGTTACCAATAATGTGGGTTGCAGGACTTGATACCTCTGTATTGGTGTCATCTTTGTATTTCCAAGAGAAACTTTCATCCGAATCATTGATGTACAGCACAATATCTCTCTTCACATTTTTCGTGATAACTTCAGCCTCTTCAATAACCCAAATTTTCTGATACAAGTTGCACAAATCTCCTCCATCTGTCTTCAGGCTGGCCTCAGTGACATTCAAGGTGTATTTTCCTGTAGTATTAATTGTCTGATCAGGGAATGTGATTATGACACTCTTCTTGTCTGCAGAAAGCTCCAGCGTCATCTCATACTCTGTGCCATTCTGGTGTGTAAATGTCCATCCGGTAGGAATCTCATCTGCAAATGTCTCGCCATTTGCACCGGTGACCTTAAGTTCCACTATCTGTGCTACTTCATTATCTTCGTTAAGTATTTTTGTAAGTTCTGCAACAACCTCAAACGAACCGGCAACCTCAATGTCTTCTATGGGATAAATATTATAATCTCTCCAATACCTTGCTGCTTTGTAATCATCTACCAAGTCTGCGTCGACATATATTGCGGTAATATTACAGTTTTCAAAAGTGGTGCCAGTTACATCTGGAACATCATTTTCTGCATACACAACCAATTTGTCGAGATTCATGTCTGCAAATCCGTAAGTACCTATTGAGTTCAGTGTTGTAGATGATATTGTAAGCTCCTTTATGTTACGGCAACCGTCTAAAGCTGAATTACCGATAGTAGTAACTCTACTATCAATTGTTACCGCCGCTTTACTGCCGGGAACAGCAACCAATGTTGTAGGGTTGTCATTATTGTCCAGTTTATACAAGCAATCATCTATGGTAACAAAATTGTTATTACCTTCTGCAACCGTAATACTTTCCAAATAAGGGCAATCAGCAAAAGCTGCATCGCCAACAGTGGTAAGTCCGGCAGGTATTTTACATGTTGTAATATATGAACATTGGAAAGTACCGGTTGAATTCTTTGACAATGATGTAACATTCTCTGGTACGATTATATCTCCATAATATTTGTTTGTACCCAATGCCCACCTATAGCGGCTACCATCAGTGGTCATTGTTGAAGTATAAGCATTACCATTGTGAAAGGCTGCGGTACCGGTTATTTCCAAATCACTACCCGTCCTATAACCAAGGTCGGCCAATCCGTATTCCTCAACCAGTGTCTTGTATGGAATCAAATCAGCACCACTTGTTTGAGGTGGTTGAACTGCTGTTGTTGTCTGCGCCGCGGCCGGCACAGCAAATGCGGCAAGTATCACTGCCGTTAAAAATAAGTAAATTCTTTTCATAATTATTTTGTTTAGTCTCAATCAGTTAGGTGGTTTTTGTATCGCCTTTTTCACGCCATCTCTCACATAGAGATGTAGAAGAGGCTTAAATGATTGATAATTAAGGCAGTACACTTTTGCAGGGATTGTTGTTTTGTGCAATGAAAGTACAGGGCTGGACAATAAAAGAAAAATACAAGGCCGCGACCCACGCGTCACAACCCAAGCTGCGCCCCTGCCTGAGGGGAGCTGTCACGTAGTGACTGAGGGAAGGAAATAAACTCTCCATCTTTTGGAAACTCCTCCGCCGCAAGCGGTCCCCCAGGCTCTCCCTCTTTTGTGAACTCCTCCACCGCAAGCGGTCCCCCGGGCTCTCCCTCTTTTCAAAGAGGGAGTACGACAAAGTCGGGAGGGAGTTCGTACAGGGGAGGAGTTGGAGTACGGCGAAGCTGGGAGGGAGTTCGGAGAGAGGAGGAGCTTGAGTACGGCGAAGCCGGGAGGGAGTTGGTTAAGGGGAGGTATTTTAACGACATCACTGTCATTTTGTAAAAGGAATTAAACCTTTGCGTGTAGAATTATGTCTAAATGTCAATTATGATATTTTGGTTAAAATATCTGATTTATTTGCGCATAACATACAAAAATTGTAAATGACGCGACGATAAGTGTTAAATATGCTAAAAAATTATAGCAAAAAGTAAAAATTGATACTACATTTGCGAAATTATGTAATGTTCAGAGCCTATAGAGTGTACTTTTCATGGTGCATTGTTTAGGGTTTGGGCCTTACCTAAGGACAAGAATTTTTATAACCAAAACACTATTTTATTATCATGGTAAAGCACTTGCTTTTATTGATTGCAGCACTGTTCTCTTTCTCGAGTGTAACAGTGGCTGCCGACCCCGTATGGAAACAAGAGGGGAAATGTCTTTTCGTTGAACTCGCCGACGGCGGTGTCGATGCTTATGAACTGAGCAGCACGACGTACAGCATGAGCGGCACTTCACTTGTCGTTACATTCAACGGGAAAACGACAACGTATGCTCAGGGCGACTTCATAGGCTACAGCACCGATGTTCCTGCAATGCCTACAATGACATCGTACAAATTCAACAACAAGTATAATCACGAACTCTTCTCCGATGTGGAGGCTTCTGCAATATCAGGCAGCATCAGCCTCGACGTGAACCAGATTGGCCACTACCTGACTGCGAGCTTCAACCTGAGCGACAGAAAGGCTGTAGCCTATGTGGGCACTACACTTCAGGAGAGCAAGGTAACACGTCAGGACTTCACGAATTCCGTAAAATACACCGTTACATATCCGGGCTATAACATGGTGACTGCCGGCGGAAAGGTTCCTTTCGGTAACGAGTATACTGTAAACGTCAACTGGCTCATTGACAAGGCGAGCGCTGTCGCACGCATCGACATCAACATTGACGGCGGTGTTACCGAGATTACCGATGATATGAAGGATACATATCAGGACGCTACATTTACCCTCACCGGTTATGGTGTGTTCGAGGATATGAAAGATGTGCCGGTTACTATCAAGGGCCGCGGTAACTCATCATGGACCGACAATGATAAGAAACCTTATCGCCTTAAATTCGAAAGCAAACAGGCTCCGTTCGGCATGACAAAGGCAAAGAGCTGGGTGTTGCTTGCAAATGCACAGAACGGCTCATTCCTTACCAACGCAATCGCGCACAAGCTGGGTGCAATGATTGACGTGCCTTACACCAACCACTCGGTGCCCGTTGATGTGTACCTGAGCGGAGAGTACAAGGGTACATATATGTTCACAGAGCACCGTTCAATCAATGCCAACAGCGTGGACATTGATGATGAGACAAGTTATCTGCTTGAGCTTGACACCAATGAGAAGGCTGCCGATGACATCTATTTTACATCATCGAACATAAGCATTCCTGTTGTAATAAAGGACCCTGACCTTGCCGATTGGGAGGCGGATTATGGACAGGCTGCGGCAGAGCAGAGAAAGTCGGATATTGCTGCCGACTTCAACAAGCTCACAGCCGTGCTCAAGAACCAGAGCTCAACAGCCGACCTGGAATCACTCATCGACCTTAATGTGGCGGCACGTTTCATCCTCGTTAACGAGCTGGTGCTCAACATCGAGGCCGGCCACCCCAAGAGTGTCTTCATGTGGAAAGAGAACTTCTGGAATGAGGACGGCACGACAAACTCTGGCGTAAAGATGATGTTCGGCCCCATATGGGATTTTGACTGGGCATTCGGCTATGGCAAAAAGAGCCTTTGGGGAAGCATGTACAGTTATTTTGATGATAGCCGTACAAGCACTACCTGGCCAGGGTTAAGCTGGTATGACGGTGGTAGCCAGACTGGAACGACATTCTTCAAGGGTGTTACCGTAAACAACGAGTTCAAGAGACACTACCGCAACGTGTGGAACGAGTTTGACGCGGAGGCGATGCTCACAGAACTTGAGGATTATATACAGGCTTATTACAACTATGCGAAGAGCTCGTTTGCAAGCAGCGTATCTGCCGGCAAGGACAAGAGCTTCGACTATGCCGCACAGGTGGCAAAGGCATGTACATGGTTGAACAGCCGCAGGACAAACATTGTGAAGAACCTTACGACAAACAATGTCGATGACCTTGCTCATCCGACATCGGGCGATACCGACGTGAATGATGTGCTTTCGGTACGTGACATCACTGTTGTGGGCACATCGAACGCCAACAGCTACAAGGCCGACGTTGACGGCGACGGCGCGACAGGTGCAGCCGACATGAATGCCGCTGCGGGCATTGTTGCCGCTGCGGGCTACTTGCCACCGATGTATTTCTATGAGCTGCCTATGGCTTCTGCTGCTCTGCAGGCTGACGCCATTGAGATTACTGCGGGCGAGAACGTGACAGTGCCTGTAACTATAAGCTCTACAGGCTTCATAGCCCTGCAGGCCGAGATTACAGTGCCCGAGGGCATGACTCTCAACGCAGTGACAGCGGGCGCAATGGCCAACGGCAAGAGCCTGATTCTTACCGAGACAGGTACAGGTACATACCGCGTGCTCATATACGGCACAAGCAACTCTACATTCGCCCAGGGCGATGCGCTCTTCAACCTTGACGTCGCATTGGCCGAGGGTGCAGCCGCTGACGGTGCAATCATCGTAGAGGATGTAGTTGTTGTAAACTCAAGCTACGCCGAGCAGCGTCTGGGCAACCTTGCCGTTGCCTATGCCGAGCCTGAGGCTCCTGTAGAACCCGAAGAACCCGAGGTTCCTGAGGTCGTTGCCTACACACTTGTCGACGGCGAGGTGTACAGCGGTACCGAGGAGAAGGAGTACGAGACAATCACCTACCAGCGTAACTTCAAGAACACCAACTGGCAGGCGTTCTATGTTCCGTTTGCTATCGATTACGATGCTATCAGCGACAGGTTCAAGATGGCAGAGATAAACAACATGCACCGCTATGATGATAACCTTGACGGTGTAATAGACCGCATGGTGCTCGAGATTTTCTATCTTGCAGCAGGTACAGTGACCGAGCCTAACATCCCATACTTCATCAAGCCGGTGAATACAGGTGTTCAGGAGATTGTGGTTGAGAATGCTGTGCTTTACCCTGCCGAGGAGAACTCTATCGACTGCTCATCGGTAAAGGAGAAGTTTACCTTCACCGGAACATATTCAGGTGTGTCAGGTGCTGTAATGTACGAGAACGGTTACTATGCAATAGCGGGCGGCGAGCTCAAGTATGCGGCATCGGAGAATGCAAGCCTTGGCAGCTTCCGCTGGTACATGAACATTGAGTCACGTACCCAGTCAAGCGTTCCGCAGGCAAGCATCGCTATCCGCGAGATTGACGGCACAACAGGCGTTGAGGAGGTAAGAACTGAAGACGCGAATGTGAAGGGTATCTATGACCTTCAGGGTCGCAAGATTGATGAGATTACCAAGCCCGGCTTGTATATTGTTGACGGCAAGAAAGTTTTGGTTAAATGATTAAAAAGGCGAATTTCTGCGTTACGCTAGCCCGCTAAATCCTCATTTACATAAAAGTAAACTGCGGTTTAGCGAGCGTCGCAAGCCTTGAACTTCATCTTTTTTATCTCATTTAACAGAGATATTGAAATAATCCCGTAGGGGCGGGGTCAGCCCGCCCTTGCGAGGAATAAAGAAAGAGATTCCTCACTCTGTTTCGGGATGACACAATCGCAAGGAGTTGTCATTTCGAGCCAAAAGCGAGAAATCTCAAAATAACTAAAAAACAATTATACAAGATATGAAGAAGATTTATAAGAGTCCGGCGATAGAAGCCGTTGAGATTGAGATTAACAGTATAATGCAGGCGAGGTCTGGTGGCTATAAAGAAGATGTTGAGGTTGGTGACGGACAAGATGGGAAATATGATGCCGGCAGGGACAGAGGCTTCGGTAACCTTTGGGGTGATAACTGATAATAGTTCATATAATATTGTAGGGCAGCCTGTTTGGCTGCCCTACAATATTATATGAACTTTGCCTGGGCGGGGTCAGCCCGCCCAGGCTGAACAGATGTTGCAAGTGAGATTTGTACCCCTCCGCCTTCGGCACCTCCCCTGTCAGGGGAGGATATAAACTCTCCCTCTTTTGAAAACTCATCCACCGCAAGCGGTCCCCCGGGCTCTCCCTCTTTTCAAAGAGGGAGTACGACAAAGTCGGGAGGGAGTTCGTACAGAGGAGGAGTTGGAGTACGGCGAAGCCGGGAGGGAGTTTGGATAGGGGAGGAGTTTTATAGCTGCAAACAATTGCTCCCCTGTAGGGGAGCTCCGCGCAGCGGTGAGGGGTACTTGCTTGGAGTTATTTTTATCGGGCAACGGGTAGCAATGGTAATTCCTTAAACCTCCGGCACTATCAAAAACACAGCAAACAATCGTTCAGACATCGGGAATAGGATAAAAGCTGTCTGAGCGGTGCATATTAGCGTTGCTGTTATTGCGTGGAAAGCGAGTTCTTTTATCCCCGATGTTTGAACGAAAAGTTGATTGTGGCAAGCAACAGCCGGCCGAATGCTCGCCATGGCGGCATGAGCAGAAGGCTGTTGC
Organism: Bacteroidaceae bacterium; assembly: GCA_017936265.1. Lineage (GTDB taxonomy): Bacteria > Bacteroidota > Bacteroidia > Bacteroidales > Bacteroidaceae > HGM04593. Next base: position 5,259 of record JAGBFX010000043.1, on the reverse strand, counting down.
GACTGTTTTTGCCAAGTGCCGGGACCTTTTGCATACTTTTCAGTCATGAAAAGTATGTGATAAAACGACAACAACAAGAATACAAGACAACAAGTCAAGGGTAAGTGAATGACGGAATACAAGAACTGTTGATTGGCAATACAAGCCAAGGGCGAACACATCGGTTCGCACCTATGGAGCCTCTCCCGTAGAGAGGGAATCAAAATATGTGGAAGAGATCCCTCGGCGCTGCGCTTTGTCGGGATGACAAGTACGCGATATGGCCCATGGCGGGTCGACCCCGCCCCTGTGGGTGTGTAATTTGTAGTGTGTAGTGTGTAACGTTCAATGTTACAAGTAACAATAAACGTCAGTACCCCTCCGGCTTGACAGCCACCTCCCCTACAAGTGGAGGAAATTTAACGCAGCAAATAATTGCTCCCCTGTAGGGGAGCTCCGCGCAGCGGTGAGGGGTACGTGTCAAGGACGGCTCGATGTTGTAACAACATAATTGAGTAAATCCCCTGTGGCGCGCGCCACAGGGGATTTACTTCAGTTATACTTTAAGGGCAGTTGCTCTTACTTTATAAGGGCCTTTTTACCATCAATAATATATATACCCGGTTGTGTAATCTGCTCAAGCTTGCGGCCGCTGAGGTCATAGATACCTTTCAGCTTTCCGTTTGCAGTTTCCACCTCTTCAATGCACTCGATAGAGGTCACTGTCTCGCCGTTGGCATCGATGTACTCGGTGTTGTCGGTAGTGAGAATGAACTTCTTTATTGCCATGCACTGCTTACCGTCGATGTTGACAAGGAGACCGAGCGATACGGTTGTCTCTTCGGCGAGGCTGAACCTTACACTGTTTGACATGGCCTTGTCTTTCTCGAGCATCTTTGTGTAGGCTATGGCATCATCAAGGTTGGCTGTGTTGGGCAATCCCTCGCCCTCGGCTGCCAGAATGTAGCTGTTGCCGCACTGGCCTTCCCACGTGTCGTGATACTCGGCTGTGAATGTGTAGTTGCCGGCCGGCAATGTCACTGTCTGGTATGCCTTGTGGTCCTTGAGAATGCCGAATCCGTCCCATGTGGTGGTGAATGTCATACAGTTGTTCTTCTGGTTATCCACATGTGCGCCGGTCGTTACATCACCCGAAACGGTGGTGTTCTCCAGCGTCCAGTCCTTGATGGCATAGAAACGCTTTGTCGTGCTGTTGGGGTTGATAATCTTGCCGTTGTCGGTTGTGAATGCCATCTGGTAGTTCTTAAGGTAGGTGCCTGTTACCTCGCCTGTCTCCGGCATGGGCTCAGTGTTGAGGCAGAACACTCCTCTTGAGAGTCCCCAGGCGTCACCGTCCGGGCCAAAGCCGCTGCGCACACCATCGTGCCCGTTGCCTGTGCGGTCGATGACATCGCCACCGGCCTGGTTGAAGTCGTAGTAGAGCATGAGGTCGCTGTATGCAGCGGGGTCCTCGATAGGTGCGTTGCACACTGCAAGCAGTGCATCGTCCTTGACAACGCTGCTCCATACGCGGAACTCATCAATCTGACCGCTCATTTTTGCAGCGTCGGTGCCAATGGCCAATGTGCTGAGCTCGGGTATGTATGCGTTGGTCGATACGTAGCTTGTAGAGACGTACTTGCCGTCGCGGTAGAAGTCAACAAAGCCGCAGTCGAGGATTGCCGCATAGTGATGCCACTCGTTGGCGATGACAAATCCCGGTTGGCTATTGCCTGCATATCCGTTGGCATAAAGAGACATAACACCCTGTGTATTGGCATTTATGAGGAATGTTGCCTCGCTTTGGCCTATTCCCAGACATTTCTCGGTGAGCTGTGTCGGACGCATCCACCATTCAACGGTGAGAACGTCGCGTCGGCCTGTAGAGAACGGTGCGGTAACCTTGGCATTCTCCCCGAAGCCGAGACCGTTCTTGCTGTCGGCATTGCATACGATGAGTGCGCGCTCGCGTGTAGTTGTGCCCGAACCTATCTCGTTGCGTACGTTGAGTGTGACATTGTATACGCCGCATACCGATGGGGTGAGGCTGCTGTTGCGGCCGTTGATGACATATGTCTTGTCGGTGCTTTCCACAACCCACTCCCACTCTGTTGGGAAGAATGTCGATACGTCCTTCAGGTATGTCTTCTCGCCCTTCATTATTATGGCAGGGCTGACCTCGAATGCTGCAACAGGCTCCGATTCAAGGACGTATACATTGATTGTCGAAGTGGCGCTGTTTGCACCGGTAAAGGAACTCGCCTTGAGTGTCACGGTCTGTTCGCCTGTCTCGTTGAATGCGGCACTTGCATGCATGCCGTATATTTTCTGGGTCTCGGAACCGGTAATCTCCCATTCATACATTACTCCGAATGCCGGGTTGTCGATGATGAACGATACCTTCTCGCCCATGATTACAGGGTCTTTGCTCACATGGAATGTGGCGTCAATGGCCTTCTCGGGGAGTACGTTCACTGTTGTCTCGGCTGTCACGCTGTTGCCTTCGCTGTCCTCGGCAACAAGAATGACTTTCTGCTCGCCCGGGGTCTTAAAGGTTACTGTAGGTTCAAGTGTTGCAACATTCTCAAGGCCTGCATCCTCAACGGTCCACTTGAGTGCTGCAACAGCGTCGCTGTATGTCGCGCTCAACTTAATAGGCATTCCTGCATATACCTCGCTGCTTACCGCATCTATGCTTGCTGTGAGTGTGCTTGTAGGCTTGGTAAGAGTTACGGTACTTGTGGTTGCCTCGTAGTTGTTGTTGAGTATCTCGGCGTGATTGCCGCTTATGTACTCGCGCAACATCTGCTTGCCGTCAACAGTGATGAGGTCGCCCTTGTAGTATGCGATGAGGCCGTCGGGCATCACATCGCCCGAGTACTGGAACTTCCTGCCGTTGCGCACCTCGGCAATCGGGCGTGCCCTGTTCCATATGCGTATCTCATCGTAGCTTGCGTCCTGGGCATTGTTTTCGCCGCTTGCCGAGAATACAAGGTCGCCGAAGCCACCGATGCCGCTGTACGAAGTTGATGTCACTGAACCGCGGTTCTGACCGTCGATATATATGGTCAGCTTGCCGCCCTGTACGGTAACGGCAACATGTGTCCATTTGCCTACTTTAAGGTAGCTGGATGTTATCTTACGGTTATTGGTATCCCAGCCTGCGTAGAAGTTACCGCTGGCATCGGCATGCATCATGAATGTGCCCCAACCCGGTCCTGCGCTCTGGTTCCAGTCAACAAGTGAGTTTGGTTTGATATAGAATTCAATGGTGGCGTTCTCGAGCTTATTGTCGAAGATGCCCGGGATTTTGAATCCAGATTTCTTGAAGTTCACAGCTGCATTCTCCTCTTCGAAGGCAATAGGTGCAGTCACATTTATTTTCTGTGATTCAATGCCGCCCTCGTATACCGCTGTTACACTGTATGAGCCGTCAACTGTGCCTGCCTGTGATACATCATAACTGAATGTCTCTGCAGAAACCTCGGCAATTTTTGTGCTCTCTTTGTATATGTTGTATTTTTCGATTCTGTTTGTAGATGGCAACGGCGCTTCCCACTTGAGTGTACTGCCGCTGAGTGATGCGTTCTGGGGTGCATAGTAAGGCTCGCCGTAAACGACAACAGAAATGATGGTCTTGTTGCCGGCGCTCTTGATCTCCGTCTTGCCGCCGGGAAGGGTAAACGGTGTCTCTGTTCCTTCCTCATTGTACTCATAATCCATGATAGAGGCATTGTAGATGTTACCGCGGCCCTTGCCCCAACTCTTTGTCTCGATGATGAAGAAATACTTGAGTGGCATGCTGCGCTCATAACCGGCTGTCAGGTCGGTAAGGTCATAGCCGAACTCCATCGGTTCGGTGTGCAGTTTGCCGTCGGCCCAGCGTCCGAGCATAGGAATCTCGGGTGCAGGGTTTGTGTTTCCGTAGTTTCCGTCACCTGCGTATCTGAAGTGCTCGAATTCTACAGTCCTTTCGGGTGCTGTGGCATTGATGTCGGCCGATATACCTGCCGAGAGCTTGATCTCGCTACGGCGTGAGTAGTCCATCTCGAGCTTGATTGTGCGCAACGGACGGTAGTCCTTGCGTACCTTGTAAATCTCAGGTGCCCACCAGTTCTGGGCAAATGTACCGTCGCTCCTGAACGATGCGCCGGCAAATGCGTATGGGCAGTAGATGAAACCGCTGTTGCCCCACCATGTGCCCCATGAGTTCACGATAATCCATGCACCTACCTCATCCTTGTCGGCCTCTCCTGCAACGCCGTTGCCGTCGAGGTCGAACTCAATGCGGTCGTCATAACCCACTATTGTCAGGGCGTGGTCGACCTGAGTACCCCATGCCTTTACGTACTTCTTGCCTACAACGCCGGCATTCCTGTTGGCTGTGGTGCTCGGGATACTGCCGTCGTAGTTGCCGCCTGCACTGGCAACGCCGATACCGCAGATACCGCCGGCTTGGAAGCTTGTGTCGCCGCTGTGGTTCCACAGCCAGTTCTTGACAGCCTCGCGGCCCTCTTCGGTGCCCACGCTCACGGGGAAGTTCGCTGGCTTGAGCATGCGGTTGTGCATTGCCTCGAACCACTTGTCGTATCCCTGCATCCAACCGAAGTCATTGTCGGCGCAGTCCTGGTAACCGAAAAGCGAAGAGTATGTCTGACCGCCGTATGTGGCAGCCGAAGGCACACCGATGCTTGTCACGAACTGGTCCTTACCTGAGTTACCGTTTGTGTGCAGCCACACGAAGTGCGAAGGGTAGTAGTTCTTTGCGAGTTTTCCGTTGAGGTTGCGGTATGCGTTCAGCTCATATGTGAACATGTAGCATATGCGCGATGCCGAGCCACATGAGCCACCGTCCTGGTTGAATACGGGCGGGAAGAACTTGAGTTCAGCATTGTTTACATAGGCCGGTCTCTGCGCAGCAGGAACTGCGTCGGTGCGTGCTGCACTCTTCTGCATGGGTGCATACTGCATGAGTGACCAGTCGGGGTTGGTCTTGTCGCTGTAATCGGGGTACTTCTCCCTGTTTACGTCGACCTGTGCACTCAATGTCATCGGCAATGCCAATGCGAGTGCAAGGATTGTCTTGAATCTTTTAATTGTTGTCATAAGTCTTTGTATTTGTACTTTTTAGCCGTAATTTTATTTTAGTATTACATCGATTTGACATAATCGTTTGAAGAATAAACACTTGAAGCTATTTTGAAAAGAGCGAAGTAACGATTTGGGAATCGTACGAATTTCTGCGGTTTGCGGTAGCAATACTCTCAAATAACTCTTGTA
>JAGBFX010000042.1 GCA_017936265.1 Bacteroidaceae bacterium | reverse complement strand
AGCCAGGATCAAACTCTTCGTTGTATATTATATCTGTAAATGCCCCGAAGGACATCACTTCTCAAAAATGTTTGTACCGGCCGGAATTAAAAAAGTATATCAAATCTATTGACGGTTCGTTTTTCGTTCCTTACTTACTTTGTTGACCTTTGACCAAAAAAAATCAAAGGGCACGTTGTACTGCTTGTCTGTATGGAATGTTGTCAAGGATCATCTTGCTTTCGTAAGCAACGCTCGTTGTTTGTCGAAAGCGAGTACAAAGGTAAGGCAATTTTTGAAACCACAAAAACTTTTCAGCAACTTTTTTTCATGAAAAATTGAACTTTTTCAAGCAAGCATTGATTTTCAACAAATTACATCGAAAACTTTTTTTGATAAAAAATCGGTGTTTACCCGGTCTTACAAAAATAAAAAGAAAATCAATCTTGAGCCGAGAGAATTTCCTCAAGCTTGTGCGCATCAAGATTCAGCATGAACTTACCGTCTTTTGCAACCGAAATCGCGCCGGTCTCCTCAGAAACCACAATTGCGAGCGCATCCGTCTTTTCGGCAATACCCATCGCTGAACGGTGGCGCAGACCAAGCTTCTTGGGAATACTGAGGTCATGCGATACAGGAAGTATGCACTGAGCCGCGACAACGCGATTGCCACGTACTATAATGGCACCATCATGCAAAGGGGCATTCTTGAAGAATATAGCTTCAATAAGGCGCTGTCCAACATTCGCATTTATGGTCTCTCCGGTAGAGGCAATCTCGCCAAGAGGGTCATTCTTCTCAATTACAATCAGCGCTCCGACCTTCTGCTGGGCCATGCTTGCACACGCCAGGACAATAGGCACGATAGCCTCATTACCATCTTCCTCAGCATCTTTACGCGAGAAATACGATGAGATAAAACGGAGCCTCCTGTTCGACCCAAGACGCTTGAAGAAATTGCGGACCTCTTCATGGAAAATCACTATCAGCGCGATTGTTCCCACACTCATCAGCTGGTCCATTATAGAGCCAAGCAGACGCATATCCAGAAGAAGAGAGACTATCACCCAGGTAAAGAAGAAGACAAGTATACCAATAAATACATTGAGCGAGCCCGACTCCTTCATCAGCCTGTAGAAGTAGTACAGTATTGCCGCAACGAGCAGCACATCTACAATATCAATTATCGAAAAGTTTGAAAACATTATTTATATATATAAATATTATCAGAAAAACGAGATTCCACCGCATCAAATTCAACGCGAGCCCCTCATTGCCTGATACAGTTTTACCGTATCGACAGCCTCTTTGACATCGTGGACACGAAGGATATCAGCCCCCTTCATCAAAGCCGCCATTCCCAATGCCACTGTTCCGGGCAATGCCTCACCTGCAGGAATGCCAAGAAGCCGCGTAATCATGGACTTGCGCGAGACACCGACAAGCAACGGGGCATCGAGCACATTGAACTCACGGAGATTATCCAACATCTGGAAATTCTGTTCAACGCTCTTGCCGAACCCGAATCCCGGGTCAACGATAACATCTTTGACCCCGCACTGCCTCAATTGCCACATCTTTGCCGCCAAGCGCTGCAACACCTGCGGCAAGAAGTCATCATACCCCACCTTTTCGCCCGCAAAACCTACAGAATGCGTAAGTATATACGGCACATTCAGCTCTACGACAGCCTGCAGCATCTCCTCATCCCACTCATAGCCCGAGACATCGTTGATTATTGAAACATTATGCTCACGAACACATTCCATAGCTACCTTGCCACGGAATGTATCAATGGACACCACAGCCTCAGGCAGTTCCTTATCAAGCAACGAGAGGGCCTCGTGCAATCTTGCAAGTTCAACATCCTGCGGTACCGGTTCACTCCCAGGACGGGTCGAACAGGCACCGACATCAAGTATCGCAGCACCATCTGACAGCATCGTCCTGGCACGCTCCACAAGCTGCAAACCACCGGTACGTGACCCTTCGTAAAAGGAGTCATGCGTCACATTCAGAATTCCCATCACAAGCGGCCTCTCAAACGACAGAAGCCTCCCCCTCACATTTATCGACCGTTCCATATAAGATTTGTTGACACAAGGCGTATCGCGCCCGTCTATTTCAAAATACAAAGAAAATACAAATTTCGGAACATATATCACACAATAATCCACTTTTCTTCATTTTTTACTTTTTTTGTAATTATTAAATTAATATAAAAGCCATAGCAATGAAATTATTATCTCTCCGAAAACTCAAAAATCAACCTAAATTGCACTATATTTGCAATAATATTGAAAACAACAAAGAAAAAACAGCCATATTAAGAATACAGATGAACAGTACAAGATTCAAAATAGCAGAACACGTCTTTGAAATTGAGTCACAGGAGATAGATATTGTAAAATTATTGCCAAATCTTGAGCCATTCTTGACCGACGACAAGCAAGAGCCACTGTTTTCCATAAGAATAGACAACAGCATAAACCCGTCGTGGCGAGGCTCAAGGATCGGTTTTTTCCCATGCCCGTCGGCCAGTTTCGAGGTTTATCGGCAGGACAGCGGCGCCTACCAGATTCTTATACTTCTTGACGGCAAGATACCATGTGCATTCATTGAAAGCGACAGCGAATACAGGAACTTCACGTTGGCCACCCGTGGCTCGACGGCAAATACCATCTTCGGCATCGACAACGCCCTTATGGTAATATTTACCATATGTTCTGCCAAACATGACACCTTGCTAATGCACTCATCCGTTGTCGAGAACGAAGGCAAAGCATACATGTTCCTTGGGGTGAGCGGCAGAGGGAAGAGCACACACAGCGACCTTTGGGTAAAGCATATACCCGGAAGCACTCTCATAAACGATGACAATCCAGTATTGAGAATTGCTGCAGACGGTACACCGATAGTATACGGTTCTCCATGGAGCGGCAAGCGCCCGATATACAAAAACGTGCACTACCCCATCGGCGGTTTTGCTTCAATCGAGCAGGAGAAGGAGAACAGGATACGCAAGGAGAGCATACCCGTCGCGTTCGGAATACTCCTGAACTCATGCTCAACACTGAAATTCGACAAGAAAATACACATGAGCATATGCGGCACTGCCAGCAAGGTTCTTGAGAGAATACCGGTATACACCCTTTCATGCCGTCCCGATAAGGAAGCTGCAGAGGTTTCAAGCAACGTACTTAAAGCATGAAACAACAGACAGGCACGGTCAAGAGGGTCGACAACCACTCCTTCATGCAGGAGATAAGACGGCTCTTCAACGAAGGCAACAGAAAGAGTGTCACTTTTGTTGTAAAAGGAGTCAGCATGCGTCCGTTCCTTGAAAGCGGAAGAGACAAGGTCGTACTTGCACCTCCACGTAAACCCGCTATTGGTGACGTAGTCCTGGCGGAAATAAGGAAAGAGACCTACGCCCTACACCGTGTAATAGAGATTGAAGGCGACACATACATAATGCGAGGCGACGGCAATCCGTTATGGATGAAAGAGAGTTTTCACGAAGATGACATTGTAGGTATAGCCGACGCATTCATAAGAAAAGGGAAGCTCGTTCCGGTAAACAGCCGCAAATGGCGCCGATACTCATCATTATGGAAGTTATTAACCCCGCTGCGCAGGATTATATTGGCAATTTACCGAAGAATATAAAATAATATGTAATATGAAAGCGAAGAAAGGATTTGAATTACAGAACGTATGCGGAGAGTACATCATTGTACCTGCCGGAATAGAGAACGTCGATTTCAGCCGAATCATCAGCCTTAACCCCACAGCGGCATTCCTGTGGGAGAAGGTAAGCAGTCTGGAGGAGTTTACCATTGAGACGCTGGTGGAAGCCCTCCTTGAGGAGTATGAAGTAGAAGAGGCTGTCGCACGTGAGGACTGTGCGCTCATAATCGAGCGTTGGGCTGAAATGGAGCTGATAGAGCAATAAAACACCGATATCCCCACGCTTCAAGAGAGAATAACGGCATAGATTGTAACTCTTTCGGGAAGCATTCACACATCTCACGTCACAATATAAAACAAGCGGTTCACAAAATTGTGAACCGCTTGTTTTATATATAAGTTTCAATTACTCTGCACGGAGTGTGAAACGCTGGAAGCCTGTAGCTGTAAGCTCCTTGTCGAAGCCCTTCAAGAAATCAGCGACAGAAATCTTCTCGTTCTGGCAGTAGCCCTGCTGGAGAAGACAAACCTCCTTGTAGTACTTCTGGATACGACCGTCAGCGATGCGAGCGATCATATTCTCGGGCTTACCCTCCTCACGAGCCTTCTCCTCTGCTACAACGCGCTCCTTGGCAACCAAAGCAGGATCAAGATCCTCGCTTGTGAGTGCAAGAGGTGCAGAAGCAGCAATCTGCATAGCAATCTCGTGACCGGCATCCTCGTTAGCCTGTGACAACGCTACCATTGTACAGAGCATATTCTTCTTCTGGTGGTTGTATGTGTATACGTTCTCAGCAACAAGAGTCTTGTAACCGTCAAGTTCCATCTTCTCGCCAGTGATACCTGAACGAGCTACGATAGCGTCCTGAACTGTACCCTCGCCCATAGGAAGAGCCTTGACATCCTCGATAGTAGCGCACTTAGCAGCTACAGCAGCATCAAGGATATCCTGTGTCAACTTGACAAAGTCAGCACCCTGAGCAACGAAGTCGGTCTCACACTTGAGAGCGATGATTGCAGCAAAGCCATTCTCTGCCTTTACAAGAACACAACCCTCAGAAGCCTCGCGGTCGCTACGCTTAGCAGCTACCAGCTGACCCTTCTTACGGATAATCTCGATAGCCTTGTCAAAATCGCCCTCACCCTCGGTCAAAGCGTTCTTGCAGTCCATCATACCAGCACCTGTCATCTGACGGAGCTTGGCAATATCAGCCATAGTTACAGCCATAGTATTTTCTTTGATTTTAATGATTAATAATTATGAGAATTACTCTGCAGCCTCCTCTGATGCCTCAGCAACCTTAGCTGTGCGAGCCTTGGTTGTACGGCGACGTGGAGCCTTCTTCTCAGCATTCTCATCGTTCTCCTCGGGTGCGTCAACCTTCTCTACCTTACGCTCCTCGAGACCCTCAGCGATAGCTGCGCAGCAAGCGTCGAGGATAACCTCTACTGACTTTGTTGCATCATCATTTGCCGGGATTACGAAATCAATGTCGTTAGGATTAGAGTTTGTATCAACGATTGCGAATACGGGGATACCAAGACGGTTAGCCTCGTGAACAGCAATGTGCTCCTTCATTACGTCAACCACGAAGATTGCTGAAGGAAGACGTGTCAAATCTGCGATAGAACCGAGGTTCTTGTCGAGCTTAGCACGCTGACGAGAAATCTGAAGAATCTCGCGCTTTGAGAGGTTAGAGTATGTACCGTCCTGTGTAAGCTTGTCGATAGTTGCCATCTTCTTAACAGCCTTACGGATTGTAGGGAAGTTAGTCAACATACCGCCTGGCCAGCGCTCGATAACGTAGGGCATACCTACTGACTGTGCCTTCTCGGCAACAATCTCCTTCAACTGCTTCTTTGTAGAGACAAAGAGAACCTTCTTACCGCTCTTTGCAATCTGCTTCAAGGCCTCAGCAGCAGTCTCAGTCATAGCTGCAGTCTTGTGCAAATCGATGATGTGGATACCATTGCGCTCCATGAAGATATAAGGAGCCATAGCGGGATTCCATTTACGCTTCAAGTGACCGAAATGTGCACCGGCCTCAAGCAATGTGTCAAATGTAATTCTAGACATTTTTTTAAAATTTTAAATCGTTTACCTTCTTTTTAATTAAATTCTTTAACCAACCTCCCGGGTAGCCCACCAATAGAACGGTGAAGTCCCGAGTGGTTTAGATACTAAACGTATATTTCGAGACCGAATATTAACGTTTACTGAACTGGAATCTGCGACGTGCCTTTGGCTGGCCCGGTTTCTTACGCTCAACCTCACGAGCATCGCGAGTCATGAAGCCCTCTGCGCGCAAAGCCTTCTTGTCCTCGGCGTTAATCTTAACCAAAGCACGGGCAATTGCAAGACGCAAAGCCTGTGACTGGCCAGTGAAACCGCCACCGTCCAAGTTAACCTTGATGTCATACTTCTCAGCAACATTCAAAGTCATCAGTGGCTGCTTAACCACGTACTGGAGAATGCTTGATGGGAAATAATCCTGCAGATCCTTCTTGTTGATAGTAATTTTACCTGTACCCTCAGTTACGAAAATACGGGCAACAGCGCTCTTGCGTCTGCCTAATGCGTTTACCATTTCCATCTGCTTTCTTATTTATAAGAGTTAATATCAATTGTTTTTGGAGACTGAGCTGCGTGATTGTGCTCAGGACCATCGTAAATGTAGAGGTTGTTGAGGATGTGATTGCCAAGACGGTTCTTAGGGAGCATACCTCTTACGACATGCTTGATAAGACGCTCGTAACCCTTGTAACCGGCAGCAACATCAGCAGGAGTAAACTGCTTCTGACCGCCTGGATAACCTGAGAATCTCAAGTATACGCGCTCATTCCACTTGTTACCAGTCATTCTAACCTTGTTAGCGTTGATGATGATTACGTTATCACCGCAATCTGAGTTAGGAGTGAAACTTGGTTTGTACTTACCTCTCAAAAGCTTGGCAACTTTTGTACCAAGACGACCAAGTACCTGGTCTGTAGCATCAACAACAACCCACTCTTTCTGTGCGTTAGCCTTGTTGACCGAAATTGTTTTGTAGCTTAAAGTATCCACTTTAATTCATTTAAAAAGTTAATAATTCCATCGTTCTTGCGATACTCCTCTGCAAAGCCCTTACGGAACAGAGCCTTTCAGAAACCCTCTTCACGCATACCCGACCAATTGGCTAGATTGCATCACTGGCATACTCAGAGACCTGAAGTACCGTATGCCCATAGTATGGGCTGATAATAATCGGCTCGCAAAATTACTTCTTTTTACTGTAACAGGCAAGCAATTGCAACTTTTTTTCAAAAAAAATGAGTTTTTCTTTGGTCGCAACGAAAAAAGCACTACCTTTGCACCGCAATTAAGCAATTGCCCAGATGGCGGAATCGGTAGACGCGCTGGTCTCAAACACCAGTGGGGCAACCCATCCCGGTTCGATCCCGGGTCTGGGTACTGAAACGGAGAAAGTTGAAAAACTCTCTCCGTTTTCTTTTTCCCCACAGCGTAACTCATTGGTTTGCTGATATATAAAGTGGCTCAACGTAAAATTCTGAGGGATTTCATTTTTACGCATATAATTTTGCCAGTCTAAAAGTTTGCTCACACAGCGGCAGTTTCTTCTTGAAATTGCCTCTGCAATGAAAATTCGTTGGGTATGAAAAGCCCTGTGTTTTTATATGCTTCGCTTTGCTCCAGCATGACAGGTACGTGCAATGAGAACTCCTTCCACAACGTCTACGCCGGCCTGGCGGCGCTCCTTTGTAAACCTATAGGTTCAATCGTCGCAAGGTTTGTGCCGGCGAGTGAGTGAAAATTCATTTTCACACGCAACGAGCGCAGCCAAAGCTCGCTGAAAGCAACGCAACGCCCCCCCCTGCGTTGTCGTCCATCTTTAAATAGGGAGAGTTTTTTTGTTTGCACAGGTAATCCCTAAAAACCTCCGGCACTATCTAAAACACAGCAAACAACCGTTCAGGCAGCGGAAGCAGGATAAAAGCCTGTTTGAGCGGTGCATATTAATGTTGCCGTTATTGCGTGAAAAGCGAGTCCTTTTATCCCCGATGACTGAACGAAAAGTTGTTTGCGGCAAATTTTGTGTGACTGAAGGATGTTGCTTGCAACTCCTGAACAAAGCGCAAAATGACTGTTTTTGCAGTGCCGGGCGCTTTTGTAACTTTTCGCGCGACGAAAAGTTAAGATAGAACGACGACAAAAAGAATAAACGACAACAGATTAAGGGTAAGTTGCATTGAAGAATAAAGACTTATATTTATTCCCATTCCTGATGTCATCACAAGAAGTATCCCTCAACTTTTTACGTTGAGCCTATAAAGTCAAGCACCTTGTTGTAGTTTTTGGATCGATATTTATATACCTATTATATATAATACAGCACTTGTCCAGGGAGGCACACTAAAACAGCAAAAATTCTTGTTTTAAAGCAAAATATACTATCTTTGCACCATCTTCATCTATTCTGAGAATAAAAACAGAATCATGGACAAGCTAAAACAGATAATATTGGATGCGCTGGTATACAGCACTTTGGCCGTCCTCAAGTTCATCTTTCTACTGCCATTCAACCTGTGGCTGAAGGCAGCCTCAAAACTGGCGGAACAGAGAAAGAACAACAATCTTGAATACCAGGAGGCTGACGGGCTATGGCCATTCCTTACCTACATAAAGCAATTCGCATTCGGGTTCGGCTTTGATGCAGCAATATTCCTGTCCTATTTTATAGGAATAATCCTGGCCATCATTTTCTGGTTCATATCAATGCTCTCGGCCGAGCATCTGTTCCCGGGCCTTATCGATGGATTCCAGACGGCAATAACCATTATCATATATGCTTATATGGCTCCGATATACATTTCGCTGTTGCGCGACATCATTCAGATTCTGCTTATTCCTTTCCGAAAATTCCTCAGCTGGGGTTCAAAACCCGCACAGCACATGGAACTGGAAATCAAGAATAAATAATTTTTAAAAAAAACATTGAGAGCGTTGGGAATCCCAACGCTCTCAATGTTTGTAATCATTTCTTCTTTCGCCCGTAAAGCCTTTTTATCCAGAAATAATATCCTGTCAAAGGGAGCGTCGCTCCCAACAGGGCTGCAAGGAAATATAGTGTTTTTGAGAACAGGCCGCCCCATGTACCTACATGCAAAGTACGCACCCAACCGCTTGCCTTGCTGCGGGGAGAGGCATCGGCATACAGGTTCTCCGCCGTTATCTCTCCTGTACTCCCATCAAACTCGTATCTGTCATAGGCCCGTTTGTTACCGAAACCTCTTTGCGCTACGGAAACAAGAGCATCCGATACCGTTATTGTTTCAAAATGAGGATTCATGACCGCAACGCTATCGAACGCACACTGCCAGGGATGCGACACAGGCGAGTTCGCTGCAAGCGCCGTCGCCGCCGTCGTTGCATCGGCCTGCCATGTGGCAGCAGTTACCGCGTCGGCCTGTATTGTCGCCGAAGTAACAGCATCTGTGGCAATGAGCGACGTATCAGCAGGCAACGGAAGTGCGACAGCCGTGCGACTGTCATTTTTGCTTGACGGACGCGCTTCGGCACTAACACTTTTTGCCGATTCTTTGTCGAAAGGAGAATAGAAGGCATCCCTGTACCAGCTGAACGACCATGTAAGCCCTGTAAGCGCCATGGCAAGCAGGAGCAATGTGACATAAAAACCGCCTGCCACATGAAGGTCGTACCAGAACCGGTTCCACCCTTTGCATGCGACAATCTTCAGACGGTTCTTGAGCATCTTGCGGTTTCGCGGCCACCAGATCACCACTCCCGTGAGCAATATCACGACAAAAGCCAACGTGCTTGCACCCACAATCATTTTGCCCCAGAAGATACCGCCGTCGGCAGGACGTGTATCCATAAGCCAACGATGCAGACGACGCACTGTGTTGAAGAACGGAAGACGGCCGGCCTTACCTTTTACCTCGCCTGTATACTGGTCGACATACACCGCTGTGCGGCCCGGTTTCGAGATGTTTACCTTGTATGCCTCGGCCGGGTCATGGGAGACAACAACTCCTGTAACCTCCACACCATCGGGAAGTGTCGCCTCGACCTTGTCCACAAGTTCATCAATAGATATTGGCTCGCCGACAGGCTCGACGGTTGTCAACTCCCTGTTGCAAAGAGCGACGATATCACTCTCGAACACGAGCAACGCACCGGTGAAACAGGTTATTGTTATTACGATACCGAAAGGCACCGATACCCAAAGATGCAGTTTCTTAAAAAACTTATTCATAAAACATTATTTTACAGCAACGGAATCATGTCGGCTATCTGTAACAGCTACAGATGCACGAGCTACGCAAAGTTATACAATTTCCGACAAATCTCCAATCATGGCAACAACTTACCTACGCCATCAAGCGATGTAACTTCTATTACAGCACCCTTTGAAGCTGTGGCTGTCGTGGGATCTATCTTGTATATCGCAGGATAACCATCAGTTGTAGTTACAGGCATATAAGCAAATCCGTTCTCCATAAACGGAGCCTTACCGAATGCCGACAAAGTATCGGGCAGCCCGTCAACAAACTTCAACGTCCCCTTGTTCACGTCAAGGACAGCCAGACTAAGGGCTGAAGGAGCCTTGCCGCCGGGAGTAAGCGGAGCATCGTACATCTGCAACAGCATATGGCCGTTACCGATATACCATGAGCGCAAGAAAGAACGTCCGCCCGACAAAGCCTCTATATTCACATAGTAACTGCTGTCAAAATCATCCTCGCCCGCCTTTATACGTACCATTCCCGCAGGCAGGGTCGTCTGCTGGCGACTGTCGGCCATGGTCTTTGCATACGACGGTGAGAGCACATAAATATCGCCGTTCTCCGCAGCCCATATCATCTGGTAATATTGCGACTTGTTGCGTCCACAGGCATAGCTTATCCTGTCGGTGCTGATTATCTTCTTAGCAGCAAGCGTCTCATCTTCGAATATCGCGACATGGCACTCATCGGGATACTGAGTCCACTGCAACTCGCCTTTCTTGTAGGAACTGCTGTTGCTGCCACCGTCCTCACTCTTCACAAGGTCGGGATATTTTACCCATTTGCCGCCGTCTGCAGCCGCACCGTACTGACTCAATCCCATTGGCACAGCAGCTGCAAACAGTTGCTTTCCGCGTTGCTGGAAACCTGCCAAGGTCACATACTCGCCATTGCCAAGGAAGTTCTCGGAAAGATATTTCTTGTCTGCCACGTTCGAACGGTAGCTCTCTTTCTCAGTATCGAGATAAGAGAAGAGGAACATTTTGGGAATATAACCGTTGGCATCGGCCCACTCGGCAGAGCCGTTACCCGTAGATGCCGTAAGTATATACTTGCCATAGATTCCGTATGTGGTAAAACGGTTCACGGCATACTCCTTGCCACGCGCGATGATGCTGTAGTCATCGCCCATCACGAAAGAGCGTGTAAGGCCAGCATTGCCCTGATTGTATGCCAAGCCATATAGATAGTCTGTACCATGAAACACCCAATAAGAGGCTGCGTCGGTAACCACTCCCTGATTGACCGGAGACACGGTACCCTCTTCAAGGGATTCAGCCGTCAGCAACACAGGAGTACTGTTGTTGGACATTGTAACTGTTGCCGCAATAACATACGGCTTCACATCATTTGCAGGTGGAGTAACCGCACCACCGTCATCATCACTTGAACACGAAGCAAGCGACACCACCGAAACTGCCGCAAGCAGCAGGTTCCCGATAAATTTTCTTTTCATAAGTCTTACTATTTATTATTTATACATTATAAATATACATCAGAAAAACAGATTACATCATTTACCCAACCTCACACGCACTTTCGCATAAAAGGCACGCCCTGCCTTCTGCAGGCTGAAGTTATCGTACAAGCGTTCATCGGTAATATTACGGCACTCAAGAGAGACGTTGTAACGCCCGCCGCCGATACCGTAAGAGAGAGTCACATTATGCGACAGCTGCGACGGTACCATATAATCGTCTTTATTGGCACCTATCTTGGCAGAATAGTAACTGAACTCCTTGACATAACGGCCGTCATAGGTAAGCGTAAGCAGATTATCCTTTCCCCAAAGCCCATGCCAATAGAGCGACACATCAAAATCGGCGAACAGCGATGGAAGATTAGGCATCTCCTCGCCGTACCCGAGGTTTGGCACCGAACTTCCTATGGCACTTTTCATATTGTCAAGGACCTTCATGTCGGTAAAATTACCTCCGAGTGACAGAAAGCGGTCCAGTGTATACCGCAGCGTTATGTTATAACCTTTTGTGAGCACCTTGCCATAGTTTATATATGTTGCGGCAGCCTTGCCGCCGCTCAGGTCGACAATGTTACGCTGTATATAATCACGTGTATCGCGGTACACCACACCGCCTTCGACGTACAACCCATGGCCGCCGTATTTTCCGCTGTAGCTGATATTGAGGTTCACATTATGGCTCTTCTCCGGGTCTATGCCGACATCGCCCATCTCAAGGTCCTCATCACCGAACATCTCATCAATAGTAGGCAAACGGCAAGCCTTTTCATATGAAACCTTCGCCTGCAATCCCGGCAGTATGTGATATGTTCCTGCAGCACCATAGCCAAATACCCCCAGACTGCGTTTCTCCCGCATATAGCTATCGGCATTTCCGGTGGTTGCCATGGGGCCGCTCACATAAAGGCTGTAATGTTTCGCAAAGACAGTCATGTTCCATCTGTCCGACGGCATAAGGCGATAGGATATTCCCGCTACCCCTTTGCGGGTAACCTTTGCGATAGGATCCTCTACCCTCTGCGGCAGGAGCAATGAGCTGTTCGTACGCCTGAAAGCATTGAACAGATAATGCACTGTAAAGAGATGGGTATGTGTTCTTCCGGGGCGGTAGTCAATGGTTGCCGTGGCATTCCAGTTATCATTGTCTGAACGCATATGCTGAAGCGACTGCTCGCCTGGCGTATTGAGGCGGTTCATCTCGCCACGCCAGTTGTATTTGCAAGAGGCCGTATCGACGTTTGTCGTAGAGTTACGGTTATAGTTGGCAGTCAAGGAGAGGTCGACTCCGTCAGCAAACAGATTACGCTTGAGGTATTCAAATGAAGGCATAAGAGAAAAGCCCTTACGGTGTTTCTTGCCATACACAATCTCCTGCCTCACACCGGTCTGTACATCCTTATACATCTGCGAATATACCAGCCCCAACATCATGCGGTCGGCCCAAGGCTTGTCGATTACACCCGCCTTGAGAACTGCGGCCTCATTGTGATAGGTATCGTTGAAACGCTCCACACGGTGCAGTTTCTTCTTCTCGATACTGCCTGTAACAAAATCCTCGACAGGAGCATCTACCATGTAATCATTGTCGGAATAGTTCTGAAAGAAGTTCAGTTCATACGAAAAGCCACTCTTCAACACTTTGCTGAAGTTCAAGAAAGAGCTGTGGGTATTGAATGAGCCATAGGAATACGATGCATCAAGCCTCCACCCCTGACGTGCCTTGTCCGTAACGATATTCACGACACCGCCCATGGCATCAGTACCAAACTGCACAGGAACCACACCACGATAGACCTCGATGCGCTTTGCATAATTGACGGGGATATTGTTCAGTCCGAAAGAAGGGCCCACGCCATCCTGGGGCACACCGTCAACAAAGACCTTGACATGCTTTCCGCTGAAACCATCGAGCATGATATTCATATCAGACCCCACGCCACCCGATTCACGCAATTTCACACCAGGCGACTTCGCAAGTATATCGCCAAGATTCTTTGAAACATTGAGATACTCTTCGGTATCGAGCGCAACGACATTGTAGGCTGAGCGTCTCAAGCGCGAGACACCGGCAGCAGACTCGGCTATGACAACATCATCAAGCTGAATCTCGCTCTGCACCAGTTCCACATTATATATAACAGGATGATTGTCACCAACGACAATCTCCCTCCTGTAAGTCTCGAAACCCACAGCCGTAACCACCAGGCAGTACCTACCCTCGGGCAACTCCAGTTCATAGCACCCGTCATCCCCTGCATATGTACCGAGAGTGCCACCCTCAACGGCCACCGTCGCATAAGGCACAGCACCCTCGCCTTTTGCAGTAACAGAACCGCGCAGTTTCACATTCCCCGCCGCCAAAGGCAACGAGAGCAGGAAGATTGAAAGGAGTAATAAAGAACGTAAAAATGTAACCATAAAATCCATGTTTTGCAGTTACAAAATTAGAGTCCTTTCACAAAGACGACAATTGCAATTTTTTGTGATAAAGAGTAAAAACCCTACCTATATGCGTTAACAACATATTGCGATGTCAGCAGTAGAAAGAATAACAACAAATGACCACTTACCAAAAGAGAAGAACGGCGTAATGCATTAATTTACAAACAAAAAACGGCTCCGGGAACACCGGAGCCGCCATATAGGAATATCAAGAGGTCACTTGACAGCCTCAACCGAATATCCGGCCTTCTTCAGCAGTTCAAGTACGCCACGTTCGCCCGGAAGATGCGTAGCACCGACAACAAACAGGGTAGCCTTGTCACTTATGATGGCAGGAATCTTCTCGGCCCAATCGGCGTTACGCCCGAATATAAGTGCCTCATCCTCCTGGGGAGTGCTGTCACAGCTGTTGCCCAGTTTCTCTTCAGTAACGGCAAAGACAGCCGCAAGGTCCTGAGCGAAGTAGGCATCCGTAAGGTTCTTCATAATCATCAGGTTGTACTCCTGATTATCGAGCATACAGATGAGCTGCTCCTTCTGACGTTCTATGCTGCTTCCTGTGTAGAGGACAGATATCTGGAAGTCGACAGTCTCGAAACCGATTACAGGCTTGCCTGCTTTCTTCGCCTCGTTCTGGAAATAGCTGTCAATCATTGCCGCGGGATTGAAGCCCGGAGTCATCTTCATATACTGTACCATCTGCAACTGTGTGCTGATTGCCGTTGGTGTCATCTTGCCGAGCTGTGCATTAATCATCGGATTGTCCAAGTCGGCACCGAGCAGCCCCTTCATGAATGCATTGAGCTTGCCCAACTCCTCCTCTGTCAGGATATCGGAAAGCGACTTGCCATCGGGCAACATCATTGCCGCCATTACCTTCTGAACACCGTCCATAGACTGCATCTCGGCCATATCGACTTCGCCACACACCTGCTCCACCGCATCCAAAGCCTCCCTGGCACCCGGAATGGAGTCTGCAAATGACGCAGGAGCAAGATGATATGTACCCACGATATACGACGGTTTGTCTATACCATTGCCCGAAATCTTGTAAAGCAACTGGGCATTCACGCCCACAATGGCAACTATTGCCAACACTGATGTAAGGAATATTCTTTTCATTTTCATGTTATTTATTGCCGACAAAATTAGTAAAAAAGAAGTACAAAAATTTTCAAAAAGCGGACATTATTTATTAATAAAGCCTAAATAACGGAGGAGAACAATAAATTGGAGTAACTTTGCGGAAACAAACTACACATATATTATGAAGAAGATCATTAACCCCTGGATTGACCTTACAGACAAAGGCTACAACTGCTTTGCATGCGCACCGACAAACCCATACGGATTGAAGATGGAGTTCTATGAGGACGGTGATGACATCGTATCTGTATGGACACCGGGCAGCAACTACCAAGGATGGATGGACACCTTGCATGGAGGCATTCAGGCAACACTGATGGATGAGATAGGCGGCTGGATAATCGCCCGCAAGTTCCAGACATCGGGTATGACCACCAACCTGAACATCAAGTACAAAAAACCCATCCCTACTGGCGAGGATATCAGGATTGAGATTCGCGGACGCGTGAAGGAGGTAAAGCGCAACTTCGTATTCATTGAGGCCACCATTTCATATGAGGGCACAATATGCTCATCATCCGAGATGACATACTACACATTCCCAAAGGATGTTGCCGAGAAGGATTTCTATTTCAACGGCTGCGAAGTAGAGGAATGACACAATACGTCACGCCTCGAGGAATTGTTTGAAGCATTCCAGCTGCTTTGAGAAAGAGAATGTGCCACACGAAGCCTTGATGCAGTTTCCCGAGAATGCCGTGTATTCACTTGCCGGCATTTCCTTGAATGCCTTAATATTCTCTTCAAGCGCCTTATAGTCGCCGTAGGGAGAGACCAGGCCGAAGCTCCACTCCTTGACTATACGTGCGCCCTCACCATCACCGCTGAAAAGGATGGGGACACCGGTGGGTAACAAATCGAAGATTTTGGAAGGGACAGCACCATGTATCGATGCGGCAAGAGGTATTATGGAGAGGTCATACTTCTTCAGTTCCTCATTCATCTCCTGTTTCGATACATATCCATGGTACCATATATTCTTGTCACCATCCTTTATGTATTCAAGAATTTCATCGGCCTGGTTACCGCCACCATAGAGATGCATCTCCACACCGAGTGCAACGAAATCTATCGACTTGAGCAACGGCAACACCCCTTGGGCAACACCGAAAAGACCTGCATACACAAATTTCAGACGTGACGAGCGCTCTCGTGGCTGCAAACAGACATTCTCCACAGGTTGCAGGTTACGATATAGGAATGTCCTCTTCCCCGGAAACATCTTCTCTACATGCTCCACAATCTCCTGCGACTGCCCCATGACAGAATGGGCATTCATATATATAAAACGTTCCAGACGGCTAAGCACCTTGAACGAAAGGCTACCCTCGCGAACGAAACCCAGTTCCACTGCTGAACCGGGCCACAGGTCCGACACATTAAGTACCACCTTCTTGCCATACAGTTTCTTGAAGAGCAACATCGCTGATGCTGATACCATAATTGGAGGAGACTGCACAATTATCCTGTCGTAACTCTTTATGAGTTTGCGCTTGAACGCGAAAGACCACATGGTCATTGCATATGAAGTCATTGCAAGAACACGCTTGAACGGATTCTTGGAGACGGTAGCATAGGTCCAATAGCGGTACACCTTTATGCCGTCAATGGTCTCTTTCATGGAGAAACGCCTGCGGTATCCGTCGAAGACGCGCCCTTTGGGATAGTTGGGCAAGCATGTCAGGACATCGACATCGACACCCATAGCCTTCAAGCCCTTCGCAAGGTTTGTTATACGGCTTGGAGCTGCGCCCAATTCCGGTTCGTAATAAAATGAGACTATGAGTGTTTTCATTGATGCAATAATGCTTTATACATGAAACTGCCAAACACAAAGGAGCAAATTTCTAATGATTTGCAAAGGTATAAACATTCTATGGAAAAAAAAAGGACGTCATAATTTAATCTACAGAATAATGACTTATATTTGCAATAAACAAAAAACAGACTTACAGAATGAACTATTCCATGATATTCATACTTTTTATGCTACTGTCAGCATTGCCGGTCAAAGCACAAAAAAATGAATTTGGGAAAATAAGATACGAGATTCAAGCAAATGCAATTGTATCCCATGGGGAACATTCGCCATTCTGGTTTACAAGCAACAAGCATGGTTTATCCTCATTGAAAAACAATAGTGCGTATCTCAGCGCCGGAATATACCGTGATTTTGATGAAAAGAAAGGACTCACATGGGCATACGGCATTGAATTGGCTGGCGCGTGGAACCACTATTCGCCATTCTATGTGCAGCAGCTTTACGCAGACATCAAATACAACTGTTGGGAACTGAGTATCGGCAGTAAAGAACGATGGTCAGAGGGGAAGCACAAGACATTGAGTGGCGGCGGACTAACCTTTTCTCCTAACGCACGCCCTATACCGCAAGTCAGGTTTGGGATAAACGAGTACACAACAGCATCATGGCTATTCAACAACTGGTTGCAAGTAAAAGGACATTTGAGTTATGGTTGGCAAACGGACGGAAATTTCCAAAGAGAACACATGAGCAATGCTCCACTCCAAAGCAGATACGCTGACAAAGTGCTTTTCCACGAGAAGAGTGCATTCATAAAGATTGGCAAACAGGACAGGTTTCCCTTTGCCGTGGAAATGGGACTGGAGATGTATGCCCAGTTCGGCGGACGGGTGTGGGAAAAGAGAACCGGAGGAGACGTCATAATCCATAACTTGCCGCACACATTCGAGGAGTACCTGAAAGCATTCTTACCAATGTCGGGAGGCAGTAAATCTACAGAAATGGACCAGACAAACGTCAACGGCAATGTCTTAGGCAGCTGGCACCTGGCGTTTGACTACAGAAAACACGGATGGAAGATCAAGGCATACTATGAGCATTACTTCGAGGACCATTCGGGAATGCTAGGGTTTGACTATCACTACAACCGCGACGGCAAGAAACAGATGATAACATACCTTCCATGGAGAGACTTTCTGATTGGCGTTGAACTTGCTGTGCCAAAGAACAGAATTATCAGTACTATTTTGTATGAGTTCATAACCTCGCGTGACCAGAGCGGCCCAATCCTCCAGAACCCTTCGGGCGACATGATGGGGCAGGCAGGCGGCAAGGACTGGTACTACACACACAGTTACTATCAGTCATGGCAACATTGGGGAATGGCCATGTGCAATCCGCATGCACTGTCACCATTGTACAACAAGGAAGCAAACATGACCATGCCATACTCACGCATACAGTCACACCATATTGGATTTGACGGCACACCATGTGAGACTATACATTATCGTGTAATGGGTTCGTGGACCAGACATTGGGGGTCATACGAAGACCCGTTGCCCGCCCCTCTCTCACAGCTGAGCATAATGGGAGAGGCCACCTTCACGCCCAAGAAATGGAAAGGGTGGAAATTCACAGGAGCTATAGCCTACGACCATAGCCGTCTTATTGGAAACAATTTCGGCGCAACACTCTCCGTTTGCAAATCAGGTTGGTTAAGTAACAAGTAAAGAATGAGAAAGCAGATATATACTATAATGACGTTATTCGCCCTCGTACTTACATCGTGCGAGAGCTATCTTGTAAACGGAGACCTGGACGGTTTCTGGCAAGTGAAAAGCATTGAGGACAAGCAGACGGGCGACATAACCCGCTGCAAAGGCGACATATACTACTCGTTCCAAAGAGAACTTGTTCTCGTTTCATATACATCACCAGAAACCCCGACAGGACAGTCAAAAGAGAATTATATTGCATATTTCACTCACGAGAACGACTCGATATATATGACAGATTTCCGCATCTACCTCGACAGGAACGGCAAGCAGGCCCCATTATCAGAACTTGAAAAATTTGGCCTGTACGAGTTGTACAACACGTTTGCTGTAGAAGAACTAAACAGAAGTTCTTTGGTGTTGAGTTCGGAGAAGACACGCATATCCCTAAAGAAATATTAAAATGGCATTATGCCCTTTGCTTGCGCTTTTTACCATATAGCACAGGATGAAGATGATGTTGTAGGCAAGTCAATATAATTGGTTCTTGCGTTTGTCATATATAGAATATAACAAAACAATTTTGGCAAGAAGTAAACTCCTTGCCAAAACACATTGGTTTTATACAAATATTATCGAATCTCAATCCACTTGCCTTCTTTCAAAGAATCAATCGCAGCAAAAGAAGCCAATGTAGTATTAACAAGGCTGTCAAACGGGATCAGCGCATCACCACCTTTAAGCATACGCTCATTAAGAAGCATAAACTCGTTCTTATGTCCCTTATCCATAGCTGCCGACTTTTTGGAAAAACCTTTCACTCCAAATCCTTGCAACTTACGCCAATTGTCCAGGACAAGCACACGCTCTTGCGAGTATACCTCAACTCGTTCTTTTGCATATGATTTTGAGCCGTTGGCAAAATAGTTGATAACAGCATTTGTACCATTTTCATAGCGCAGCATAATTGTTGCGTTATCTGTATTTTCTTCAGGGTTAACACCCATCGCATTCATACACACAGCAGTTACACGACTGCCTGCGATATATGAACAGAGATCAATGAAATGGCATGCTTCGCCGATTATACGTCCGCCACCGACAGCCAAATCATGCACCCACATATCAGAAGGAATAAAACCGGCATTCATTGTAGCCACAATATTCTTTGGACCATCACCGACAAGCTGCTTCAATTTGGTTGCAAATGGCGAAAAACGACGATTGAAACCGACAGTAAGCGTCACGCCTTCAGGAACCGACTTGTATACGTCCTTTATTTCTTCAAGCTCACTCTTGTTCAGGCATAAAGGTTTCTCTACAAAAACGCTCTTTCCTGCGCGCAATGCTTCAATTACCATCCTTGCATGCATATTATGACGCGTAGTAACAATTACCATATCTACCTCTTTATCATTTAGAATCTCATGATAATCAGATGTAGCACATTCTGCGCCAACTTTTTTAGCCAGTATCTTTGCATTAAGGCCTCCTGCACTGGCAATATATTTAATATTTGCTTTTGCTGCTTTTAGAGCCGGTATAACGGTGCTCGATGTATAATTACCGGCACCAATAATTCCAATTTTGCCATTACCCGGTTTAAACTTAGAGCCTTCGATCGGAATGACACGTTCAATCTTGCTCTCCTCGGGGAATTTAAGAATCGATGCAATAGAGCCACGCTTACGCATATCTCCATATATATCAATATAATCCTGAAGTTCCACTTCTTCTGTAATAAGCGATTTCACATCAAGCCCACCCATTGAGATAGCATGCAGAATTGTCTCAAAGTTACGTTTCTCTGTCCAACGAACATACGGCAACGGATAGTCGTGTCCCTTGTTCTCATAATCTTCATCGTAACGTCCTGCACCATATGAACAAGAAACCTGGAATGTAAGCTCCTTTTTATAGAAATCGTCACGACGCAGATTAAGACCTACAACACCAACAAGGATTATACGTCCACGTTTACGGGACATTTCACAAGCCTGATGCATTATATCATCTGTTTTTGCCGAAGCTGTAATTATAACTCCATCGGCGCCGACATTATTTGTCACCTCTGCCACATATTTCACAGGGTCGATGCCATTAGCGGGATTTATTGCCAGAACACCTTTTGCATTGGCTATGTCTACTTTTTGCTGGTCAAAATCGATACCGATTACACGACATCCATTGGCCAGCAACAATTGACAAACAACCAATCCAATCAAGCCCAGGCCTGTCACGACTACTGTTTCTCCCAATTCAGGCTTGAACAAACGGATTCCCTCCAGGCCGATAGAACCAATAACCGTAAAAGCAGCTTCTTCATCGCTTACATCATCTGGAACCTTTGCCACAAGATTCTTTGGTACGCACACATATTCGGCATGATTACCATTTGATGCAACTCGGTCACCTACAACAAATTCTGTAACACCCTTGCCAACAGCTATTACACGTCCGACATTGCAATAGCCTAAAGGGAGGGGCTGACCTAATTTATTGAACACTGCCTCCAATGTAGGCAATATACCGTCAGTTTTCAGTTTATCCAAAACCTGTTTTACCTTATCGGG
This sequence comes from Bacteroidaceae bacterium, assembly GCA_017936265.1. Taxonomy (GTDB): domain Bacteria; phylum Bacteroidota; class Bacteroidia; order Bacteroidales; family Bacteroidaceae; genus HGM04593. Next base: position 30,188 of record JAGBFX010000042.1, on the reverse strand, counting down.
CTGTTGACGAGCCTTGTCTATAAGATTTGCCTTACCAAATTCCACTAACATGCGTTCAGTACCAAGAGACACCAGAGTACGAGTTGTCCTGACAAGCACGCAACCAGCCTTTACATTAGGAACCGGAACTTCTTCCAAAATGGTTTTACCCGACTTCAAATCCTGTATAATCTGTTTCATAATATATAATGCTTACACCTACAAAAATAATCATTTTACTTTACCAACGGCTCTAAAATACGATTAAATATCATTTGATTGCAAAATCAATTTCCAAGAATAGCCCCAAATCCATTGATTGTTGTATGCAATTTATCTGTAAAACAAACCTGAATACATTGTGAGGGACTCAACAAATTATATTCAGTTGCAACATCAACACATGACAAGTGCAATGAGTGATGTCCTTCAAAGCTAAATACGGCCCTGTCTGTAACCACACGGTTATCTTCTACACTCACCACCTGCACATCGGGTGACAAATGGAAAAAAGCCTCTACTCTGAATTTATTCTGCCCCAAGACACTATCCTCTATTTCAAACGAGTTTTCATTACACACAAAACAACGGTTGCAGTTCATACCTTTAGAGAGGTAACCATCATGTTCTATGGCAAATACAGCCGGACCATCTTTCTTTATAATTGTTCTTGCACGCTGGGCACAACGGAAAGCCCCCCACACGTTTGACGAGTTTTCATCATCAACAACCACAGTATTGTGTGCGCGTGTAGAACGCTCATAATCCCTTTGCTTGCCGGAATTATAAGTTGATGTACCGGTATCCACAATCAATTCGCTCCCGTTTACCCATAACAGAAATGTAGAGCTATCAGCATGAGCGTGCCCCAAATTATACGATGCGCCAAGTGGTGCCATATCAAGTATTGCCTCATAATGAGAAGATACAACATGCCGATAGCCACTATCACCCAAAATGCCCTTGTCCCATTTCAGACCTAAACGCGCCGCGTATTCACGAAGAGCTGCCGGTGACAGGGCTACACCATTGGCAGAATCGTTCAACAACGGGATACTACCATCTTTGGTAACAATAGCATCGAGCCAGGCCAACATCAGAGAGGCTTTTTCGCAAAGAGCAGTTCTTAGTCCGGTTAGGCCATCAAAAAGAGTGTCATCAACGCAATGCAAAAGATTGCAACAATCAATAACACGTTCAAGAATAATACAATGATACATCGGGCTCAACTCATAGTGAGCGCCATCATTCATGATTTGTTCTTTCAACTGACTTTCAACTATATATTTTGCCTTTTTCCAAAAGGTAGGATCATGAAAATATACAGCCGCGAACAACAATGAAAAGCCATTCTCCAAATAGTGGTTTGCAAGCAAATGGCGTTCTGTACGCTTGCATAAGACACGATATTGCGAATATAGGAAAGTGTCGATTTTGACGAGTTGTTCCGTAGGGATATCGAGCCGATTCTTTGACAAGAATTTAATCCAGTTGATTCCCCGCAAGGAAATGGGATAGGGGTCGGACGCAATCGCATTCCTTGGCACTGCATCTATAAAATCCTCAATCCATGACATCGCATCATGCATATCCAGGCCTGGTTGCAGTATAAAATCCATATAATTGAGATTATAACGCCACAGGTCACCCAACGAACGATCGTCCCACGCGCCACTGAATCTATGAGAAAGATTCAAAAATTCAAAAGTCGCATCACCTTTATATGACTCTCTTTTTTCAGGGAAAGGGAGGAATTTTATATCATTTCCGTGCTTATACAAAACATATTTCTCCCGAAGTCCAAATAAACGACGAAGGCGAGCAGACAACTTGTAGAATATCTGGAAAAAAATCTGTTCCGATTTCAGATATTTTACTGTATGATAATATCTAGACAAAGACATAAGAACAAACATCAACTGAACAATGAATATATTCGCAGGATTTCATCCTCTACTATCACTTCTGGGTTATATGTAACACGTGATTTACGCTGCAGCAAAGGATATACTTTCTCAAACAGGTCTTCAGCATCACCTGTTCTATACAGCACCGCCTCCTTGGGTCTTATGCACACATCACTGGCAACTACAGGTGTGCCGAATTGCAGCGCCTCTTTTACTGACACTCCTTCCATATCGGACATAGTCGGACGCAGAAACAAGTCGGTAGCCGCCCACACCTCAAAACCATTGACCTGTGACTGTATCACAAAATGGAAATTACATTCAAGACCCAGTTCCTTTATTCTTGCACAACACTCATTATAGTATTCATGATTGAATATTTCAGAGATACAGAACACCAATCCAACATCCAATCCTTTCTCGTTGACCAACCTGTCCATCATGTAAATAAGTTGATCTATTCCGTACAGGTCGCCATAGACATTCTGTATCACGCGGTGCGCATTGGCCGAAACTGTATATTCGTGCTGGGACAAGAATGATGTGATATCGGAAGTCAACCCTTTCATTTCATCATTACCCGGAGATATATAAGTTGGGAGAATTACTATTTTCGAATCATCGATATCGAATTTTTCCTGCAAAAGAGGCGTATATGTGGGATCGTTGTATATCACATATTCAACGCGTTTAAACAGGTGGTTCACAACCCATCGTTTCCATCCGCTCAAAAGTATCAATCGGCGATTATGCAAGGTAAGCACTATCTTATGACGCCACCCGCATAGGTAAAGCATCATCAACAAATAGAAATTGGTAAATTGAGCGTGTATAAGTTTTTTAGAGACGAAAATCAATTTAAGGAACTCAAGCAACTTGAACCTCACATCCACAATATAGTCGCAACCGCTCCCGGAGCAGGCAAAGTCACGCATAACAATGCCGCAATCCTTGGCGTGCAGTTTATCTGTCAGGCGTTTGCAATAGATAGAAATTCCCCCTATTGGTGGAGGATTAAATCCCCAAATCTCCTTTTTCATATATTCTTGAAATAATCATTTCTTATTACTAAGGATTCAAAATCATCACGGGTAACCCGGTCTTTTCTCGCCGCATCGGCAAGTAATCGACCCATCATTCTCCACGCCAATCCAAGCGAATTGTTTACCATGTAAAAATGGCGCAGGCATAAAGGCAGATTCAGAATTTTCCAAAATGTATAGAAAAGCGCAGGTTTGTGCAGACGCACATCTATAAAACGGTTCAGATAGTGCAGATAAAGTTTTCCGGGACGGTGCATCCTTTTTCCCGAAGCACCAACCTTATGATATATAAGAGAATCAAGGACACATGCCACACGGATATTGCCCTTCTGCATACGCATAGAGAATTCAAAATCCTCCTCACCGAAGAAAAAGCGCTCTGTGAGCAGATGTCCGTGCTCATTCAACAGTTCGGGATAGAAGAATAGTGCACAGCCCGTTACAAACGAGATGTCAATATGCCCATTCTCCTTGACTGCTGAGTCGGGACATCCGGCATAAAAATATTTACGGAACCCGAAGAAGAGTCTACCGCCGCAATTCCATATTTTCTGTTTGTCGTAATAGTAATTTATCTTTGGCGTCAATACACGATATTGTGGATGACGCGCCGAGAACTCCTGTAAACGCACAAGAAAATCCGGGGTTACTTCTGTATCATTATTGAGGAGCAGATAGTTATCCGGAGCCAATTTACTTGCTGCCTTCAACCCCATATTGTTTCCCTTTGCAAAGCCATAGTTCCTGTCCAGTGAAACCAAGCGGACATCCACTTCTCTGTGCTCGTCAATCCATGATTGGATACGGGAGACAGAGTCGTCGGCAGAGCCGTTGTCCACTACATACACAACAAATTCGCCAGCGGCTACTGCCAATGATTCCAAGCAAGCCAACGTATCGTCAGCACCATTCCAGTTAAGTATTATAATTGCTGTCATTTGTGTTCATTTATTCGGTATAGACTAAAAAGGCACAGACAGAACAACAGCATCTCTGACAAAGACATTGCCCAAGCTGCTGCGGTCACCCCCCAATAGGGAACGCACAACAACATAAAGACAACGCTGAAGCATCCCGTAACCAGCACCGAGCGGAAGAACAGAGTCTGACCGTTCATATTGACAAGCCCAACAATTCCTAAAAGATAGTTTATTTCTCCAAACAAGATGACAAGAGTCATAATGCGTATGAACGGCACACAAGCCGTGAATTCCTTTCCACAGAGCAATTCCGAAATAAGTGGTGCAAAGATATAGACACCCAACGAGACGACAAGCACCACAGCAGTAAAAGGCAAAGATATCTTGCGTATGAGACGAGTACATTCTATTACAGACAGCCCTTTGAAACGTTGGCTCAAATGTGGGAATAGTGCCTGTGCCGCCGGAGAAATAATGGATTGAATACCCTTAATAACCTTTTCTGCCGCGGAATACAAACCGACCAAATCATCAGAAACGAACTGTTTGAGTATTATGATATTAGCATTACGATAGAGGTTCATGCCGAATGTAGAACCGAACACTGCACTGCCATCCTTGAATTGGAAGATAATGTCACTGAATGTTATTCGGTGAAAGCGTATATTAAACTGAGTATGTACCAAAACAAGACTTAGGAGGCCGGCCAGTATATAACCGAAAGAATTTAGCAGGATGAGCAACTGAAAATCGTTGCTTGTACGTACAACAATGAATATAAGTACGGTAAAAAGAATCTTTGACGACGCATTCACAATAGTCATATACTTCATCTTCTCCATACCCTGGAAAAGCCACACAGGAGTAAATATGTCGCCAACAACCATACCCAGTCCGTAAAAGAACATAAGCACCCCCGCCTCATCCTTGAATACAAGACGGGAAAACAGCAACAAAAGGGCAGAAAGTGCTACAGCAATAACAGACTTGCATACAATTACTGCATTATATATGCGGGTGACAGCCTCCTTGTTGTCACGGCATTGCGAAATCTGCTTTGTTGCCGAGAAGTTGAAACCGTATGTGCTAAAGAGTATCACATACTGCAGCACAACATACACGTATGAGTAGACTCCGTAATTTGCCCTGCCTACCGTATGCAGTATATACGGCAATGTCACCAATGGCAACAGGACATTCAACGCATTAAGTATCGAGAGGGAGAAAAAATTCTCCAAAAGATGGCGGTATTTATGTATGAGACCTTTCATGCTGACATTACAGTTTGGACGGACTTGTTCCCTGCACGCCGGCCCGGGAGAATATAGACAATAAACCAGAAGACAAGTATTATGCACGGCAATTCAAGTGCCGTAAGACTTGCAAAATAGTAGTCGAACCATCCCATGAACAACAGCCCGCACTCAAAGAAATATATTGTATACATGAACAGGTTGCCACACTTCAGGGTTGCAATTTTCAGCAAATACATACAGGTACTTATGAACATGACCAGAAGAGCAAATGAAAGATAACCGGTATTTATATATATTGTACCGAAGAAACTCCTGACATTTGTTAAATTAAAGCCTGTATTGTAGTACAGTTCATTCAGGGGTATAATGAGATCATCATTACCGGTTACCACATTAAAGAGATTAACAACCTGGGAAACAAGCAGTTCAAAGCCGCCAACATCCGGAAAACCGTTCTGCATATCCACGCTCAGGCCCAAAACACCGCTTGTCAGATAGTGGACAATATTCCTGAAGATAAAGAATATGACATCCTCGCCCAGTTCCTTGTCTTCGCCCACTGTCAATGCCAGGATATATGACGCGGCAAAAATCAATAGTGCTCCAAGGATGACATATAGCATAACACTCAGCGTGAGTCTGGTCTTTCCTGTATACAGTCTTAGCATGATACCCGAAAGGCAAGGTATGATGACCCAACCCTTGACCTGGTAGAGGAATGCCACTGCTATTATAGGTACAATAATGAGCCACAGCCACATTCTCCCCTTACCGACATAATATATTGCCATTATGAGGATTGGCAGGGCCAATTGTCTGAGATGACCCCAGAACCCCTTTCCGGCGAATTCCTCGCCAAACTCATCTGAGGCAAGCGGGTGCGCACCGCCAAGCATGGAGTAAAAACGGAAAGCAAAGAGCATGATAGCTGCAACTGCAATAAACACCAACACTTCAGGCATACCGCCATCATCCCGAAGACGGCCTTCAAGGCTTACCCCTGCTTTCTGCACCACACACGAAAGTACCATGCTCGGTATCGCAAAGAGCAATAGGCCACAGCACCATATTACTATGCTGGGATAATGGAACTCCACGAAACCCATATTACCCGAAATGGATATTGAAAGGAGCAATATCATCACATATGGAAGCATAAGAATGTTAAGGGGGGTGTATATGGTTTTCCATGCCTTTATCTCCAGATAAGAGAGCAAGGCTACCTCAAGCAGGAACACCACACATATCACTATGTCCTGAAAACCACCCATACCATTTACCGGTTACCGTATATTTATCACTCCTTTTCGTCTAACATACGGTTCTTTAGTATTATCCACACAGACGTCCCGAAAAAAGCGAGAAATACGTACAACAACCCCATCATCATTTTCTTGGGCGACGAGGCCTTTACCGGCACATAAGCAGGCTGCATGACCACACATACGGGCGTCTGTTCCTGGACACGCGCACGGGCCATTTCCAAGTTCTGTGCTATCTGCGAATAGACTCCGAAGGCAAGGTCCTTCTCGTTCGACAGGCGATCAAGTTCTATCTGGTACATTACGTTCTTTATGTTCTGGTGGCTGTTTGCATAGTTTGCATAGGCGTCCTGCGCTTCGCGGTATTTGGTCCCTGCTGCCGTGTAAAGAACCTCCGCATACTCCAAGTCCTTGCGAGCATTGGCCGAGCGGTATTTCTCGACATATTCCTGCAACTTTTCCGAGACCGCATTCGCTACAAATGCTGCAATCTTAGGGTCCTGCATAGTCACATTTATAGTAATTACATTGTTTCCTTTGTCTACTGAAACACCGATGCGGTCGTCAAGAGCAGCAAGCATATTGAATTGTTGTTTCGATGGACTGAAACACTCCCGGGTATCAAGGCCATTGATATGGGCTTCCTTGCTGTCAGCAGTTATGAGTTCCAATGGTACAAAATAAATTGCAGTCCACCATGGACGTCTCTGGTGCAATAGGAGATACTCGTACAAGGTTGTCTCAATCTCTTCATCCTGCGACTTCACATGCATTAGTAGTATCTCTGAAAGAAATGGCGTAGAAGAGACTATCTGGGGGTAAAGTTCGGGATAGAATGCGTCATTCCCCATGTTTCCACCGATATTTACACCGGCCATGGATGCCAAAGTGCCAAGACCGTCCGGCAGAGACGCAGATGAAGAGAACTCAGGGGCCAAGACAGAAGTTGAAGTATACTGCTTGGGGATACTGAACGCAACTATTATGGCCAACACACCTCCTATAAAACAGTTTATCAGCAACTGTTTTTTTCTGGACCACAAAAGCAGGAGTATCTCAATTATGCCATCATTTTTCTTCACTTCCATACAAATACTTATTTTAATTTATACTTGAACCTTTACCATTTTTATAAGACTATACCTGAGGCCATTTGTAAAACTTGTACATCGTGAACTGAAGAGAGCAATATATATTCCCTAGAGCATAGTGCAGGAAGTGCACTCCTGTTTCTGTCGCTCACTTTGACATAGGACATACCGCCAGGAACTGCATTTTATTGACCGCGCCTGTTACTTCAAAAGATTTACCAGTGTAGCAATCATTGTGGCTATTGACGCAACAGAAGTACCGATTGTCATTATCTCTGCAGTAGACATCTTGCTCGACACATTCTTGGTCGGTACAACAATCTCACAGCCGGGCTTTATATCACCGCTCGAGAACTTCGACACTTCACTTACACCTCCGTTCATGTATATTGCATACACGTCACCTTTCTTCGCCCTGTCGGTATAACCGCCGGCATGCTTGATATAATAGCGGAGCTTCTCCCCTTTCTTATAATTTATGGTAATAGGATAACGCACCTCGCCGCTTATCTTCACTGTACTGGTATACTGAGGAACCGTAAGGACATCGCTCTCACGAAGGACAATATCATCCACACCGCCCGGTTCCTCCATTGCCTTCTCAAGGTTAATCGCAACAGGGTAGACATCGCCGAGCTCAAGTTTCAGGTTCATGAGAGAATCGGCCAACGTGATATTGTAATCATTCTCGGAACGCATGCTCTCCTCATACAACTGTATCTGCGACATTCGCATGACACCTTCACGCTGTGCGCGTTCTTCATCGGTCATCTTGCGGTAGAGACGCGCACCCGAAGGATAGGCAAACTCCGTAATGCCGCCAGCTGCCTTTATAAGGTCGCTGAGCCTGTATTCACGGCTATACATGGCATAATCGCCTTCGAAATTCACTGCACCTTTCACTGTAACGCTCATTGTAACTGAGTTGACTGGACTCCTGCGCACATGCACCTCATCAAAGGGCTTGAGCACGAAGCCCGGTTCTCCGTCAACCACGAAACCGTCCTTGATAGAGAAACTGTAGCACTCAGTAATCGTATCTCCCTCAACCAATGCGTCTGCATCAAATATCATTCGATAGACATCAACCTTGACCATTGATGCATTCTTTGTCAAGCCTCCGGCCTGAAGGACAAAATCCTCAAGTGTCGTATTCTCGGCGTACTCGTAGATACCGGGGAAGTTTACCTCACCCGAAATCTTAAGGGTCTCCTCGCCTCGCATATCATGTACCGAAGGTATAAACAGGACATCCTCTTTGCGCAGCTGTACATCAGGCACTGAGCCATTCAAAATACCTTCAACATCCACTGCAAGCACCTCGAGACGTCGGTCAGCTTTTCTACGGTGCATTACCGCACGGGCAGTAAAGGCATCCTCGCGCAATCCGTCAGCAGCCTCGATAAGTTCATAGACAGTATTGATGGAGCCACCGGTTTCATACATTCCCGGGTGGAAAACCGCACCTTTAATCTCGACCATGTTCGAGAAACGCGGAATAATGGAATCTACATAGATTGAGTCGCCGTCTACAAGCCTGAAAGAGGCAAATGCATCCTTTGCGACAGTATGGACAGAATATTCCCTGCCACTCTTCCTTATAACTCTTATGTTCTTGTCAAAGGCGTCACCAGTAAGGCCGCCTGTATATGAGAGCAGATTCTTCAGAGTCTCATCAGCCTTCATCTCATATTTCATTGGTCGCTTTACCTTACCCTGGATATTGACAACAGCATCATACGGACCAACAACAATCAAATCATTATCCTGCAGACGGATATTACCGGTGTTATTGCCATTCACGATATAATCGTACACATCGACATGACCAACCTGTTTGCCCCCTCTAAAAACCTTAATGTCGCGCAAAGTACCGGTTTCGCTTATTCCACCGGCATTGTACAAAGCATTGAAAAGTGTCGAGAATGCACTCATGGTATATGAACCAGGAGCAACGACATCGCCGACAACCTCAACCTTTACACTGCGGGTTGAACCTACTGAGAGACTTACAGAAGAACTGTTGTAGTATTCACCAAAAACCTCTTTCACGTGTTCGTTTGCAGCTGTGACGGTAAGACCTGAAAGCCTTATGGGACCGACACCCTCAATCACGATATATCCGTCAGGAGAAATCTCGCTGTCGAAACTCTGCTGCGAAGCACCCCAGATATCAACAATAACCTGATCACCCGCACCAAGCACATAATCGGCAGGAGTCGGTATATTCATCGCCGGTTCGAATGTCAGCAGCTCGTTGTTGAACAGACTGCGGCCATACACCTCATCCTTTCCGAGCAGGTTCTGATAATATGCAAGCGAGTCGATGTCGAGGAACGACATCTCGTCCTGAAGCATTTCCTGTTGCATATTTCTGGTATACTTCATCTTGCTGTCGACAAGCATGAAGTTTTTACCCTTGTTGTCTTCTGCTGTCTTTTTGTCTGCCCTGCTGCGGTTAATACCCGAGATATCCACAGTTCCAAGTCCATTCTGCTCTTGCTCATATTTGGCCTTGATGCGGCGCAACTGCGCAGGTGTGACACCCTGTCGCAACAGTTTCTGGGCAATTGTCTTTTCATCACTGCCCTTTTCCTTTTCGGCCAAAACAATCTTTATGACCTGCTCATCAGATACTGTTTGCGCTGCCACCCACTGAAAAGAGAGAAGCAACGCAATGAATAGAAGTATTGTTTTTTTCATTTTAGAATTTTTTCCCGTTAACGATATAAATGAATGTTGTGAAAATCAGCTTGGCATCAAGCCACAAAGAACGGTTTCTCAGATAGTCAAGGTCCATCTCAAGACGGATAAGCATCTTCTCCATGGTATCAGTATATCCGTTATGGATTGTAGCCATAGAAGTCAGTCCGGGACGCATAAGGAAGATGTAATCATAATTCGGATTCTCCTTGCGTATCTTGTCTATGAAATATTGTCGTTCGGGACGCGGACCTACAAAAGACATATCTCCTTTGAATACATTGAACAGCTGAGGCAGCTCATCAAGATGATGTTCACGCAGGAAACGGCCTACTTTCGTCAAACGCTCATCACCCCTTGTCGCCAACTGCGGTTCCCCGTTACGTTCGGAATTGACACGCATGGTACGGAATTTGTATATGAAGAACGGTTTGCCTTTGTAACCGATTCTTTCCTGTTTGAAAAACACGCTGCCATCGCGCTGGCACAGGATGGCTATTGACACGATGATGAATACTGGAGACAATATTATCAAGGCCAGAAAAGAACATACAAAGTCAAATACACGCTTTACTGCACGCTCTAATATATTCATTCCGTCTTTTATTCCATCTTTAACCGTAATTTCCATAGTAGTGTTCTCTTTAAATTTTAGAACGCAAGCTATTTTTATTATTAGTAACTATTATTCAGCATAAATATTGTGCAAAACTTAACAAATATTTATACCACAATAAAAAATGCCGACATTGGCGGCATTTCACTCTTAAAACGGCCGCACAAGCAAACTAGCAATAGGCAACAGCCTTACGCCACGACACAAAAAAGCGCGCCATTTTGGTATATTTCTGCAAATATAACACAAAAAAGATTAATACAGTACAAAATCCACGACAAAACATCGCCTTCGATATGGAAAGCTAAAATTTCGCACAATTGAAGCACATTTTCCCGAAAAAGAGATTACACGAGAAGCACTTAACGGCAGACCTTTTCAAGAGAAGCACCCGGATAATAGTGCCGTAGGATTGCCTCATGCGAGCAACCCCTCTCGCCCATCATCGCAGCTCCTATCTGGCATAATCCTACTCCATGCCCCCACCCTGCGCCTTTGAGCACAAAGCGCGCAGAGTCTCCATCAGCAATCTTGTCAACCACGAATGCGGAACTATAAAGATGTGATTCCGAGAGCCAGCGACGTATTTCAAGTTCCTTACCGACAATCTTAGTACATCTGCTGCCGACAATCCTGAGCCTTATTATGCGCCCCGAAGCACCTCTCTCAAGCGGTTGCATATCCTCGACAGTACCAAAATCCACCCCAGAACGCCTTGAAACGAGTTCCGACAACTCTTCCTGCGAATATTCCACTCTCCAACGATAGAAATCGTTGGTTTCGCGGTCATATCCGTTGAGTATCTGTGACAGCACCTTTGAATCATCGGTAGAGCAATATGAAGGCGGAGTACTCTCTATCCACACTCTTGCCCCTTCTTCGGTTGTCAAATCGGGCAATGGAACATCCCCTTCAACATCCCGGAAAGCATGCAGATAGCCATAATCCATATCTTCCCAACAAGCCGAGAAGCGTTCGGTAACACCGCCGCAGCACTTGCTGAAACGCGCATCGCACACCTCGCCATCGTACATCAGCACGATATCGCATGTCTCCCTTACCGCACGGGCCACATTAGGGTTCACAGCCCTTGTAACCCCCTGATAACGTTGACAATGGTCATCGGCACAGAGGTCAAAAAGAGTATGGTCCTCGCGTGCATACCAGCGCACAATCTCATCCTCGCTCTCATGCCCGAGCACAGAGAACCGCTGCTTCTCCCTCCTCTGCAGCTGGGCATAGAGCCAGCTGCGGGATATTATCGTATGGGCTTTAAGGAACTCAAGCGATGAGGTAGCGGACATCTCACTTGAAATCACACTTACAAGATAATCCTCTACGGGCAGACGGTTTATCGCCCGTACCTCACCATCCTCTGCAATAAACAGCAATTCGCCTACAAACGTCTGGTTCTCGTTCCGTTGCCAGTGAAACCCCACGCCAATGACCACATCGTGCAGCATAAACCGGGAGTCGCCACACTTCGGCACAATGTGCAGCGGCACATCACACTGCTCCCCATTGAGCTGCAATACACCATTTGCAAACGAGACCACATTCCCTTTCTCAAGGAGCGGTAGCGATGAAGCAAAAGTACCGATTAAATCGAACTTTATCTGCGGAGAGCGTAGTACCCCGATATCAACAGTTCCCATACTCTTCACTCGACTAAACGGGAGACAACATCTTCGACATCAGCGGGCGACAGCGCCACCTCACGCAACAGGGCAATGGCCTCATCGGCATTTATTGCCTGAAAATCCTCTCTACGCGGAGTTATGATAAGCCCTGCCATATCAATGGCTCCGGGGCTGACAAGACGCTGTTCTGCTCCATCCGCGAAATAAGCCGCAGGACGGTGCGCCGCACGTGGAATAACCATGGTCACATACCCCTCATCCGAAGTATAATACACAAAGACATTCACTCTTGGTTCAGCCTCGCCGTCATGACAAGGCAATGCGACAAGCAGTTTTCCACACAGTTCAACCGAGCGCGACACGTTGCGTGCCGAAATCATGAACAGCGGGACAGCATAGGTCGTGACATTATATATGCTACCATTCTCATCAACGAGCAAAGGTTCCATGCCACGGGCAATCTCCTCTTGCCAGTACTTGCCGAGCAACGGAAGACCCGCCGCCTCAACTGCCTGGACATGAGCATGGTCGGGAGCCGAAGCACCGCAAAGCGCACCATTGTAGAAAAGAGTCATTCCCTGCCACTCGCGGGCGATGTGGAGCATATCGGCATACAGGCCCTCAAGACGCTGCGGCGTATGATTCATGAGCGGGAGAGTAAGATGGAACGGCAGTATCGGATAAGGATTCACAAGGACATCAACCGTTCCCATTGCACTCTCGGCAAACTGCTGACAAGGACGGTTCTCCTTACAGAGGAAACAGCGGCGTGCAGCCACGGATTCCTTGTCGACCTTAGCCGCCGTCGAGACAGCGCGTGCAGGGTTATACTGCAAGACAAGACCATTGCCGAGGTCACGGAGCTCAACCTTCTCAAACGCGGCATGACGCTCCGCCGCATCGGGCCAGACAGAGAGCTGTTTATCAAAGAATGCACGCAGTTCCTCAGGCGAAGGAACTGTAAAAGAGTCGACAAGCTCCATGCGCGCCTTGACCTCGGCTGTACGCAACGAATCCTTGTAGAGGTTGTGTGCATTTACTTTTTCATGAGAGAGCGCCGCATCGGAGTTCCCGCCCCAACGGCGGCAAAGGTAGAGCACATCATACACACGGCCAATCCTGTAATTGCGTGATATCGCAAGACCCACGGCATAATCCTCGCCATAGCTCACATTCGGGAAGCCAATCTCCCTGATGACCGGGGTAAAAAATGCGCGTGGCGCACCCAGACCATTTATTCTCAGTGCATTGTTACGTCCGTTCTCCTCGCTCCACTCACGGTGGTCTATGATGCCCGGAGGCAATGTATTCAGTTCAAAGTCGCATATGCGGTATGTACCCACAAGCATGGCACACTGCTGGGTGTAGAACTCATCAACAATACGTTGCAGCGTGTTCTCATCACTGTAAAGGTCATCGCTGTCGAGCTGCACCGCGAAACGTCCGCAGTGGGCGCTGTTGACAGCCAGGTTCCAGCAGCCGCCAATCCCCAGGTCATTTCTCTCGGGAACAAGATGCAGCACCCTGCTGTCGCCGAAAGAATCTATTATCTCGCCCGTTCCGTCGGTCGAGTGATTGTCCACCACTATTATATTGAACGGGAAGGTTGTCTTCTGTTTCAGCACAGAGCCAATCGCATCAGCGATTGTCGAACGGCGGTTCAGGACGGGGATAACCACAGAGGCCTCAACAGGGAACTCCCCTGCCGTCAGGTCAATCGTGTTGTTTTTGCATGGGGGCAACCAGGCGCCTATCGCCTTAAGGTGGTGCGTACACACCTTTTCCATTTCAATCTGCACCTCGCGCTGCGCGGGATTCACATAGTCGAACTGCTTTTCGCCACTCTTGCGGGTATCATTCTCACATTCCGTATAAAGATAATCGCAATGATGATGTATGCGCCCGTTGCGGCTCATTGCAAGCCTCAACTGATAAAGGCCAGCATATTTATACTTGTCGGGCGACTCCGCAAGATAACTTTTCAGTGCCGATGTCCTGAAAAGCAACACCGACCCGAAGTCGAAGTCATTACGCAGCGAACCTGCGAAATAGTCTATCGTGGGAGCCTCGGTCACCACACCATCGACACTCTTCATATAATGCGAATAGCACATCGACGCATCCTCGGGAATCGAGTCGAGCAAAGCATCGAGTTTTTCCATATCGATCACCACGCCGTCCTTGCCGAAAAAGAGAACGTAATCGGCAGTCGCACGTGCCGCCATATCCATGAAGAGAGCACTGTCCGTCAACGAGGATGTATGCAACAGATGTACATTCGCCGGCAGCTCGCCAGTAAAGGCAGAACCGCTCCACAACCAGATGTTCCTGACAGCAGGATGAGAAAGATACCGTTCCATCGCCGAGAGCTCAAAAGTATCGGTGAATAGAGGCAAAAAGAGTTCTATCGTATATCTGTTCATATGCATAAAATAGTTTCTTGCGAAGTTAATAAAAAACAGAAGCAAAATAAAACTTTTGCCCTGCAAATAAGAGATAAGGAATATATTGCTAATATAAATATACTTTTATTTGTTAATATCGGGGAGAAATACCACATTTTTGCATTATCTTCGCAAAGAGTTATGCACTGCACAAGGCAGATACCCCGCGCAGGCATAATATCACAACAACAATCAGCATGGAAGGCAAGAAAAGAAAATTATCAGGAATGACGCTCGATGCCCTGAAGGAGGCGGTCAAGGAGGCCGGAATGCCCGCATTCACAGCCAAGCAGATAGCCGATTGGGTGTATAACAAGAGAGTCAGCTCAATAGATGAGATGTCCAACATTTCGCTCAAGAACAGAGAGAAGCTTAACGGACTGTTCGAGGTCGGATTCAAGGCCCCAGCCGATGCGGCACGCTCGGTTGATGGAACCGTGAAATACCTCTACGAGGTAGAGAACGGGCATTTTGTAGAGGCCGTGTACATCCCAGACGGCGAACGTGCCACACTGTGCGTGTCATCACAGGTAGGATGCAAGATGAACTGCCTGTTCTGCATGACCGGAAAGCAGAAATACACGGCCAACCTCAGCACCAACGAGATTGTGAACCAGATATTCGCGTTGCCCGAGTTCGACAAGCTGACAAACATCGTGTTCATGGGCATGGGCGAGCCATGCGACAACCTGGACAATCTTCTGCCCGCTATCGAGATTCTGACAAGCCCGTATGGACTCGGCTGGAGCCCGCACCGCATTACCGTTTCCACGGTCGGAGTACGCAAAGGACTGAAGCGTCTGCTCGACGCCGGTGACTTCCACATAGCAGTAAGCCTGCACCACCCCGTTCCCGAAAAGCGTCTTGAGATAATGCCCGCCGAGAAGGGATTCCCCATCATTGAAGTTCTCGACACACTCAGGGAGTACGATTTCAGCCACCAGCGCAGGCTCACATTCGAGTACATTGTCTTCAAGAACATAAACGAGACGCTGTCACATGCCCGCAAGCTGCTCAAGCTGCTCGAGGGCATCGACTGCCGCATAAACCTCATCCGCTACCATGCCATCCCGGGTGTTCCCCTTGAGGGAGTCAACGAGGAAGGAATGACACAGTTGAGGGATTTCCTTACCAAGAACGGCCTTTTCACGACAATCAGGGCATCGCGTGGCGAGGATATCTTTGCTGCATGCGGCATGCTCTCGACACTTAAACAGAGTAACAACAAATAAATTGAGATACGATGAAAAAGATTTTTCTGTTAGCACTTATACTCATCGCCCTCACAGGTTGCCATAACGTATCAAAGCGTTCTATCGGAAACCCGTACGAAGTATTGGTCGTGTGCGATGATGACATCTGGGAGTCACCCGCAGGCAGAGCGTTGCTCTATGCACTCGACATAGACATTCCCGGCTTGCCACAGTCGGAGCGTTCATTCAGGATATCAAGAGTCACAGAGAGCCATTTCAGAGGCTCTACAAAGGCTTTCCGCAACATAATCTTCGTTGACATCAACGAGAACCGTTACACACAGAGTTCATTCAAGTTTACCCGCGACGTGTTTGCCAAGCCTCAGATATATATGGGCATACAGTCGCCGAGCATACAGGAGTTCGAGAAGTTCGTTTCCGAGAACGAGCAGGTAATAGTGGACTTCCTCACAAGAGTCGAGATGGAGCGACAGATAAACGTGCTCGAGGGCGCCTACAACGAGAAAGCCTATGACATTGTCAAGGAGATGTTCGGTTGCGAGCTGAAGGTTCCCATTTACATGAACGGGCACATGAAGGGCAAGGATTTCGTATGGCTGTCCGATTTCAACGACCCCAAGGCCGAGATCCAGAGCTTCATGGTGTACAGCTATCCCTACACCTCGGTAGACAATTTCTCGAAGGAGCACTACATCATGATGCGCGACTCAATGATGAAGCACAACATCCGTGCCGGCAGAATGGACCAGTACATCAAGACCGTAGACTGGTCGGTTGATATTACCGAAGGTTCATACCGCGACCGCTACGTACAGGTAGCACGCGGACTTTGGGAGATGGAGAACGACATCATGGGCGGCCCGTTCGTGTCGCATGCCGTAGTCGATGAGGTCAACAACAAGGTCATTGTAGTAGAGGCATTCCTCTATGCCCCCAACAGGAAGAAGGGCTCGATGATGCGCAAGCTCGAGGCAGCGCTCTTCACGTTCCGGCTCCCCGCCGATGAACTGATAGAGGGCAGTAACCGCCTTCAGGAGTTTGTCATTGAAGAGAAGAAGTAAAACAGAGTGAGAGGAGGCTTCACGCATGCCCGCCTCACGTTATCCCAAATAAAAAAGCAAGAGCATTTATGAGCGAAAAGAACAGAATACGTGTCGGCATTACACAAGGCGACATCAACGGCGTTGGATATGAGGTCATATTCAAGGCATTCAGCAATACCGAGATGTTCGATATCTGCACCCCAATCGTGTACGGTTCGCCCAAAGTGGCGGCCTACCACCGCAAGGCATTGGAGATGGACATACAGTACAACACTATCGAAAGGGCCGAGGAAGCACATAACGGCAGGCTGAACATTATAAACTGCAACAGCGATGAGGTGCATATCGAGCTTGGAGCAAACACCCCCGAGGCCGGTGTCGCAGCGTTCCAGGCACTTGAGAAAGCCGTTGCCGACTGCCAGGCAGGCAAGATTGACGTCATTGTCACAGCCCCGATAAACAAGAGCGCGATACATAGCGAGGAGTTCAACTTCCCCGGACACACCGAATATCTGCAGGAGCGTTGCGGAGAGGGTGCCAAGTCACTAATGATACTCTGCAGCGGCGGCATGCGCGTGGCTGTAGCCACATCGCACATGGCACTTAAGGAGATACCCGCAGCCATCACTCCCGAACTTCTTGAGGAGAAGATAACCCTGCTCAACGACAGCATGAAGGAGGATTTCAACATCGACGCCCCCAAGATTGCCGTACTCTCACTGAACCCCCACTCGGGCGACAACGGCCTGCTCGGCAACGAGGAGATCGAGATAATATCGCCCACCATACGCAAGATGAACGACAGCGGCATCTTCTGCTACGGTCCGTTTGCGGCCGACGGTTTCATGGGCAGCGGCAAGTACTCATCGTTCGATGCAATCCTTGCGATGTACCACGACCAGGGCCTTGCTCCGTTGAAGGCACTCGCCATGAACGACGGCGTGAACTTCACCGCCGGGTTGCCAATCATACGCACATCGCCAGCGCATGGCGTCGCATATGACATCGCAGGCAAGGGCGAAGCAGATGAGAACTCGTTCCGTCAGGCTATATACGCTGCAATCGACATTCTGCGCAACCGCAGGTTCTACAACGAGGCACGCCGCAACCCGTTGCGCAAGATGTACTTCGAGAAACGCGATGACAGCAACCGTCTGAACCTGCAACAGGCCGACAACGAGTAACCGCCCGCAAACAATGAAATTCGCTATTATTGCAGCAGGAGAAGGCTCGCGCCTGGCAAGTGAAGGCGTTAAATCCCCCAAGCCGATGATTCAATTGCAAGGCACTCCGATAATCGAGCGCCTTGTAAGGATATTCATGCGTAATGGCGCCACCACTATAAGCATCATCATCAACGAGGAGCAGCCCCAGACGCTCGCGCACCTGAAAGAACTGCAGAAGGAGTTCCCCATTGATATTGTCGTGAGGAACACCCCCAGCTCAATGCACAGCATGCACGCGCTGAGCCACCTCCTGCGTGGCGACAAGTTCTGCCTTACCACAGTGGACACACTCTTTCACGAGGATGAGTTCGCCTCATACATCAAAACCTTTGAGAAGGACGCTGACGGCATAATGGCTGTAACCGATTACATCGATGATGAGAAGCCGCTTTACGTAGAGACCGACGGAGAACTGAACATAACAGCTTTCGGCGACAAGCCTTGCGAGACATCGCGTTATATCTCGGGAGGCATATACGGGCTCTCCCCAAAAGCGCTCGACATTCTTGACGACTGCATGAGAGAAGGAGTCTCGCGCATGCGCAACTTCCAGCGCCGTCTGGTGGAGAGCGGAATGAAGCTCAAGGCATACCCTTTCAGCAAAATCATCGACATCGACCACGCCGAAGACATAGCCAAGGCCGAGAAATTCCTTTCCGAGAGATGAAGATAGCAACCATAGCACGCGACATATCCCACTCGCCCAACATGGCAGCGAACGATGCAGCCATACTCGGGTGCGTTGCCGATGAACTGCGTGCAAAAGGCTTGCAGGTCATCGAGGCGAACGAGGCCGAGCTGCCGGACGGATGCGTTGCCGTGTGCCACATGTCGCGCAGCCCCGAGGTCCTGAAGATACTCAAAGAGGCAGAGCGTTGCGGAGTTACCGTCATCAACAGCCCTACAGCTGTAGAGAACTGCTCGCGCCTGAAGATGATGCATAAGATGAAAGTAGCCGGCATCAAGCAGCCCCCCTACTGTTTGATTGACGAGCGCACTCCACTTGAGAGTCTCCGCTACCCCGCATGGCTCAAACGCGCCGACGGCTGGAGCATACACAGCGATGATGTATGCTTTGTAAGGAACGCCGATGAGGCAAAAGAGGCGTTTGATAACATGGTAGGCAGAGGAATCACAGGAGTTGTCCATTGCGAGCATGTAGCAGGAGACATAGTAAAATTCTATGGAGTCGGGAAAGGATTCTTCCGTCACATCTACCCCGACCCCGAAAAGAGCAAGTTCGGCCTTGAGAAGATAAACGGCACCCAGCACCGCTATCCCTTCAGTCTCGACGAGATGAAGAGTGCCGTATTTTCCGCAGCAGAGAGCATAGGTCTTGAGATATACGGCGGCGACTGCATAGTATGTGAGGACGGGGCGATATACATTATTGACATGAACGATTTTCCCAGTTTCTCGGCCATACGTGATGAGGCCGCCAGAGAGATTGCAGAACACATCATTAACAGAATAACCGAAGAGAGATGAAAAAAGAAGATAAAGAACTCTATCTTGCATCCATAAAGTCAGTCGACACAGAAGAGTTCCTCGACATGTGGTTCTACCGCCCGTTAGGGTTCAGTTGCGCTCTGTTTTTCCGCAACAGAGGCATACACCCGAACGTTGTTACCATACTGTCAATTTTCCTGGGCATAGGCGCAGGCATATGCTTCATGCAGGATGAACTTCGTTGGAACATGCTCGGAGTGCTGCTGCTCATGTGGGCGAACCTCTATGACAGTACCGACGGCCAGCTTGCACGCATGACTGGACAGAAGACCCGTTGGGGACGCATCCTCGACGGCTTTGCCGGTGACTGCTGGTTCTTCTGCATCTATTTTGCCATTGCGGCAAGGGAGACCTTCGAGCCAATCCCGTTCATGCCCGACTACAACTGGGGTGTTGCTATATGGATATTGGTATCGTACAGCGGGTTCTGGATTCATGGTTCGCAGTGTCAGCTTGCCGACTACTACCGCAACATACACCTCTACTTTACCGACGAGAAGAACGGCAACGAGTTCCACAACTCCATTGCACAGAAGAAAGAGTTCGATGAAACCCCGTGGAAAGGCAACTTCTTCTGGAAAGTATTCCTCAACGCATACGTACAGTATGTAACAAACCAGGAGCGCATGACGCCCATGTTCCAGAAGTTCATCAAGACCGTATACAGGCACTACGGGACCGACATCCCGCGCGGGTTACGCGAAGAGTTCCGCAAGGGGAGCCTTCCGCTCATGAAGTACACCAACTTCATTACCTTCAATTCACGCGCCATAATGCTATGCTTCACAATGCTCATCGGCGAGCTGTGGATGTATCTCGCGTTCGAGCTTATAGTGCTGATGGCAGCATTCCTTTATATGAGGTACAGGCACGAGAGCCTTTGCCGGAGACTCACACAGAAAATCGAGGAGGGATATGAGTTCAATTAAAGGCATAATATTCGACTATGGCGGTACCATAGACACCGACGGCATCCACTGGGGCGAACTCATCTGGAGCGAATATCAGGCGGCAGGAGTCGACATCGACAGGCAGACCTACCGCGATGCCTATGTCCATGGTGAGCGCTCCTTGGCCAAGAACCCCATAATAGAGCCAACCGACACGTTCCGCACCCTGTTGTGCAAGAAGATGAAACTGCAGTTCGAATATCTGCGCGACGCCATGCCGGGCAAGGATTTCGGCAAAGAGAAAGAGGAAGAGGTTGCACAGCGCTGCTACGGGAGAGTGCTTGCGACACTTGAGCGCACACGTGCCATTGTCAAGGAACTTGCAATGCGCTACCCCATAGTCCTTGTGACCAATTTCTACGGCAACATGCCAGTCGTACTCAAGGAGTTCGCGCTCGACGGCATATTCAAGGAGATAGTCGAGTCATCCGTTGTAGGGCTGCGCAAGCCCGACCCTGCACTCTTTGCCCTTGGTGTCAAGAGCCTCGGATTCAATCCCGATGAGATTGTTGTCATTGGAGACTCATACAGCAAAGACATATACCCTGCGTCATCACTCGGTTGCCGTACCATTTGGATTAAGAAAATCTGTTGGGCCGAAGAAGCTGTCACACCGGGGTACGGACCGACGGAGACCGTCGATGCACTGGAGAAAGTTCCGCAAATCATCGGCAAGCTGCAATAGCAGCAAGAACAGAAACCGCCCGTATTGCGTTTTATAAAGGTAGATAACCATCAAATGAAACCTTTATGAAACGCAATCTTTTTATCGGCACATTGCTATTGGCAGCAACAGCCGCCAGCGCCCAATTCAGCCCCGAGAATTATGAAGCCATGCACAGCGACAGCTGCTGGCACTTTACGTTCGACTACGACACCCCACGGATGCCCAAGGATGCCGGCATGCTTGTCGTGACACATGTATGTACCCCCGACACGTGTATCAGCTCCGCCACACGCCACCTTCAGGGCAAACGCTATGCAAGAAGATACGTCAAGAGATATGGCAGCCGTCCCGAACTTCACGGCGAGGGAAGCCACCGTTGCACGCTGAGTGTACCCGAGCATGCGATGAGCGACACGGTGTATGCCGTGACATACAGCGAATATGACAACGGCAACGAAGTTGAGTTCATATGCGACACTATGGCCATATGCATGCCCGAATGCCCTCCCATGAGTTGTCATAGAGTAAAGCCGACAGCAAGTGTGGCCGACCACCTTGCCATGAGCAACCCGCATGTCCACAGCATACGCAACTATGTCCCGCTGACGCCGGACAATGCAGGAGAAATGCCCGTTACACCCAGTGTTGTCCGTTACGTCACAAACAGCAGTCTGCTCGACCCCACCTATCTTGACAATGCAAAGAACATCGAGGAACTCATGGGAATCATCGATGCCGTACTCGCCGACAGCAGCACACGCATCGAGGCTGTACAGATAGCAGGCTACACCTCGGCCGACGGCGGCAACAGGGAGCAGCTCGGGCTGGCACGCGCCAAAGCCATGCGCGACCACATACGCAAGCACCACAACCTGCCCGACTCCATTTTCGAGACTGCTGCAGGGGGCACAAACTGGAGTGTAGTCTATTCCAATATAAGGAGCATCGACAACGGCAACACCGACAGCCTTATAGTAGCCCTGAAGAAAGAACCGGACCCGCGTAAGAGAGAAGCCGCGCTCAAGAGATACAGGAACGGCACACTCTACCGTCAACTGACAGAGAGGATGTTCCCCGAGCAGCGTATGGCATGCTGCACGGGAGTGTACTACAGAAAGCAGCCCGACAGCACGGCCGTTGCGCTAAACAGGATTGTCGATGAGCTTGTCAACAACCCCAATCCCGACTACCGCAGACTCATTGCCGAGCTGAAGCAGTACAACAACGACCCCAGGGCGCTCAACCTGCAGGGAGTAATCGACTACCGCCGACACCGCCGGCACGCTGCCGAGAAAGCCTTTGCCAAGGCTGCATCCATGGGCGATGAGCAGGCATCGGTGAACCTGCAGATAGTGGAAAGTAACAAAAGTATGGAGTAATGCAGCTGTTTTTAGCAACAAAGCATTAGAGGAGCATTAATATAAAATCATTATCTTTGCATTGTTAACAGTGCAAAGATTTTTATATTATGAAAGAGTATATCTACCCCCTTATAGACCTGCTCAACGAGATGACCCCATACCTGCTTTTCGGTTTTCTCATCGCAGGAGTGCTTCATGAGTTCGTACCCCGCAGGATATATGCCGACAAGCTCTCAGGCAACAATTTCCGTTCCGTATTCTGGGCTGCGATGTTCGGCATCCCCCTGCCGCTCTGCTCATGCGGAGTAATCCCCACGGCAGCATCGATACGCCGCGAGGGAGCGTCAAAGGGCGCTACGGTGTCGTTCCTCATATCAACGCCACAAACAGGTGTCGACTCCATTCTGGCAACCGCATCACTGCTTGGCATACCGTTTGCCGTGATACGTCCTCTTGTGGCACTTGTTACGGCACTGGCAGGAGGATGGGCAGTCAACCGCTGGTGCGAGGATGATGCGGCTGAAAGCAACGCGCCGCAGCACGATGAGAAGAAGAAAGGGTTCTGGCAGAAGTGCATAGGCACTCTGCGTTATGGTTTCATAGAGATGCTGCAGGATATCGGCAAATGGATTGTCATAGGACTCATCATAGCGGCGATAATTACAGTCGCCGTACCCGAAGGATTTTTCTCACAGTTCAGCGGCTACCCGATACTGAGTATGCTCATAATACTCGCATTAGCCACTCCCATGTACCTGTGCGCGACAGGCTCGATACCCATTGCAGCCGCTCTGATGCTCAAAGGCCTTTCCCCCGGCGCCGCCCTTGTGTTGCTCATGGCCGGACCCGCCACCAACATGGCAGCGATTCTTGTCATAAACAAGGTCCTCGGACGCAAGCCTCTCATCATATACCTCATCACCATAATAGCAGGAGCTATGGGATTCGGCCTTTTCATTGACTACGCCCTGCCTGCCGATTGGTTCACCGGAACTGCAGCACTGCAGAACGGAGGGTGTTGTCACGCCGAGGGTGCCCCCTGGTGGCAGACGGCATCAAGCATCATCTTCATCGCCCTGCTTGCAGTTGCCTTCATCCTAAAGTTCCGCAGAAAGGGAGGGTGCAGCTGCCGCCACGACGACGGCTGTTCATGCAGCAAGGAGAAGATGTTCAGGATAGAAGGCATGATGTGCAACCACTGCAGGGAGAATGTCGAGAAGAGCCTCAGGCAGCTCGATGGTGTAGAGGATGTACGCGTCGAACTTACCGAAGGGGTTGCATATCTCAAGGGAGAGGAGATTGACAGCGACAAAGTCATCGCGACCATCAATTCCCTTGGTTACAGATATATCCCCGAAGAAAGAGGGTAAAAACGACCAAACACATTTCAAAAACTGCACAAATATTTAAAAATGTGCAATTTTTATCAAATTAGAGCACATATTACAATGATATGTGCTCTAATTGTACTATTTTTGTACAGATTTAACGGACAAACTTGTATAAAATGAAAAGGATTATCTTCACACTCATGTGCGCTATGCTCTTTTCGGTAGCATCATTCGCACAGGACATGAATTCAAAGGGAGACAACATCATCGGCGAGTACCTGTACGCAAAGAAGACCGGCGACAGCAAAATCAGGATATCAAAGGCTGCAGACGGCACATACACAGCCCAGGTATTCTGGGTAGCAAATGCCTTGGACGAGAACGGCAACAAGCGCAAGGATGTAAAGAACAAGGACAAGAACCTGCGCAACGTAGACCTTGACAAGGTCGTAATCATCAAAGGCCTGAAGTATGATGCCGATGACAACGAGTGGGGCGACGCCGAGATTTATGACCCATCAAGCGGCAAGATATACGATGTAGACATCGAGTTCAAGGACTCAAAGACACTTGAAGTGTACGGCAACATCTGGGGCATAGGCAAGACCGTTTATTGGAAAAAGATAAAGTAACAACATTATAAAAGAAGAATGGAGCTGCAGCAACGCTGCAACTCCATTCTTCTTTTATGATTCTTGTCTTATTACCCTGCACGGCACCCCCACCGCCACACATCCCGACGGGATATCCCTGTTTACCAGGCTGCCGGCCCCGATGGTAACATTGTCACCTATTGTAACTCCGGGCAACACAGTGACACCGGCGCCAATCCAGACATTATCCCCTACAGTAATGGGACGCGCATACTCCAGTCCTTTGTTACGCAGTTCCACCTCAAGCGGATGCCCCGCAGTCGTGAAGCAGCAGTTGGGCGCCACGAACACATTCTTGCCGAATGTCACAGGTGCAGCATCAAGGATAACGAGATTGTGGTTTGCATAGAAATTCTCGCCCAGCGCGATGTTATAGCCATAATCGCACCAGAAAGAGGGCTCGATAACGAAATTCTGCGGAGTAGAACCCACAATACGTCTGAGCAGTTCCATCTTTCTGTCAGCAGCATCATAGGGCAGAGTGTTGAACTCCTGGCATAGAGCCTTGCACTTTGAGCGCTGCTCAATCAGTTCAGGGTCATAGTTTGCGTCATACAGCTGTCCCGAAGCCATGATTTCCTTCATTGTCTTCATCAGTTGACGTAAACACAGTCGAAATACTCATCGAACAGTTTTCTTGCCTCATCAAGCTGTTCGGGAGTGTTCTCCTTTACACCCTTGAGCTTATACTCCATGCCCAGCGGTTCATACTTGTGCGCACCCAGAGTGTGATAAGGCAACACCTCGACGCGCTTAATCATATCATAATCCCTGAAATGCTCTCCAAGCGCACGTATATCCTCTTCGAACGCGCTGTATCCCTGCACGAGCACGTAGCGTATCCAGAACGGATGACCATTCTCCTGCAGCCACTTCGCCGTTGCGAGAGTCTGCTTGTTCTGGCGCTCGGTAAGTATTGTATGACGCTCGGGGTTAAACTGCTTTATATCGAGCATCACCAGATCAACGAGCGACAGCAGCTCCTCGACATCGCTGTTCCATATGCTGCCGTTGGTATCGAGGCACACATGGATGCCTTGCTCCTTCAGGCGCTTCACCAGCGGAACAAGCGCCTTTGCCTGGAATGTAGGCTCACCGCCGCTGAAGGTAACACCGCCACGCTTGCCGAAGAAAGGCTTCTCGTTCATCGCCATACGCACGATATCCTCAATGTCAGTCTCCTTGCTCTCGCCCTTGGGGTCGATAGTATCGGGATTTGCACAGTAGAGGCAGCGGAAGTTACATCCCTGCAGAAAGACCACAAGACGCAACCCCGGACCGTCGAAAGTACCGAGAGACTCGTATGAATGTACTCTGATTTTCATATTGAAAAAGTGTAACGTTGAATGTTGAATGTTTAATGTTGAATGTGTAACGTGTAACGTTTAATGTTGTTTACAACATAGGTACTGTAGGGCGGGGTCGGCCCGCCCTGCGGGTGTTTAATGTTTAATGTTTAATGTGTAATGTGTAACGTTTAACGATTGACCTTGCGCTTTTGGGTCATTAGAGACCTTATATTCACGCAATCTTAAAGCTTTATGGGTTAAAAATAGGCCGACCTTGTGAGCCAGCCTATTTTTATCAAAGCATATCGATTATTACATGCGCTCGTGGAAAGAACGTGAGATAACCTCCAACTGATGCTCGCGGCTCAGCTTGATGAAGTTAACTGCGTAACCAGATACACGGATAGTCAACTGCGGATACTTCTCGGGGTGCTCCATAGCATCCATAAGCATCTCGCGGTTCAGTACGTTCACGTTCAGGTGATGAGCACCCTTTGTGAAGTAACCGTCCATCAGAGTAACGAGGTTCTCGATACGTGTCTCATTGTCAACACCAAGAGACTTTGGAATGATAGAGAATGTGTTACTGATACCGTCCTGTGAGTCGCGGTAGCGGAGCTTTGCAACAGAGCTGAGTGATGCTACAGCACCGTTCTTGTCGCGTCCGTGCATTGGGTTAGCACCTGGAGCGAAAGCGACACCCTTGGCACGGCCGTCAGGAGTAGCACCTGTCTTCTTACCGTACATCACGTTAGAAGTAATGGTAAGGAGTGACAATGTAGGCTGTGCGTTCTTGTATACCGGGTGCTTCTTGAGTTCCTCTGTGAAGAAGTATACCAAGTCGATACCGAGGTGGTCAACGCGGTCATCATCGTTACCGAAGCATGGGAACTCATTCTCGATGTCGAAAGACTCTGTGAGGCCGAGCTCGTTGCGCTTAACAGTTACCTTACCGTACTTGATAGCCGACAGAGAGTCGATTGCGATAGAGAGACCTGCAACACCATATGCAAGGTTGATTGAAGGATCGGTATCGATGAATGCCATCTGAGCCTTCTCATAGTAGTACTTGTCGTGCATGTAGTGGATGATGTTCATTGAGTCGTTGTAAACGCGTGCAATCTCGATGAGCACCTTCTTGTAGTTCTTGAGTACCTCCTCATAGTCGAGAACGTCGCCCTCAAGAACAGGGATATCCTTAACTACTACAGTACCGGTGTTCTCGCAACGTCCGCCGTTGATAGCAAGCAAGAGAGCCTTTGCGAAGTTACAACGTGCACCGAAGAACTGGATCTGACGACCGATAGCCTGATAAGATACGCAGCATGCGATACCGTAGTCATCGCACTCGCGAACCTCACGCATCAATGTATCGTTCTCGTACTGGATTGAAGAAGTATCGATAGATACCTTTGCGCAGTACTCCTTGAAGCCCTCGGGAAGTTCAGGACTCCACAGAACAGTCATGTTAGGCTCTGGCGAGGGGCCGAGGTTGTAAAGAGTCTGCAAGAAGCGGAATGAAGTCTTTGTAACCTTTGTACGACCGTCGTTGAAGCGACCGCCGATAGCCTCTGTCACCCATGTAGGGTCACCTGCAAAGAGGTCATTGTAAGACTGCATACGCAAGTGGCGAACCATGCGGAGCTTGATTACGAACTGGTCGATGAGCTCCTGTGCGAATGTCTCGTCAATGTTGCCGTGATCGAGGTCATACTGGATATATACATCAAGGAATGAAGATACGTTACCGAGTGACATTGCAGCACCGTCCTGCTCCTTAACGGCAGCAAGATATGCCATGTATGTCCACTGAACTGCCTCCTGAGCGCTTGTAGCAGGACGAGAGAGGTCAAGACCATAGTACTCACCCATTACCTTAATCTCGTTGAGAGCCTTAATCTGCTCAGATACCTCCTCGCGCAGACGGATTGTATGCTCTGTCATAGGGCTGAGAAGACGCTTGAGGTCGGCCTTCTTTGCCTCGATAAGGCGGTCAATACCATAGAGAGCAAGACGACGGTAGTCACCGATTATACGGCCACGTGCATAGTTATCGGGCAGACCGGTCAGGAAGCCCAAAGAACGGTACATACGGATTTCCTCGGTATAAGCATCGAACACACCGTCGTTGTGGGTCTTGCGATAGTGATAGAAGATATCCTTTACCTTCTCATCAACCTCGATACCATTCTCGCGGCAAGCCTTCTCGACAACCTTGATGCCACCGAAAGGCTTGATGGCACGTCTGAGGAGCTCATCGGTCTGAAGACCAACGATAAGCTCGTTCTCCTTGTCAATATAGCCGGCCTTGTGTGATGTGATTGTAGAAACAGTCACATTGTCCAAAGAGCGTACACCGTTGTTTGCGCGCTCCTCTTCGAGAGCCTTGAGGCAAACGTTCCAAACTGCTTTAGTTCTCTCAGTGGGACCTACGAGGAAAGAAGCATCGCCCTCATATGGAGTGATGTTCTCGTGTACAAAGTTACCTACGTTAATCTCAGTACACCACAAACCCTCTTTAAATTCAAGTTTCTTTTCCATAGTTTTTTACCTATATTTAGAATGTACTTCAAATCACTAATAAAACGCTCTCACGTTTCTGTGTGCGAAGATAATAAAAAAAGAAATATACCACATTATAAAAAGCAGTATATTTTTTGAATTCATTTCATTTTTTGAATTATTACAATAAATTCTCACTTCAGAAGCGCCACAAGGCCACTTAAAAGCATAAAAACATATATAACTTTTTTTAACAGACCTTTATTTATCATACCGAAGACCTTTGCGCCGACATATATTCCGAGAAAGACACCGGCAATTCCCGCACACAGACAAAGAGGAGTATCGGCAGTGTAATAGCCGCGCCCCGACCTGAAGTAAAGATACGCCACATTGAACAGCAACCAGAAAGTCTGCATGGTCGCCATATACGCACGCTTATCCTTTATAACGCTTACCCCGTAAAGCACCACCGGAGGGCCCGGCATTGCGAACATCGAGCCCATGAGACCGCTCAAGGCACCCACTGTCGCCTGCGACCAACGGGAACTGAAAAGCATCCTTGCCCTACCCTCAAAGAAAATGAAATAGAGCGAGACAAGCATAAGAGCCACTCCCAGACAACGCCGCAGGACAAGGCCGTCGACCGCACCCATATACATTATTACAAAATAGGAGACCGCGACATTTGACAACAGCACCACAGGTATTGCCCGCCATTGTATATAGTGCCGGTTGCGCACCACAATAAGCATAGCAGTACACCCCGACAGAATACCCGAAAGAGCCACTGCCTCATTATAGGAGGGCATAATATACGGGAGGAACATCATTATGAATATTCCGAATCCGAACCCCGACACACGCTGCACGAAACCTGCACATGCCGACAGGGCAAAAAGTATCAGAAGAATCCCCGCCATAGCCAAAAAGCCGTATTTGACCAGTGCAAAGTTAACAAAAAAGGCAATCACACGAAAAGAGTTCCCATTCAAAAGCCGACTGAACTACGGCAACCACAACTGTAGAGAACCCACAATTACCCCATCAGCATCCAAAAGCCACGCATAGCATCATTAGACATTGAAGGCAGAAGAGGGGAAAAGAGTAAAAGAAGTAAAAATAAAATTATTTTCAACTTTTTCCGTCATTCTCTTGCACAGTTAACTTTTTTGATATACCTTTGCAACGTCAAAAAAGAAAGGACCACATTTCTTGACAACAAAAAACCTTAGGAGAGGTGGCAGAGTGGTCGATTGCACCGGTCTTGAAAACCGACGTACTGAGAGGTACCGGGGGTTCGAATCCCTCCCTCTCCGCAGTAAAGGGTGTAAATCAAGTAGTTAGGAGATTTGCACCCTTTTTTACACCCAAAAATCAAGGTTGGGTGTATTTTTTTGAATTTTTAAGATAAACGCTGGCGAAAAAAGAAGAATGAGCGTCTTTTTCTTTTCGTCAGCATCTTTTTTGAGTGCTGCCCAAGCGAAAATAAGTTTAGTCCGTTTTGGGTATATAGCCAATGGACTAAACTAAATCTATTTTGACCTATATCTTAATTATCTGAAATAAACAACAATACATT
>JAGBFX010000041.1 GCA_017936265.1 Bacteroidaceae bacterium | reverse complement strand
GGAGGGGGTATACAAATACTGCAATAAAAAAACTACTTCCCTAATCGTACCAATCCGGACTGAAGAAACAAAGAACTCCCTCCCCCTACGGGTACTCCCTCTTCAAGAGGGAGAATTAAAAAACACAACAAAAACTGCTCCAATGGAGTGGCGCAACCTTAAAACAAAACACATAAATCAAACACACAATGAAATTAGCCTGTTTTCATCTGTTCAATGACTACAGCGGAAGCCCGAAAGTACTGAAAAGCGTGCTGAAAGGAGTTGCCGGGCACGGCGGTTGTGAGATAGACCTCATGACATCGCGCGGCGGAGTCCTCGATGAACTGAAAGGCACAGACGGCATCAGGATGAGGCAATACGACTACAGGTTTGCAAGGAACATCATAATAAGAGTACTGCGCTACGCATGGGCACAGATAGTAATATCGGCATATGCACTCAGCTACTGCTTCAAGCGTGACGTCACATTCTACATAAACACCATTCTCCCCATAGGGCCTGCCATCATAGGCCGACTAACCGGCAAAAGGGTCATATACCACTACCACGAGAATGCCAAGGCCAAGAGCCGTTTCTACTGTGTTCTTGCATGGTTCATGCAGCACCTTGCACATGAGATAATATGCGTGTCCAAATACCAGAGCTCCTTTCTGGCAAGGAAAGAACATGTGACCGTCATCCCAAACGCACTGCCACGGGAATTCACCGACAGGCTCATCCCCGATGCGAAGAGAGCCTTTGCCGACAAGCGTGTACTCATGCTGGGGTCACTGAAAGAGTACAAGGGAACAGATGAGTTCATCGCTCTCGCACGTATGCTGCCCGACTTCAGCTTCGAGCTGGTGCTCAACGAGGATAGCTGCAACATTGAGGCATATCTCAAGAGGAACGGGACAGAGCCTCCTGCCAACCTGACAATACACCCCAGGCAGGATGATGTCGTTCCGTTCTACAACAGGGCATCATTGGTAGTGAATCTTACAGATAAGGAAAGGGCAATTGAGACCTTCGGCCTTACAGCCCTGGAGGCCATGAGCGCCGGGCTGCCTGTAATTGTCCCGACAGTAGGCGGAATTGCAGAAATGGTGGAAAACGGTGTCAACGGTTACAAAATTGATACAAAAGAGATTGAGCAGATTGCGTTTTGCATCAAGAAAGCTTTAACGGATGAAAATTTATTCATAACTTTGGCGAACAACGCACTTGAAAGCTCAACTGAATACAACGAGCAAAACATGCTTACTATAATAAACCGGATAATAGGTTTGCCCGTAGAAGCTGTTTGAACATATGCCCAGACATAAACAGCGCATGATGTAAAGAGGAAATTTTGAACGGTTTCCGGACTGACTATGAAAAAAGTTGCTATCATTGGAACACAGGGAGTTCCTGCCAACTATGGCGGGTTCGAGACTCTTGTAGAGAACATTATCGGAGAGAACAGCTCCGGTTTTGTTCAGTACACTATTTTCTGCAGCAGCAAGGACATGAAGAGCGACCTCAAGGAGTACAAAGGCGCAAGGCTCAAGTATGTTCCTCTGCGTGCCAACGGTGCACAGAGCATCCCCTATGACATCATCTCAATGGTACGATGCATGAGAGGGTATGACGCAGTTGTTGTGCTCGGTGTATCGGGCTGCCTGTTCATGCCTGTCTTCAAGCTTTTCTGCAGCGGGAAAATCATAGTGAACATAGACGGCCTTGAGCACCGCCGTGCAAAATGGAAGAACTGGGTACG
Organism: Bacteroidaceae bacterium; assembly: GCA_017936265.1. Taxonomy (GTDB): domain Bacteria; phylum Bacteroidota; class Bacteroidia; order Bacteroidales; family Bacteroidaceae; genus HGM04593. Next base: position 51,973 of record JAGBFX010000041.1, on the reverse strand, counting down.
CAAGCTGCTGAAGATGTCAGAGACTCTTGCAGTACGTTATGCCGATGAAGTCATTACCGACAACAAAGGCATACAAGACTATGCCAGGCAGCTGTACAACATAGAAACATCACTCATAACATACGGTGGAGACCACACAATAATTGACGTTGCTCCCGAACATGAGAAAAAGATTCTCGAGGAGTACGGAGTCTGCAAGGACGGATATTTCATAAGCGTGTGTCGCATTGAGCCCGAGAACAACTGCCACATCACACTGGAGGCCTTTGCCAAAAGCGACAGAAAGCTGATATTCATAGGTAACTGGAACCACAGCGAATATAGCCGCACGCTGAAGGAGCAGTACGGCAAGGATTACAAGAACATAGTTCTCCTGGACAGCATTTACGACATCGAAACCCTTTATATCCTTCGCAGGAATGCCAGGATGTATATCCACGGACATAGCGCGGGAGGCACGAATCCCTCGCTCGTGGAGGCTATGTTCACAGGGAAGCCCATACTGGCATTTGACGTCGTTTATAACCGTGAGACAACGTTCCACAGAGCATACTACTTTTCCAATGCCGAGAGCTTGCGGGAATTGATGGAAAGGGAAGACCTTGACGGCGCGATAATGAAGGAGCTTGCGCTTGAGAACTACACCTGGAAGAGAATAGCCAAGCAGTACGAATCACTGTATTGAGTGTAAAAAATATTTAGGGTTACCCAAAGAGAATGACATGAACCCCGAAAGTTATAAAAAAACTTTCGGGGTTCATGTTACTTTTTATTCATCTTCATTATTCTGAAGCCCTGTATTTGCCCTCATCCTTATCCTCGAGCATGCTCAGATAGGACTGGTAGCGCGACGGTGCCAGACGGCCGTTCTCAAGCGCCTCGAGCACAGCACAGCCGGGTTCGTGTGTATGCGTACAGTTTCCGTAACGGCAATCTTTGGAGAGTTCAAAGAACTCCACGAAATAGTGCGAGATTTCCTCCACCTCCATGTCATAGGTACCGAATCCCTTCACACCCGGAGTGTCAACGATAAAGCTCTGCGGCATGAACTCGAACATCTCGGTATATGTGGTAGTGTGCATGCCTGTGTCGTGCGTCCTTGATATCTCGCCCACGCGTGCTGCAATCTCGGGAGAAATGGCATTCACGAGGCTTGACTTGCCCACACCCGAGTTACCCGCAAGCAGCGACACTTTGCCACGCATCATCTCCTTGAGCGCATCAATGCCAACGTTATCGGTGGCACTGGTATGCAAGCAGCGGTAGCCTATGCTGCTGTAGAGCGCCGTAAGATACTCAAGCTCCTCGCGCTCTGAGCTGTCGTAGATATCAATCTTGTTGAACACAAGCACCACCGGGACACGATAGGCCTCGGCAGCAGCAAGAAACCGGTCGATGAAGGTTGTTGCCGTTGCAGGATGGCTTATGGTCACAATAAGGAAGCAGAGGTCGAGGTTGGCGGCAAGGATATGCGACTGCTTCGAGAGGTTCGACGCCTTGCGCACGATATAATTCTTGCGCTCAAGAATCTCCACGATATATGCTGTACCATCCTCACGCACATCATACTTCACATGGTCGCCCACAGCAATCGGATTGGTGCTCCTTATTCCCTTGAGACGGAAGTTGCCCTTTACCCTGCACTCAATGAGCGAACCGTCCATGGCGCGGACGCCATAGACACTGCCCGAACTCTTTACTACTGTACCCTGCACTCTTTGTCTGGAGTTATACGGTCATGATTTCTTTCTCCTTGGCTGCAAAAATCTCCTCAGCCTTCTTGATATACTTGTCATGAAGTTTCTGCAGACTCTCCTCGCCATCCTTTGCAACGTCCTCGGGAGTACCCTCCTTTACAGACTTCTTCATTGTATCGATGCCGTCGCGACGGGCGTTGCGGATACTGATTTTTGCTGTCTCGAGCTCATGAGAACACTGCTTCACGAGTGCCTGACGGCGCTCTCCTGTCAATGGCGGAATGGCAATGATGATGACCTCGCCGTTGTTTGTAGGCATGATGCCTACCGGAGAGTCGATGATAGCCTTCTCGATGGGAGCAATCATATTCTTGTCCCAAGGCTTGATTGCGATAGTGCGCAGGTCGGGGGTCGTTATTGTGGCAACATTGTTCAAGGGCATCTCCGAACCGTATGAACTTACCCTCACACAGTCAAGAAGGTGTACATTTGCCTTACCGGCACGAATGTGGGAATACTCATCCTCAAGGTGCATGATGCTCATCTGCATCATCTCTTCAGCCTCATTAAGGCATGCTTTTACATCTATCATAATCAAAATTTTAAGAAGCTGTTTAAATTTCTAAAAAATATTCTTGTATTGAAAACTGCGGTTCTGCTGTTTTCCGAGGTTAGTTCAAAGATATATAATATGAGTGAACCATCAGTGTTTTTAAGGAATTTTAATAATTAAAATCCTGTCATACTGTTTGATTTTATTTCCCGAATAGGTAAATTCGCCACAGAAGCATGAGTCTATACCCCCAACAAAGGGACAATATACATTGTTTAATCAACTAAAGAAGGAGGTAATCATGAACGGAGCTAACGAAGAGAGGCTGGTGCAGGTCTTTGCAGGCAATGTATGGCAGGCACAGCTGGTAAAGGGACTGCTTGATGCCAATGCGGTTCCATGTATGATTCAGGACGAGACTGTAGGGGCAGTAATTTCGCAGTATGCTCCCAACATAGGCGATGTCTATGTAATTGTTACAGAGGAGTATGAAGCAGAAGCGCTGAGAGTCATAGAGGAGAACACGATACCCGATGCTCCCCCGGCAGAGGAATAGACCCACACATAGCAAAAGCGGCGCATGCGCCGCTTTTGCTATATATAAACAGGCTGTGTGACTACCACACACAGCACTGCTCTCAGAACTCATCGCGCCAGCGGTCGCATACCTGGGTACATATCTCCCAGACAACATCATCGGCGCTGCAGCACAAACGCATGAGCCCCTCGGCAGCCTGCATGTACAGACGTCGGCGCCCGCCATTAGCCAGCCGCAAGTGTTTGTCAATCATAACATTGTCAACGACAAGCATATAGGCATCCATGGCCTCACGGTCACGGCAGAGTTCCTCGCAGAAAGCGCCCAAAGAGAGCTGTTCGCGATAACGTGCCGCGCCGTCAAGCTCATAGATATAATCCTGACGGCCACGTATGACGGCATCGGTCATGCCGGCACTCATTTGCAACTTCCCGCCTGCATCGCAGCGGGCAATACACTCGAAATAGGAAACCTTTTCCATAATAGAACCTTTTGACGGTTAGACAAAAAACAATCCACCCCTGCCCCACGGCACCGGAGTGAATCTTAGAAAAGGTTTTTATCGGAATGACAGCGCAGCACATGAGAATGCCTGCGCATCAGCCGCGAAAGTAATGCAAAAATTCTAACCGCCAAACAATCTGAAGGAATAATGCGGTTTAATCCCCTCAATTTGTCTATCTTCGCAGAACTTTTATTAAGAGAGGCTTTAATAATTCAAAATCTAACACATGGTATCGGTAGACGGATTGACAGTTGAGTTTGGAGGGACAACGCTATTCAGCGATGTCTCGTTTGTGATTAACGACAAGGACCGCATTGCACTCATGGGCAAGAACGGTGCAGGCAAGAGCACCCTTCTGAAGATTCTTGCAGGTGTACGAGGCGCAACACGAGGCACCGTATCGGCGCCCAAGGAGACCGTCATCGCCTACCTGCCGCAGCACCTGATGACCGAGGACGGGCGCACGGTCTTCGAGGAGGCATCACAGGCCTTCGCGCATCTGTATGAGATGGAGGCCGAACTCGACCGCATGAACAACGAACTTGCGACACGCACCGACTACGAGAGCGATGAATACATGGCGCTCATCGAAGAGGTTGCTACCAAGAGTGAGAAGTTCTATGCCATTGACATGACCCATTTCGAGGAGGATGTCGAGAAGACCCTCCTTGGACTCGGCTTTGAGCGCAGCGACTTCAACCGCCAGACAAGCGAGTTCAGTGGCGGATGGCGCATGAGAATAGAGCTTGCCAAGATGCTGCTGCGCAACCCCGACGTACTGTTGCTCGATGAGCCTACGAACCACCTTGACATTGAGTCCATCGGCTGGCTCGAGGAGTTTCTCATAAACAACGGCAAGGCAGTTGTTGTCATAAGCCACGACCGCAAGTTCGTGGACAACATCACCACCCGCACCATTGAGGTAACCATGGGCCGCATATACGACTACAAGGTCAACTACTCGCAGTACCTGGTACTGCGTGCCGAGCGCCGTCAGCAGCAGATGAAGCAGTGGGAAGAGCAGCAGAAGATGATTCAGGAGACAAAGGACTTCATCGAGCGTTTCAAGGGCACATACTCAAAGACACTGCAGGTACAGAGCCGCGTGAAGATGCTCGAGAAACTGGAGATAATCGAGGTCGATGAGGAGGACACATCGGCACTGCGTCTTAAGTTCCCGCCGTCGCCACGCTCGGGACAGTACCCCGTGATTATGGAAGGCGTAGGAAAGGCCTTCGACGGCAAACAGATATTCTCGGGAGCCACTCTTACCATTGAGCGCGGCGACAAGGTTGCTTTTGTGGGGCGCAACGGTGAGGGCAAGTCAACGCTTGTCAAGTGTATAATGAAGGAGCTTGAGCACGAAGGCAGCCTGCAATTGGGACACAACGTGCAGATAGGCTACTTTGCACAGAACCAGGCATCGCTGCTCGATGAGGAGCTGACTGTGTTCCAGACAATAGATGATGTCGCCAAAGGCGAGATACGCAACAAGATACGCGACCTTCTGGGTGCGTTCATGTTCGGCGGAGAGGCAAGCGCAAAGAAGGTCAAGGTCCTGTCGGGAGGCGAGCGCACACGTCTGGCACTGATGAAACTGCTGCTCGAGCCTGTAAACCTGCTAATCCTCGATGAGCCCACCAACCACCTCGACCTCAAGACAAAGGATATCCTCAAGCAGGCGCTGCAGGACTTTGACGGCACACTCGTGTGCGTGAGCCACGACCGCGACTTCCTTGACGGCCTTGTGACAAAGGTATATGAGTTCGGTCACGGCAAGGTACGCGAGCACCTGTGTGGAGTATATGAGTTCCTCGCTAACAAAAAGATGGAGGAACTTCAGGAACTCGAAAGGAAATAAGAATATATTATTCCAATAAAAAATGCTCCCCGAGGGGAGCATTTTTTATTGGAATGTCAAATAAGAATTACTTTACGAATGACTTCTTGCCGTCCTGGATGTAGATTCTGCCGGTAAGAGCCTCGTCCACGCGACGGCCATTGAGGTCATATACAGCCGCATTGCCGTTATGTGCGTCACCGGCAACAACATGATCGATACCAGTCTCTGTTGTAAAATCAATCTCAACAACATCGTCCTTAACACAAGGAATTGTTGCAATACCGTTCTCGTCAACAGTAACCTTAACCTCGGCACCATTGACCTTTATCATAGCCTTGGCAAGCTCCATAGCACCGCGTGTGCAACGTACCTTGAGCTCAGCACCTGCATTGCTTGTGATAGTAGCCTTCTGGCACTTGCCCTCTGTCCAGTTGAAATCAACGGTGAAGTTACCCATTGCCTTCATACCTGTAACGGTACCGCCCTTCTCCCAAACTGCGGGGAGTGCAGGAAGAATGTTCACATAACCGTGAGCACTCTGCAGAAGCATTTCTGCCATACCAGAGCAAACGCCGAAGTTACCGTCAATCTGGAACGGAGCATGGCTATCGAAGAGGTTGTAGTAGATACCGCCCTGACTCTGGTCTGTGCCGTATGTTGTAGAGTGCTTGAGGGCGTTCTTGATTATGATGTGGGCATGGTCACCGTCCTGAGCACGTGCCCAAAGGTTAACCTTCCAACCCATTGACCAACCTGTAGCGGCATCGCCACGGTGCTTCAAAGCGTTGACAGCAGGAACAAAGTACTCGCTCTCGGGAGTAATCTGGTCCATTGGGAACAGAGCCATCAAGTGTGAAATATGACGGTGGCCTCTCTCACCTACGCTATAAGGAGAGTACTTCCACTCGCGGAGCAGGAGCTCGCCACTCTTCACACCGTTGAAAGGATTACCCCAACCACCGTCGTAAACCTCGGTGTGGAGACCCTTGTCGGTCTTCTCAAGATAGAGGGCAAGTTTCTCAACATCGGCCTGTGAAAGACCTGTATTCTCTACACCGAGAATCTCGATAGCATCGGTAAGGTTCTGGAACAGATAGCTTATCATCTGCTGTGCGTGTGCAGTACCGTCCTCGCTCTCGTTTCCGTGCTGCTCGGCACTGAACTCATTAGGAGCAACGAATGTACCGTCATTGACCTTACGGTCCTCAATGAGGCGGTGGAACCAGAACTCGGCACAGCTCCACATTACAGGGAATGCCTTCTTCAGGAACTCCTTGTCCTGAGTGTAGCGGTAGTGTGTCCAGAGGTGGCTTGTGTACCATACGTTGGCAACAAGATAGTTGCTGCCCCATGTACTCATACTGTTGTAGAGAGAAGACTCTGTCAATACACTCCAGCCATAACCGTCATTGTACTGCTGACCGACCTTCTTCCAACCGTCGCTCTGTGCGCCACGGATGATGAAGTTCACGTATGGCTTGTGGAGGTCGCTGAGGTTAGTGATCTCTGTTGGCCAGTAGTTCATCTGGATATTGATGTTGGTGTGGATATCAGAGTTCCATGGAGAATCGGCACCCTTGTCATTCCAGATACCCTGGAGGTTGTTTGGAGCAGCAATAGGCTTGCGGTTAGAGCTGATAGCGAGGTAACGTCCATAGTGGAAGTAGAGCTGCTCAAGGAACAGATGGTCGTTTGCTGTGCTGTTGGCAGCGCTGTTGTTCGGGAAGTAGTTGTCGATCAAAGTCTTTGTATCAACTGTAGGAGTTGCAAGACCGAGGTCGAATGTCATGCGCTTTGTAATTGCAGTGAAGTCGGCAACATGGTCAGCCTCGAGTGTAGCATATTCCTTTGCTGCAGCAGCCTCGATTTCGCCCTTAACGCGAGCGTTCACGTCAGCAGGAGTCTCGCTTGTGAAGTAGTTGTTGAGAACCTCCATATCGCCGTTGAAGTTTGTAGCGCCCTTGAGGAAGAATGTAACCTCAGTAGCACCACTTACTGTGATACCGCTGGCTGTGCTTGTGATTACAGCACCCTCGTTTGCAACAACGTGCATACGTGCAGCATAGTTTACAGAAGTCATTGCGCCGGTAAACTCAGCCATACCGTCGGTATATGTAACAGCACTTGCACCGATGCCTGTACCAGGCTGGAGACGGAATGTGAGGTTCAAGGTCTCATCGCCCTCTACAGTGTAGTGACCGACGATAGTCTGGTCGGGAGCTGAACTGAAGAACTTGCGTACCTGCTTTGTACCGTTAGCGTTCTTGAACTCGACGCCTGCGATACCCTCCTCAATGTCGAGGTAGCGTACATAATCGGTAACACCGTCCCAGATAGCCTTGTCATTGTTCTGGATGATAAGCGAACCGAAGTTCATGAATGTACGGTTACCGCCACCTGCACCTACAGTATTTGCAGGGCCGCTCCAAAGAGTCTTCTCGTTGAACTGGAGTTCCTCGTTGTGAACGCCGCCGAATACCATACAGCCAAGCTCGCCGTTACCGAGTGGCAATGCATACTCCATCCATGGGTTGCTTACGCCTGATGCCTCTGCCGATGTTCTGTACCACAATGTATTGGGGTTCTTTGGAGAGAATGCAGCGATACCCTCGATATCAGATACTTCGTAGAAATACTCGTCGGGGAACTGTGTGCAGTCAACCTCTGTAAGGAAGAACTTGCTGCCTGTGTCACCGATTGCACCAGTGCTGTTCCAAAGAGCAAGGAAACTGTCGCGGTCGTTCCAGTACTGGCTTGATGTACCCTTCCACTTGATGTACGAAGGTTCACCGTTGCCGAAGTTGAATGTACCGTCAAACTCTGTTGTATATGTAGTATTATCCGGAGCAACCATCTTTGCACGTGCACTTGCCTCGCTACCGGTCATACCGAGAACCTTGGCAAGACCTGTCGAGTAGTTGTATACCTTGTAATCGCTGCCGCTCTTTACGAACGCCCAGATACCCTGGTTGTCCATTGGAGCGTTCTTGTTGGCCAATGTCAATGAACCACCGCTCATGTATGTAGGGTTAACACTTACGTAACCGCCCTTACCGTTCTGAATTGTATAGAACTTTGTGGTTTCATCGAAGTAGCTTACATACACTGTTGTACCGTCAAGTGTAACAACGGCAATCTTGCCCTCAACCGCATTTGCAGTGAAGTGCGACTTCTTCACGACAGCCTCTGTAGAGAATGTGCCGCCGTCCTTGTACTCAGTACCCTCATAAACAACACCTGCAGTAGCATCCTCTGTACCGAGGATATCCACCGTATAATCCTTTGGACCGGTAACAACCTCTTCAATCATGTAGCAGTTACCCGGGTCTGTTGTTGTCCAGCTGTTGACTACTATACCGGCATCCATCTGGCCCGGTTCCTGAGAGTTCATTCCGTTGCCGCCGATAAGGAGTTTCCAAGGATAGCTGCCGCCTACATTGGTAATGGTCATTGCAGAAGTTGCAGTAGCGGAATAGTTACCGTTTGCATCGACATACTTCTCGGCACCCATACTGTAGAGATAGTAGCTGCCGTTATTGTTCTCGATACGGAACTGCTGGTTCACGTCAGTGGGGTCCTGTGTTACAGTACCTACGGCCTTACCTGTACTTGAACAGATCTGACCGGAAACGCCCGATGCAGAACTGTACATCAGGAAGGCACGTGCACTGCGGATTGCGTACACCTTGTCATTGCTCAACTGTGAAAGATCGGTCACGGTCGTTGTCTGAGCCTGTACAGCGAATGCCATGCACAGGAAAGAGACGAGCATAAGATAAATCTTTTTCATAAACAATTAAATTTAAAGTTAGTTATATTTATTATACACCTCAAGCAGAAACCTAGACATAAAAAACGTGGACAACATTGCATTATCCACTAATGAGGTTTTGGCGTACCCGGAAGATATTATGCTAGTTGCCCACGCTGCATACAGCGCGGACATCAACTTTGCCACTATTCTTCCATTTGATTTAACCGCCAAGTTTAACAAGGCTACGCCCTGCCGGAGCAAAATGCTCCCATCAGTAAGATAGTAAAGTTAATGCGCTATGTTTTAATATGTCATAACCACACAATATGGCTACATTGCAAAGATAATTATTTATTATTAATTATAAAATTATATATAAAAAAAGAAATGGCTCAAGCCGAGACCTGAACCATTCATCTTTATGTCAGCTTAAAAAAGCATTACAAACTGCTACTCAACAACTCATATGCCAACTGTTCCATAACGGGCAAATCGTTCTCTTTCATTCGAGAACGGATTGTCACCATAGGTTCTACAATTGCAATATTCTTCATACCCTCGAGCATGGCACGCATCACACGGCCGGCCGTGGGTGCCCACGAGCCGTTCTCCACTATCGCTACCTTGCGTTTCTGGTAGTTCTTAAGCTTGAGATGATGCAGGAAATCGTGCATTGGCGGGAAGACATCGGCATCGTACGAAGCAGCGCACACAACCATATGGCTGTAACGGAACGCATCCTCAACGGCTTCGGCCATATCACAGCGTGACAGGTCGGTAACGACAACCTTGGGAGCACCCTTTGCGCGCAGTATGTCGGCCAAACGGTTAGCCGCCACAGCCGTTCCGCCATGGATTGAGGCATAAGCCACAAGAACACCCTCTGTCTCGGGTTCATACTTGCTCCACGTATCATAGAGGCCGATGTAATGCCCCAGATTCTCCGTAAGCACCGGACCATGCAAAGGACAAATGGTCTTTATATCAAGAGTAGCCGCCTTCTTCAGGAGCGCCTGCACCTGATTGCCATACTTGCCGCAGATGTTTATATAGTAGCGGCGTGCCTCGCACTCCCACGCACCTTCATTGCAAAGCGCGCCGAACTTGCCGAATGCGTCGGCCGAGAAGAGCACCTTTTCGCTCTCTTCATAAGAGACCATCACCTCGGGCCAGTGCACCATGGGCGCCACAAAGAATTGCAAAGTGTGGCAGCCCAACGAGAGGGTATCACCCTCCTTCACAGCAATGACACGCTCGGTAAAATCGACATGAGAGAAGAACTGCGGCAACATCTTCACAGCAGCCGCCGTAGCCACAAGTTTTATGGCCGGGTATCGGTCCATGACTTCGGCAATGAGCGCCGAGTGGTCGGGCTCAAGATGCTGCACTACAAGATAGTCGGGTGTGCGACCGCCGAGGACCTGCTCAACATTGCTCCACCACTCCACAGCCTTGCGGGCGTCAGCTGTATCCATTATCGCAATCTTCTCATCAAGGATGACATATGAGTTATATGCCATTCCCTCGGGTACCACATACTGACTCTCGAAGAGGTCAATATCAAGGTCATCAACACCTACATATTTTATTGCTGACGATATTTCCATAGTCATTTTAATTTATAGTTTAATACAAACATCTGTTTGTAGATTTGAGCGTAATAAAAATCTCCTTAGCGGTACAGATTATCAGAACTGTACGACAGGTGCCTGCTCTGCACCCTCCTGAGCCTCGAAGTAAGGACGTTTCTCAAAGCCGAACATACCGGCAAGCAGATTCTTCGGGAATGTGCGGATTGAAGTGTTATAGCTCTTGGCTACGTCGTTGAAGTTACGTCGCTCCACGCTTATACGGTTCTCGGTACCCTCGAGCTGTGCCTGGAGCTCAAGAAAGTTCTGGTTGGCCTTGAGGTCGGGATATGCCTCTGTTATCGCAAGAAGACGGCCAAGCGCTGCACCGACCTCGCCCTGAGCCTTCTGATACTCCAGCAGTTTCTCGGGAGTCAGATTGTCGGCATCTACTGTTACTTGTGTAGCACGTGTACGTGCGGAGATTACAGCGTCAAGTGTCTCCTTCTCATGCGAAGCATATCCCTTTACTGTATTCACGAGGTTAGGGATAAGGTCGGCACGACGCTGATACTGGTTCTCGACATTGCTCCATGCATTGCTCACAGCCTCATCAGCCTTCACAAGCCCGTTATAACCGGTCACTGCCCATACAGCGACAACCGCCACAACTACAAGAATAATGATTGTTGACTTTTTCATGTTTATGTTATTTATTGATTCGTTATACGTTATTATTATCAGAAACGGCTGCCCGCGCCGCCGCCACCGAAGCCGCCACCGCCAAAGCTTCCGCCTCCGAAGCCACCTCCGCGTCCGAAGCCGCCGCCTATTATCATTCCGCCACGGGGACCACGGCCGCCGGAGTTGCCTATACTATCCTTGCGTACAAACACATGCCCGCACTTGTTACATTTATACGTAGTCTCACGTACATACATGCTGCCATGGCGCTCTACAACACGCGAGTCCACTCTCGCAATGTCATGCTTGCCACACCGGGGACAACGGCTGCCATACCATACGGCGAATGCAATAATGCCTATTCCGCCGAAAATGAGCGCAATAAAGATGACAACAGCAATCATATCACCTTCTTCATCATCAGCCGGGTTCTCCATGGAACCGTCAAGCACGCCGCATACCGCACGCATGCCCTCCACCATTCCTGTGTTCCAATCGTCATCGGCAAAGTGCTCTACCATGTAACGCTGCTGTATGCGCTTGCACATGGCGTCGGGTAGCACGCCTTCCAGACCATATCCTGTAGCGAACTGCACACAACGTTCCTCGGTTGAGAGCAACACAACAAGACCATTGTCGCGACCGTCCTGCCCCACGCCGTTCACCTGCCCCAAGCGATGGGCAAAATCAAAGCAATCGCCGCCCTCAATACCGGTGAGCACAGTCACCAGCACCTGAATGCCGGTCTGCTCCTCAAGCGCGAAGAAGAGGCTGTCGATAGTTGCCACCGATGAGGGCGAAAGTATGCCGTCGGGATTGCTCACATAGCGTGTGCGGTCCTGAAGATGCACCATCGGCACATCCTCCACCCTGTATACCTTTGCACCCGCAAAGAGTGTACAAAGCAACAACAGCAACACACCTATAACCCTGTTACGCATTTTGTTCTTTTAATTACATCTTGTTCAAGCCGTTGCGGAAGCCGTTTACTATTTTCCCGCTGTCGGTTGAAATCTTTTTAAGGTCAATTGTCCTGAGCAGCTTCTCAAGAGCCTTCACACGCGACCTGTTACCGTTGGCCTCGGCCTCGGCAAGCAGAATCTTGTACTTCTCGAACTGCTGTATACCCTGAACAAGGCGCTCCCAACGTATTGAGCTGAGACTGAACGGATAGATTACATATGTATCGCCCGCCGGCCAGGCAGTGAAACGTGAATCCTCTTCGGGAGTGATTGTCCAGCTGTTGTATGCCCAACGCAGATAGCCGTCAAGGTCTTTGGCAAGAGCTTCAAGAGCGATGAACTCGGCATCGGCAGGAGCGCTGAATGTAAATAGGTTAGGATACTCTGCACTGCAGCATGTGTAGTAGGTAGAGACCTTGCCCTGCGCCCTGCGTTTCGCGATGAGCTCCGGCGTATAAGCGCCGTAAGCGAAGATATCGAGGCAGTAGTCATAGATATCATCCTCAATCTCGGGATGATAGTTGCCCGCCATTGATATTTTCATTCCGGGTGCATACTCCTTGATGACCTTTATTGCAGCCTGCATCTGCTGGAGACTGCGCTCATCCATTGAGATGAATGTCTTCTCGAACCAGCCTTTCTCCTTAAGATGAGCAGCAAAAGCGCTGAGCATTCCACCCCAGAACTCGGCATAGGCCTCTTCACCCGGAGCACAATTGATATACTTGTGCGAATGTGTCGCCTGGTCATAGTAACGGAAAGAGAGTTTCCAAGGAATCATTGAGAAGCATGTTATCTCCTTATTGATGCCGCACTCCATCATGAACTCCACCCAACGGTCGAAGATTGTGAAGTCGTACCACCATGTACCGTCAGCCCTCTTCACCCATGTCACCATGCTGCCGAATGGGTCATATGTCTGTCCGTCCCATGGGCGGTCTATGAGGGTTGCGGTAATTGCTTTCTGACCCGCTGATGCGAGTTTGAGCATATAAGGGCGAAGCACGTCAAAGTGATCCTTGCTCCACAGTTCCACGTTATGTACACGTGCCACCGCATAAGGGTTCTGCCACAGGTCGAGGTGGAATCTCCACTCCGACGGCGCTGGCAGTGTCCTGTTAAGGACCTTTACGGTATAACTGTGCTTTGTTGTCTTGCCGTCACATGTAAGCTCCACGTAACCTTTATATGTACCGGGCTTTGCATCCTGCGGCACCTGAACCGTAAGCCAGAGGGCACGATAGCCGCCCATGGGCACAAGCGTAGGATTGGTATCGGTTATGCGGTCGGCAACAAGATTCTCGCCATGGGCATCGACCTCATGCTTGCCGCAACCGGTAAACTTGTCTGTTATGACATACTGCACGAAACCGCCCACGACATTTGTCGCAGGAATGATGTTCTTCCCGTTCTTGAGTTCGCTGAAACGGTAGCTTACCTCCTTGTCATTCGCGGGAGTCGCAGGTGTATCCTGACGGTTTGCCACAAGCATCTGGAAGTTCACACGCTCGCCACGCCACGCAGCTGTACTGTTGACACCGCCCTTACGGACAGGAGTCCCAAAGTCTGCGGGATAACGTTCATCAATGCTACCCCAACTTGCAATCAATTGCGCCTGTGCCGGCAACAGCAATGCAGCCATCGCCAAAACTGCAAAGAATCTCTTAATCATAGCCTTACCTGTTTATATTATTCAATAATCTCTCTTCCATTAAACACAAACTCCATGCCAGCGACATAAGCGGCTAGGTCATTTGCCATTTTGGCAGAAAGCTGCAACTCATTGTCCTGGATTGTACCATGGATTGTCGCGAACATATACGCAGGAACCGGTTGCGGCTCGCTGTTGATATACGGAGCGACATCTGTCGCGCTGAATGAAATGACGGTGTAGCCGTTCTCATCGAAACTCATGACACACGGTATATCCTTGAGCGTTATATCCAACGCTACAGGCATTTTTTCGGCAAACCTGACATCGTTGAGTACGATATCCATGAAAGAGTCCTGACTATCCTGAACGGAATCAAGCTTCACATCAATCACGGTCTCCATTGCAAAGTATTTCGACTCATCCCCTGACGCGAGGTCACCCGACAGCAACTCGCCTTTGTAGCTCTTGCCATAGCAGACTGTACCACCGGTCTCAGGCTTTTCAGGAGCATCATCATCTCCTGAACATGAGATATTGACAGCGACAAGCGCAAAGATTGACAATAATGAGAGTAGTTTTTTCATTCAATTCAATATTAAAGGTTTATATGTAAAGACACTCCAAACTGCAAGGGCTTGCCCTGCGCGAAGAAATCATTTCCTATTGAACGGAAATAGAATGTGTTATATTGCTCATCAAGGAGATTCTTTCCCCATAGCGATGCACCGAATATACCTTTCTCCCATGTGAGTGATGCAGACAGCAGACCATAGAAAGCCTGTGACAGGGTATTCTCCTCATTCCAATAGATGCGCCCCACTCCCGTCCAGCCCACATTCAGGACAAGAAAATTCGCGAACTCCTTCGACACAGGCATACGGTACTCCACATTTGCCGACACCGTTTCGCGCGGGGCATAAGGCAGGATTTTCCCCGAGTAATCATTATCGCCACTCCTGTACTTTTTAAACTCGGCATGGGTATATCCATAGGCCGCATTAATGGTAAAGTCGCCAACCCGGTATGCCATACTTGCCTCGACGCCACAGCTGAACGACTCGCCCGCATTGGACATCATGCGGCCTGTACTCAGGCCCTTAGGGAACACTGTCAGCTGCTGGTTGTGACAATCGATGTAGAAGAGTGTAGCCGAGAGCCTCAGTGCACCGCTGCTCAATGGCGACAGATGCGTACCGAGTTCATATGTCCAGTTAGTCTCGGGTTTGTATACCGTTGATGAGGCATCGGTATCCAGCCCGCTGCCGATGAGCATCCCTGTCAGCTTGCTCTGCAGTATATCGGAGAAGAGTTGGGTGTTGAAACCGCCCGCCTTAAATCCCTTACGAGCCGAAAGATAGACCATACCCCACTCCTTGCTGTATGAGAGCGAGAGAGCAGGCAACAGTTCAAGAGCATCGGTGCTGTTGTCACCGACAAAATCCACAGGCAATGCAGTATAGTCATCGCTGTTCCTGTAGGTCTTGTAGTGCACGAGCGAACGGCTGTCGTAATCCATTGTCGACCTTTCGTAATCGAGACGCAGACCCGCCGACAGTTCAAACCCCGCAACCTTGTAGCCCAACTGTACATATGCAGCAGCACCATATGCTGGTATAACGAAGTCATCCTCTATTGTAAAATTGTCATCACGGAAAGAGAGTTCGCGGTCAGGGCCCAAGAGATGATAATAGTACTCATTGGCATTCTTCAATATAAGATTGTCTATACCATACCGTTTGAACCTTACAGGCGCCGACATTCTGTTATGCTTGTAGAAGCCGAAGAGGCCTGTCTGCCAACTGAACGCGCTCTTCTCCTTTGAACGGGCCACAAACTCCTGTGTGACGGAGTGCTCGTTCTGGTACTGCCCCATGGAGAAATAGTCAAGCGGAGTAAAATCGTTATCAATGCGCATCCTGTCGCGCATATACCGGTAGCCGGTTGTCGATGAGAGTGTAAACCCGTCGAAGAAACGCTTTACCACCAGTCCGTTGCCGACTGTAAAACGACGGTAGCTGCAAGGGTCGTTGTAGGCTACAGGAGCAAGGGCACCTGCGGAATATTGTCTATAAGCCCAACCGCCTTCATCGGTATACCCTGCAGTAAACGTATTGTCGATGCTCCAGCCGTCGGAGGGGAGCCACTGCCCTCGCAAGCGCACTGCGATATTCTCGCCGCCGTCACACTTCTCGCCACGCTCACGGTTCATGAAGAAGCCGTCACTATGACTGAAGAACACGCTCGACGACCACCCGAAACTCTTTGAAGGAGCCGCATAGTGCGAAGCCTTCAGGCGCAGATGATTCTCGTTGCCATATTCCAGAGTGAGCCTTTTCCCCTGAAAATGCAGCGGCGAAAGCGTGTAGACATTTATTGCACCGCCCGAGTTGTTACGACCGTAGAGCGCACCCTGCGCACCGCGCACAATCTGCACCCTGTCAATATCGAAAAGATCGAAATCATAGCCATTCTTGTTCATCACAGGACGCTCATCGATATTCATTCCCACCACAGGCTGGTCAATGCGCGAGCCGAAACCACGCACGTAGATGGAAGATGTCATGCGTGAACCGTAATCGGGCTGATAGAAATTGGGGGCAAGAGCCGTCAGTTCCTTGATGCTGTTCAAATGCCTGTTCTCAAGCGCGGCACGGTTTACCGTCGTTGCCGAAAAGGCACCCTTCTCATCACTGTCGGGCATTTTTATCGATGCCACAATACTGACCTCTTCCAATACCACAGAATCGACCCTTTCGGGGCCGATTAGAGAAAAAAGGGCAAGTATCGTTATTATCGTGTTCAATTCATCAATAAAAGAGGAGGCGAAGATATGAAAAAAGCAGCTATTTTACAAGTAAAAAGCTGCCGGTTAACATGATTAAACACTCCGTTCAGAGACTCATACTGACATCAGTACCAAGAGACACCCTCCTTGTCTCCGACAAGTTCACCAAGGAGCGGGATGAGTACTTTCTTTACAATCGTATCGTTCAGACGGTGCTCGCCATTGAACCAACGGCAACGCTCCTCGCCGTAAAGTTGCGCCATGAGAGGTTGGAAATGCACGACAGGATCCTTGTCGCCGAAAATTCCGACGACAAGCCTCTTCTCATCATCATTGACACCATCGAACTGATGTTTCTCCATCTCCTTGAAACGCTCCACGACAGTTTTGTCTATGCGGAATTCCGTTGCGCCGTCCTTGCGCTTCGACATATACTTGTTGCGGCCCATCTTGCCGAAAAGCAATGAACGCGACATCTCGAACGAGGGATTCACCACAATGCGTGGCACACCCCACAGCTGTTGGGCATACATACCGCCCATGGAGGTTCCTACGACAATATCAGGTTGCTCCTCATCCACCATACCGCGAAGCATCTCCAGAGCCTCGAACGGGTCGACAGGCAGATCCGGAGCGATGACACGCCACCCTGTCAGATAACGGCGCAGGGTCATGACAGTACCCGAACTGCCCGATGAGGCAAAGCCGTGCACATATAAAAGTTTCTTGTTTCTTTCCATATATACAAATTAAGGTAATGCAAAACTCATTGACAACCTGAAAAAAGTCATTGACTCGTTTGACTTTTTGTGCACCGCAGGGCAACACTTTCAGCGTTGCTGCCTGCGACGTTCACTGCAAAACTCATTGACAACCTGAAAAAAGTCATTGACTCGTTTGACTTTTTGTGCACCGCAGGGCAACACTTTCAGCGTTGCTGCCTGCGACGTTCACTGCAAAACTCATTGACAACCAAAAAAAAGTCATTGACTCGTTTTGCTTTTAGTGCACCGCAGGGCAACACTTTCAGCGTTGCTGCCTGCGACGTTCACTGCAAAACTCATTGACAACCAAAAAAAAGTCATTGGCTCGTTTTGCTTATTGTGCACCGCAGGGCAACACTTTCAGCGTTGCTGCCTGCGACGTTCACTGCAAAACTCGCCGATGACAAAACAAGTTTTGTCATTCAAAATAGAAAGAGATGATTATCATCTTGCTTGTCACGCTGTCAACCGACTGGGTAAACTTCATGAGATTGGAGTCGAGCAGGTCCTTGCGTTCCTTCTCAAGCACATCGAGCAGGCTGAAGGCAAACTTCACTTCGGGAATGAGTTTGAAGAACGGCAGATAGAAGTCGCATCCCATACCAACCTCGACCATAAAGTCGAACTTCTTGAGCAGCAGCTGTTTCTGTTTCTTGACCGTAAGGTTGACCATGGGGCTGATACCGGCCGTGATATAAGGGCGATAGTTATTGAAACGCTCTGCAGCGAACTTCACATGAACAGGCAACGATATATAGGTTGTCTTCATCGACTGCCGTGACAGCTCGCCGCTATTCTGCTCGCGGAACTGCACCGTATTCTGTCCGAAGTGCATTGTCGGCATCACGCGCAAGGCAAAATGCTCGCTCAGACGCAGGTCGGCAAGCACACCCACACTGAATCCGGGGGTATATTCCGCCACATCGGCATACCACGACTCGCCGTTCTCCGTAACGAAGCCGTTGTTCACAAACTCCATATCCTGCAGATGGGCACCCACAAAAAAGCCATAGTGCAGACGCCTGTAATCGATATACGGTTTGTTCTGCACCTTACGCTCCTGTGCCACCGCACACAACGGCAACAACATAAGGAATATGTAACAGAGACTCTTTTTCATCAAGATATATAACGCGGGAATCCCATTCATATTGCAAATATCCCAAAAAAAATAAGCAAAGTCAAGCAATTGTAAAATAATGTTAAAAAGACTGAATAACGAACCGCGTATATACAAAAAGCACTATCTTCGCCAACGGATAATACAAACTTAAATTTTAGAACTATGGCTTACGTAATTTCAGATGACTGCGTTGCTTGCGGTACATGTATCGACGAGTGTCCTCAGGGTGCAATTTCTGAGGGTGAGAAGTATTCAATCAACCCAGAGCTCTGCATTGACTGCGGTTCTTGTGCAAGTGTTTGTCCTTCAGAGGCTATCCACGAGGGTTAATAAACAGTCAAAGACAAGCATTAGAAAAAGGGGAGCACTCAAAAGTGGCCCCCTTTTTTGCAAACAACATAAGACCATGAACAAGACAGTAGGAGCAATCATAAAACATGCAATTATCATTGCAGTTGCAGTTGCATGTTATTTTATTTACACAGAACTGATAGCGTAGCATTGTAATCCGGGGACCCACAAGAGTGTCCCAAATACCAAAGAGAAGAGGGTTACGTCAGCACATGGTGATACGTACAGGATTACAAGAATCTTTATGGACAGAATAGGAAAAGGAAAGGCAGGTTCACTTCAAATATGAACCTGCCTTTCCTTTGTATCTGCGTGATGAATAAACTTATTTCATCTTCTCCTCAACCAATGCCTTCATCGCATTGCCGCGGAGGTCACGCTGAACGATGGTACCGTCGGGTGCAAAGAGGATAATCTGTGGAATACCCTTGATGCCGTAAAGGTCGGTTGCATTGTCCTTGTTGTCGCGTGGTATATAAATCTGCGGATATGTGATACCCTCCGCTGTGAGAGCGGCCTTGAATTTATCCTCCTCATCCCACACGTTCACACCGAGGACAGTGAATTTATCGCCACCGAACTTCTCCTGCAACTCGATGAGGTTAGGAATCTCGCCCTTGCAAGGACCGCACCAAGAAGCCCAGAAGTCAACAAGCACATACTTGCCCTTGCCTACATAATCGGAGAGCTTTGAAGGCTGACCGTCGACGGTAAGACCTGTGAAATCAACGAACATCTTGCCGGCCTGGGTAGCAGCAGCCTTGAGGTAGCCGTCACGCTCGAGACGCAAAGCTGCAATATTCTCGGCATACTTCACCTCGGCCATCACAGCCTCAAGAGACTCCAATGAAGGGAAGAACTGGGAAGCTGTCACACCCAAGAAATATGCACCTACCATATTATCCTTGTTGTCATCAATAGCCTTGCGATATACAGCATAGATAGACTCTATCTCAGGCTCTACAATAGCTGTAATCTCCTCTCGTGACTTACCCTCTGTCTGATACTGGCGAATTTTTTCATTAAGGGCATTACCCTTTTCATCAACCTCTTTTTCAACAGCCGCGAGTTTGTCGTTAAGACCACCTGTTACAACAACCGGCTTCTGTGTGAAGTCCACAGTAACATTTGCGCCCGGCTCGACAATCACGTATGCACGGTTACGCTTGTTACCTACATAAATCTCAAGAAGAGTCTGGTCCTCAACTGTACCTTCAACCTTGAATGCGCCATCTGTTACTCTTGGCTCCTCATGTGAAACAACCTGTGTATCCTGATTTGTAATGACAACCTGCATACCTTCGGCCTTTGCACCGGCCTTACCGGTAATTGTGTAGTTCTGCGCAGTTGCTGTGAGAGCCAAAGCCGACAGAACAAAAATTGACAAAATTCTCATAAATTATACCTTGTTTTAATATTAAAATCGTATAGGAAACTGCGCAAATATACAATAATTTGTCGAGCAGTTGCATTTATTTACATTATTTAAGAGAGCGGGATATCAGCTCCTCAAGCTCCGCACCATGCATCCCGCGCTTTACAATCGTTCCGTCAGGAGCGAAGAGTATCATGTGCGGAATTGTCTCTACGTTATACAATAATGCAGCATTATCGGCATCCTTACTGTTGCGGGGAACGAATATCTGAGGGTATGTGATACCAAGCTCGGGAACAGCAGCCCTGAAGCTATCCTCCTTGTCGCCGATGTTGATACCGATGACCATGAACTTGTCGCCTGTATACTTGCCGTCAGCCTCAATGACCTTAGGCATTTCCTTCTTACATGGTCCGCACCATGAAGCCCAGAAGTCAACAAGCACATACTTGCCCTTGCCTACATAATCGGACAATCTTACAGGCTTGCCGTCAAGAGAGAATCCAGCGAAATCGAGGAACATGTTACCGACCTTGGTCTTCTCTCCATAGTAAAGAGCCATACGCACCTTCTCCAACGCGCGGAACTCGCCCGAGAACTTGACCTTGGACATTACAGCATCGAGCTCCTCGGCCGATGAATAGAACTGGCGTGCAACAAGGTTGAGCACATACGCGCCAAGCATGTTGTCGCTGTTCTCAGTGATTGTATTTCGGTATACATCGTAGAGCGCTTCGGTCTCGGCTGTTGTAGCCGCAAGAATCTCCTCTTCGCTCTTGCCCTCCTCATGCAGTTTCTTGGCCAGGTTACTCAAGGCTGCACTGCGCTCCTTTACCGTTGCATACATGATGGCAAGCCTGTCGTTCATGCCGCCGTTGTCGTTTATCCTGGCAGGACGCTCTATCATGTCGACCACAATATTGCTGCCCTTCTCCACAAGCACGGTCGCCACCATACCTTTGGCACGGTTCACTACAACGTCTATTACCGCCTGACAGCATATCTCGCCGTTATAAACGAAACCGTTATCGACAATCTCGCACGCCGCTATGGTGTCACCCGCGTTCTTGTTGATTACATACGCGGTCTTGCCGTTGAATTCAGGCTTGACCAGGCAAGCGATTTTATACTCCTGAGCCGTTGCAAACATTGCTGCAACTGAAAGAATGAATGTAAATATAGTTTTCATATTGTTTATGATATTTTTATATTTATATGGTTTAAACATCTTATTCAAATGTCAGTTTATTATTCAAATGTCAGTGTGACATGCCCGAGATAACGGCCGTTCTTGCCCATCTGCTGCATGACAACATCCTTGCCGTCGCGGTTCTTGTACACGAGCGGCTGCTCGAAATAGTCGTGCGAGTGCCCGCCGAGGATGATATCGATTCCTGCTGTTTCCGACGCAAGACGCTCATCGTTATACTCATTGCCTATTCTCCAGCCAAGATGCGAGAGACAGACAATCACATCACATTTTTCCTTTTTAAGGGCAGCGACAGCGTCATTCGCGGCCTCAACGGGAGATATGAAATCTATTCCCTCATAGTACTCCTTTGCCACAAGCCCCACCGGGTCGGGAGAGAGTCCGAATACTCCTATGCGCTTGCCGCCACGCTCGATTACGGCATATTTCTTCACAAGCCCCTCGCACACGGTGCCTGTGAAGTCATAGTTCGCACACACAACAGGGAATGCAGCCATCGCAACCAGACGTGCCAAATTATCGAGTCCGAAATCGAACTCATGGTTGCCGATGGTACAGGCATCGTAGCCCATGGCATTCATCAGATCTATCTCCACCGTACCCTTGAAAGTATTATAATAAAGGGAGCCCTGTGAAAAGTCGCCGCAATCGAAAAGCAGGACATTCTCTTTTCCGAGCGAGTCGCGCAATTCCTCAATCAGCAGTGCACGGTTCACGACACCTGCATTACCGTTCTTCTCGGGTTCGATACAGCTGTGGGTATCGTTGGTATGCAGTATCGTAATCTTCTCCTGCGCAGTTGCGCTACAGCACAATATGAGTGCAATTATAAAAAACATCTTTCTCATGGTGCATCATTCTTTAACCGTTATACGGCCGTCACATTCGGCGCTCAATGGTTCGCCCTTGGCTGCAAGAGCCTTTATGTAGCGTACCATAAGGTCGCGGATTGTGATATCATTTTTTACCACACGCGCCGTTCCCAAAGCCAAAGCAGTCATCTTGTCGTTGCCCTGCGAGAGATAATCGGACGTGGCTACGCGATAGTCACGCTCCATATCCACAGGCTGACCTGCAACCGTCACGCTCACAAGGTCACCCTGCGGGGTAATCACAAGGCGCATTCCGGCAATAGCCTCGCCGCCTACCGATGCTATCTCGTTACACAGCTGCATCAACTGCTCGCCCTTGAGGGTAAGTAGAGCCAGAGTATTCTCAAAGGGGAACACATTATATATATCGCCGAAAGTGATTGTTCCCGCTGAGATGTTGCTGCGCAGACCTCCCTTGTTGGTTATAGCGATATCGACATTCTCGCCCGTGACCTCCCTTGCCATGAGAAGAAGTGCATCGGCTGCAAAATTCATCAGCGGACTCTCGGGAATATGTTTCTCAAGCGGCATTGCCGCCTCGCCTATTACCGGACGCTTTATGCTGTCTACTGCCATACGCCCGCGCTCGACTATCGCGCGTACCGCCTCGGCGCCATTCTCGCGCGATGAGGCCTCGACCTTTATGCTACCGGCATCAACAGCAACAAGCTCCTTCCTTTTGGTGCACGAAGAGAAGCCCCAAAGCAGCAACAACGCCAGCATGTAATATAAATTCCTCATTCTCAAACAGATTTTGCAAATTTCACGGGCCAAAATTAATAAAAAGAATTGAGAAGATTTTGCAAAACAAGAAAAAAGAACTATCTTTGCCGCGCTTTCGGCGTAATCGCTGTCAAGGAAGAGTAACTTGATATGTTGCGTTTGAATGATTGAACAATTTAACGAATCAAAGAAATGGATTTAATTAAAATTGCTAAAGAAGCATTTGCTACTGACGTAAAGCGTGAGTTGGATTTCAGCACAGGTGATACCATCACAGTAGCTTACAAGATCATCGAGGGAACAAAGGAGCGTATCCAGATGTACCGTGGTGTTGTTATCCGCATCAGCGGTCATGGTAACGAGAAGCGTTTCACAGTACGTAAGATGTCAGGTACTGTAGGCGTAGAGCGTATCTTCCCTATGAACTCACCTGCAATCGACAGCATCACTGTCAACAAGCGTGGTCGTGTTCGTCGTGCTAAACTTTACTACTTGCGTGCCCTCACAGGTAAGAAGGCTCGTATCAAGGAGATCAAGGCCTAAGCACCTGAAAGAGATCAGACATAAGCGAAGCAGCAGAAGCTGTTTCGCTTTTTTATTGCTCCGTACATCAACAAGGAGACTCCTTAACCACAATAACCATTTCAACCAAAAGCCCTGTACATGTGTTTATACCTTGCTAAAGGTTCACACTATGACAAGGCTTTATTCTTTACTCTTTTTGCTCCTTGCGAGTGTCTGTGTAGTGGCACAGAAGAATGAGGAGTATCTTGACGTGCCGTTACCCCGGGAGTGGAACGACGGCGAGTATTTCAACCAGACATTGCCACCCGATGACAAGTGGTGGCAGAACTTCGAAGACCCTGTCCTTGACTCACTCATCACCGTAGCATCGATGAACAACCATTCGGTACTCGGTGCAATGGAGAACATAAGGAAAGCGCGTGCCGCATGGCGCATCTCCCAAGGGAACATGATGCCTACGCTTGACCTCAGTGCTGGGTGGCAACGCGCCAAGACAAGCGGCAACATAGCACAGACAATGTACACCCAAGCATGGGAGGGGCAGTTCAGCACAGCTGTATCGATGCAGTGGCAAGCCGACATCTTCGGCAGCATATACATGCGCTCCAAGGCACAGAAGATGCTCTTCATGGCATCGGAAGAGGAGTACAGGGCCGTCATGGTGACCCTTATCGCAAACGTGGCGACAACATATTTCTCGCTCAGGGAGTCTCTCGCCCGCATGCAGGTACTGAGAGAGAATGTAAACTCGCAGCGCGAGATAATGAAGATTGTGACATCGCGCTACGACACAGGCCTTGCATCCAAGCTCGACGTGGCGCAGTCGCGCAGCGTCTATTACAGCACCATGGCACAGATTCCCGCTATGCAGGCGACCATAGAGGGCTATCGCAACAGCATGGCAGTGCTGCTCGGGGTATACCCGCAAGAGCTTGAAGGATGGCTCAATGAGTGCTGCAGCCTGCCCGACTACATCGAGCCTGTCGGCGTAGGCATACCCGCTATGCTCGTAAGGCGGCGCCCCGACATACGGGCGGCCGAGAAGCAGGTAGAGGCAAATGCAGCCCTGCTCGGTGCCACAAAGCGCGACTGGTTCCCGCAGCTGCTGCTTACCGGCTCGATAGGGTTCGCCTCGGATGAGATGAAGCGGCTGTTCCGCTCCAAGAGCCTCACATGGGAGATTGCACCCACACTCAAGTGGAACATCTTCAGCGGTGGAGAGAGAGTGAATGCGACACGCGAGGCGCAGGCGGCACTTGACGCGAGCATAGCATCGTTCAACGGCACTATACTCACAGCCATGCAGGAGGTCGAGGATGCGATGTCGCAGTACAAGAGTTCCGTCGGGCAGATTGTATCCCTGCGCGAAGCCGTCAACCAGAACAGGGAGACCCTGACACTCTCTTTGGAACTGTACAAGCAGGGTCTTATCGAGTATCAGAGCGTTCTTGATGCACAGCGCACCCTGCTTACCTATCAGGACTATCTTGTCCAGGCCCAGGGCGGTTCGCTCATATACCTTATAAAATTATATGAGGCCCTTGGCGGTGGCTGGTGATAAAAGCCGTCGCTGATTCCTTAATGAACTAAAATCATATCAGCTATATGAAAAGGATTATCTTCATCATGGCACTGGCAGCCCTGGCTGCGTGCAAAAAAGAGAAAGAGGGCACTGCCTCCACAGCAGCGCTGCCTGTGGAGGTGGCACGCCCTACAGTAACGGACCTGACACTGACGCGCGAGTACCCGGGCTACCTTGCCGCCGACGCCACAATACCTATTATGGGACGCGTGAACGGAACGATAATGAAGCGCAGTTTCACAGAGGGTGAAAGGGTAAAGAAGGGCGACCAGCTGTTTGTCATCGAGCCCACACTGTACCAGAATGCCGCAGAGCAGGCCGCAGCAGCCGTGAAGACTGCCGAGGCCGAGCTGGCATATGCAAAGAGCAACTACGAGCGCATGCAGGCAGCGATAACCAGCGATGCTGTAAGCCAGATTGAGCTGTTGCAGGCCAAGAGCCGTGTCGAGAGCGGAGAGGCATCGCTTGAGAACGCCCGCGCCGCCCACAAGAGCGCGAAGACCAAGCTCGGCTACTGCTACATCAAGGCACCCGAGAATGGCGCAGTTGGCCTATCCAAATACCCCGTCGGAGCATACATCTCGGGCGAGATGAGCCCCGCCGAGCTTTGCAGGCTCTACAAGGATGACATAATGTATGCCTTCTTCGACATTACCGACAACCAGTGGCTCAGGAAGATACTGAAAGGTGCCGGGAGCATGGACCAGAGCAACATCTCCTTTACCGTCGGCGGCAGCAAGCTGATGCGCAGGAACGCCAAGATTGATTTTCTCGCACCGTCAGTGAACCTGAGCACAGGAACGCTGCAGGTACGCGCCGAGCTTGACAACAGCGACGGCATGCTCAAACCCGGCAGCTACATAAGTGTGACAATGCCTTACGAAGAGTTAAAGGATGCAATCCTTGTATATGACGCGTCCATAGGCACCGACCAGTTGGGCAAGTATCTCTATGTGGTAAACGACTCGAGCAGAGTCGAGTATCGCAGGATAGAGACAGGAGCACTCATAGATGACACCATGCGCCTTGTCACCGACGGGCTGAGACCCGAAGAACGCTACGTCACAAAGGCACTGCTTAAGGTACGCAACGGCATGCCCGTCACACCCATTATGGACAATAAAACAGCACAGCCATGAGATTCTCGAGATTCTTTATAGAGCGCCCTATCTTCGCAACGGTACTCTCACTATTACTGTTAGTGGCAGGCGGCGTCGCACTCTTCGTGCTGCCGATAGACCAATACCCCTCCATTACCCCGCCGACGGTACAGGTAACGGCGGTATACCCCGGTGCGAATGCCGAGACGATAGCGCAGACGGTAGGCATACCTATTGAACAACAGGTGAACGGCGTTGACGGGATGCTCTACATGAGTTCGACATCCTCATCATCGGGCACTTACCAGCTGACCGTGACCTTCGAGGTAGGCACCGACATCGACATGGCGACGGTACTTGTACAGAATAGGGTGAACATAGCCATGAACTCCCTGCCGAGCGAGGTCGTGCAGCAAGGAGTGACAGTGCAGAAACAGTCGACCAACATCGTGCTTTTCATCACCCTCACAGGCGATAAGGAGCACGACCAGCTATACCTGTCCAACTATGCCGAGCTGCAGATTGTGGACCAGCTGACGCGTACCCCCGGCGTGGGTGGAGTAAGCATCATGGGTGCAGGCAACTACTCCATGCGAGTGTGGCTCGACCCCGAGGCTATGCGCATACGTGGCATATCGCCCGCCGAGGTATACCAGGCCATAAGCAAGCAGAATCTTGCCGTCTCGGCAGGATATGTAGGACAGACGCTTGACGCCACAGCCGACAACGCTTTCCAGTACACACTGAACGTACAGGGGCGTCTTAACAGCACCGAAGAGTTCGCCGACATCGTGATACGCAACGACGGAGTGGAGATGCTCCGCCTGAGCGACATCGCACAGATAGAAATCGGAAGCGAGACCTACTCATCATCATCGCGCCTTAAGGGAATGCCGACAGCCGCACTGGCAGTATACCAGTCACCTGGTTCAAGTTCGCTTGCTGTCTCAAAGGCTGTAAGGGAGAGGATGACCGGGCTTGCCGAGGCGTTCCCGCCCGGTGTAGAGTACCAGATTGCACTTGACACCACCGATGTAGTGCGCAGCTCGATAGAAGAGGTGCTGTACACCTTTCTCGAGACAACCATACTCGTTGTACTTGTAATATTCCTCTTCTTGCAGAACTGGAGAGCCACACTCATCCCATGTCTCACAATCCCCGTATCGTTAATAGGTACATTGGCCGTGATGCAGCTGTTGGGATTCTCTATAAACACCCTGACACTCTTCGGCCTCATCCTTGCCATAGCCATAGTGGTGGATGACGCCATTGTAGTAGTGGAGAATGCCACACGAATAATCGATGAAGAGGGGTTGCCGCCGCGCGAGGCCACTGAAAAGGCCATGGATGAGATTACAAGCCCCATCATCGGCGTGGTCCTTGTGATGCTTGCAGTGTTCATCCCCACCACTATGATAGGAGGCATATCGGGAGAACTGTACAAACAGTTCGCGCTGACCATTGCCACAGCCACCCTGCTCAGCGGCTTCAACTCGCTTACCCTGACCCCCGCGTTGAGCGCCCTGCTGCTGCGCCCCACAAAAGGGAGAAAGCAAGGTTGGTTCTTCCGTTGGTTCAACAAGGGATATGATGCACTGCAACGTGGATTCGACAAATGTGTCGGTTTCCTGCTGCGCCGCGCATGGATTGCAGCCATAAGCTTCTGCATCATGGTCGTGCTTGCCATATACATGTTCACAAGCTGGCCCACCACATTCATACCCGATGAGGATGACGGCTATTTCATCGTAAGCGTGCAGCTGCCTCCGGCAGCCTCGCTCTCGCGCACCGAGCAGGTATCGAGGGAGATTGAGGGCATCATTGCGCAGTATCCCGAGGTCAAGACCTACATAACCATCAGCGGATTCAGCATACTCAACAGCGGCAAGCAGAGCAACGCTGCCAGCGTATTTGTCGTGCTCAAGGACTGGAGCCTGCGCAAGGAGAAGAGCCAGGCGGCAGCCACCATTGTCGACAGGTTCAACAAGGAGGCATACCTTAGGATTCCCGAAGCACAGTGCTTTGCATTCGTTCCGCCGGCAATACCGGGCATAGGCAACGTGGGAGGTCTGCAGATGCAGCTCGAGGACCGCAAGGCATTGGGTCTTACCGAGATGCAGAAAGCCCTTGACGCCCTCACGGATAACATAGGCAAAGAGAGTGCAATAGCCACGATAAACAGTTCGTTCGAGGCCGACGTACCGCAGTACTTCCTGAATATCGACCGCGACAAGGCAACATCCATGGGGCTTGACATAGGAGCCGTGCTCTCAACGCTCAGCTACTACATGGGTGCGATATATGTGAATGACTTTGTCCTGCTGGGGCGCATATGGCAGGTAAAGATGGCTGCCGGCGAACAGAGCCAGAAGGTCATCGACAGCATCATGCAGCTGAGTCTCGCCAACAACAAGGGCGAGATGGTACCGTTCAGCAGCTTTGTCACCACCGAAGAGATTCTCGGCAGCGACCAGTTGGTACGCTACAACATGTACAACAGCGCTACAATCACATGCAATGCGGCGCCGGGGTACAGTTCGAGCCAGGTAATGGATGAGGTCGCGGCTCTGTTCAGGTCACAGCTGGGCGAGGAGTTCGGATACGAGTGGACCGGTGTCGCCTATCAGGAGCAGAAGGCGGGCAAGAACACCGCAATAATATTCGGCCTTGCGCTGCTTGTAGCCTTCCTTGTCCTTGCCGCGCAATATGAGAGCTGGACAAGTCCCGTAGCCGCCATAATGGGCGTGCCCATTGCCCTGCTCGGTGCCATTGCAGGATGCTGGCTGGTAGACATTCCCGTGAGCATATACACCGAAATAGGAATAATCCTGCTCATTGCCCTCAGTGCCAAGAACGGCATTCTTATCGTTGAGTTCGCACGCGATTACCGCGCTGCGGGCAAGGATATACGTCTGAGTGCCGCCGAGGCAGGGCACGTGCGTCTGCGCCCCATTCTCATGACCTCGCTCTCGTTTGTGATAGGCGTGATGCCTCTGCTTTTCGCAGCAGGAGCGGGAGCCGGAGCGCGTCTGTCGCTTGGTGCGGCAGTGGTATTCGGCATGCTGCTCAACACCGTCATAGCCACACTTTACGTCCCCAACTGGTATGAGTGGATGCAGACGCTTGAAGAACGGGGCAAAAAAGCGGCACCGGAAAATTAATGAGTTCCCAATAAAAAAATATCGGCAATTGCCGATATTTTTTTATTTTGTTTGTATATCTTCGCAAAAGAATGTATTAACAGAAACATAAAACTATGAGCGAGAAAATCACAATGCCTTGGGAAGAGCGTCCCGAAGGATGTACCGACGTCATGTGGCGTTACTCAAAGAACCCCGTTATCGGCCGTTATGCCATTCCCACATCGAACAGCATATTCAACAGCGCCGTCGTTCCGTTCAAGGACGGATACGCAGGAGTGTTCCGTTGCGACAACAAGTCCGTACAGATGAACATATTCGCCGGTTTCAGCAAGGATGGTATCAACTGGGAGATTGAGCATGAACCTATCGTGTTCAAGGCCGGCAATACAGAGATGATTGAGTCGGAATACAAGTACGACCCGCGTGTCACATGGATTGAGGACCGTTACTGGATTACCTGGTGTAACGGCTATCACGGCCCCACCATCGGCATCGGCTACACATTCGATTTCAAAGAGTTCTTCCAGTGCGAGAATGCGTTCCTGCCGTTCAACCGCAACGGCGTGCTGTTCCCACAGAAGATTGACGGCAAGTACGCGATGCTCAGCCGCCCCAGCGACAACGGACACACCCCGTTCGGCGACATATACATCAGCTACAGCCCCGACATGAAATATTGGGGAGAACACCGTTGTGTGATGAAAGTCACTCCGTTCCCCGAGAGCGCATGGCAGTGCACCAAGATTGGAGCCGGCTCAGTGCCCATTCTCACCGATGAAGGCTGGCTGCTGTTCTACCATGGTGTCATTACCACCTGCAACGGCTTCCGCTATTCTATGGGCGCCGCACTGCTTGACAAGAACGACCCCTCAAAGGTACTCTACCGCACAAAGCCCTACCTGCTTGCCCCTGCAGCACCATATGAGCTTACCGGCGACGTGCCCAACGTGGTATTCCCATGCGCAGCGCTCAACGACGGCGACAAAGTCGCAGTATACTACGGCGCAGCCGACACAGTCGTAGGCATGGCATTCGGTTACATAAGCGAGATTATCGAGTTCATAAAGAACAACAGCACAAAATAGCATAAACAGTTTTCATAGCAAAAGGGGCTTCCGTATGGAAGCCCCTTTTGCTATGAAAACCCCTTAGTTCCAAGCATTACGCAGCAGATGCCTTTTCAGCAGGAAATCAAATCACTCTTTTACTCCAAAACACAAATCCCCCGCATCTCCCAACCCCGGAACAATGTAAGCATGTTCATTGAGGATAGGGTCAATGGCTGCACAGTAGAGAATAGTATCTTCGGGGAAGTGCGATATCGCATAGTCCACGGCCTGCTGGCTTGCTATAACAGATGCAAAAATCATCTTGGCAGGAGTACCCTTGGTAAGCAGGGCACGGTAAGAGAGGTCAGCGCTTATTCCGGTCGCGAGCATAGGGTCGACAAGAATGAGAGTCTTGCCGTCAAGGTTCGGAGAGGCCAGATACTCGACGATTACATCGAATTCGTTTTCGGAAGTATACTTGCGGTATGCCGATACGAATGCGTTGCCGGCACGGTCGAAGTAGTTATGGAAACCGGTATGCAACGGGAGTCCTGCACGCAGTATTGTTCCAAGCACCACGTTGTCGGTCGGAAGACTCTGCACAGCCTCGCTGTTGGGTGTCTGTATTGTAACGTTCTCATAGGAGAGTTCCTTGCTTATCTCATAGGCCATAATCTCGCCTATCCGCTCTATGTTGCGGCGGAAACGCATGGAATCGTTCTGTACATTCACGTCACGTATCTCAGCAATGAAGCTGTTGAGGATCGAGTTATTCTCGGAGAGGTTAATGATTTTCATATCATGTTGTTTTTGTTTCAGGTGCGAAGATAACGAATTATGAACGATTTTTGTATTATATTAAGGAATAATTGAGAGTAAAATCAGGAATTTCCCCAAAACAGGAGACGACAGACAATTTGTCAAAATTTAAAGATTATTGCAATTAAAACGAAAGCGACATAACAATTTCCAATCTCTTCAAGCAAGCAAAATCCGCGTCAGACAATCATAAAGAAACGACCCAAGGAGGCAAATAATCACAAAAAAGGGACAATTATTGCCTTTTTTGCAGCAATTAAAGAAAAATTTCTTTAATTAACTTGAGTTATTAAATAAAATAGTATATATTTGCACTTGGAGAACTTCGGCAAGTTTCAGCAAAGGGGCTTGACCGCTGTTCAAAAATGATAAAAAACAGAAAATATTAATCAACAACTTATTTTTAATAATTATGGCAACATTAGATCTTACCAAGTATGGTATTACCGGTGCTGTAGAGGTTCTTCACAACCCCTCTTACGATGTCCTCTTTGCAGAGGAGACAAAGCCCGGTCTTGAGGGTTTTGAGGTTGGTCAGGTTACAGAGCTTGGCGCAGTAAATGTAATGACAGGTGTTTACACTGGCCGTTCACCTAAGGACAAGTTCATCGTTAAGGACGCTACATCAGAGAACACTGTATGGTGGACATCTGAGGAGTACAAGAACGACAACAAGCCTGTTACAACCGAGGCATGGAACGCTCTCAAGGAGATTGCTACAAAGGAGCTTTCAAACAAGAGACTTTTCGTTGTTGACGCATTCTGCGGTGCTAACCCTGCTACACGTCTGAAGGTACGTTTCATCATGGAGGTTGCATGGCAGGCTCACTTCGTTACAAATATGTTCATCCGTCCTACAGCTGAGGAACTTGAGGCATTCGGCGAGCCCGACTTCGTTGTTTACAACGCTTCAAAGGCAGCAGTTGCAAACTACAAGGAGCTCGGCTTGAACTCTGAGACAGCCGTTGTATTCAACTTGACATCTAAGGAGCAGATCATCCTCAACACATGGTACGGTGGTGAGATGAAGAAGGGTATGTTCTCAATGATGAACTACTACCTGCCACTCCAGGGCATCGCTTCAATGCACTGCTCTGCAAACACAAACGAGAAGGGCGAGACAGCTATCTTCTTCGGTTTGTCAGGTACAGGTAAGACGACTCTCTCTACCGATCCAAAGCGTATGCTTATCGGTGACGACGAGCACGGATGGGATGATGACTCAGTATTCAACTTCGAGGGCGGTTGCTACGCAAAGGTTATCAACCTCGACAAGGAGAGCGAGCCGGACATCTTCAACGCTATCAAGCGCGATGCTCTTCTTGAGAACGTTACAGTTGATGCAAACGGCAAGATTGACTTCGCTGACAAGAGCGTGACAGAGAACACACGTGTTTCTTACCCAATCAACCACATCAACAACATCAAGCCAGGTTCAATGGCTGCTCCTGCAAAGAAGGTTATCTTCCTTTCAGCTGACGCATTCGGTGTATTGCCTCCGGTATCTATCCTGAACCCGGAGCAGACTCAGTACTACTTCCTCAGCGGCTTTACAGCTAAGTTGGCAGGTACAGAGCGTGGTATCACAGAGCCTACTCCAACATTCTCGGCTTGCTTCGGTGCAGCATTCTTGAGCCTCCACCCGACAAAGTACGGCGAGGAGCTCGTTAAGAAGATGGAGAAGAACGGTGCCAAGGCATACCTCGTTAACACAGGTTGGAACGGTACAGGCAAGCGTATCTCTATCAAGGATACACGCGGTATCATCGACGCTATCCTCGATGGCTCAATCGATACAGCTCCTACAAAGGTTATCCCACACTTCGACTTCGTTGTTCCTACAGCGTTGCCAGGTGTTGACCCCGCAATCCTTGACCCACGCGACACATATGCTGACGCAACTCAGTGGGAGGAGAAGGCAGTTGATTTGGCAGGTCGCTTCATCAAGAACTTCACCAAGTACACAGGCAATGAGGCAGGTAAGGCTCTCGTTGCAGCAGGTCCAAAGCTCTAATAAGAGTTTCAAGACTGAATATAACGTCTGCTCCTCATGGGGCAGACGTTTTTTGTTGTACACGGTTTAGCAGTGTGGAAGCAAGGCTGGACAAAGAAAATGTTTCATATATCACAAAAAAAATCGTAAGTTTGCACCAAATACCAAAATCATATAAGAGATGTCATTGATAAGAGCCCTGCTTGCGATACTTTTCCCGCCGCTTGCCGTCATCGACAAAGGATGCGGCTCGGTACTGATTGTCTTTCTGCTTACCTTATGCGGATGGATTCCAGGTACCATTGCAGCCCTCATAATACTGAACAGGAACTAAATAGTCCCATATGCTCAGCCGGGAAACAATAGAGTTCATAGCGAAGCACCGCAACGAAGACCCCCGTGCGCTTGCCCTCCAGGCAAAGCGCTACCCCACCGTCGACATGCTCGAAGCTGTGACGCAGATTGAAGGTTGGCAGAGTGCAAGAGAGAAACTGCCCGCGTGGGCTGCCACAGAAGGGATAATATATCCGCCCCGCATCTCCATGGAACAGTGCTCAAGCGAAGCCACGGCACTCTACAAGGCATCAATAGCAAGGGGCGAGAGCCTTGCCGACCTCACAGGCGGGTTCGGCATAGACTGCAGTTACATGGCACGCGGTTTCAAACGGGTCACATACATCGAGCGCAACCCCCTGCTATGCAGGATTGCAAAGGAGAATTTTGCACTGCTGGAATTAGACCACATTGAGATTCTCAACGGCAACAGCGAAGAGTGCCTCCCTGCCATGCCTGCACAGGAGTGGATATTCATAGACCCTGCACGCCGCGACGGCGAAGGGCGCAAGGTAGTAGCGCTCAGCGACTGCGAGCCCGACGTCACGGCTCTTGAGCCGATGCTGCTGGATAAGGCACATAAGATAATGGTAAAGTGCTCTCCAATGCTTGACATAAAGGCCGCATGCCGACAACTGGCACATGTAAGCGAAGTACACATTGTAGCCGTGAACAACGAATGCAAGGAACTGCTTATAATCCTCGACAGGGAAAGCAACGGAGACCTTGTTACTACAAAGTGCATAAATATACGCAAAGATGCTATAGACACATTCAGTTTCAAAGAATCCGAGGAGAGAGAGAAAGAGACAAAATACAGCACCGATGTCGGCAAGTTCCTCTACGAGCCGAATGCTGCGATACAGAAGAGCGGATGCCATGCAATGCTTACAGAAGAGTACAACATGGGCAAACTACACCCCAACAGTCAGCTGTACACATCGGACAACCTGGTTGAGCAGTTCCCCGGACGCATATTTACAGTCGAGAGAGTCTGCGGATTCTCGAAGAGCGAAATAAAGGATATACAGGCACTCGGACAGGCGAACATCACCGTCCGCAACTTCCCCGAGAGCGTGCAGCTGCTGCGCAAGAAGCTGAAGCTCGCCGACGGCGGCGATGATTACATATTTGCCACAACGTTAGCAAACAACAACAGAGTACTGCTGCTCTGCAAGAAAGCATAGCAGATTCCACACATAACAAAAGAGGGTGACCGAAGTCATCCTCTTTTTGTTGGGGGTGAATAAAAAGCAAAGTTCAAGGCTTGTGCAGGCTTCAAAACCGCAGTTTACTAAGCGTAAATGAGGATTTTGAAGGCAAACGTAACACAGAAATTTACTTTTTAGTCACCCCCTTCATGTCAATATACCGTATACTGGCCAACTTATTTCACAAGTACCTTCTTGCCGTTGATAATATATATACCCTTGACAGGATTCTCAACCTTGCGGCCCAGTAAATCATAAATGCCATCAGCATTGCTATGCTCCGGCTTCACGTCCTCAATACCGGTTCCGCCTTCACCGTCAAACTCTTCTATTACCATAGCCGATGTCCAACTGCCCATGAAATGCGGAAGAGTTCCTGTATAGAACGTGGTGCCATTGCTATTAGGAGCCATGTATGTACCCGAATTAGAAAGAGCAACAAGACCAAAGAGCATTTCATATGTCACATTGCTCTCGCACTTGCCATTAGGATACATCTTCACAATGGTGAAGTTTGTTTTGTAATCAGACACACCGCTTTCTGTTCCTGAACCAGATGTTCCACCACCGGGTATTGTCAGATATCTGCCGTCAGCAGTCCTGAATGAGTATGTACCGTCATTATTGTCTTCGCATGTGAATGCAGCTGTTTCAGGATAAGAAAGA
Source organism: Bacteroidaceae bacterium (assembly GCA_017936265.1). Taxonomy (GTDB): domain Bacteria; phylum Bacteroidota; class Bacteroidia; order Bacteroidales; family Bacteroidaceae; genus HGM04593. Next base: position 16,591 of record JAGBFX010000041.1, on the reverse strand, counting down.
CCCTTATCTGTCAAAGCTTCAATTGAAAGCAGATTATCCTGATACTTGAGGAACATTTCACCGCCACCATAAATGACAAATGTAAGCGAATACCTTACACCGTCAACAGGCAAGGTAATATCATCTGTAGAAATATACTCCTCAACAGCTTTCTCCAAATCAAGACGCGCCTGCGCTGTAGGTTTGGCCTCAGCAGCATCAACAAGCGCCTTTACCGTTGCGCGTGGGGTCTCTGCCGGATAACCTACACCCACATAGGAAAGAAGTTCCTTCACCTCGTTCACATACTCGATTGTCAACGGGTCATCCGCATCTGTCACAAGGTTTATTATTAGAGTATGAAGTGCTGCTATACGCTCTGTCAATTCAGCAATGTCGGCAGTCCGGGCATTCTCGTCCTGGAGCATCTTCATTGCCTCATAGTACAAAGCCTCAAGTTCCTGCAACTGTTCCTTGTATGGCAAATATGCCTCGTTGGCTGTAATCTTGACTGCCTCATAAAGATAAAACTCCGCCATGTGGAAGAAAACGTGCTCAGCAGTCACTACAAAGCGAAGGTGCGAGTACTCCTCAGCAGCCTCGATTGTGCCCGATTCCCATCTTGTATTTGGCATTTGAGGAAGCCTGCTATCAAATTTCGCTACCGGAGCAAAGTTCTTGCCATCATTGCTGCCTAAAACTTCTATTACATCCGGGAAGTCATTACCACCGTCAACACGTGTGTGATATGCAAAAGAGAAATCCTTAATAGGTACCTCAAGGTCTATCTGTAGCCAATGTTGTGGTTCTGCAGTACCATTCCAACGAGAGTGGAAGAAAGAAGCAGGTTCCCCGTCAACAAGATTTGCGATGTCACCTTCACTCAATTCCGGCTCGTTACACCATATATAGTTTCCTGCATCTTCGTCAGCCGCTTGCAATGTAATCTGACCACCGCCCTCACTTGAGTATCCGGCCACATCGAACAGGAATTCGTTTGCATCATATGCAGTCTCCTGCAAATTCACAAGTGCCTCCTCTTTTTGTTGCTTGCCGACTACCATATTTTGAGCCAATGTCTCGGTCAGAGTCTCTGTATCCCCATAGTCTCCAACCTCATAAATCTGCCATGAATATATTTCATTGGCTGTATTGGCACCGCTGCAGTATAGATAACCGCTGTACTCGTAGCCGTTCTGAGGATAGCATGCAATCAACTTTGTACCATCAAAGGCAATTGTCCAAGGATAGTTCGCAGAAATACCCGATGTAGCGACTGAAACTGATACATAACTTGTTGGAATATCGACAAGATGTGCACCGTCATTATTCCAGCTAAGGAATTTCTGTGCACCTATGCTGTACATGTAAAGTTGTCCTTCGTACTCTACAAAGGTAAACTGCTGGTTAGGATCTGTGACATCGTTCGCAATCTGCCATACATAACTACTCCAGACTTTGTCCTTATAAGCATCAGACTCTGATGCAGAGGGGTAATATAACGTTGAGTAGCCATACTCAACCAACCAACCGCTTTCGAACCAATAAATTTTGCCCGGTTTTACATCCCCTGGCGCAGTAATTGCGGTCTGTGCATTTAAGATAGATGCACAAGCAACAAGCATCAAAAGAAAAAGTGTAAATTTTTTCATACGCAAATGTTTAATAGGTTAGTAATAAGTCACTGTTTAAATTCAGAAGCTTTTTATATTTCTAAAAGAAATGGCAATACAAATTCAAACAGTTTCATGTTTCCTGAGCAAATATAATAGAAAACAGAAAAAAATAACAAATATTTGAGAATATTCCTAAAAAAATCAACAATCCAACAAACATCAATAAGAACATCGCCAATGTACTATATGCAAATGCAGGGCGGTCATGACCGCCCTGCATTTGCATATAGTACACATTCTGTTATTTCTTCAGCAACACTTTGTCCATATTCTTGCAACGTACAAGCTCATACGCCTTCTGGAACGAATCGCTGTACTTGTTGTACAGCATTATGAATTCACTCATATCCCACAAGTCGCGCGCAATATACATCTTAAGCTGCTTCTTCAACTCCGGCAACGTGCGGGCAAGTTCCTCATCGCCGCCTTTCAACTCGACGCTATCCTTAAGGGCCTGCTCGCGCAGGATTGTCATATATCTGTCATCGACAACGAACTTCTCATCGAACTCCTCAATGCTTCTGTACTTGCTGACAAGCTCTTCGCGGTTCTCATCGAGATATCGCAGCGAAGCCTGTATTATACTGCCCTTGGCTGCGAGAGCGCGATGATAAGCAGTGTACTTTGTCGTGTCCATAGGTACGAAATAGTCGGGCATGATACCGCCGCCGCCATAGACCGTACGTCCGAGACGCAGCGTCTTGGTCTTGAGCGAGTCGGCAAAGTGGATGCTGTCTACCGAGCTCATCTCGCCGCTGTTATAACGTCGCATCAGGTCATCCTCATACTTTATGGAGTCGCTGTAAGGCTTCTGTATGCAACGGCCCGACGGGGTATAGTAACGTGCTATGGTAAGACGTATCATCGAACCGTCGAAAAGCTCGAAAGGACGCTGCACAAGACCCTTTCCGAAGCTGCGGCGTCCGACCACCACACCACGGTCCCAGTCCTGTATGGCACCGGCGAGAATCTCGGCTGCCGAAGCCGATGTCTCATCGACAAGGACAGCCACATTACCTTTAAGGAAGCGTCCGCCACCCTGCGCCATGTAGTCGTGACGGCCTGTCGTACGGCCTTCGGTATACACGACAAGGCTCTCCCGGGCAAGGAACTCGTTGGCGATGTCTACGGCTGCATTCAGGAAGCCGCCGCCATTGCCCTGAAGGTCAAGAACGAGGTTACGCATGCCCAGCCCCTTGAGCGAGTCGAGCTTGGCGACAAACTCATTGTGTGTCTTGGCACCGAAAGAGGTTATGCGTATATAGCCGTTCTTCTTGTCAATCATATATGCTGCATCGACAGTCTCGGTCGATATGTCATCACGCACCAGGTTGAACTCGAGCATACGGTTTATGCCACGACGCACTATGCCGACCTTTACCTGCGAGCCTTTCTTGCCACGCAAGCGCGACATTATGTCCGTTCTTGTCATCTTGACACCCGCAATCACAGTATCATTGACCTCTACCACCTTGTCGCCTGCAAGGATACCTGCACGCTCCGACGGTCCGTTAGGTGTTGTCTGGATGACATAAAGCGTATCTGAAACCATATTGTACTGTATGCCGATACCGCTGAAACTACCCTGCATCTGCTCAAGCAGAGCCTTTGTCTCCTTCTTGTCGGTGTATGTCGAATGCGGGTCAAGCTCCTTGAGCATGGCCTTCACTGCCTCTTCGGCAATCTTGTCGTTATCGGGAGAGTCGACATAGAAATTCGATATGATGTTGCCCGTATACATCAGTTTGAGAAGATGCTCGGGCATCTGCTGCGCCTTGGTGCCCAATGCGGCAGCAAGAGCAAAAACAAAAAATATTATCTTTTTCATAGTTATTTAATAGTTATCGTTTTCCGGGCAGGAGTGCTGACACATCCTTGCCATATTTCAACAATTCGCGTACAAGAGAACTGCTTATGTGGGCATACTCCGGTTCACTCACAAGAAGAACCGTCTCAATGCCGCCCATGAGCCTGTTCACATCAGCCAGCTCGCGTTCATACTCAAAATCCTTTACCGTGCGTACACCGCGCAGAAGCGCCGTGGCGCCCACCTCACGTGCAAGGTCCATTGTCAGGGTATCGTACATCACAACCCGGACGCGACCGTTCCCCTCGTAGAGTCTCTCAATTGCCGCCACACGCTCCTCGGCCGTAGCGAGGCAGTGTTTCCCGATATTATTGCCCACAGCTATGACTATAGTATCGAAGAGCGCTAGAGCACGCTCCACAAGAGCATGATGCCCGATAGTGTAAGGGTCAAAAGTCCCTGCAAACAGCGCTGTTGTCATTGTCATTGAATTCAGAAGCTATTTATATGAAAATGAATGAATCGACAGTTCCGCTTTATTCGCTTTCGGTCTTGTCTTCCTCGACAACCAGATTGTCAATGATGAAGTTCTGTCGTTCCATGGTGTTCTTGCCCATGTAATATGCGAGCAGTTCCTCTACTTTGTCATCCTTGTGAAGCTCCACACGCTCAAGGCGCATGTCAGGACCGATGAAGTTACGGAACTCATCGGGCGAAATCTCGCCAAGACCCTTGAATCGCGTAATCTCGGGGTTTGGCGACAGCTTCTCTATCGCTGCAAGGCGTTCCTCATCGTTGTAGCAATATATTGTCTCAAAATCGCCTTTCTGTTCCTTACGCTCCGCTGCGCCCTTCTTGCCGCGTGGCAGCTTTCGCTTGTTTCGCACGCGGAAGAGCGGTGTCTGCAGGATATACACATGCCCTTTCTTGATGAGCTCGGGGAAGAACTGCAGGAAGAACGTTATCATCAGCAGCCTGATGTGCATGCCGTCGACATCGGCATCGGTAGCGACAATAACCTTGTTATAACGCAATCCTTCAAGACCATCCTCGATATTCAGCGCAGCCTGCAGCAGGTTGAACTCCTCGTTCTGGTACACCACTGCCCTGCTCAGTCCGAAGCAGTTGAGAGGCTTGCCTCGCAGACTGAAGACAGCCTGTGTATTGGCATCGCGGCTCTTGGTGATTGAACCGCTCGCCGAGTCTCCCTCGGTAATGAAGATACAGCTCTCGTCCATGCGGTCACCCTTGGGGTCGTTGTAATGTATGCGGCAGTCACGCAGCTTGCGGTTATGCATATTTACCTTCTTCGCCTTCTCGCGCACCTGCTTCGTGAGGCCCGCCAGCTCCTTGCGGTCCTTCTCCGATGCCATAATCTTCGAGAGTATGACATCACTGACCTCGGGATTCTTATGCAGATAGTTGTCAAGCTCCTCCTTGATGAAATCGCCGATGAACTTCTTCACGCTCATGCTGCCAGGGTCGGGCGAAACGGTAGTCGAGCCGAGCTTTACCTTTGTCTGGCTCTCGAACACCGGCTCCTGAATGTTTATTGCCACCGCAGCCACAATACCGTTGCGGATGTCACAATACTCGAAATTCTTCGCCGAGAAGAAGTCATGTATCGTAAGCGCGACAAGCTCCTTGAAGGCACTCTGGTGCGTACCGCCCTGCGAGGTATGCTGTCCGTTGACAAAGGAGTAGTACTCCTCGCCGTACTGCTGTGCATGGGTAATGGCAATCTCTATGTCGGTACCCTTGAGATGTATTATCGGATAGAGCGCATCGGCAGTCATGCGGTCGCTGAGCAGGTCGACAAGACCGTTACGCGAGAGGATGCGCTTGCCGTTGAACATTATTATGAGGCCCGTATTCAGGTAGGTATAGTTACGCAACAGAGTCTCAATGTACGCATCGCGGAACTCAAAATTGCGATACAGCGTATTGTCGGGAGTGAAGGCTATGTATGTACCGTTCTCATCGTTGGTACTCTCCGTAACATCGCTGACAAGGATACCCTTCTCGAACTTGGCTATGCGCACGACACCGTCGCGGTAGCTGCGTACTTCGAAATGCGTACTTGTCGCATTCACGGCTTTGAGACCGACACCGTTAAGACCAACCGATTTCTTGAATACGGTATCATCGTACTTGGCACCTGTATTCAGCTTGCTCACAGCCTTTATCATCATTCCCTGCGGTATGCCTCGGCCGTAGTCACGCACTGCCACAGAGTGGTTTTCGGTAATATCCACCTCGATGCGTTTGCCGAAACCCATCTTGAACTCATCGATACAGTTATCGATAACCTCCTTCAGCAGTACATATATACCGTCATCGCTCTGCGAGCCGTCGCCGAGCTTACCGATGTACATACCGGGACGCAAGCGTATGTGTTCCACATCGCTCAGGTGACGTATCGAGTCATCGGTATACGCCGCTGCCTCGGGCACGTTGGCATCGAACTCCAAATTATTTTCTTCGGTCATCTATATAATACGTTTTCAATTTTGCTCTTTGTTCTTTGACAACGCCGTCTTACCGCAACCCGCAGGGCGTGACTTTGCCACGCTGCCGGGGACATATTGCTGCCGGCGCTGTCGAAGCCAATGGCTTTCAAAGCTCCTTCTTGTAGGCGCGGCGGCGCTTATGCTGCTCCTTCTCGAACTCGCTCCACTGGCTCTGAATCTTATGGTTTGTCTCGAGCTCGGGGTTACTCTCCACATCAACAATGCCAAGCGCCATGAAGTTGTCAAGCATCTGGTTGAAGATGAGCGCGAAGACACCCTTGCTCTGATACTCGGGCTTGACAGCCACAAGCAGGAAGTCGAGGCGCTTTGGAGGCTTCACGAAGAGTGCCTTCAGCAGATACCACCACCCGAAGGGGAGCATCCTGCCCCTGCACTTGCGCAGAGCCTCGGAGAGAGAATATATGCTCACACCCATTCCCACAAGATTGTCATCCTGGTCAACCACCAGCGATATAAGACGCAGGTCAACAACAGGCAGATACATCTTTATGAGCTGGTCTATCTGTTTGTCGGTCAATGGTGTGAAGCCGTACAGCGGTGCATAGCACTCGTTGACAAGAGAGAACAGCTGATATCCGTAGCGCTTCGCCAGCTCGGAACGTGACTTGCATCTTAGCGTCCTCAGGCCGAACTTACGCTCCACAATAGCCGCCACACGCTCGGCCTTCTCCCATTTCTTCTCGGGAATCTTCAGCAGGAACTCTACCCAGTCGACATCCTTCACATACCCCATGCGCTCCATGTGCTGCGGGTAGTAAGGATGGTTATACATCGTGGACATCGTACCCAGGCGGTCGAAGCCCTCGATGAGCATACCCTCGCGGTCAAGGTCGGTAAAGCCCAACGGGCCCTGTATCTCATGGAGCCCGTGCTCACGTGCCCACCCCTCGGCAGCGGCGAAGAGAGCATCCACCACCTCGGCATCATCGATGAAGTCGACCCAGCCGAAGCGTGCAGCCTTCTGCCCCCACTTCTCGTTGGAAGCCTTGTTCTCTATTACAGCGATGCGGCCCACCACCTCACCGTCGCGATAGGCAAGGAAATAATCGGCATCACAGAACTCGAAGGCCGCATTGCGGTCCTTGCGGAGTGTATTCACAGCATCATCAAAGAGCTCGGGCACATAGTACGGCGACTCCTTGTACAGTTTATTCGGGAAATCGACAAACAGCTTCAGTTGTCTGTTGTTCTCTACTCTTTTTACCGTTACGGGCATCGTGCAGTCTTTTTCAAATTCAATTGTAAATATAAGGAATCCTGTCCAAAAAAGCAAATCATATACCCATTATCAGGTATACGACATATGCCACATATCCCGCCACGAGCAGACCGCCTTCCCAACGGGTAATCTTGTTCTTGCCGAAAAATGCACAGAAAAGATATATGAACAGCGATGATGCCAGCAGCACATAGTAATCGACAGGAGTGAACCCTTCAAGCGATATCGGAGATATTGTAGCGCTGCATCCAAGAATAAAGAAGACGTTCAGGATGTTGCTGCCGAGCACATTACCCAGCGCAATGCCCACATTACCCTTGCGTGCAGCATTTACCGACACTGCCAGCTCGGGCAACGAGCTGCCTACCGAAACAATCGTGATACCGATGAGCGCCTCGGAGAGACCGAAGCCGCGCGCGATATCCGACGCTCCGCTGACAAACATTTTTCCGCCAATGATGAGCCCGGCAAGGCCGCCGGCGATGAACAGCAGAATCTTTCCCATGGACATAGGCTGCTGCGCAGCAGTGTCTTCTTCGTTACCCCTAAGGCTGAATGTATAACGCACGAACACTGCACAGAAGCATAGCAGGATGAGACCATTGTAACGTGTTATATACTCGCCCGGAGCACCGCCAACGAGCATACTGCCCGAGACAAGCAGGACCACCACCGATGCAAGCAGGTTGAACGGAAGCTCGCGCGACAGCATCTTACCGCTGAACACGATTGGAGTGATAAGGGCAGTAGTACCCAATATAAGCATACCATTGAAGATGTTGCTGCCGAGGACATTTCCGAGAGAAATTCCGGAGTTTCCGCTGAGAGCCGAGCTCACACTTATCACAAGCTCGGGCAACGAAGTACCGATTGCCACAATTGTAAGGCCAATCATCAGTTCGCTCATCTTCAGATGGCGAGCAAGGTCCGAAGCACCTTTTGTGAGCCAGTCAGCGCCAAAGATAACAAGGGCGATACCGACCACAAAACAGATAATAGAGAGTAACATAGATATAAATTAGTGATTATTCCTAAAATTATGCGAAGATACGAAATTCCGCGCAATAACGGTGGTTTATGCAGAGATTATCTTTAATCTACAAGGGATTAAGAGATGTTAAAGACAGAGGGAGGGTTTTGTGTAGCGTGTAACGTTATTTACAACATCGGGTTGTAGGGGCGGGGTCTGCCCGCCTTGGGCTATATTGCGTACTTGTCATCCCGACAAAGCGCAGCGCCGAGGGATCTCTTCCACATATTTTGATTCCCTCTCTACAGGAGAGGCTCCGTAGGTGCGAACCGATGTGTTCGCCCTTGGTTTGTATTGCTAATCAACAGTTCTTATATTCAGCCATTCACTTACCCTTGACTTGTTGGCTTGTATTTTTTCTTTTGTCGTTCTTTCTTTACTTTTTCATCGCGTGAAAAAGTAACAAAAAGCGCCCGGCACTCGGAAAAAATCGTCACAAGCGCCTTTCGCTCATGCCGCTATGGCGAGCATTCGGCCGGCCGTTGCTTTTCGCAAACAACTTTTCGTTCAGCCATCGGGGATAAAAGAACTCGCTTTCCACGCGATAACAACAACGCTGACATCCACCGCTCAAACAGCTTTTATCCTGTTTCCGCTGCCTGAACGGTTGTTTGCTGTGTTTTAGACAGTGCCGGAGGTTTAGGGAATTACCGCTGCTAACCGATGACCGATAAAACAACTCCAGACACATACCCCTCACCGCTGCGCGGAGCTCCCCTACAGAGGAGCAATTTGCTTGCAGCGATGTTAAAATTCCTCCCCTGTAGGGGAGGTGGCTGCAAAGCCAGAGGGGTACCCAAAAATGTGTATTATGTAGTGTGTAATGTTTAATGTTGTTTACAACATCGACAGTGCGAGCAGCAAAAGGTAGCACGTTGCAGGACTCTCCCGTTTTTGAAAACTCCTCCACCGCAAGCGGTCCCCCTCCTCTATAAACAGAGGAGGAATTTTACTGTCCCTCTTTCGAAAGAGGGACGAGCAACTACGTTGCGGAGGGAGTTGGGTTCTAAATTACTTTACAAGTGTTTTTACACCGTTGATGATGTAAATACCGGGAGCGCTGATGTTCTCAACGCGACGGCCTGTAAGGTCGAAGATTTCTGATTTCTACTTTCTCAACGCCAGTTGTGCCCTCGCCGAAACGGAAGCTGTAAGAAGCTGCACCACTTGCAACGCTTGCAGGCAAGTATGCCTTGGTAGCGTTGTTCAACCAAGTACCATTTGTCATTTCAGCCTTGTAGAAACCGACAACACCGTCAACCTTTGAAAGGACATAAGCCTCCTCATCAATATAAGTATCTACAGTCGTACCCTTGAGCAAGTTGGTGCTGAAATCAACATCAACAGCTTCACCCATAGGCTCCCCGTTATTCAGAATCACAGCTGTATTTTCAGGAATTGTTCCTTCAAATCGTGTCAAAGTCACATAATCACTTGCTGCGGCTGTTACAATATAAGCATTTACGCCTTCAGGAAGCACTATAGGATAAGGCTGATAGAATGTAGACCATTCACTTGTATCCTCGACGGGCTCCTTTTCAGCAACGACAAAGAGGATATCAAAGCATCCGCCCTCTTCTATACCCTGTCCATAAGCGCCATTGTCACCATTATCTATCATTGCACGTACAACGATGAGATCACCGGGCTTGTGGTTTTCACTCACTGTAATCTCATATGGCAACTCAATGTAGTTTGTCTCTCCCGATTTAGTGTGCTCAAGTGCTGCAAAATCCTCAACGCCGAACTCATCGCACATCAGTTCGGCATTACGGCCAAGGATAGCATAAGGGTCACCATTTGCCTCCCACTGGCAAGTATAGTAACCGTATTTCTTTTCGGTTCCGTTACGGTCTATCTGGTAAAGAGCAATGTCGCCCCAGTGCAACTCGTATGTCAAAGAAAGAGAGTATGTCTCACCGGGAACAACAGAAAAGGCTTCGTTCTGGAAAGCGGATGTGGTTCCCTTGGTATAAGTAAAACCAGGAAGGTTCTCGCCATTAAACTCTACACCTGCAATAAGGTGTGTACCACCACCTTCGGCAAATGTAGGTTTCTCAATAGCAGCATACCACTCGTCGGTAGAAGCGAATTTCTCGAACACGGCAACATACTCCTTGTTGCCATCGGTATTGTCGGTATATTCGGCAGAAGTTGAGACCTCTTCGCCGCCTACTGTCCAACGGACAAACTTATAGCCATAATCGGGAGCCGCAACAAGCTGTATCTCCTCCGTACTTGTGACAGCCTCGCTGCCGCCGTTGATTGTTACAGAGCCACCCTCTCCTGCAACAGCAGAAATTGTACGCTCCTGAATAGCAACCTCATACTCATACACCTCGAACTCCAGCAACCGGAACCAGTACGCTGAAGCCTGTGTAAACCTGAGCCTAATCTGTTTTGTATATACACCTCCGGCATTGCGTGTAACGACATCATTCGCCTGAACACCATTCAAAGACTCGCCAACCTGAACCCAGTTACCACTATTATTCTCATTAACTTCGATAACTGCGCCATCGGACGGCAGGTCACCATTGTCAAAATAGAGCTTTATATCACCCACATTCGCAGAACTGCCTAAATAGACAGTAAATGTATAACCGGCCTGCGGATTACCATTCGACCAGAACTTGGTAGCGTAACGGCCGTCATAAACATTATTTGTATAATAATTAGAATAATTCTCTATGGTTGACTCTGCAACTCGTATCTGCAATTTATCAGCCTTTGCATTTGTGAATGACAGCATTGACATCACAAGTGCGAGAATAAAAGTATTTTTTTTCATAATGTTTTATTTCTGCGTTTTATATACAAAATTCACGGAATGGGTTGTATAAACCCCTTATTCACAGAATGCAAAATTAATGTCATTATTTAAAAAAGCAAATAAAAATCGTTGTCGCTATCAATAAGATTTCAAGACAAAAGAACATAAGGGAATGTGCAAAGGAGACAGCAACACAACACTCGCTAATGCGATGGAACGACACATGAACATCATGTGGCATATCATAAGCCAAGGCTGTGGAATGAAAACAGTTTTTCTATTGCATTAGCCCTGGCTTATGATATACAGGGAATCAATGATTCCCGTTAAAATCCATCACTGCGCAAAAAAACCGCGAACTTGTCATTTCGACGATAGGAGAAATCTCGAATAACTCTTGTTTTATAAAATCACAATTTATATATTTGCACTGCGTAAAATTACTCAACGCACTGCGTAAAATATAAAGTCATGTACAAAAGAGCTGAATACCAGAAGATTAAAACCAGGCTTGAAGAGAACAGGAAATTCATTCAAGTTGTAATTGGCGCGCGCCAGATTGGAAAGTCAACAGTTGTGAAGCAAGTACTTAAAGAACTGTCGCAGCCCTATCAGTTCTTCACTGCCGACAATGTCCCTGCAACAAACGGCGCTTGGATTTCCAATTGTTGGGCAGCCACACGTAGCCTGAAAAAGAACAAAGGCTGGGAAAGCGTTGTACTAGTAATTGACGAGATACAAAAAATCGCCAATTGGAGCGAAGCGGTAAAGAAGGAATGGGACTATGACACATTCAACGACTGCAACATAAAGGTTTTACTCCTTGGCAGCAGCAGGGTGTTACTCGAAAAGGGCCTATCGGAATCATTGGCAGGCAGGTTCGAAGAGATACGCATGAGCCACTGGAGCTACAACGAGATGAAAGATTGCTTTGGCTTTACAGTTGAACAATACCTCTTCTACGGCGGTTATCCGGGAGCAGCAACTTTGATTGGAGAGGACGAACGTTTTGGACAATACATCCAGTCCGCCATAATAGATGCAACTATCAATAAGGACATATTGATGGATACCCCAATCAGCAAACCTGCACTATTGAGACAAACATTTGAGCTTGGAGCCGCATACTCAGGCAACCTGCTATCATTGAACAAGATGCTGGGCTCTCTGCAGGATGCAGGCAATACATCTACGCTGGCAGGTTACATAAACCTGCTTAATGATAGTGGGCTGTTATGCGGATTGCAGAAATACAGCATTGACTTATCAAGGAGAAAAGCGAGTATACCTAAATTTCAGGTATACAACAACGCACTCAAGACTGCATACTGCCAACACTCATTTGAGCAGGCCATCCTCGACCGCACAAGTTGGGGGCACATATATGAATCAGGTATAGGAGCATATCTTGTAAGCAGTGCTTTTGTCAATCGTTTTAATATATACTACTGGCGTGAACGCAATGACGAGGTAGATTTCATTCTTCAGAAGAAAGGATCAATTGTAGCAATTGAGGTAAAGAGCAATGCCGAAAGAAGGACAACGGGCCTGGAGAAATTCAAGCAGATGTTCAATCCCCAAGAATCCCTCATTGTGGGTGACGGCGGCATTGATGTTGAAGATTTTCTATCATTGAATATAAATGAATTGTTCTAAGAAAAACAAAAAAACAACCGCTAACTTGTCATTTTGAGCAAAGCGAAAAATCTCAATTAACTTTCATCTTTCATCTTTCAACTTTCCACTTTTTGGGCTACGCGCGACCTATTGCTGCAAAACTCGCGATGGGGAAATCTAGCAGATAAAAATTATGGAGAGCAAATTTGCTCTCCATAATTTTTACTGCCAAAGATTTCCCCATTCACCGCGGCGACCGCCACCGAGCTGAGCGCCGTTTTCTGAGGTATCTACTGTCTGATTACTGTCACCAATCTTCAATGAAGCTGCAAGCATCTGTGCTGCCTCGATATTTACCTCTGTCATCAGAGGAGATACATATGTCTTCTTCATATTTATGTGGCCCCCTCCGTCTCCCCCTATAGGGGAGAGTTTGGAGGACTTGATTTAAAAATTATCAATCTTTTGTTATTAGTTCCCCCCCTCTACGGGAGGGGGTTAGGGGGAGGCTTCCTTTTTTACTTAACAAGTACCTTTTTGCCGTTTACAATGTAAATACCGGGAGCGCTGATGTTCTCAACACGGCGGCCTGTAAGGTCGTAGATAACTGTACTCTGTACTCTGTTATCTGTTATCTCGTTGATGCCTGTTGTGCCCTCGCCGAAACGGAAGCTGTAAGAAGCAGCACCATTTGCAACGCTTGCAGGCAAGTATGCCTTGTTGGCGTTGTTAAGCCACTTGCCGTCAGTCATCTTTGCCTTGTAAAGGCCAACACCGTCAACGTTGCCAAGAACATAAGCCTCTACATCAATCTCAGTTGCAGCAGCAGTACCCTCCAAAAGGTTGCCAGTAACGTCTGCGGTTGCTGTTGCCTCATCGAAGAACTTATACTCTCCTGCAGAAGCCTTAATGATAACACCTGTTTCTGCTGGGAGAACACCTGTTACCTGAGTCAAAGAAACCCAACCGTTGTTTACTGTTGTTACTGTATATGCTTCCACTGCAGATGGAATTCTTGCATTGAAACCAAGGAACAATGTAGCATAGCCGGCTTCTGATACTGTGAGGGTGTGACTTGTTGGAAGTTCCTCTACATATTTGTAAAGCTGGACAGACTCACCATATGTCAAGTTATAATAGCGGAAACGCATATCACCAACAGCGGAATTAAATCGAAGATATCTTCCAGCCTCAATATTAACACCATCAGCAGTGAACTCAATAGTATTTAATTGCGGTTCACTTGCATTAGTGTTAAGTTTATTTGAACCGGATGCACCATATATGTAACCGCCCGCAGTCTTTACTGAGTAACCGCCTTCCATTGCAGCAATTGTAACAGCAACAGCATCAATCTCACTGTTTGCCTTAATTACATCACCATCAGTTACAGCAGATACATAACCGTTAGCCTCGTCCTTACCGTTAAACACGTATGCATCTGTTCCTTCCTCATAAACGATAAGATACTTACCGCTCCAGTCTGTTGGTTCCGAAACAACCTTTATATAATAGCCCTCAGTTTCTTCAACAACGAACAGTGTATATATCTTAGTTACCACTTCACTTGCACCTACCTCGTTTACAGCAACTGCCTTTACTGTTGTTGTAGCAGTGATTTCAAATGGCTCGGTATATTCTACGCGAGTAGCCGATGTTGCAGGGTCACTCTCGTCTGTTGTGTAATAAACAGTAGCATCTGCTGCAATACCTGTAATCTCAACCAACATGCTACCCTCAAATGTTGTTGAAGCAGGAAGAACAGGAGCATTAGGAGCAACCGGAGTTACACCTGCACTCTCATCCCAAGTTATGCTGATGCTTGTCAAGTACATAGCACCGCTTGCAGAACACACACCAATGTATTCATAATCGCCCTCAATTACAAGTTCTGTTGATGTGCCGCAAACAATTGTGCCAAGCAATGTACCCTGTGTTGAAGTAGAATACAAATCAGTTGCTGCGCTATACGCAGTATTCTTGCCATAAACATTCAATGTGCGGCCACCGCTTGTACTACTCTGCCACACAACAGCAACCTTCTTTACCTTACCGCCTGAAGCAGTTGTCACAATACCAGAGTTGCTGTTATTTGAACGCAACTGGATTGCGTCGTTTCCACCTGCTGACTGACCAGCATATACAGCTGAAGATGTCGCTGTTTTGTTGTTCCAATCTGTATAAGTTGAACCTGTAATACCTGTAGTAGCACGCGTAAGTTCGTCAATCACCTGACCCGGCACATTTTTTGTGTATGTAGCTGAAACTTCGGCACTCTTATTGCCGGCGCCATCCTCTGCATAAGCAAGGATAGTTGTTGTCTCAGTGATAACTACCGAGTTTCCCTCCTGATAATTAACGCCGCCATCTATAGAATAGAATGCTTTCAAACCGTCTTCGACATCTATAGAAACTTCAAGACTCTCATCAAATCGAGTTCCGTCCTCAGGAGTGAACTCCGGTTTTGAAACGAGCACACCAACTGTCTCATATGTAATTACAAATGATGTAATGCGAAGCTGGGTATTGGTTGTATTTGCATTCTGGATTTCTATACTTTCCGTTGCTTCAATACCAGAAATTGTTATTGCTCCACCAGTCCAACTACCGGCAAACACCATGTTACCACCATTAACGGAGTATTTTACGGTAGGAGTAGTAGAAGCAGTAACCTTAACACCGGTAATTTTTATTGTTCCATCTGTCGTAAAAGTCACAGAACCGCCATTGCCTCCTGAGTTATAATAAAGACGCAACTCTTTACTATTAGCATTATATGCCGGACTACTACTAGAAGAATTCTTGGCTGTAGTCATTTTCAAACTTCCGTCAAGGAATTCGCCACTAGTAGTGGTAAAATCAGTACCGGCAGTTAATGTCAGTGTCTCTGCCTGCGCTCCTGCGAATGCAAAGAGCACAGCAAAAATTGAAAGTAAAAATTTTTTCATAATAATTTGTTTTTATTTTGTTTTGTGAATTCTCGTTTTCCACCCCCTATTCATTCTCAATTCCCCTCTACGGGAGGGGTTGAAGGCACTCCTTTGTAAAGTCGTCGCAAACGGTGCTACGGTTTCGCACCATCCCTCCCTACGGGGGAGGGTCTGGGTGGGGCTCTAAAAATCTTCGCAAATTTACCTCTTTAATATATATTAACCAAATTTTTCGCTGATGTTTGTTCACGCATTAACGTTTTAACATAAACGCGAAATTCTCCTTTACAGCATAGCCATAAAGAAAAACACGCAACACCACAAGGGATAAATAAATTAGACAGAAAGACATAAGCCCCTTAGGTTATGAGCATAGGCACATGGAATAGGATTTCCATGTAGATAAAACATTAAGGATGGGGCAATTGAAAATGTATTTTCAAGGCCATAGCCTTAATGTTTTATGCATCGCAAGGTTCACTTGCGGAAGCTTTATGCCATAACTGCAAGGGGTGCATCCTTTAACCCGTGTGCATTGCCTTTTGTACTTATGTTCTTATGTCTAAAATAATATACTCAAGGGCGGGCTAACCCCGCCCCTACAAATAACTCCCTCCTGGGGGGACCGCTTGCGGTGGAGGAGTTTTCAAAAACTGGAGAGTTCTGGGCTCAACGTAAAATTCTGAGGGATTTTGTATTTACGCATATAATTTTGCCAATCTAAAAAGGAAAGAATCTTTATCTTTTACTCCTCTGAACAGTACCTCTATTTTGAGATTCTTCGCTCCGTTACTCTTCGCTCCAGAATGACAATGTCCAACGAATTTTCATTGCAAGAGTAATTTCCAAAAGAAACCGGCACTGTGTGAGCAACAGTTGTTGTTAGCAGCAAATAAGGATAAAGAATGGGGGATGTTTGAGCGGTGGATTATCCTGTTGCTGTTATTGCGTGAATAGCGAGTTACCCCATTCCCTTATTTGCTGCGTTAAGACAACAACGGCAAGAATAAAACGACCGAGGGATGTTGC